>CAMCFN010000088.1 GCA_945874145.1 Akkermansia muciniphila
GCCGCTCCCCATCCTCCGTGACTCGCCGCACCGCCAGCACCCTCAGATGCGCCAGCGCCTTGTGAGATAATTTTCGCCCATCAATCTTTGGCACCCCACAACGCTATCAATCTCAATCAGTGTAGTCTATCTAAATGACTCCGTAGTATAGTGAAAGAGGTCTGGTCCGGCGTAGTCCTGAACGTAGGTTTTGCCTGGCCCCTTGTCGTCCGGATAGGGCATGCCATATAGCTCGATCAGTGCATTGGTAAAGGTCAGCTCCTGCTGCCCGAGTTGCGCCTGCAACTCCGCCAGCGAGTCCCCCTCGGAGCGCATCAGCCGCGTGATGTCCTTTGCGTCGTCAAAGGCCGCTACCGCATTGTTCAGGGCGAGCTTGGCGCGCTCATACACCTGCTCGAAATGCGTCTTGGGATCGATGCCCACGATCTGCGCCGGGTTGATGTCGAAGGCGATGCTCCCATGCGTGATGCCCAGCGGTGACAACCGGCCTTCCGCGTTGTCCATGGCCGCCTCTAAATCACGGGCGGTGGCGACCAGTTCATTGAGTTCGGGCACCGTGGTGCGGTCCACCTTCTGGATGCCTTCATGGCTCGGGTCGGGGTCCACGTCTGGCAAGAGCGCGTTGCCGATGACCCAGTTGACCAGCGCGCCCTGCGCGGTGCGGGAGGCCCATTGGTCAATTCCCCACTCGCGGACGATGCTGTTGGTGACACCGGCGTCCGTCACCGTCCGGGTGGAGACGCGGTTGGTGGAGAAGGTTTCCCAGCCCGTATTCTGGCCGGGGAGGTAGTATTTGCGCCAGGTGAGGTCGAAGATCTGCCGCCCGGTGCGGGCCACGCCAGCCGCGGCGGCGGCGAACTTTCGCTCGTCCATGTAGCCAACCGTCACCGGCAAGCCCAGCACGGTGACCGCCTGCACGCGCGGGATCCACTCAAAATAAGGATTCATCAGGAGGGAGTGATACCCCTTCAAGGATGAGAGATAGTGACCGTAGGCATCCCCGTGACCTTGCGGGTAGAGCACGGCTGCGTCGTCGGCGTCCGCCTTGCCGTCCACGTTTTGGTCCAGAATGTTGTAGTTCAGCGCGTAGATCACCTCGCCGGAGTCAATCCCGCCGGTGTAGTTCCACACCATGCGATTATAGACTGGGGCCGACTGCACACCGGGCAGCGCCACGTCATCGCGTCCCTGTAGTAGGGCGAGTTCCTCGTCGAGCAACGTTGGCACCTGGCCTTTGAACGAGAAGAGCGCGGTGGCTACTTCACCGTAAGTCTTGTCCTTGGTGCCGATACCGATCGTGGGGTTGTCGGCATCGGCGGCCGCGTCGTCGCCCACTATCTTGTAGAGGTCGCTTAGGTAGCCCGCCACCAGGAGCAGGGAGTCGTTCGCCGGCCCATAGTTGATGCCGGCGCTGATGCTCAGATTGCGGGCGCGGTTCAGGACTGTCTCGTAGATCTCGATCAGGCCGTAGCTGTTCAAGGTGTCCTGATTGAGCGCGATGTCCCCTTCGTAGCGCTTGCCTGCCTGGGTGAGGATGCTCGCCCCGGTGTTCACGGCGTTATTGTTGAGGTCAGAGGTGCGCTGGTTGAACGGGTTGATCCCGGCGAGCACGCGCTTGACGTAGCCTTCGGCGAACTGCGGTGGGGTCCAGTCGGACCAGACATTGAAGAGCGGGTGGTTCGGGCTCGTCGGCCGATAGCGCATCACCAGCCAGTTATCCGCCAGGATCAGCACGCCGCTGGAGCCCAGGGTGTAGCGCTTGATGTCAGCGCCATTGGTGAGCCCCTGATAGCGGCTCATCGTCGCATCGGTCACGGGCGGGAACCCATCCACCGGCGGAGCCACCTTCCACTCGTATTCGTAGTTCGCCGTCTTCCCGGCGAGGTCGGCCGTGTGCTCGAACGTGATCAACTCGCTGAGCGGGTTGTCCGAGGGGATGACCTTCACTTCGCCCTGATACAGCTCGCCGGTGACGCGCATCACATACATGGAAATCGGATCAGCCGGCGGGGTGAAGGCATCGCCATTCCCCACGATGATCGTGAAGTAGCCCTGACCCGGTCCGGCGGCGCTCAACGCGTAGCTGTCCACCGGCGTGTTTTTGTTGGTGATAGCAACCAGCTCACCGGCTCCCCGGCTCACCGTCCAAATTGGGTTGGCGATGAATTGCCCCGGGATCACGGGGTTCTCGTAGAAGGTATCTACCAAAACTTCCAAGGAGCTCACGGCTAGATCCCAATCATCCTTATCCGTCTTTGGATTGGCGGGACACAAGGCCTTTACCGTGTCCAGGTCCGAGCCTGCCAGCACGTTGAGCTGCACATACTTTTCCCCCGTCGGCTCGTCCTTGAATTCGCCTTTGAACACCAGACTGCCCTTGGGTCCAAGGGCGGGATCGAAGTAGAAGCGGTTCGCCAAGTGCGGGGGCAGATTCGGGAAGTAAACCTTGCCTTGGTAGCTTTGGGAGTAAACCCCACTGGGCAATTGGGTCAACCCGGGGGAGCTGGTTTTCATCGCGAAGCTCTTGAGCCGGGTGGGATCGTGCAAGGTCACCGCCGCGTTGGTTGGCCTTGCCGAATTTGTCGCCGCCAGGGCGATGGCCTGCTGGTAAATCACATGGGCGCTGCTCTGACCGCGAATCGCCGGACGGCCCTTGCTCGCGACCGTGAGCGTTTCCCCGAAGGCCACCGAGAACGTGGTGCCCGGCCAGACCGGCCGATAGACGATGGGCTGTGCCGGCGACTCCGGGGCGTCTCCCGTGCCCGAGTAACTGCCCGAAGCAAATGGTCGCAGGTAGGGGACGATGGTCCCGTTCGTCGGAGGAGTCGGATCGTTCGGCCACGCAAATCCTTCCTGAGTCTTGTAGTAGAACCGCATCGCGAATGCGTTCGTGTTCGTCGCCGACTGGCTCAGATGCGGCGGGCGGCCGAGGAAGGTGCTGGTTGTCCCGGTGAACGTGTTCGTGCTGACAATGGTCAGCGGCCCCTGCGGGCTTTGGGTGGTGCTGCTGATGAAGGTGAACGCGACGGTGGCTTGTGACCCATCCCCATCCGTGATGCTGAGTTGATAAGGATTGTTGGTGCTGCTGTTGGCGGTCCAAGTGCCATAAACCGCCAGGCCGTCCTTGAGTGCCCCAAACGTGATCCCGGTGGGGAGTGCCGGGGAGACATTGAACACCAACGAATCAATCCGGCGCGAGGTGTGGATGTAATTGGTGGATGGCGCGTTCAGCGGGCCTTTGCCAAACACGGTGTTCGTGAAACCATCGTTGCTCGTGCCCCCCAAGTAGGTGCCCGCCCTCAGCGTCGGCAGCCCGGCATGAACTCCGCGCATCACCCAGAAGCCGTTCTTGCGGTCGCGATAGGTGAACCGCGGGTAATGCCCAAACTCGCCGTTCGTTTCGCTGTTGGCCCAGCCCACCGGCAGATCGCCGCCGCTGCCCGAGGTCTCAGAATTATAGTTGGTGGTGTAGATGTTGGTGCTCGTGGGGGTGGTGACCGTGATCGTTGCCAGCGGGAGCGAAATCAAGGGCAGCGGCATCGGCGCTTGAAGCTGTTTGCCGGCCTCGACCATGTAGTCGAACACCAGGCCCAGCGCGGGGTTCTCGCGCAGCACCTTGAAGGGGCGCATTGCCGGACGACCGTCTGCCTCCGTGTAGTCCAGCAGCACGTAGGGCAGAGAAGAAAAGCCCGCGCCACTCGTGACGTTCAAGTCATCGCGCAAGGCATACGCCTGGCCACCGCTCATCAGCGCGTGCTCCTCGTTCGGATTATACCCCTGCAGGGTCGGGTCGTTTTGCGTGTAGATGGTTCCCTTGGCCTGAAGACTTTCAAGCCCACCGCTGCCCGCGTTGCCAGCCATCACGATCTGATTCGTCGCGTTGTCGGCCGGCCAGGCGAGAGAGTAACGACCGATGACCGCCGGCCAATAGATCGGATCGAAGCCGTTGCCGGGGTTTTTGACCTGGTTGGTCGCGTTTTGGCGGAACCACCAGACTTCCAAATTGTTCGCGCCGGGAATCGCGTTCACCGGGATGATGGCACCGGCATTTGCCGTCGTGAAACCGTTGGCAAAGGGATCCACATACGCACCGGGATGGAAGGAAGTCCCGCTGCTCTGCAGGATGTAGCCCGCCGTGTAGCTGCCGCTGCTGCCCAGTTCACCAGCGGGCGCATTGATCCGGTCGCCCACGTAGGCGGTCTGGTAGAGGTAGCGCGGCGAGGCGTTTTGCGCCAGCGCGGCGGAGGTCAGCGTTGCCCCGCCGATGAGGGTCATGTGCCGGTTGTTGCCGCTGCTGTCGTAGGCGACGGTTCCGCCCTCGTCGAAGATGAACTGGACTTGTAGTCCTGGCGTGCCCGCCGGGTAGCCGTTGGTCAGCATGGCCTGCTGCAATTGCTCCGGCGTCCGCGCCGTGGACCAGATGCGGAAGCTGTCGAGGCTGGTCTTAGCCAAGGGATCGCCGAAATTGGATTTGCCGATGAAGTTGTTGGTTCGGGTCACGCTGGCGGGATTGTTGGTGTTGGCCGCACCACTCTGGGTCAGGAGGACGCCGTTCAAATACAAGGAGAGGTTGGTGGTCGTCGCATCGAAGACCGAGGCCAGATGCACCCATTGGGCGGCGGGAATGCCGGCACTAAAGGCCACGCTTTTGTTCGTCCCCTGGTTCGAGGCGAGCGGAGTGCCGCTCGTCCCGGCCAGCGCCACGAACACACTCTGGGTGCTGACGCTGGTGCTGGAGCCGTTGCCAAAGTCAAACAGCCGTGCGCCAGCCTGCAAGGAGGAGACATTGACCCACGCCTCCACGGTGTAGCTGGCTCCATTCGTGAAATAAACGCCGCTGGGAAGCTGGCCATAGCCGGTGCCATCCAAGACCAGCGCGGAAGCCTGCCCCCCGCGCGGGATGACTCCCTTCGCGTCAGCGATGGTTCCCCGGAACAAGTTCGTGCTCAGAGTGGACAGCACCCGCTCGAACGCCACGGTCGTGCCGGAGTTGAAGCGCAGCAACGTGCGATGCGTGGGCTGGCTGGCATCCAGAAACGTGTAGAAGCGGGCATTCTCGTCCAAAATGCCACGCAGGTAGTCCAGTGGATCTTGATATTGGAGCGCAGGGGAGTTGTCCGACGAAAGCTGGACGGCCGTCAGGGCGGCATCCGTGGCTGTCGCCACGGAAGGGCGCAGGTAATGGCTATATTTGGCCGGATCATCGGGCCAGATCTGCTGGTAACGGTTGTAAACCAAGGGCCAGCGCAGCCCCACGAGGCCCGCCTCCAGCCAGTGCACCAGCACGTCATTGGGATTCTTGGTCTCCGCCGCCGCGTAGTATTCCGTGCGGCCACTGGTGCCGGATGAATCCGTATAAAGGAAAGAGGTGTTCAACGTGGCCTGCACCGGGGACGGCAACAGATCGGCGTCCGACTGCCCGTTGGCGTAGGCCGTGATCTTCTCCCCCAGCTCGGTGGTTACAGCCTGGGCGACCGGCTGTTGGAAGACATCCACGATCTCGTAGCCCAGGAATTCCCGTGCGCCGCTGGCGGTGGTGTCCCCCAGCAGTTCCATGAACACCCGGCCCTCGGCGTTGTAGGCGAAGATAAGCCCTTGGCCGGGGTCATACCAGACGGTGCGCAACTCCGGTAGCGTGGCGTTGGTGGTGCCCGCCCCCGCGCTGGAGTAGCCGTCGTCGAACTGGGTGGTGACGGTTTCGGGCAGGGCTGGACTGTAGGCGAAAAGGACCGCCCCCACTTTGCCGGCAGGCACGGATACGGGCTTGCCCGTGCCGGCGAAGGACTTCTCGGTCCAATACAGCTTCCGGGTTGGCTTCACCGCAGCCCCGGAGACGACGTAAGAGACATTGGTGAGCGCGTAGTCCAGCCCGCCGAGGGTCACCTTGTTGGTGCTCGTGGTGCCGGACTCCGCCTTGCGCCAGGTCACCTGCACAGGGCCGGGCACGGTGGCAAAGACCTGACGGGCATTCGGGCTGTAGTAATAACCGGCAGCCGTGATCGTGGCGTTGGTGTAGGGCTGCGAATTCCAGTATTGGGCCGGCGTGACATTCGTCAGCAACACCCCCTTCTCATCGGTGACCGGCGGCGTGATAATCGAACCGAAGTAGAAGGACACCACTTGCGAGAAGGTGGCCGCCCCCGCCTGGGACGAGCGCAGCACCATCGTCACTTGCCCGCCGCTGCTCGTTCCCCGGGGCAGGTTCAAGGCGACGGCGTTCCGTTCAAAGTTCGCACCGGCGATTAGACCGTCGGTGTTGTTCGCGTTGGTATTGGTGGTGGCGGCTCTAGGCACAACCACCGCCCCGTAGATCACGACGCCTTGAAACTGATTGGGTGTTGCACCGGGCTGAGCGAGACCGTCGGAGCCGGCAAAGGCGCCGGGTTTTCCCGGCACACCTCGGAAAGAACTGTAATTCACACCGCGCTGGTAGTTCGTGGCGTAGAGCACCGCATTCTGGTCAATCTGTGCGACCTCCGCCACGACCGACTGGGTCGAGGTCGAGAACAAGACCAACCCCAAGGCAAGGGTCGAAGGGAGGAATAGTCGCTTCATAGAGTCATGCCTTTAGCACTGGTTGGAAAACCTTGAGACATGGCTCTCAGTTGGTCTTGTATTTCCGAACTACGCAATGTGCGGGGCCCAGGACCAACGTGCCGTTATTGACAGGAAACTCGATGTAATCGGTCCCCGATCCGCCAGTGATCCCCCCCTTTACGCGGATCGTGTAGGTGCCGGGGTTAAGCGAGAAGGTTTGGCCGAAGAAGTAAGCGCCTTTGTTACGCCCTTTTTGGAGCGACGAATTCCCCGCGAAATCATCGACCAAGACGTCATCCACCGTCCAGACGAGACCTGCCGAATCGTCGGTTTGCCAATTGGCGTTGCACGTATAAACAACATCCCGCTTCAGGAGATTTGAACGTGAAGCTTTGGGACCTTGATACCGGCAAGCAACTCCGCGAACTGCGCGGCCCGACCACCAGCCCCTTGCGGCTCAACTTCAGCCCCAGCGGGAAGCGCTTGATCTGCGCCTCCATCAACGACGCCGTGCGCATCTGGGAAATCGAGCAGTTGGATGCAAAACTGGCTGATCCTGGGGCAAAGATGGAGTTGAAAACAGGAGCTGCTTCGCGATGATTGGCTCAGATGAAGGTGTGGTTGAAAGACACTGAAGGTAAACGGCACGACTTGGGTGCGAGTTGCGTGCTGGGGCGGATGCCGGACTGCTCGATTCAACTGTCCGGCAGCAAGGTTTCGCGCCGGCACGCGCTGGTGCACTCCATGGGTGGCGTGCAGCACTGGGTGGTGGACCTAGGCAGCACCAACGGCGTGCTGGTCAACGGTCATTGCATCCAACAACCCCAGGCCCTGCGCCACGGTGACGAAATCCGCATCGGCGACAACCGCTTGGTTTTCCACGCCGAAGGCCCGCAGCCGGAGGCGCTGGACATGCCTGAAAGCCTGCTCAAAACCGCGCGTGCCGAGGCCGAGTTGAACGAGCTGAACTACGGCATCGTGGTGGTGGGCGCGAGCGAACGCCCACAGTTTATCACCGCCCGGGCGAGGGAATGGCTGGTCGTATATTTTCCGCAGGCCAGACACGATTCACTCCCCGACGAGATCCTCCGCTGGCTCAAGCAGCGGGCCAGAACTCCAGCGGGTGCCTGCCCGCCGCTGATCGTCGCTCAAGCGAATCGCCGCCTGCTCGTGCGGGTTACCGAGCGCGGCGGCGGCGAGGTCATTCTCACCCTCACCGAGGAAAGCCCGGCCTCGCTGAAGGCGCTGGGCGAGCGCCTTGGGCTGACGGAGCGCGAGACGGAGGTTCTGCACTGGGTGGTCGAAGGCAAATCGAACAGCGATACCGCCCTGATCCTGAACATCAGCGTCCGCACCGTGGACAAGCACCTCCAGAACGTGTTCACCAAGCTCGGGGTGGAGAACCGTGGGGCCGCCTTGCGCGTGGTGATGTATGCGCTGGGTCGCTGACGCAGGAACCGGGCTGTAGCTTACGCTCGTGCTCGCCGAGGTTTCTCCGGACAGCGTGCCATCATTCGCACGAAAGCGCTTTCTGCTGACGACAAGCGCTGCAAAGGTTGGCGGGGGCGAGGCTGTGGTTTGCTTGCAACCCAAAGCCGGCCGAGGTGAGGCGGAGCAGGGTCGCTCCCACCATCTGCACGAGTTCCGGCAGCGCCCAGAAGCTGCCGAGGACGGAGAACTGGCCGTTGGTCAGGGAGCCGCCAGCCCCGCCGTCGGCCTGAAGCTGAACACTGCTGGGGAATTGGGCTGTGACTAGGCGGGGCCGTTTGCTTGACCTGCGCGGGGGGGCGCTCAGTGCCCCGCCTTGGGTGGCGCGACTAGGCGGTCGATATAGGCCAAGAGCACCGCAGAGAGCACAAAGGTAACGTGGATGATCACCTGCCACATCATCACCTTGTCGGTGAGCTTTTCGGCATTGATGAAGCTCTTGAGGAGGTGGATGGAGGAGATGCCGATGAGCGCCATGGCCAGCTTGACCTTGAGCACGCCGGCGTTCACGTGCGAGAGCCACTCGGGCTGATCAGGATGGTCCTGAAGGTTCAGCCGTGACACGAAGGTCTCGTAGCCGCCGACAATCACCATGACCAGCAGGTTGGCGATCATTACCACGTCGATGAGGCCGAGGACCACGAGCATGATCTCGGTCTCCTGGATGGAGGTGGTCTTGATGACGAGGTGCCACAACTCGACCATGAAGTGATACACGTAAACGGCCTGAGCGACGATCAACCCGAGGTAAAGCGGGGCCTGCAACCAGCGGCTCAGGAAGATGAGGCTGCTGAGCGATTGCAGGGCGCGGTTGCGCGGCGGCGTGGACGAATGGTCGTTAGGCACTGACATGGCGCGCGGTCTATGCCGTCAGGTGGCCAGCGCGTCAAGGGGAGAGTCTGGAGCCAACTGTAAACAGGGGGAGAAAGTTGCGGCCCGGCCGGCAGACAAGCACCGCAACCCACTGAGAAATGGTGCGCTCGGCGGGAGTCGAACCCACGACCGTCTGCTTAGAAGGCAGATGCTCTATCCAACTGAGCTACGAGCGCAACCGGCGACGGACGAGTGAATCATGGGGCGTCCGGAAAAGCTAACGCCACTTATCAAAACCGACTCTCCTACCCAGCAGCCATTGAATTCTATCGTCCACGCTGGACGAGCGGCAAGCCTGGAGGCAGGGGAGCTCGTGAGCGATTGGCAGCCGTGACCCACCGCTGATTCGCCAAGGCAACGCGGGGCGCGCGGCACCACTAATGCGGTCGGCGATTGACAGGCGCTCCTGCTCACCGCCCAAATACGCGCCACCAAACACATGAAACTCTGCCGCTTCAAACTTCCCACCCACTGCCACGCCGTCCACATCGGCCTCACGCTGGACGACCACACGGTGATTGATCTCTCCGCCGCCGGGGTGCAGCGGCTCACCGCGTTGCTGGAGAGCGACAATCTGGTCGCAGTGCTGCGGGCATTGGCGGCCCTGCCCCTGCCCCGGCTGCCGTTGACCGAGGTCACGCTGCTCGCGCCAGTCGAGCAGCAGGAGGTCTGGGCAGCCGGGGTCACTTACCTGCGCAGCAAAAAGGCGCGCATGGACGAGTCCGAGTTCAGCGCGAGCGCCTACGACCGCGTGTATGACGCGGAACGCCCGGAAATTTTCTTCAAGTCCATGCCGGAGAAAGTCGTCGCGACCGGGGGCGACGTGGGCATCCGCAAGGATGCGAAGTGGAACGTGCCGGAGCCGGAGCTGGCGCTGGTGTGCAATTCACGCGGGCAGGTCGTCGGCTACACCATCGGCAACGACATGAGTTCGCGTGACATCGAGGGCGAGAACCTGCTGTATCTGCCACAGGCGAAGACTTACCTGAAGTCTTGCGCGGTCGGGCCGTTCGTCTCGGTGGGCGTGGACGAGGCGGAAGCACGCGGATGGACGATTGGCGTGGAGATTCTGCGCGGCGGGCAGGCGGTCTTCAGCGGCGAAACCTCGGTGGGCCAGATCAAGCGCACGTTCGAGTCCCTCGCGGAGTTTCTGTTCCGCAGCCAGAGCTTTCCGCACGGTGCGGTGCTGCTCACCGGCACAGGCGTGGTGCCACCGGACGGTTTCACCCTCGCCGCCGGCGACCGCGTGCGCATCCGCATCTCGGGCATCGGCACGCTGGAGAATCCGGTGGCCATCGTTTGATGTAACCGGCAGGCCGGGTCGGCGTCTCTCCCCGTGAAGCCGGCGGGCAATTCTGTCGGCCACATCATCGACCCAAACCACACATCTCTATGAAGAAGTCATCCTTGATCGCGCTCGCACTGGGCGCCGTAATCGCGTTCAGCCCCGCCGCACAGGCCCAGGAAAAAAAGGAAGGCCGGGGCCGCCAAACACCGGAAGAGCGCATGAAGCAGCTCTCCGAAGCGCTCAAGCTCACCGACGAGCAGAAGGCCAAGCTGGCCCCCATCCTCAAGGATGAAGGCGAGAAGCTCCGCGCCATCTATGCGGACACGAACGGATCGCGCGAGGAGAAGGGCAAGAAGATGCAGGACGCCCGCAAGGAGATCACCGCCAAGGTCACGGCCGTGCTCACCCCCGAGCAGGTGGAGAAGTATGAGAAGATTCAGGCCGAGATGGCGGCCAAGCGGAAGAAGCAGTGAGCTGACCCCGCTCGATTCAGTTTCGCCCGGCGGCGGTGGAGCACCCACCGCCGCTTTTGTTTAGGGCGGTTGAATGGCGCTGCCACGCCCCCGTCCATTTTTGTCTGATGAAATTCGCTTCCACTGCCCCCGTGCTGGCCGCACTGACGGTCTGGTCCGCCGCACCATTTTGCCTCGCGCAAAACCAACCGCCCGCGCCGCCGCCCACCGGCGAGCAGGCCGACGGCCCCTTCCGCAAAGTCATCCTCGAGTCCGACGCGCAGTTGGACGGCAAGCTGGCCGACACCCTGAAAGACCCGATGGAGCTGGCCGTGGCCCCGGATGGACGGGTGTTCTACGCGCAGCGCGACGGCACGGTGAAGCTCATCAAGCCGGGCGCAAAACAGGCGGTGGTCATTGCGACCCTGCCCGTCTTCACCGGCCTCGAAGATGGGATGCTCGGCATCACGCTGGACCCGGACTTCGCCAAGAACGGCTGGGTTTATTTGAACCGCTCGCTGCCGGAAACCATCATCGACGAAAAGACCGGCGGGAAGGCCGGCATCATCCGCGTTTCGCGGTTCACGCTTAAAGGCGACGCGCTGGACCTGGCCTCGGAGAAGAAGATTCTCGACGTGCAATCCCAGCGCGTGACGTGCTGCCACGTCGGCGGCTCGCTGGCCTTCGACAAGGACGGCAACCTCTACATGTCAGTCGGCGACAACACGAATCCCTTCGAGTCGGATGGCTACTCGCCCAGCGATGAGCGGCCCGGCCGTTACCCGTGGGACGCCCAGCGCTCCTCAGCGAACGCCAATTCCCTCGTCGGCAAGATCCTGCGCGTGAAGCCCAAGGCCGAGGGCGGCTATGACATTCCAAAGGGCAACCTCTTCCCGCCCGGCACGCCAGGCACACGCCCGGAAATTTATGTGATGGGCAACCGCAATCCCTTCCGCATCTCGACGGACGCCAAGAGCGGCTTTCTCTACTGGGGCGAAGTCGGCCCGGACGCCGGCACGAACCACGAGAAGCGCGGTCCCGCTGGCAACGACGAGATCAATCAGGCGCGCAAGGCGGGCTTCTTTGGCTGGCCGCTCTTCGTGGGCGACAACCGGCCTTACGCCCGGGTGGACTTCAACGAATATCAGGCCGCCAAGGACGCGCGCACGGCTTATGACAAGGCGGCCAAGGAAGCCAAAGCCAAGAACCAACCCACGCCTGCGAAACCCATCTTCCCCGAGTTCCCGAAGACCGAACCAAAGTTCCACGACCCGCTGAAGCCGCTGAACCTCTCGGCCAACAACGACGGCATCAAGGAATTGCCGCCCGCGCAGCCGGCGTTCATCTACTACACCCATGTGCCTTCCACGCGCTTCCCGGCCGTCAACGGCGGCGGCGGCCGCACCGCGATGGCGGGACCGGTCTATCATTTCGACCCGAACCATAAGAACCCGCACCGCCTGCCGAAGGAATACGACCGCACGCTCTTCATCTACGAGTGGTCGCGCAACTGGATCGTAACGGTGAAGCTGGACGAGAACAGCAACCTCGTGCGCGACGCTGCCGGCAAGCCGGTGATGGACAAGTTCTGCCCGAAGATGACCTTCAAGCGGCCCATGGATCTCGAGCTGGGTGCCGACGGCTGCCTCTACCTCATCGAATGGGGCACCGCGTGGGGCAACAACAAGGACACGCAGATCGTGCGCATCGAGTTTGCCGGCACGCAAACGGCAGCGAAGTAGCTAGGTGGGCCTCGCGCCACGCCATGAGCACCACGTCCTCCTCCCGCCGCAGCTTTCTCAAGTCCACTGCCGCCACCGCCAGTGTCCTCGGCTTCCCTGCCCTGCTCACCGCCGCCAGTCCCAACAGCAAGATCGGCGTCGCCTGCATCGGCGTGCGCGGACGTGGCAACTCGGTGATGGGCAGCTTCCTCGCCGAGCCGGACTGCGAGGTCACGCACATCTGCGACCTCCGTGCCAATGTCCGCGAGCAGCGCGGCGCGGAAGTCGAGAAGCGGACGGGCCGCAAGCCCAAGCTCGTCGAGAACTACCGCGACCTTCTCAACGACCCCAGCATTGACGCCTTCATGGTCGCCACGCCGGACCATTGGCACGCCCTGCTCACCATCGAAGGCTGCCTGGCCGGCAAGGACGTGTATGTGGAGAAGCCCGCCAGCCACAACATCGCGGAAGGCCGCGTGGCCGTGGCCGCCGCGCGGAAGCGCGACCGCATGGTGCAGATGGGCACGCAGATTCGCAGCGCCCCGTGGCTGCGCGAGGCGAGAGAGTTCGTCCAGAGCGGCGCACTGGGCCGGGTCATCTCCGGCCGGGCGTGGGAGACGGAGATGACCGGGCCGGTGAAGCTCGCGCCCGACGGCCAGCCACCGGCGGGCTTCGATTACAACATCTGGCAAGGCCCCGCGCCCGAGCGCCGCTACAACGAGACCCTCGTCACCAGCGCGTGGCGCTGGATGTTCAACTACGGCACCGGCGACCTCGGCAACGACGGCGTCCACCGCATTGACTACTGCCGCTACGTCATGGGGCTCGACGCTTTGCCCGACGCCGTGAGCTGCGCCGGCGGCAAGTTCTTCCACGACGACGACCAGCAATGGCCGGACACGCAGTTTGTCACCTTCGAGTATCCCAAGGCCGTGCTCCAATACGAGATGCGCCTCTGGTCCAAGCCTCAACTCCACGACGCCGGCGAGGGCGCGGTCATCCACGGCGAGAACTGCTGGATGCTAGTCACGAACACCTCCTGGAAAGCCTTCGACCCGACCGGCAAGGTGATGAAGGAAGGCCGCGGCGACGCCGGCCAGCAGCAGCACATCCGCAACTTCCTCGACGCCGTGAAGAACCGGAAGCGCGAGACGCTGAACCAGGAGATCTACTCCGGCCACGTGAGCACCCTGATGTGCCACGCCGGCAACATCGCCTGGCGCACCCACAAGCGCCTGCGCATTGACCCCAAGACCGAGACCTTCGACGACGCCGAGGCGAACAAGCTCGTCGGCCGCGAGCACCGGAAGGGGTTTGAGCTGCCGAAAATTGGGTAGGCTGCGGGACTGCCTCCGTTGGGTGTGCCGAGGAGCCGTCCCGGCACCGGATTCGCGCCAAATGATTTTTCGTTGGCATCCTTCTAAAGCGAATGTGTCGCGTCCACAGTATCGGACCCTTACCATGGTCCACTTCTGCCAAACGTAATCACATTGTCACTCCATCTTTCCTGTATGAAATAACCTCAGTGGCGTCCCACGGAGGCGCGGAGTTTGAGTGAACCGGTGGAGTTTGGGAACGAACCGTCGGCTCTTCGGCAAAACGAGTTTAAGGATTTCGTGATGTTGTCAGCGTTATGACCAGTGGCTGTCCCACAGGTCTTTCAGTGCAATCCGGGCAAGTAGGCCTGTTCGGGCGTGCCCAGGAAGCGCCCGCCGCCACCGGCTGTCCCACAGCCTTCGAGCAGGCCGCGACAATCCCATCGCTGCCAGAGGGCCGCACGCAGGAGCGTGAAGAGACGGGTGAAGCTGTGACCCCACTGGCTCAGGAAGGCGCAGAAGCGCAGCAGCAGATACACCAGCAGCGCGGTCCAAACCTGCCAGCGCACGGCGTTGGCGTTGTGCCCGAGGAAGTCGGCCAGTTGGAGCGTCTGTTTGAGTTCCTTGAAGAACACTTCGATGCTCCAACGGCAGCGATAGAGGTCGGCAATGGTCTGGGCGCTCCACGCCAGGTTGTTGGTGAGGAACACCATTTCGCGCAGTTCGCCATCCACCTCGACGTTGGCCACGACCCGCCGCAGTTCGACGGGATAAGCTTTCTTGGAGTCCGGACTGGTCAACTGGATCAGATCGTCGCGCAGGATCTGGCCCTCGATACCGTCTTGAAACTTGCGCACGACCCGGCACTGGAGGTTGGCCTTGGCGCGGGTGACCCAGAAGACTTCCCGCAGGGAGAGGTCGGCGAGGTGGGCGAAGTCCATGTAGGCCTTGTCAAAGATGACAATCTCCCCGGCCTGCACGCCGGCGCAGAGTTCATGCGCCCGCAAGTTGTCGTGTTCGCCGGCGGTGTCCACGAGGGCGAAGGTGGGCAGGAAGGTCTGGAGGTTGAGGCGCACGTGACACTTGGCGGCGGCTTTGCGCCGACGGTGTTTGGCCCAATCCATGCACCGGGCCACCAGCGCAATGGTGGTGGAGTCCACGACGTGAATGAGGCGTTTGAAACGGAAGGCGAACTTGGGGCGTCGCCGCCCGCCAAAGCCGGGATGGAGTTGCTGCAGATGCTCCAGCATCGCCCAGAAGAGTTGTTGGGCCATCTCCGGGTTGCGCTCCCGGTTGGCGTGGGAGAAGGCGTTCCTGCTCGCCGGGGTGGCCCCGCGAATCGCCGACAGGGGACCGGAGTGCAACCGCAGCGCGTCGCACACGTCGTTGAGTCCCAGGGAGTGGTCAGTTGGGCGTCAGGCTGACCACATGGCTCCAAGGACGAAACGTGCGGGCTTGAGCGTCTACCCCGGTGTCCCGGGCCAGCCGAGGCACGAGATGAGTGGGAATGAGATTGCAGAGTTGGTGCAGCAGCGTGAACTTGCTGCGCGTTGGCTTGTGGATGGTTGTTTTTTTCATGGCCTGCCTTGTGGCAGGTCAACCCACCGCAAGCCAACTTCTTCTTCCACCCGTTACTCCAAACTCACTAAACCTGTGGGAAAGCAATGATCTAGCTTCACAATCTGTTAAGCCTAGGTCCAATGCAGATGTTAATGTAGCTGCCAGTCGCTGGTAGTACATCATTGTATTACGAGCGGGCCGGAGAACTATGGCAGTATCCTACCCGATCAAACTCTCCGCCCCGCTGCGGCCCGGAGGGCCGCGCTCCGGTTCAGGGCCTGAAATCGCGGCGGTTGGCGAGGCGTGGGTTCTCTCCCGTTGTGGGAGAAACGGAAATCCTTCGTGAGCGGACCCGACGGACGAATCGTCAGTCAGTGAAGCAAACACAATCCATGAAGCACGCCCTTGCCCTGCTCTTGCTGCTGCTCGCCTTGCCCGGCCTTGGTCTGGGCGCGGCGACGACTAAACCAACCGTGCGCCCCAACATCGTCCTTATCCTCGCCGATGACATGGGTTTCTCGGACCTCGGCTGTTATGGCGGCGAGATTCAGACGCCCCATCTGGACCGGCTGGCGCGCGGCGGGCTGCGCTTCTCGCAGTTCTACAACTGCGCGCTATGCGGCCCCTCCCGCGCGGCGCTGATGACCGGCTTGCACCCGCACCAGGTCGGCATCACGACGTGGACCGGCTTGCTGAACGACCGCTGCGTCACGGCGTTCGAGCTGCTCAAGCGCGCAGGCTACGCCACCGCCGCCGTGGGCCGGCTGGACATGGTCACGGCGGAGAACTGGCATGAGCCGGCAAGCATCCACAAGTTCGTGGACCGCTTCCTCGGCAGCACCGGGCACGCGGGACCGGGCAATTACTTCAAGGCGGTGCGCAACACGCAGTTCTTCCGCGACGGCCAGCCGTTCAGGCTGCCGGC
>CAMCFN010000089.1 GCA_945874145.1 Akkermansia muciniphila
AGGATTGATGGCTTCCAGCCACCACGGGGACGGCAAGATGCCGTCCCTCCTTGATCACCCCAGCGCGTCGAGCATCACCTTCAGCTTCGCGAGCTTCTCCTCCCAGTCGGTCTTTCGCTGCTGGTGCTCGTCGAGCACCTTTTGCGGGACTTTGGAGGTGAAGTTCGTGTCGGCGAGTTTCGCGGTGACCTTTTCGAGCTCGGATTCGACTTTGGCGACTTCTTTGCCGACGCGGGCCTTTTCGGCGTCCACATCGATCAAACCGTCGAGAGGCAGGAAAAGCTCGCCGAGGGGCGTCAAAGCCGCAGGCGTGCCTTTTTTCGGCTGGAAGGCCGCATCGACCTCCAAGGGCTCCGCATTGAGAAGGATGCGCAAAACCTCGATTTCATGCGCAGGCAGCTCGGAGGCCGGTTTGAGCACAAAACGCACCTTCTTGTTGATGTTGAAGGTGCTCTTCAAACCACGACCAAGCTCCACGGCCTTGTACTTGTCGTTCGCGGCCTGTTCGTCCTCGGGAAGGATGCCGAAGTGGGCGAGTTCGTCTTCATCGAGCGGCTTCGGCCACGGCGCGAACATGATGCTCTTGCCGCCCTGTTTTCCAGGCAGGTCGTCATTGAAACCCATGCCGTGCCACAGCTCCTCGGTGATGAAGGGCATGAAGGGATGGAAGAGACGCAGCGTGTGGCCGAGCACGAAGTCGATGACGGCGAGGGTGTTCGCTTTTCGCTTCTCGTCGCTGCCTTGCAGCACGGCTTTCGAGGCTTCGACATACCAGTCGCAATACTCGCTCCAGAAGAAGCGGTAGAGCGTCGAGGTGGCGTCGCTGAAGCGGTATTCTTCCAAAGCGGTGCTGACCTCGGCGATGGCGGTGTTGAGACGCAGGAGGATCCATTTGTCGTCGCTGCTGAGCAGCGCGGCATCAATCTCGGCTTCCGTGCTGTACACCGCCTCTCCGAGGCGGCTCTCGGAACCTTCGCCTCGGAGAGGCGAGGTACTTTGCATCTGGCGGAAGCGGGCGGCGTTCCAGAGCTTGGTGCAGAAGTTGCGGCCGAGCTCGACGTTCTTTTCGTCGAAGCAGATGTCCTGACCCAGCGGGGCGCTGCGCATGATGCCGAAGCGCAACGCGTCCGCACTGTAGCTGGCGATCAGCTCCAGCGGATCGGGCGAATTGCCGAGCGACTTGGACATTTTGCGGCCCTGCTTGTCGCGGATGATGCCGGTGAAATAGACGTTCTTGAACGGCAGCTCGCCCATCCACTCGAAGCCGGCCATGATCATGCGGGCGACCCAGAAGAAGATGATGTCCGGCCCCGTGACGAGATCGGTCGTGGGGTAGAAGGCCTTCAACGTGGAGGTCTTCTCCGGCCAGCCCATCGTGGCAAACGGCCACAGCCAGGAGCTGAACCAGGTGTCGAGGACGTCGGGGTCTTGGGTGAAGCCCAAAGCCTCGATCTGCTTAATGAAATTCGCCTGATCTGAATCCCTCGAATTATCCGGCGCAACAGCGACGTAGATCCAAACCGGTTTGTTGGTGTTGCCTGGTCCAATCAGTTCAGGATCAGCATAAACAACAAAATCCTTTTCCTTTCGAGTAGCGCTAATCGCCCAGACCTTTGCATGGTCACTATTGCAAGCCGAAGTCCAGCCGATGTGTTGCTTTGACCACACGGGAATCCGATGCCCCCACCAAAGCTGGCGGCTGATGCACCAGTCCTGAATGTTCGTGAGCCAGTGGTCATACACCTTCGCCCAGCGGTCGGGATGGAACTTCATCTGCCCGTCCGCCACGCACTTCGTGCTCGCCTCCACGCTCGGATACTTGAGAAACCACTGCTCGCTCAAACGCGGCTCAATGGGCACATCCGCGCGCTGGCTGAAGCCCACGTTGTTCTCGTAAGGCTTCTCCTCCACGAGCACGCCCAGCTCCGTGAGCCTCTCCGACGCCACCTTGCGCGCCTTGAACCGGTCCAGCCCGCACAGGTCCGCACCGGCGAGGTCATTCATGGTGCCGTCGGCGTTGATGACTTCGACCACGGGCAGCTTGTGGCGCGTGCCGATGTCGAAGTCCGCCTTGTCGTGCGCGGGCGTCACCTTGAGCACACCGGTGCCGAACTCGAAGTCCACATGGGCGTCGCCGATGATGGGGATGAGCTTCTGCTCGCGCGGCAACTCGACGGGCAGCGGTCGCACGATGTGCTGGCCGATGAGGTGCGCGTAGCGCGCGTCCTTCGGGTTCACGGCCACGGCGGTGTCGCCGGGGATGGTCTCGGGCCGCGTCGTGGCAATGGTCAGCCATGTTCCCGGCGCTTCGGCCACCTCGACCTTGAAGTGATACATGAAGCCCTTCTGCGGCTTCATCTCCACCTCTTCGTCGGACAGCGCGGTCTGCGATGCGGGGCACCAGTTCACCATGCGTTTGCCGCGATAGATGAGGCCCTTCTTGTAAAGCTCGACGAAGACCTTCTGCACGCAGCGCGAATACTCCGGGTCCATCGTGAACCGCTCGCGCGTCCAGTCGCACGAGCAACCGAGTTTCTTGAGCTGGTTGATGATGATGCCGCCGTGCTTGTCCTTCCACGTCCACACTCGCTTGAGGAACTCCTCGCGCCCGAGGTCGTGCTTGGTTTTCTTCTCGTCACGCTTCAACGCCTTTTCCACCTGCACTTGCGTTGCGATGCCGGCGTGGTCGGTGCCGGGGAGCCAGAGGACTTCCTTGCCGTCCATGCGTGCCTTGCGGCTGAGGATGTCCTGGATGGTGTTGTTTAGCACGTGCCCCATGTGGAGCATCCCCGTGACATTCGGCGGCGGAATGACGATGGAGTAGGCCGGGCGCTGGTCGGAGACGCGCGCGGGATCGGCGGTGAAGCAACCCTGCTTCAGCCAGAAGTCATACCATTTGTCCTCCACGGACTGCGGCTCGTAGGCTTTGGGAATCTCGGTCATGGGAAAACCACTAATGAACGCGAATGGACACTAATTCTTTGGAATCACTGCACGCCTTTCCGTTCGTGTTGATCCGTGTCCATTCGTGGTTAAATCACTTCTTCAGCAGCGCGAACTCCATGCTGTCCACCAACGCCTGGAGGCTGGCTTCGATGATGTTCGCGCTCACGCCCACGGTGCCCCACTCGCGCTTGCCGTCGGTGGAGGTGATGAGCACCCGGGTCTTCGCGCCGGTGCCGGCCACGCCGTCGAGGATGCGCACCTTGTAGTCGGTGAGCGTCACCTTCTTGAGCTGCGGGAAGGACTTCGCCAACGCCCGGCGGAGCGCGCCGTCCAGCGCGTTCACGGGCCCATCGCCCTCGGCGACTTCGTGGTGAACTTCCTTGCCCACGCGCACCTTGACCGTCGCCTCGTTCGTCGAGGTCTTGCCGTTGCCGCGCATCGAGACGTGGTAATCGTCCACGGTAAAGAGCAGTTCCGGATTGTGATCGAGGATGCCGCGAATGAGGAGCGCCAGCGACGCCTCGGCGGCCTCGAACTCGTAGCCGCTGTGCTCCAACTCCTTCACGCGGTCGAGAATCTGCTTCGACTCCGGCGCGTCGTCCGCCAGCTTGAAGCCGAGGTCGCGCGCCTTGAGCAGGATGTTGCTCCGGCCCGAAAGGTCGCTCACGAGGATGTTGCGCTCGTTGCCCACCAGCGCCGGGTCGATGTGCTCGTAGCTCGCAGCGAGCTTCTGCACCGCGTTGACATGCGTGCCGCCCTTGTGCGCAAACGCCGCCGAGCCGACCCACGGCTGACGCGGGCTGTGGCGGAGGTTCGCGATCTCGTCCACGAACTGCGAGAGCTCCTTGAGCTTGCGCAGTGACGCGGCGGGCAGGCAGGCCTTGCCCAGCTTGAGTTGCAGGCAGGGGATGACGCTCGTCATGTTGCAGTTGCCCGTGCGTTCGCCGTAGCCGTTCACCGTGGCCTGCACATGACACGCGCCGGCCTCCACCGACGCCAGCGCATTCGCCACGCCGAGGCCGATGTCGTCGTGCGTGTGGATGCCCACGCGGCAGTTGAGCCGCCCGATGGCGACTTTCGTGATGGCGGAAACTTCACTCGGCAGGCAGCCGCCGTTCGTGTCGCAGAGCACCACCATGTCCGCGCCTGCCTGCTCGGCGGCCTGCCAAGTGGCGAGGGCGTATTCGGGGTCGAGCTTGTAGCCGTCGAAGCAATGCTCGGCGTCGTAGATGACGAACTTCCCGTGGTCCTTCAGGTAGCGCACGGTGTCGCCGATCATGCCGAGGTTTTCGTCCGGCGTGCAGCGCAGGACTTCCTTCACATGCAGCATGGAGGTCTTGCCGTAGATCGTCACCACGGGCGTCTCCGCCTCGATGAGCAGGCGCACTTGCCCGTCGCTCTCGACGGGCGTGGCCTTCTTCCGGGTGGAGCCGAAGGCGGCGAGCTTGGCGTGCTTGAACTTGCGCCGCTTGGCCTGCGCGAAGAACTCGATGTCCTTCGGGTTGCTGCCCGGCCAGCCGCCCTCGATGTAGTGAATCCCGAAGGCGTCAATGCGCTCGGCGATGCGGAGCTTGTCCGCGACCGAGAAGTTGACGCCTTCACCCTGCGAGCCATCTCGGAGGGTCGTATCATAGAGTTCTACTGCTGGTTTCATCGCATCCCCGCCGTGGCGGGAACGTGCTTTCTACGGGAAGGGCAGGGGGCTGGCAAATCCCAAAAGGGGCCTGTGGCGTGGAAGGCTGACCGCAGATTGCGCGGATGGTAAACCGCGCAATCTGCGATCCTCTCTCAACCCCGTCCCCGCTGGCGGGCTGCTTCGTAGAAAAACACCGCCGCCGCGCTGCCCACGTTGAGCGAGTCCACGCAGTTGGACATGGGGATCAACACGGATTCGTCGCACGCGGCCAGCACCGCCGGGGAAATGCCGAGCCCTTCGTGGCCGAAGACTAGGCAGCAATCGCCCCGCAAATCCGCCTGCGCCAGAGTGCGTTGGTCGGTGTGCGGATGCGCCGCCACGCAACGCACGCCAGCGAGCTTCAGTTCCTGCAACGCGGACACCAGCGACACCGGCTCCACGACGGGGAGTTGGTAAATCGTCCCCATGGAGGCACGCACGGCCCGTCGGAGCCACGGGCTGCTGCACGTCTCACTCACGAGCAACGCCTGCCCGCCGAAGGCCGCGCAGTTTCGCACGAGGCTGCCAAGGTTCTCGGCATTGCCCAAGCCGTCCACCGCCACGAAAAGGCGCGGCGACGGACTGCGTTGCAGCGCGTCCGCCAGCGTCAGCGACGGCGGAATCCGCCCCAGCGCCAGCACGCCCTGATACATGGAGAAGCCGGTCAACTGTTCCAACGCCTCCTTCGGCGCGACGAATGCGTGAATGTCCTCGTTTGCCCGGCGGGCGAGCAATGGCTGCAATTTCTCCAGCCACTTTTCCGGCAGCAGCAATGACAAGACTTCCAGATCGCTCTCCAGCAGGAGGCGCACCACCTTGTCGCCCTCGGCCACAAAGATGCGCTGCTCCCGGTGCGCCTCCTGCCGCCGCATGGTGAGGTAGGGCTGAAGCGCTGGGTGGTCCAGCGTGGAGATGGAGTGAACGTGGACCATGTGATCAGAACGGATGGGCGATTTCCTTCCCGGTTGCCGGGTCGAGTGGAACCGTCCGCAAGTAGGCCGGTAGAAGGTCCGTGTAGCTTGCGGGGCGACGGCCCTTTTCGAGTTCAAAGAGCCGCGCTGCGGCCTCGATGATGGCGAGGCGGCGGGACGCTTGGAGAAGGCCCACCTTGGTGGCGAACTTGTCTCTCCAGTCACGATTGTCCTTTCGCATCATCGGGTGAATCTGGAGCGCGATTCGTTGGCCAAGCGGAAAAGCCTTGCTGATCCATTCATCTTCATTGGCGAAGTTCACGGCGGGAGCGTCATGCGTTTTATCGAGGGTCAGCAGACCCTCCAGGCACTTCCGTGCGTTCACCGCGTCGAGTGTCGGGATGAGTGGAAGCACATAGGTCAAGCCGAGGTGTTCAATCACCAGACCCACCGATCGGTCAAAGATGAGGGCGCCCCGCGATGACTCTTGACCGAGTCGCTGGCAGTCCAAGTAGCTCTGGAGGGCGTCCGCTGGTTTGCCGTCCAGTTCCGCCAAGTAGCCCTCACCAACCAGACAGTGACCAAGCCGCTTGCACCCACCAAGGACATGCTCATACCGGGTCTGATAGCCCTCGTCGTAGTCCGTGGGAGCGTGGCAGGGCAAGCGAAGCCCTTCGCGCACCAGTTCCAAGAAGCCAGAGTTGGTGGTCACAAACGACCGCAAATCGGCAATGGGAATGACGCGCCATAAGGCGTTGGTCCAACAAGGGCCGATGGCGGGGATTCCCTGAAGTTGGCCCGCCAATTTGACAAAGGAGTCGTAGCCATTCGGGTTTGGCAGCACGGGGCGCGACTTCGGCTTCCCGCTCGGCCACCACGCCAGCATGAGCAGCAGCGGCACGCCCAGCCCCGCCAGCCAAAGCACGAGGGGGCCCATGGTGGAACTGGGTTGCGAAGGTGCTGGCTCGGACATCGCGTCAGTAATCCGTGCGCTGCGGGTTGGCCTGCCAGATTCGAAAAGGTGCGGTCGCTTCCAGCGAAGCGGCGTGCTCCATGCAGACCGTCCGCTCTGCCAGCGGCTTGGCCAGTTCGGCGTAAATGGCCTCGTCGTCGAAGCCGGCTCGCGCAGCGTCCGCGCGAGTAGCAGCAAAGACGACGCGGGGAATCCGCGCCCAGTAAATTGCCGCGAGGCACATCGGACACGGTTCGCAGCTCGCGTAGAGCACGCAGTCATCGAGACGGAACGTGCCGACCTGCTGGCACGCGGCGCGGATGGCGACGACCTCGGCATGGGCAGTTGGGTCGTTCGCGCTCGTGACTTGATTGCTCCCGGTGGCGATGACTTCGCTGCCACGCACAAGGACTGCGCCGAAGGGGCCGCCGCCGTTGCGAGCGCTGTTGCTCGCGAGTCGGAGCGCTTCGGAGAGGAAGTCAGTCGGCACGATTACTTGGCGGTGGCGAGGAACTCGACGAGGTCGCGAATCTCCCGCTTGGTCAGCACTTCGATGAGCGACTCGGGCATCGGCGAGAGCGCGGGGGTGCGCTTGGCGATGTCGGCCTTCTTCAGTTTAAGGATGCCGTCCTCGGGCGAGTTCAGTGTGAGTTCGTCGCCGGACTCGCTCTTCACGAGGCCGGCGAAGCTCTGGCCGTTCTTCATCACTACCAGCAACGACTCGAAGCCTTGGGCGATGACGCGGTTCGGCAGGACGATGCTCTCCAGCGCATACTCGCGGCCCTTCTTGGCGACTAAGCCAGCTAGGTCCGGGCCGACATCGCCACCCTCACCCGCGAGCTTGTGACAGCGGGCGCAGGCGGCCTCCTGTCGCTCATGAAAGAGCACACGGCCCGCCTTGGCATCACCGCCGGTCAAGCACTCGCGCCATTTGGCCAAGGGGTCTTTCGCGTCGCGCTTCGCCTCGAACTGCGCTAGTCGCTCCTTGATGGAAGGCGAGGTGCGTTTGGCGGCGGCTTCGAGGACATCGAGGTGCAACTCCTTCGGCAGCTTGCCTTCGAGCAACTGCGTGAGCGCCTTGCGCAGCGCGTCGTCGGCCTCCTTGCCCTTGAGGCTGGCCAGCGATTGCAGCGCGGACTGGCGCTCGCCGAGCGTGCCGGATTGGAGCGTGGCGGCGAGGCGGGCGAGGGCGTCGGTGCCGCCACCAGCAGCGCTGAGGCGGGAGGCTTCTTTGCGGATGACTTCCGATGAATCCCTAATGGCCAAAGCGAGTGTTGACTCGAACTTTGGGTGCTTCTGAGCCTGCATGAGGTGAAGGAATTCGAGCCGGACATCGGCATGCAGGTTTGTGTTGGCAAAGCCTTCATCCGCCAACGGAAGCTTCCATTCCAAAGCCAGCGCGGCTCGAACTGCCGCCGCTTGTAGGCGAGGGGCTCCGAAACCCACCGGGCTGGTGTGAACACAAAACAGCGCGGCTCCCGGGATGTATTTCTCAGTGCGCTGTGCCAGTGGCCGCCACAAGCCTGTCACCTTGTCGCGGTTGCTGGGACTCGGCCATCCGGCGAGCATCTCGATGGTTTCGAGAGAGATGCTCTCTGGTGTCTTGGGGAGGCTGGCAATCATGGCGAGATTGCCCGCGTTGGTGGTGCCGCCGATGCGGAAGTTCGCGTTGGCAACTCGTCTGAGTAACGGCTCTGAAAGCCGAAGTTCGGACTGCTCGACATATTTGAGCGCCAAGTCAGCCAGCTTTGGCAGCGCGGGTTCGATGGGGAGGTCTGCGATGGCGCGGGCGGCTTCGAGGACGATGCGCGGGTCAGGGTCGTCGAGGAACTGCGCGATGCCTGGATGCATCAGCCTGCGCAGGGCGAGGCACGCGCCGAGGCGCACGCTGGCGGACTTGTCCTTCGCAGCGGCGAGCAGGGCGTCTGTGTCGCCGATGCGGACGAGGGCGTAAACGGCTGCGTTGCGGACAGTGGCGTCTTGGTCGGCATTGCGCTTGAGCAGGTCAATCAGTTCGGGAATAGCCTTCCGATGCTTCAACCAGCCGAGGCTTTCGGCAGCGTTCGCCCGGACACGCAGATTCGGGTCATGAAGCATTTCCTCCAACCGATAGAAATAATTCAGTCTGGGGTGGCGCATGGCTTTCGCAACAATCGCCCGGATGTCGGAATCTCGGATTTGAGCTAGTTCGTTGAGCGCGGACGAAAGGTTATTGCTATCAGCAAACTGGTTAGTCGAAGAGCGCGACAATCCCCAGACTACCCCAATCAATGCCAGTTTACTTGCCCGAGACTTTGCAATCTGGGCCAACAACGTGCGATGACCTTGAGCGCAGAGTGTGTGCAGAGCTTCCTCGCGGACGCGCTGGTTTGGATGCCCGAGCAGTTCAGCGAGCTTATCCGGCTTCGTTGTTTCACCAATCGTCGCCAGCAATTGCTTCGTCTCCTTCACCGCCGCCGACCCATCCACCGCCGGGTCATGCACGCGCCAGATGCGGCCTTTGCCGGTCTTCTCCCAGCCCGCCACCCAGTCGAGCACATATGCGCCGCCGTCGGGGCCAAACTCGATGTCGGTGGGGTAGAGGTTCCAGAGCAGCTTGCCCTCGCGCTCGTCGGGTGAGTTGCTTTCGAGCCACTTGCCGGCGTTCGCGACCTTGAAGCTCGCGCCGCTCGGCTCCAGACGGAAGTAGCGGATGCCGCCGGGGAAGTCCGCGTAGAAGAAGCAGTCGCGGAACGTGTCCGGCAGGCCGGTGCCGGGATAGTGCGCGATGCCCGCCGGGCCGTGGCCGATGTGCGCGACGGGCGGCGGGTAGGAGAGTGCGGTGTTCGAGGGCGCGAGGCCCCAGAGCATCTCGGCGTTCCACGCGCCGAGCTTGGGCAGATGCTGCCAGCCGTAGCGCCAGCCGTAGTCCGCGCCCTCGACGATGTGGACCCAGCGGGCCTTGTCGCCACCGTCGGCGTTGTTGTCGGCGGTGAAGAGATTGCCGAAGTCGTCGAAGGCCAGTTCCTGCGGGTTGCGCAGGCCGATGGCGACGACTTCCAGCTCCGAGCCGTCCGGGTTGCTGCGGAAGACCGCGCCGGTGTCGGGTAGAAACTTCAACAGGTAGTCGAGGTCGGGATTGAGCGTGCGCGAGAGGTTGGTGAGCGCGGCCCCACGGTCGGCGATGGTCCAGTAGAGTTTGCCGTCCGGGCCGAATTGCAGGCCGTGCATGTCGTGGCCGCCGTAGGCGATGTGGACGCCGAAGCCGGTGGCCAAGTTGACCATGGCCATCGGCTCATAGCCGTAACCGGCGTTGAACGTATTGGGGATGCGCGCCTTGCTTGGCGTTAAAGGGCGCAGCGGAGCGGTATCTGGTCTTTGGACATAATGATTATGCATTTTCCACACGTCCGGGATGCTCGTGAAGTAAACCTCGCCCCGCCGCGCCAGCACGCCGGCCGCGACACCGCTGATGCTGGTGTTGAAGCCATCGGCGAAGACGGCGGATTTGTCCGCAACTCCGCTGCCGGTCGAGTCCCACACGAGCTTGATGTGCTCGGACTCGACTTCGAGGTCGCGCCAGTCAAGGCGGCCGTCCTTGTTGAAGTCGCGGAAGCCGCCCTGCTTCGCGCTGCCCATCTGGCGCATGAAGGCGGCGTTGTCCTGCGAGACGTTGGTCTTGAGGAACGCGGCGCGGTCCCACGGCGTGCGGAAGGAGAGGTCCGCGTCCACCCAGTCGCGATAGCTGCGGATGTCGAAGACGCTCGTGCGGCGGCGGCCCGTCTCGACCACGTAGGCGCGGCCCTGCTCGTCGAAGCTGAAGTTCACCACGTCCTGAATGAGCGGCTCGGCAGCCCAAAGGTCCACCTTCAGGCCGGGTGCGACGACGAGGCGCTTGCGGGCGGTCTCGGGAGAGTCGGTCGCGGAGACGCCAGCGGGGGTCTTGTCGTCCTTGGCCTTGGACTTCGGGTTCGCGCCGTGGGAAGGCTCGGCGGCGGCGAGTGCCAGGGTGTTCAGCAACAGGGCCGCCAGCGCGGCGATGGAGGACGAACTTCGCATTGGCGGCAACGTAGCGTCGGACAATACCGATTCAAGCTTCGGCGTGGACGCATGGCGTTGGGCGGCTATCTTGCGTCCGCCCTGACATGAACCCTGAACCGCCCCCCGCTGAACATTCCTCGCCCGCTCGCCGCCTGCGCCTCGCCACGCTCGCGTTTCCGCCCGCAGGGCTGTGGTTGCTGTGGTGCGGACCAGCGAACTTTTGGCGCAAGCTGTTCGGAACCCTCGGCATCGGTTTGTTCACGGTCATCTACGCGGCGGCGATTCTCTTCGCGTTGCACAAGTTCACCGGAATGCGATTCGAGATGCAGGGTCGGCCCATTCCGGTGCCGACGTGGCAGGTCACAGACTACGCGCGGCTCGAGAAAGCCCGGGCGGAGAAGGCGATTCCAGCGATTGCCAAACCTACTGTCACTGAAGCCAAGACGAAGTCCGCGCCTTACTGGACTGACTTCCGCGGGCCCAAGCGCGACGGTCATTACGCCGAGCAGCCCATCAACGTGGATTGGGCAAAGTCGCCGCCGAAGCGGCTGTGGAAGCAGCCTGTCGGTGCGGGCTACGCGTCGTTCGTGGTGGCGGACGGGCTGGCGTTCACCATCGAGCAACGGCGCGAGCAGGAGGCAGTGACGGCCTACGAGGTCGAAACGGGGCGCGAGGTGTGGGCGCACAGCTACGCAGCGCACTTCCAGGAGTGGATGGGTGGCGAGGGGCCGCGCGCCACGCCGACGTGGCACGAGGGGCGGCTGTATTCGCTTGGCGGCACGGGGCTGTTCCGCTGTCTTGATGCCGCGACGGGCAAGCTCCTTTGGGAGCACGATCTCTTCGCGGAGAATAGTTGTTCGAACCTCTTCTTCGCCGTGGCCGCTTCGCCACTCATCGTGGCCGACAAAGTGTTCGTGCTCGCAGGCGATCCGCAGGGCCGCGACGCGCGGATGCTCATCGCTTACGACAAAGTCTCCGGATCGCTCGCGTGGAAGGAGATGCAGGACAAGGCCGGTTACTCGTCGCCGATGCTGGTCACGCTCGCGGGTGAGCGGCAGTTGCTTATCCACACTGCGGGGCACTTGCTCGGCGTTTCGCCGACAGATGGTAAACCGCTGTGGCGTTTCCCTTGGCGCGTCGAGTTCGACAACACCATCGCGCAGCCCATTGTGACTGGCCCCAACCGAGTCGTTCTGAGCGCAGGCTACGGCACGGGTTCGGTAGGGTTGGAGCTGAACCGCAACGAGAGCGGCTTCGCGGTAAAAGAGCTTTGGCGCAATAAATTCCTAAAAAACAAGTTCACCAGCTCGGTGCTGCACAATGGCCATCTTTACGGACTCGATGAGGACATCCTCGTCTGCCTCGACGCGGAGACGGGCGAGCCCCGTTGGAAGGACGGGCGTTACGGCTACGGCCAGGTGCTGCTCGCCAGCGGGCACCTCGTCATCCTCTGCGGTGATGGCGACCTCGCGCTCGTGCAGGCGTTGCCTGACCGGCATGTGGAAATCGCCCGCATCCCCGCCATCAAGGGCAAGACTTGGAACCATCCGGCGCTGTCGGGCGGGAAGCTGCTCGTGCGCAATGCCGTCGAGATGGCATGCTTTGATTTGCGGCCGTAGCGGCTGGCTGTGGCGTGCCGGCTATTGCTTCGCCCTCGGAAACAGAAGTTCGTTGAGCACGCGGCCCTCGACGTTCTTCATCTCCAACCCCAGCAGATGCGCCATCGTGGGGGCCACGTCGAGGTTGCGGATGTCCTTCACAACCGCGCCCCGCTTGATGCCCGCGCCCCAGGCGACAAACGACGCGTGCATGAGCGGATGCGCCGGATCGTGCCCGTGCGCACCCTTCGTGTTCTCGCTCTTCGGCGTCACGAGCAGCTCACCGGCGACGGTGTCGGAGTTGGAGTAACCCTGCTTGGGGTTGATGACGAGGTTCGGCATGCGCGGGTCCGCGTCTTGGGTGACGAGACCGATCTTGGCGAAGTCCTTCTCCTCGACGACAGACTCGACGCCTTCCAGCGCCCGCAGTTTTGCGCCCAGGGATTTCACCAGCTCGGCGCGGCGCGACTGGTCGAGCACATAGACAAACTGGCCCAGCGCCCAGGCCTTGCGCTCCACCACCTTGGTGCCCTCGACCTTGATCAGGCCTTCCTTCTTGAGCAGCACGTTCGCCTGAATCTGCTGCTGGTAGGGCATGAAGCCGTGATCGCTCGCGACGATGAACGTGTGCTTGCCGGGGAAGGCGGCATTCGCGGCCTCGAAAACCTGCTTCACCATTTCATCGGCGAACGCGACCGCCTCGTAGCTCTCCGGGCTGCGCGGGCCTTTTTGATGGTTCACGTGATCCACCTCGACGAGGTGCAGCAGCATGACGTTCGGACGATGCTTCGTGATGACGTGCGCGGCCATCTGCGCATACATGCGGTCGCGCGGGATGCCGCCGCCGGGGGCCTTGCACCATTCCTCCTGCCGCTCGTAGGGAATTTTCGCCGCGCGGAACTCGGCAAGCAGCGAAGGCGTGCTGTGCGCCTCCCAGAGCGCGTTGCTGAAGCAGTCGGGCACCTGCCAGTCGAGTGTCTTCGCGCCGCGCGAGGCGGGCCAGATGATCGCGCCGGTCTTGAGGCCGGCGGCTTTGGCCACGTCGTAAACCGTCGGGACCTTGACGATCTCCTCCTTGTTAAAGAGCGGGTCGGGGATGAGCGGCACCGATGCGCCCTTCGCGCGGTCCCAGTAGGAGTTGTTCAACACGCCGTGCTTCCCGGGCGACACCCCGGTGACGAGCGTGGTGTGGTTCGGCCAGGTGACGGTGGGCGTGGAGGCGCGCATCCGCTCGGCGCGCGCGCCTTCGGTGGCCAGCTTGCGGATGGTGGGAAGGTTGGCCTTGGGGTCGTCGTGGAAGTAGGAGGCGAGGCCGTCCACGCTGATGAGCACGACCATGTGATCGCGCGCGGGCTGGGCATGGGTGAGGAATGGCGCGGCGATGAGAGCGGCAAGCAGGAGGTTTTGCAGGAGTGTCATGACCGGGTTTTGGACGTTGTCGGAAGGGGAGGAGCTTCAGATGGTCACGCCGGTGATTGGGAGTCGCCGTCCCCTGAGCGTAAGCAGCGCAAACGCGGCGACTGCAAGTCGCCGGCACTGGCCTTAATGCAAGATGGCCAAGCCGTGCGGCTGACGGATGAGTTCCGCGTCGAGATCGAGGAAGAAGTCGAGGCGGCGGTCGGTCTCGGTGTCGTCGATCGCGCGGGCCATTAGAATGTAAGTGGCGTAATGATTCCCCTCGGACTCGACGAGGCTGGCGTAGAAGGTGGCGAGTTCGGCATCGATCGGCCGGAGTTCGCGACCGAGGATCTGAAACTTCTCGCAGCTCCGGCCCTCAATGAGTGCGCAGCAGATGAGGTGGTCAATCGCCTGCATTCTCATGCCCTTGCGCATGGCGTGCATGAGCCCGGAAATCCACGGGCTGGGATGTGGCTGGGCGAAGGGGATGCCGCGCCGCTTGAGCAGCGCGAGCACGAGCTGGAAGTGTTGCAGCTCCTCGATGGCGATGGCGTTCAGCTCCTCCACACGCCCGAAGAGGTCGCGGTAGCGCTCCAGCGAGATGGCGGTGGTGGCGGCCTTGCGTTCGAGATGCGCGTGGTCCACCAGCACGGCGGGCAGGTTCGCCAGGATGCGGGGTAGCCAATCTTCCGGCACTTGGGCACGGAGCATTTCCATGTGGGGATTGTTCAGGGCCGCCAGCGGCGGTGGCAACTCGGAAGTTCACAGCGTCGTCGGCCTGTCATAACCTTCCGCTCAACACATGAACGCAGAACTGCTCTCCATCCTCCGCTGCCCGGAGACACGGCAGCCGATCGCTGTTGCGGAACCGGCGGTGGTGGCGAGGCTCAATGCGCAAGTCGCTGCCGGCTCGTTGCACAATGCGGCAGGACAGCCGGTCACGGCGAAGCTCGACGGCGGTCTCGTGCGTGCGGACGGCAAGGCGCTCTATCCCGTGCGGAACAACGTGCCGGTGCTGCTCGTGGATGAGGCCATTGCGATGGCCTGACGGAGCGCGGGCTTCAGCCCGCTTCAGCGTCCGCAGTTTCAGCGCCACCGTGCTTGCGTGCGCGGTCCTAGCTTCGGGCGTTGAAGCGGACTGAACAGACTGTGTGAAAACTCTCTCCCTGTTTTTTTGATCAAATTTCGTGGCGGTCAGTCTGACTCCCCGACCCTGAGCTACCTGCGCGGCGACGACCGTTCCCAAAGCCAACTCCTCCCCGCCTGCCTCGACGACTTCGTCGCCCCCGACGCCCCCGCCCGCTTCCTTGACGCCTACGTCGAAGGGCTCGACTTCGCCTAACTCGGCTGCACGCACGCCCAGCCCAAGGCCGCCGGCCGGCCGGCCTATCACCCCGCCGACCTCCTCAAACGCTACCTCTACGGCTACCTCCACCGCATCCGCTCCAGCCGCCGCCTCGAAGCCCAGGCCGCCCGCAATCTCGAAGTCCGCTGGCTCCTGCGCAGCCTCACCCCCGACTTCAAAACCATCGCCGACTTCCGCAAGGACAACCGCGCCGCCTTCAAACCCCGCCTCAAAAACTTCAACCTCCTCGGCCGCTCGATGAACCTCTTCGGCGCCGAGCTGGTCGCCATCGACGGCAGCAAATTCAAGGCGGTCAACCATACCCGCCGCCATTACACCCAGGACCAGCTCCGCGAACTGCGGCAGCAGGTCGCGGCCCGCGTGGACGCCTACCTCGCCGAGCTCGACACCCAGGACGCGGACGCCGAAGGCGTGCCCGCCGCGCCGGGCCGGGCCGCGTTGCAGGCGAAAATCGCGCAGTTCCAGGAGCGCCAGGGCAACTACGACGAACTGCTGGGCGCGCTGCAGGAGCGCGGGCAGAACGAGGTGTCCCTGACCGACGCCGACAGCCGCAAGAGGAAGGGCGCGCACGGCGAACACCGCATTGGCTACAACGTGCAGTTGGCGGTGGACGCGCAGCACCACCTCATCGTGGCCGAAGACGTGGTGCCCGCCGCCAACGACCGGCAGCAACTGGTCCCGCTGGCCACGGCCGCGCAAGCCCAACTGCCAGTCGCGACCCTCACCGTGGTGGCGGACAAGGGCTATCACCAAGCCGAGCAACTGGCCGCCTGCGCGAGGGCGGGCGTCACGGCCTACGTGCCCGCGCCCGGCACCACCAGCGGGAAGCCCAAGGAGGGCGCGCGTGTGTTTCCGAAAGAGAAGTTCCGCTACGACGCGGCGGCGGACGTGTATCACTGCCCCGGCGGCCACGCGTTGCCATTCCAGAAGCAGAACCTGAACCGGGGCCAGCCCCGCGGCCTCGACTACGACCGCGCCGCCTGCCAGAGTTGTCCGTTGCGCAAGGCCTGCACGACCGGGAGCTGCCGGGTGCTCGGTCGCCACGCGCAGGCAGCCGCCGTGGAGGCGACGGCGACGCGGGTGCTGGCCGCGCCGGAGAAGGTGGCGGCGCGCAAAGAGATTGGGGAGCAGGTGTTCGGGACGCTGCGGCTGTGGGGGCACGACGAGTTTTTGCTGCAGGGGCTGGGGAAGGTGAAGGGGGAGTTCAGTCTGAGCGCGGTGGTTTACA
>CAMCFN010000090.1 GCA_945874145.1 Akkermansia muciniphila
CTTCGCGAAGGCGCTGCTGGCCGAGGTGGCAGGTGGCAGGCTGCCGCGTGCAGACGTATCCGCCTTCCACGCCCGCCAGATTCGCAGCTTCAACGACGCGGAATTGAACGCACAGTTGGCCAAGGCCTGGGGCGAGTTGCGCGAGGCGGCAGCGGACAAACAGGCGCTCATCGCGAAGTTGAAAACCCAGTTCACACCGGACGTGCTCGCCAAGGCGGACAAGGGCGCGGGCCGCGCGCTCTACAATCTCGCTTGCGCCACCTGCCATCGCCTTTACGGCCAAGGCGGGGAAGTTGGCCCGGACCTTACCGGCTCGGGCCGTGACAATCTCGACTACCTACTCGAAAACATCGCCGACCCGAGCGCCGTGGTGAGCGCGGACTTCCGCATGACCGTCGCGAACCTCAAGGACGGTCGCACTCTCAACGCGCTCATCGCCGCCAAGACGGAGCGCACGCTCACGCTCAAGACGATGACTGAGACGGTGACGGTGCAACGCAGCGACGTGGCAGGCTTGCAGGAGTCCGCCGTTTCCTTGATGCCCGAGGGCCTACTCGAAGCGTTCACCTCCGAACAGCAGCGCGATCTCCTCGCCTACCTGATGCACAAATCCCAAGTGCCGCTGCCAAGCGGGAAGTGATTTTCGCCGTCACTCAGGGCAAAGGCGGCGGAAGGCTGGGTGGCCGCGCTGGTTTGCGCTCCGCCAAGGGACCGCGACGGAAGAAGATGCCATTCCGGGGCGCGATGTAGCTGGCAGCCATCACGATTAGGACGTGAATGCCCAAATAGCCGAACACGAGGGCGAGCATGAGGAAGAACGGCAAAGGCAGGAACAGGCCGCGCTCACTGAACAGGTAGCTCACACAGACGCCGACCCAAGCCAGTAGAAAGGGCGATCCGGCAACCGCGACCACCATGCCAACCGCTATTTTCCAGGCCCGTTGGATGGGCAGGCTCGCCACCACCAGCGCACCTTGGCTGAGAAGCACGACAGTCAGAAAACCGAGGCAGGTGACCATGATCACGGTCGGCACGTCCACGCCGCGCAGCAGCGGGGTCACGGCCAGAAACGGTGCGCCGGCCGAAAAGAACACCGCTGTCAGGGTGACGTTGGACAGGAACTTTCCCTGGATGATTTCCTCCGCCGACATGGGGGTGTAATAGAGCATGTCCACGCCATCCGGGCTGTCCCGCTCCTGCAACATCCGGCCGCCGCTCCACGCGGGCACACACAAACCGGTGAGCAAGGTCAGCACGCCCAAGAGCGCCAGGAACAGCTCGCGGCCCAGATGAGTCCGGGCCAGATCGCCCGCGAGCAACATCGCGGCCGAGACAATGAACATCACGGTCAGCAGGGCGAGAAACATCGTGAGCACCCACTGACCGCGCACCGCCTGCCGCATTTCCTTTACGAAGATCGGGTTCCACTCGCCGTGGTTGAACAGCGTGCGCCACCGCAGCAGCGGAAATGCCCTGGGCTTCAGGACGGCCGGATTGGCGGGGTTCGGCGACATGGGAGCCCAACGGTGAACAGGAGTGTGTTGCCGGAGCCGGCAACACGCAACCCAGACCGCATTGCGCCAAGAATTTGCCCCGGCTTCAGCGAATGGCACGACCGCGTGCCTCAAGGATATCAGCGCAGTTCAAACGGCAGCTTGATGCTGCTGGATTCCAACTTGCGCTGGCCGTCGCCGGCGAGGTCCACCTCGAACGGCCGGCCGATGTTGTTGCCGGCCAGGTCTTCGATGATGGGCTCGATGACGAGCGAATAGCGGCCGGCTTTCCACGCGTGCAACGGGAGAAACTTCCAACGGTGCTCGCGTTCCATAAGAAAAGGCTGACCGGCAACCGGAAGTCCCGCCGCGTCCACCACATGGATCATCCGCAGCGCAAGGGCTGAATCCATCGGCTCGGCAAAGGCAACCGCCAGCGGTTCGCGGGTGCGGATGGGCGGGGCCTGATATGCCCAGCGGCGCGGGTCGGGCGGATCCCGGTCCGGTGGCTCGACGGTGAACCGCTTGGTGAAGGCCTGCTTCATCCGGTTGCCATTCGCATCCTTCCAACTGCCGCTGATGACGAGCATGTAGCGCCGACCACTGACGAGCGCGGGGCCGATTTCTTGCAGCGGTTTCACTTCCCGTTTGATGCGACCCGGATCGATGAACAGCGTCAGCCGCATCATGTCCGGACTCCACAGCTCTTCGGCGAGTTCGAGGAAGGGCAGCTCCACGGGCTGGTTCGCCTCATTGAACAAACGGATGTGCTCGTAGATGTTGCCCCGGCTCATGGGGGCGGAGAAATGGACGTAGAACTTGAGCAAGTTCTCAGGCACGACGTCAGCGCTGGGATAAACCTGTGTCACAGTCGTGGTGGCGCGCTCGGGACGCACAGGCACCTGGAGGACTGAGGTGACCTTCCCCGCTGCCGCCGAGGAGGTGCCCGGGAGCCGGCCAGCGTCAAAAACCGCGCGATATCGCAGCCCCGGCTCCAGCGGGAAAGCGGGCACAAAGCGCAACCAACCTGCCTGGACCTGATGCTCGCCGAGCATCGGCAGCGGTTCCGAGCCAGGCTGCTCCACGTAAACCGCAAGCAGGTGCGGCCAGTTGGCGGCCGGCCAGTTGGTGGATTGCAGCGCAGCGAGCGTATCTTTCGCGATGCCGGAAACTTCGAGGATCAGGCGGTTGGTTTCCCGCGGCACCGGCACCCAGCGGAGGAACACGGCGGAGAAACCCGGAAATGGTGAAGTGGACGCGGCAACCGCCGCTGACTGGCTGGGCGTCACCAACCACGACCAGACAAAGAAGAGACCGGCAAGTGCCGGTCTCCATGTCAGCAACAACGATTGCCCGCGACGCCCACTCACGGGAGCGGGAGTGATTCGAGATCCAGCGCGCCGCCTTCGCCACGCCGGAGCACGATCGCGTTGAGCTCATCGAGCTTATCGAGCTGTTCAACGCCCTTCCACCCCTCGATGGTCTCATACTTCGATCCTTTCGTGCCGCTGCTCACCGGGGAGATGATGGATTCGGCACCGGCGATGTCTTCGGTCGTGATCTTCATCACACCGCGGCTGCTGTTGGCCAGGAGCAGCCAGTCCTTGCCCCCCTTTTGATACACGATCATGTCGAGCGGGCGGTTGCGGTTGCCCAGCTCGGCGATGGTCTTGCCCTTGATCTTGGCGGCGGGCTTGATTTCACTGAGTGGAAACTGGACCAAGGGCGTGCAGGTATAGGCGGCGAGCAGCTGCGGCTCGTTGCCAACCTTGAAGGGAACGAAGGTGCGGATGGGCGAGCGGGTCTCAAATTTGCCGTGGGCACCATGGTAGATTTCAACGCTCGTGCCATTGGCGACCTTCTGGAAGGGGAACGGGATGGCACGCAACGCTGAGGCGAACTCCTCGTTGGACAGGCCGGCGACAAGCAAGCGGTCCTCGAAGAAGGCGAGGTCGGTGATGGATTCCTGGCGCGGGTTGCTCTGTCGCTTGCCTTCCCCCTGCACGCCATCCACCGGCGCATCGGGCAACTCGGCCCGCGCGTGCTTCACCTTGTCGAGCGAAACGGCCTCGAAGCTCCCATCAGCTTTCACGCGCAGGATTAAGGGCGCAGCCCCAGCACCACGGCCCCGGGTGACGGCCAGATAGACGGTGCGTGAAGCCGGGTTGACGGCGAGATCATCGAACAGAATCTGATCCACCGCCGTGCCGAGCAAGGCGGCGACCTTTTGGTTGATGCCGCCGACTTTGATGGTTTTGGCGGCCCCGGCTTTGGTGTCGCCGGTCGCGATGGCTACGATAGCGGCGGACTTGGTGTCGGCGATGAACAGAATTCCATCGGGGCCGAAGGTAATCGGGCCGGCCGACTTCAGCGTGACCTTGCCTTCGGCCATGCCAGCCGTCCAGTTGGCGGCGGAAACGCCGCTGGCGAACCAGGTGAACGCGAGCGACAAGGCGAGGAGGGTGGGAGTTTTCATAGATTATGGGTTAGGACGCGACCAAGCCCGGCTTGGTTGCAAGTCTGTCTAGCGGTCAGACTGGATAGAAACGATTTCGGCGAACGGGTTCAACCCGATTCTTTCAGGGGGCGAAGCCAACCGAAACCAGACGCCGGAAACTGCGCTCAATAAACCCGGCGCAGATTCGAGGGCAGGATGTTCAGCTCGCCGCGATACTTGGCCACCGTGCGGCGGGCGATGGTGATGCCTTTGGCCACGAGCAGCTTCACGATGGCGTCGTCGGAGAGGGGGTTGAACTGGTCCTCGCCCTTGATGATCTCCGCCACCATGTCCTTGATGCTGGTGTTGGCGACGGATTGGCCGTCGGCAGCGGTGAAACCCGAGGTGAAGAAGTGCTTCATCTCGAAGACGCCGTGGGGCGTCTCCATGTATTTGCCGGAGACCGCGCGGCTGACGGTGGTCTCGTGGACACCGACGACCTCGGCGACCTGGTTCATCGTGAGCGGCTTGAGGTGCGCGCGGCCCTGCTCCATGAACTCCCGCTGCCGCTTCACGATCTCGGTGGCGATGTTGTGGATGGTCTGCTGACGCTGGTGCAGGCTCTTGATGAGGAACTTGCCGGCGCGGATTTTGTCGCGGATGTATTCGCGCACGTCGGGCGTCGTCTCCGCGCGGGCCATCATGTCCTTGTAATGATTGCTGATGCGCAGATGGGGCACCTGCTCGTTGTTGAGCGTCACGATCCAGTCCTCCCCGATCTTTTGCACGAAGACTTCGGGTATGATGTATTGATCGTTGTCCGGCAGGAACGCACGGCCGGGATGCGGTTCCAAGTGGCCGATGCGGTCGGCAGCTTCCTGGATGTCCACGACGTCTTGATTCAAGGCGCGAGCGATTTCAGGAAAACGGCGGCGGCCCAGCGCTTCCATGTGGCCGGTGACAATCTTGTATTCCAAGGTCTCCTGGCGCCCGGCGCGCTCAAGTTGCAGTTTCAAGCACTCGCCCAAGTCGCGCGCACCAACGCCGGGCGGTTGAAAGCCCTGCACGACGGCGAGCACTTTGGCGAAGCGCTCGACCAGGACTCCGGTGGACGCCGTGAGTTCATCGAGGCTGGTGGTGAGATAACCGCGCTCGTCCATGTTGCCGACGATCATTTCCGCCACCGCCAGTTCTTCCGGGGACAAATCCGCATCGCGCACCTGCTCCAGCAGCATCTCTTGCAGTGACTGCCCGGCGACGAGCGAATCGAACATGAACTGGCGACGCTCTTCGTCCTCCTGAGTGGCGCGGCTGGCGGTGTTGGTTGAGGAAAAGTTGTCGCGCCATTGCTCGTCGATCTGGGCAAGGCGCTCAAACTCCGCCTGAAAATCATCCGCTGGTTCAGCGCCATCCTTCTCAGTGGCCGGCTCGGGAAGCTCGTCGGCGGACGGTTCGACGGAGTCCTCGGTAGGAGCTTCGGGCGAGTCGGATTCGCCGGCCGATTCTTCCTTTTCCTTGCCCGGCCGTTCCTCCTGCTCCACTTCAGCGACGGGCACTTCTTCCAGCATCTCGTTCTGCTGCAGCTCCTGCTCGACCTGGGCGCGCAGTTCCAAAATGGGGGCGTGCAGAAGCGCGAGCGACTGCTGGAGCTGGGGAGCCAGCACCATCTGCTGCGACATCTTCTGCGATAAATAGAGGCCTTGTCTCATCGGTTTGCACCGATCCTAGGCGCTGCCCGCTCCCGGCTCAAGAACGAAGCATGCCAACAAGCTTGCGGGCGGGGGCACTTTTAACTGTTGCCCCGTGCGCAGATTGGCCCAGACGCGGTCGCTCAGCCACCGCGAATCGCTCGACGCCGAACTGTGGCCCGGTGAAAAAAACAAAGAAAACAATCGCCTTCCGGCGGCGGACTTGGCAGATAAAGCCGTCCGCGTGCGTTGCGGGGTGGCAAAGAAGCCTTTCCGAATGCGCCTGAGGCGTGCAGCAGCCCGTGAAACTGACAGGAAACACCTCGGCTGCGAGGGTTTTTGCCAGCGTGGGTTGATTTACAACGGTGCTCACTACGGCAGTGCAGGTTTGACATGAAGAAATCGGCGGCAATCAAGACCACCAAGAACAAACTCCGGCTGGGCCTGCCCAAAGGCAGCCTGCAGGACGCAACCATCGAGAAGATGGCTAAGGCTGGCTTCAACGTGCAGGTCAGCAGCCGCAGCTACGTGCCGTATGTGGATGACGACGAGCTGGACATCCGCTTGATCCGCGCTCAGGAGATCAGCCGTTACGTCGAACATGGTTACTTGGATGCGGGCATCACCGGCCACGACTGGATTGTTGAGAACGGCTCCAAGGTCCACGAGGTCGGCGAATTCATTTTCAGCAAGGTCAGCCGCCAGCCAACCCGATGGGTGCTGGCCGTGCCGGAGGAGTCTTCCATCCGGTCGGTGAAGGATCTACAGGGCAAGCGCATCGCCACCGAGGTGGTGAACCTCACCAAACGCTGGCTCAAGAAAAACAGCGTCAAAGCCGAGGTTGAATTCTCCTGGGGTGCCACCGAGGTGAAAGCCCACGAACTCGTGGACGCCATCGTAGAAGTCACGGAGACCGGCTCTTCCCTGCGCGCCCATAAGCTGCGCATTGTCGAGACCCTGCTCACCTCCACCCCGCGGCTCATTGCCAATCATGCCTCTTGGAGGGACGCTTGGAAACGCCAGAAGGTCGAGACGCTCTCGCTCTTGCTGCGGGGGGCCTTGGAAGCCGAGTCAAAGGTGGGGCTCAAGATGAACGTGCCGCGCGCAGGCTTGGCAAAGCTGCTGGAAGAGCTTCCCGCCTTGCGCAAGCCGACCATCTCGCAACTCAGCCATCCGGATTGGGTCGCGGTGGAAACCATCATTGATGAGCGCATCGTCCGGGAGATCATTCCCCAACTCAAGGCAGCGGGCGCAGAAGGAATCATTGAATACCCCCTGAACAAGGTGGTATATTAATTTCGCGTTTCGCCGAAGGCCGGTCCAAGCTGGTCCGTCCAAGGCAGCGCAAAACGAGTAAACAAAAGATATGGGTTCACTGAAAAAACGCCGCAAGGCCAAGATCAACAAACACAAACGCCGGAAAAAGCTGCGCCTTAACCGCCACAAGAAGCGCACCTGGCAGAAGTAGGCTCCCGCGCCTACCTCACGCTTCGGACGGCACAGCCCTGCATGCGGGGCTGTGCCGTCGTTCTTGATTGCGCCGAAGACTTTCATGCGACCGTTTACCTTCCAAACTGTTGTCGCGATCACCGCGCTGGGCCTTTTCTGCGGTTGCACGACCACGAAGAAAGTAACGGTCGTCGTCGTCCCGCCCACGCCCGATCAAACCGCCCCGCTTACTAAGGAGGAAACCGAAAAGCGCATTGAGGCGCTCGCCCGCTTTGCCGCTGGTGTCAGCGGAGAGCTGCGGGATCAGTCCGACGAGGCACTGGAGCACTTCCAGCGTTCCGTGCTCGCTGATCCAGCGAACGAACCGCTCGCAATCGATGTCGCCCGCCGCCTGCTGCGCAAAAAGGAATTGAGCAAGGCCATCGAGGTGCTGGAAAAGTCCGCCGCCCGCCCCGAGGCCTCGGGATTTGTGGACGCGCTGCTAGGCATCGCCTACCTGCAATCAGCCAAGCCTGAGCAAGCCCTCACTGCCAGCCGCCGCGCCATCACCAAGCTGCCAACCACCCTGCTTGGCTATCAGAACCTCGCCCAAATCTATCTGCAAACCAAGCGTCCCAAGGAGGCCCTCGCCGCCTTGGATGAAGCCGCCGCACTACCCGCCCCGAGCCTGACCTTCCTTTTGGATCTAGGGGAGGCCTATCGAAGCCATGTGGCCAGCCAGCCACGCGATTTCGAACTCGTGAAGCCCAAGGTCATGGCCACGATTGAAGCAGCAGCCAAGCTGCAGCCCAAAGCCCAAAACCTCATCTTTCGCCTAGCTGAGCTGTGCAGCTTTGCTGGTGAATACAAGCGGGCCGCCGAACTGTATGTAAAGCTGCTCGAACGGTTCCCCAACCAAGCCATCCTTCGCAATCGTATCGTCGAACTCTACCTCAAGGCCAACGACCTCAAAGCCGCCCAAACCCAGCTCGATGCACTGGTCCGCGAGCAACCGACTAATCCCTTAGCCCACTATTTCCTCGGAGCCATCGCCGCCGAGCAACGCGATTGGGATAAGGCCACCGAGTATTATACTCGCACCATCCAACTCAACGACGGTGCCAAGCAGGATTTCGAACCAGTTTATTACGACCTGTCCGGGGTTTACATCAGCAAAGACAAGCCCGCCGAGGCCTTGAAGATATTGGAAAAAGCCCGCAGCAAATTTAAGAATAATTTCCAGCTCGAATACTACACCGCGCTCGCCTACGGCCGCAGCAAAGACCACGCCGCCAGCATCAAGCACTTCACCGCCGCTGAACTACTCGCCCGTCGTGATGAACCTGAGCGGCTCACGGCCGTGTTTTGCTTCCAAGTGGGCACCGCCTTTGAGCGGCACAAGGACTTCAAACAAGCCGAGAACTACTTTCTCCAAGCCCTGAAGCTCGCCCCTGATTTCGCTGAAGTCCTCAATTATCTCGGTTACATGTGGGCCGAGCGAGGTGAGAAACTCTCCGAAGCGCGGACGATGATTGAGCGGGCTCTTAAGCTCGAACCGGAGAACGCCGCCTTCCTCGACAGCATGGCCTGGGTGCTCTTCAAGCTGAACCAGCCCAAGGAAGCCCTCGAATATCAGCTCAAAGCCCTTAAGTTTCAAAAAGAGCCGGACTCCACCCTCCACGATCATCTGGGTGACATTTACGCCGCGCTCAAGCAGCACGACAAGGCTCGGGATCAGTGGAAACACGCCTTGACCATCGAGCCCAGCGAAGCCATCCAGCAGAAGCTGAAGACCGCGCCGGCTCAACGCGACTCGCCCTGAAGCGCCATGGAACGGCGCTTTCGCAAACACTATACCCTTGCGGAGGCCCGGGCGTTGCTTCCTCAGCTCCGCACCTGGCTCCACCAGCTCCAACGCCTCCGCCGCGACCTAGCTTCCTACGAGCAGAGCACGGAACCCCACCTCAACGAAGGCGATGACTTCGGCGGCGGCAAGGTCAACCAGTGGATTCGCAACCTCAGCGCGTTCAAGGAGCTCATCGACGAATTCGCCCAGCGCGAAATCCAAATCAAAGATCTGGAACGCGGCTTGGTGGACTTTCCTGCCATTCAAGCCAACCGCGAAGTTTTCCTTTGCTGGGAGCAGCACGAGGACGACATCACCTACTGGCACGACCTCGAAACCGGTTACGGTGGGCGCGAAAAACTGTGAGCCGCCGGTTATAACCAATGCCGTCAGGCTGCTCACCTGCCTTACCGGTGGACGCCTCGGCGATTGCTGTCGTGTGGCATGGGAGGACGTTGACCTTGTGGGCGGCTCGCTGGCCTACACGCGCAGGCCAAGACCGGCTTGAAGCTCGTCGTGCCGCTTCACCCCAAACTGCTGGCCCACTTGGAAGAACTTGCCGGCACGGACAAGTCTGCGGCCATTGTCATGCCCGCAGATGAACCTCCAAACGCAGCTTCCATGCCCTCCGCCATTCCTTTTCGAAGCGCTGGCGGCAACTGCGCCGCAGTTGAAAACCGAACTACTGTCCGTGCCCATCCCACCACAAACCGGCCTCACCCTCGCATGTGATAACCTACCGTGGAGTCGTATCGCCGCCGAACCGCTCCCCTCTCGCAGAACAACAATTAGACTTCCCCTCCGCTAGTGCCCAAACATTTTTACGCAACCGTCCGTTCCTCAATGCGAGTGCTCCACCCCCTTCGCGTGCTGCCAGGCGTGGAGGATGTGGTTAATGATCGCGGGCACGCCCACGCCGTTTTTCACCTGGGCGAAGACGAACGGGCCGCTGCCGCGCATCTTCTTCGAGTCGCGATCCATCACGCCCAGGTCCGCGCCGATGAGTGAGGCGAGGTCGGTCTTGTTGATGACCAGCAGGTCGCTCTGGGTGATGCCGGGGCCGCCTTTGCGCGGGATCTTGTCGCCGCCGGCCACGTCAATGACCTGGATGGTGTAGTCGGCGAGCTCCCGGCTGTAGCAGGCGGCAAGGTTGTCGCCGCCGGACTCGATGAGGAGGAGTTGCGGCTTGAACTTCCGGTGCAGGTCTTCGAGGGCGAGGAGGTTCGCGGTGATGTCCTCACGGATGGCAGCGTGCGGGCAGCCGCCGGTCTCGACGGCCTTGATGCGGTCGGCGGAGAGCGCGTCGTTGCGCACGAGGAACTCGCCGTCCTCTTTGGTGAAGATGTCGTTGGTGACGGCGGCGATGTTCATCGTCTCGCGTAGCTTGCGGCAGAGCTGGAGCATCAAGGCGGTCTTCCCGCTGCCCACCGGCCCACCGACGCCGACGGTGAACGCGCGCCGGCTGTAGTCGCGGTGCAATGGCTCGTCGCGTTCATGGAAATGGCCGGGGTGCTCCATTGGTTCGTGCGTGTGGCCGCCGGGGCCGTGGCTGTGGGAATGCGAATGCGGGTGGAGGAGGATGCGGTTCATAGGGTGAATCAACTTTGAAAGAGCCGTGAGTAAAGCCGGTCTTGCGCGCCTTGCCAGAGGTCGAGCAGGGGTGCGGTCTGCGCGAGGTCGTCAAGCGTCAGCGTGGCAGCGTGTGCGGCCACGGCTTCCGCGACGGGACCGAGTTGGTGCTGCATGGACTGCGCTTCGAGCGGGCCGACGATGCCGAGGCGCACAGCCGAGGAGACCAGCCCGCGAAAGTGGAGAAACAGAAACAGCCGGGCGGCCGGGAGCGCCGCGATGCCCAGCCGACAAGTAAGCACGCCAAACACGGGCGCGAGGTGGCACAACTCGGGCGGCTCGGTGAGGTCCGGCAGGAAGGCACGCGTGGTGGCCGTCCAGAAGGCGCGGCCTTGAAGACGACTGGCGCGGTTGGCGACGTGGTTGGAGAGGAAGGCTTCGCAGTGCTGGTCCAATTCCGGGAGCCGTTCCGCGCCAGCGTGGGCCGCAGCGACGAAGGGCAGCGCAGCGCGGGCGCACTGGCGGAGGCTGGTTTCAAGGAAGCCCGGCAGATTGGCGCGCGTCACTTCGCCGTGCTGCCACGCGGCTTCCAAACCACCGGAGTGGCCGAAGCCTCCGGTGGGAAACGCCGAATCGGCGAGCTGCCAGAGCAACCATTCGCCTCCGCTCTCATTCCCATTCGCACACGAAGCCGTTGAAACGGCTTCGGGTTCGTAGCTGCGCTCAACACCAGGCTGAAGCCCGGCGGAAGTGAGAGAAGCCAGCGAGCGTTGACTGCGCGCGTGGCCGTTTCGCTTTGGGACGACTTCAGCCATCTCAAAACAGGAAATACCGTTGCGCCAGCGGCAACACCTTCGCGGGTTCGCAGGTCAGCAGTTCGCCGTCGGCGCGGACTTCGTAGGTCTCGGGGTCCACGGTGATTTTGGGGAGCGCGTCGTTCCACTTGAGGTCGCGCTTGGTGACTTTGCGGCAGCCCTTCACGGCTTCGATGCGCTTGGTCAGGCCGTAGCCCTTCGCGACGCCCTTCGCTTTGCACAGCTTGCTCACGAACGCGATGGACGTGCCGCCCACCGCGCGGCCAAACGCGCCGAACATCGGGCGCATAAAGACCGGCTGCGGCGTGGGGATGCTGGCGTTCGGGTCGCCCATCTGCGCCCAGGCGATGACGCCGCCTTTGATGACCATCTCGGGCTTCGCGCCGAAGAGCGACGGCTTCCAGAGCACCAGGTCCGCGAGCTTGCCGACCTCGATGGAGCCGATGATGTGGCTCATGCCGTGGGCGAGGGCGGGGTTGATGGTGTATTTCGAGAGGTAGCGTTTGATGCGGAGGTTGTCGTTGTCGCCCTTCTCGCCGGGGAGGCGGCCGCGCTGCTGCTTCATCTTGTCGGCGGTCTGCCAAGTGCGTGTGATGACTTCGCCGATGCGGCCCATCGCCTGCGAATCGCTGCTCATCATGCTGATGGCACCGAGGTCGTGGAGAATGTCCTCCGCCGCGATGGTCTCGCCCCGGATGCGGCTCTCGGCGAAGGCGACATCCTCCGGCAGGTTCGGGTCGAGGTGGTGGCAGACCATGAGCATGTCGAGGTGCTCATCAATCGTGTTCACCGTGTAAGGACGCGTGGGGTTCGTGGAGCTGGGCAGCACGTTCGGCTCGCCGCAAATGCGGATGATGTCCGGCGCGTGGCCGCCGCCCGCGCCTTCGCTGTGGTAGGTGTGAATGGTGCGGCCTTTGAACGCGGCGATGGTGCCTTCGACGAAGGTGGATTCGTTCAGAGTGTCCGTGTGGATGGTCACCTGCACGTCGTGCTCGTCGGCGACGCCGAGGCAGCAGTCGATCGCAGCGGGCGTGGTGCCCCAGTCTTCGTGGAGCTTGAGGCCAATGGCTCCGGCTTTGATTTGGTCAGCCAGACCAGCGGGCATGGCGGTGTTGCCTTTGCCGGTTAAACCGAAGTTCAACGGCAGGCTGTCCACGGCGCGGAGCATCGCCTCGAAGTAGAACGGCGCGGGCGTGCAGGTGGTCGCGCAGGTGCCCACGGCGGGACCGGTGCCGCCGCCGACCATTGTCGTGAGTCCGGCGGCGATGGCTTCGTGCGCCTGCTGCGGGCAGATGAAATGGATGTGAGTGTCCAGTCCGCCGGCGGTGAGGATGAATCCTTCGCCCGCGATGACTTCGGTCGTGACGCCGATGACCATGCCCTTAGTCACGCCGGCCATCACGTCGGGATTGCCCGCCTTGCCGATGCCGGCGATGAGGCCGGCCTTGATACCGATGTCGGCCTTGTAGATGCCGGTGTAGTCCACCACGAGGGCGTTGGTGATGACGCAGTCCAGCGCGCCGGCCGCGCCGACTCCAGCGGCCTGGCCCATGCCCTCGCGGATGACTTTGCCGCCGCCGAATTTGCACTCGTCGCCATAGACCGTGTGGTCGCGCTCGACTTCGAGCCAGAGCGAGGTGTCGCCGAGCCGGACCTTGTCGCCGGTGGTCGGGCCGAACATGTCGGCGTAGTGGGCGCGTTTCATCGTGTGAGCCATAACAGATTCCTTTTCACCACAGAGGCACAGAGGACACAGAGGTGAAGAATGCGTTTCCTCCGTGCGCTCTGTGTCTCTGTGGTCATTTCAAATTGAGGCGAAGCCCTTCGCCTTCACCCGTTTCAAAGCAGCCTTCTTCCCGGCGGCTGAGACTTTGCCATTCGCGAGATTATTGCCGCCGCGAATGACCTGTTTGCCGGCGATGGCGACGAGCTTCACGGTCTTGGTTTCGCCCGGCTCAAAGCGGACGGCGGTGCCGGCGGGGATGTCGAGGCGCAGGCCGTAGGCTTTGGCGCGGTCGAAGCGGAGCGAGGCGTTGGTTTCGATGAAGTGGTAATGGCTGCCGACTTGGATGGGGCGGTCGCCGAGATTCGTGACGGGCAGCTCAACGGTGGTGCGGCCCACATTGAGTTCGATTTCGCCGTCCTTGATTTCGCAGGCACCGGGAATTGGCTCGTCGGCTACCGGATTGAACAACGAGACATCTGGCACGGGGAGGAAGCTGCCGTGGAGGGCGAGGGCCAAGTCGCCGTTCTCGCTGGCGACGGGGTGGTGCACGGTGACGAGCTTGGAGCCGTCGGGGAACGTGCCTTCGACCTGCACGTCGTAAATCATCTCGGGCACGCCGGGCATGACTTGATTGCGGCCCAGCAGCTTGCGCCCGAGGTTCATCAATTCGGCCACGCTCCGGCCATCGCGGATGAACTCCAGCAGCACGGTGGCGATGAGCGCGACGGCTTCGGGATGGTTCAACCGCAGGCCGCGCGCGAGGCGCTTCTGCGCGAGCGAGCCAGCGGCGTGGAGGGTGAGCTTGTCGAGTTCGCGGGGGGAGAGGTGCATGGTCAGTAGTCAGTGTTCAGTGACCAGAGTTCAGTCGGTTTGGGTGGCTTACCATTTTCGGGCAAAGGGGTCGTCGCCGAGGTGTGAGGGGAGGAAGGCGAGGTGCGTGTGGAGTTCGCGAGCAACATCTTCGAAGCGCTCGCCCGCGATGCGGAGCAAGGCACCGTCGCGGATGGGGCTGGCGCTGGTGACGAGCGGGGCGCGGCGTTCGACAGGGCGGTCGGCGAGGGTGGCGAGGAGTTGCTGCGCGGCGCTGGCGAGCGGCGGGCCGAGGAGCAGGAGCAGCGCGAGGCAGTTGAAGCGGCCGAGACGCATCGGGGCGTCGAGTGGGCCGTCGGCGGGGTCGAGGAGCAGGGAATCAAGGAACAGCCGTTGGGAGTTGGCATCGAAGACTTCGATGCGGCTGGAGTAGGAGTTAAAGGCCCAGCGCTCCCCGCGCGCGACGCGGCCAGAGCAACACCAGTCGAGCAACACCAGCCCGGCAGTCGGGTGCAGGAAGATTTCTTGGCGCTGACTGAAGCTGGAGTCGGCGAAGGACTGCACGGGGTCAGGCGCGAGGACGAGCAGGCTGTTCTCAGCAGCTTCCGCACGGACACGGTGAGAGCAGGGACGCTGCGTGGGGTTGCGGTAGATTTTCGTCGAGGCTTGCGTGCCGACGAAGCAGCGCGTGCCGGGGCCGGCGTGGAGGTCGAGTCGAGTTTCGTCGCCCGCGACCATGCCGCCGCCGAAGCTGCTGAGGTAAGCCCAGACGCTCTCGCCGCGTGAGCGGGGCGTGAGGAGTTTCAGCGGCGAGGTGGCGAAGGCAGAGGTAACAGCGGTCTTGCCGGCGATGCGCTCGCA
>CAMCFN010000091.1 GCA_945874145.1 Akkermansia muciniphila
TCATGCTCCCCGCCCTCGCCCTCCGCACTCTCCGCTCCGCCGACAAGCGCTGCATTGCCAAGTTCGTTTGGAACTTCGGCGTCAAGGGCATGCTCTCCGTCGAGCGCTTCAAGCGCCGGCTCAAGCGCGGCGAGACGTTCCCGCCGTTCCTCTACCTCTCCATCATCAACTCCTGCAACCTCCGCTGCCAGGGCTGCTGGGTGGATGTCGAGGAGAAGGACTCCATTGACCTCGACTCGCTGAACCGCACCATCGAGGACGCGCAAGCGCACGGGAACAGCTTCTTCGGCATCCTCGGCGGCGAGCCGTTCATGCACCCGCAGCTCCTCGACCTCCTCGCGGCGCACCCGGACTGCTACTTCCAGATCTTCACCAACGGCCAGTTCATTACCGAGAAGGTGGCCAAGCGGCTGCGTGAGATTGGCAACTGCACGCCGCTCATCTCCATCGAGGGCCGCGAGGTGGTCAGCGACGAGCGGCGCGGGAAGAAGGACGTGTTGAACAAGACCTTGCGCGGCCTCGACCACTGCCTGCGCGAGGGCATCCTCACCGGCGTCGCCACCAGCGTGTGCCAGACGAACATTGACGAGCTGCTCACCGAGGAATGGCTCCAGCACCTCATCAAGCGCGGTGTCCACTACGCCTGGTATCACACCTACCGGCCCGTCGGCCCGAAGATGAACATGGCCCTCGCGCTGCGGCCCGACCAGCTCGTGCGCGTGCGCAAGTTCGTCACCGACATGCGCGCGCGGCTGCCCATCGCCATCATTGATGCCTACTACGACGGCGAGGGCCAGGCGCTCTGCCCCATGTCCACCGGCGTCTCGCACCACATCGGACCGAAGGGCGACCTCGAGCCGTGCCCTATCATCCAGTTCGCCACCGAGAACATCAGCGACCCGCGCGGCATTTACGAAACGATGCGCGACAGCGAGTTCCTGAAGGACTTTCGCGAACTCAGCGCCGAGCACACACGCGGCTGCGTGGTGCTGGAGCGGCCCGACCTCGTGAAGCAAATCGTCGTGAAGCACGGCGCGCGCGACACCACCGTTCGCGGCACCGCGATGGCCGAACTCGACGCCATGACCCCGCGCTTCAGCCAATGGCTCCCCGGCGAGGAAATCCCTGAAAAACACTGGATGTATCGCCTCGCCAAGAAGTATTGGTTCAGCGACTTCGGCGCGTATCGGAAGGCGGATCACGCTCGAACCGTGGCTGCAAAGACGGAGCAGCTTGTTGGAACTGCCGAGCACTAAAGCGCTTGGGGCGAGGCATTCATGCCGCTTCGCAGTTCCTCGACTTTCAACCCTTCAACCCCTTTTGAAACTAGTCGTCAGCCCAGAGCAAAGGATTTGCCACGAGCATCAGTTTGCACTATGAAATCGTCATTCGGCGCGACGCAGCCCCCGTAACTTAAATGGATAAAGTTGTGGTTTCCTAAACCGCCTATCCCGGTTCAATTCCGGGCGGGGGCACCATTCCGGCACCGGCGACAACGGTGGGTGACCGAGTCAACGGCAGCGAGGTAAGGCGCGGTGCGTGAATCCGCAGAACAAGGGAACCCAATCGCGCTGCGGAGTCGCTCACGCAACATACCGCGTCACCATCCGGTCGGTGTTGCACACGGCTGGCGCTCATGGCCCAGGCATTTTCCCTGTCGGTTGGTTGCGATATTGCGTCACACTGAATTCAGCATGATGAACAACGAAGCAAGGTAGCCTGGCAGCACGTTCATCACCCTTCATGATCTCCCGCCCGCCCGACTTCATGCCCAAGTCTTCTCAACCAGCCGCCCACCACGCTGGCTGGCGCTTCGACAACTCATACGCCCGGTTGTCGGAATCGTTCCATTCCCGGGTGAATCCCACGCCGGTCGCCGCACCTCGCCTCGTGTTACTCAACCATCGGCTGGCCCACTCGCTCGGGCTCGACCCTGCGGCGCTTTCCGGCCTGGGCGCGGCCGCCTACTTCACCGGCAATCAGATTTTTCTCGGGGCCGAACCGATTGCCCAGGCCTACGCCGGACACCAGTTCGGGAACCTCGCGCGGCTCGGCGACGGACGCGCCATCCTCTTGGGCGAACACCGCACGCCCGCAGGGGAACGCTTTGACCTCCAGTTGAAGGGGGCCGGTCGAACGGCTTATTCGCGAGGCGGTGACGGCCGGGCTGCCCTTGGCCCCATGCTGCGCGAATACCTCATCAGCGAGGCCATGCACGGCCTTGGCATCCCGACCACTCGCAGCTTGGCCGTGGCCAGCACCGGCGAGCCGGTCCAGCGCGAGCAACCGCTCCCCGGCGCCGTCCTCACCCGCGTGGCTGCCAGCCACATCCGGGTGGGCACTTTCGCCTACTTCGCTGCGCTTGGTGACACCAATTCCCTGCGGGTGCTGGCCGACTATACCCTGCTCCGCCACTTCCCGGATCGGGTGCAGTCGGAGCATCCGGCGCTCGGACTGCTGGAGGAAGTGATCGAACGGCAGGCCTCGCTCATCGCCCACTGGCTGCGCGTTGGTTTCGTGCATGGGGTGATGAACACCGACAACATGGCGCTCTCGGGCGAAACCATCGACTACGGTCCCTGCGCCTTCATTGATGCCTACGATCCAGCGGCTGTGTTCAGTTCCATCGACCACCACGGCCGCTACTCCTTCGGCCAGCAACCCCGGATTGCCGCGTGGAATCTCGCCCGTCTCGCCGAGGCCTTGCTGCCCATTTTGCACCCGGAACCGGACACGGCCCTAGCCTGTGCCAACGAGGCCCTTGAATCCTTCTCCGCGCGTTTCCAGCACCACTGGCTCGCCGCTCTGCGTGGCAAGCTCGGCCTCTTTACCGCCGAACCGGAAGACGCGGCCATCGCCGAGGAACTGCTCCGCTGGATGCACGAGACCCGCGCCGATCACACCCATACCTTCCGGAACCTGAAGCCCAACGCCCACTGGGAGAATTCCGCGTTCACCGCTTGGCACCGGCGGTGGGCCGAGCGCCTCGCCCGGCAACCGCAGCCGTGGCCGGAAGTGGTGCGGCTCATGCACGCCCACAACCCGGCGGTGATTCCTCGCAATCACGAAGTCGAAGCCGCGCTCGCTGCCGCCACAGCGAATGATCTCGCGCCGCTGGAACGCCTGCTCGCCGCGCTGGCTAGGCCTTACGAGGAAGCTGACCAGCCGGATGGGCTACTAAATCCTCCGCCGCCCGGGACTCCAGCTTGTCGCACTTTCTGCGGCACCTGAGCCGGGATGGGAGCTGGCTGTTTCGCATGCGTTCACGGCCCGGGCCCGACTCTCGCCGGCGATGGTGCGGCGGGCACAAAGGCCGAAGCCAACCGCGAAATCGGGCTGGCCTTTTCTCCAATCCACGCGAGTATTCTCACATGAAACTCCTCCTCCCTGCCGGTGGCCCGAGGCTCATCAACCGCCGCGAGATCATCCGTGCGTTCGGCGCCACCGCCGCGCTTGCCGCGTTGCCCTCGTTGCGGGCGGCCACGGCGGATAAGGATTCCCTGCCGATGCAGTTTTACAAGAGCCTCACCGAGGAGCAGCGCGCCAAGATTTGCCTGCCGGTTAATCACCCCAAGCGCCAGTATGTCAGCAACTGGTGGTATATCTGTCCCGAGCAGCGCCTCCACACCTTCTACACCAAGGACCAGCAGGATCTCGTGCGGCAGATTTTCGGTTCGTTGCATCACCCGGAACACCGCGAGAAGATGCACTGGCAGGTGGAGAAGGATCTCATGGGCCAGATCAAGAACACGCCCTCGGTCGGGTTCTTCGGCACGCCGGGAGACAAGGATTTCGAGTTTGTTTACACCGGGCACCACGTGACGCGGCGCTGCAATGCACACACGGACAAGGGACTGGGCTTTGGCGGCGCGCCGATCTTCTACGGGAACTTCGCCAAGGCGTTCAACGAGTCGAAGGATCACGAGGGCAATCCCTTCTGGTATCAGGGGCTGATCTTCAACGAGTTCGTCAAAGCGCTGGACGGCAAACAGCAGGAGAAGATCCTGGTCGGTCGCGAGCCGAGGGGGGAGGGCCCGGCGGTGGTCATCCAGAAGCGCAAGACGGACCTGCCCGGACTCAGCGGCGCGGACCTGAGCAAGGACCAGCAGGCGAAGCTGTTGGAAACCATGCGCCGCATGCTGGTGTGTTTCCGGGCCGACGATGTCGCCGCCACCATGAAGACCATCGAGAACAAGAAGATCGTCGAGCGGCTGTTTGTCTCCTGTTACGGCGGGGCCCACGACATCGGCAGCGACCGGGTCTGGGACACCTGGCAGATCGAAGGGCCGGACATGGTGTGGTATTTCCGCGGCGATCCGCACATCCACGGCTACTTCCATCTGGCGGCCTAAGCGGTTCGCCAGCTTGCGACGGGTCCGCATTTGTCGGTGAGGGCCGTCGCTAGTTCTTCTTCGCATTCATTGCTGGGCGACGGCCAACAACGGTGCAGAAGTAGAAATTTATCGCTCACCTGTCCACCTGATCAGGCAAAACCAAATACCCTGCGTCAACGACCGGCTTGCCGTCGCTGGCGAACGACGGCTTACTCCTGCCATGAAACAGCCGCTGCTCACGTTTGTGGACGATATCTACGAAGACTTGGAACTCTGGTATCCGCTGCTGCGATTGCAGGAGGCCGGCTACGGGATGCGCCTCGCCGGCGCAGAGCTGCGCTCCTACACCGGCAAGCACGGTTACCCGGCCACGAGTGATCTGCTGCTGGGGGACGCTCGCAGCCAGGAGTTCTGTGGTCTGCTGGTGCCCGGTGGGTTCATGCCGGACAAGCTCCGACGGGATGCGAAGGTGCTGTCCCTCACCCGCGAGTTTTTTGAGCAGGGCAAGCTGGTGGCTTTCATCTGCCATGGCGGCTGGATCCCGATTTCGGCGAAAATCCTCAAGGGCAAACGCGTTACGGGATCGCTCGGCATCAAGGATGACCTAGAGAATGCCGGCGGCCTCTGGGTCAATGAGCCGGTGGTGGTGGACGGGAATTTGATCTCCAGCCGCACGCCACGGGATCTTGCACCGTTCGCCAAGGCGATGGTGGATTTTCTCGAATCCCGGGCGGTTTAGTTCCAGCTGAGGGCAGTCCGCACCACAGGCTCCGTTCCATCAAAAGGGAACGAGAAAAACCGGTGGACGGCAGATTTGAAGGACCAACAAGCCAGAGCTAGCTTTTGACCAAAGCGGCTTCCTTTACCAGAACCGCCTTCTTGGCTTTGAGGTGCTTCTCCAAGGCCAGCTTGTTGCCCAATGTGGTGGGGACGCGCGAGTTGGTGCCCTTGAGCAGCTTGTAGTGGACCAGCGTCTTGCCCACTTGGCCAATGTGGCATTCAGTTTCCTGCATTCGCCACACCTGACCTGCGGCGACTTGGGGCCGGGACACTCGGTTCGTTGCTTTCATGCTGCTCTTTGACTGGACGGGAGTTGGGATGTTCAATTGGCCGTTCGATGGCATGCCCCACTATGGGCCATCGGGCTCGGAAGGACAATCTTTCATCCATTCCTCGGTGGTTGCGAGGCTGCGACATCAAGGGCGTTTCCCCCTGGGGCTGTGGGTGAAGCGACCTCCCGGCTTGCCTGCCCGCCGAGCCTTTGGCTAGACTAACGACGTGTCACAGCAGCAGACCTTGCGGGAGTCAGTGAGCTTTTCCGGGACCGGCCTTCACAGCGGCGGTCGCGTGAACATGACGTTTCATCCGGCACCTTGCGGGACGGGCATCCGGTTTCGCCGGGTGGATCTCGACGGCCGGCCGGAGATCGAGGCGCGGGTGGAACTGGTCATTGACACGAACCGCTCGACCACTCTGGGCAAGGGGAGCGTGAAGATCCACACCGTCGAGCATGTGCTCGCGGCCTTCAGCGGGGCCGGGGTGGACAATGTCATCGTGGACCTTGATGCGAACGAGCCGCCCATCGCCGACGGCAGCGCGCGCGAGTATGTGCGGATGATCGACAAGGCGGGCATTGTGCCGCAGACCGAGGCGCGGGCCCCTTACCGGGTCACGCAGCCGATCGAGATTCAGGTGGGCGAGACGACCATGCAGGTCTTCCCGCACGACCGGTTGAAGATTTCCTGCACCAGCTCGGGTTCGGGTGGCCGCTTCACCCAGTTCTACAGTCTGGAGGTCACGCCGGAGACGTGGCCCAAGGAACTCGCGCATGCGCGGACGTTCTGTTTCTTCGAGGAACTTGAGCAGCTTTACAAGCACGGCCTCATCAAGGGCGGCAGCCTGGAGAACGCGGTGGTCATCCGCGACGATGCGGTGCTGACCACCGAGCCGTTGCGCTACCCCGAGGAGTTTGTCCGGCACAAGATGCTGGACATCGTCGGCGACCTTTCCCTGCTGGGCCGGCCGTTGCTCGGGCACATCGTCGCCATCCGTCCGAGCCACACCGGCAACTGTGAGCTGACCCGGCAGATCGCCGCGCAGATGCGCAAGCCGGAGAAGGCCGTGCAGACCTTCTCGCCGCCACCGGCCAAGTCTGCCGAGGAGAATCCTGTGCGCGACGGCGCAACGCTGGATGTGATGCAGGTGATGAAGATTCTGCCGCACCGGCCGCCGATCTTGATGGTGGACTGCGTAACGAAAATTGAGGGCAACCGCATCGTCGCGCAGAAGAACGTCAGCATGAGCGACCCCGTTTTTGCAGGACATTTTCCCGGCCACCCCATCCTGCCCGGCGTGCTCCAGCTCGAAGCCATGGCGCAGGTTGCTGGCATCCTGATGATGCGGCAGGCGGAGAACGCCGGGAAGCTGGCCTACTTCATGTCCGCCGAGGAGGTGAAGTGGCGCAAGCCCGTCCGCCCCGGCGATGTGCTGGTGATTGATGTCACGATGACCAAGATGCGCGGAAAGATCGGCAAGGCGCGCGGCGAGTGCCTCGTGAACGGCGAGGTGGTCAGCGAGGCCAACGTGACCTTCATGCTCATGGACAAGGAATGAGCATGGGGAACATCCATCCGTCCGCGGTCGTCCATCCCGACGCCCAGATTGGCTCCAACTGCCATATCGGGCCGTTTTGCGTCATTGGCCAGCACGTCACGTTGGGGCCGGATTGCCGGCTGCATTCGCATGTTGTCATCGACGGACACACGACGCTGGGCGTGGGCAACGAGCTGTTCCCGTTTGCGGCCATCGGGCTCAAGACGCAGGACTTGAAGTGGAAGGGCGGCGTCACGCGCACCGTCATCGGTGACCACAACGTCTTCCGCGAAAACACCACCGTCCACAGCGCCACCAACGACGGTGACGCCACGGTCATCGGATCGCACAACCACTTCCTCGCCTACACGCACATCGCGCACGACTGCCGCGTCGGCAGCCACATCGTCATGTCGAACGTAGGCACGCTGGCTGGACACGTCATCGTGGAAGATCACGCCATCATCGGCGGGCTGGCGGCGGTGCATCAGTTCTGCCGCATCGGGCGCATGTCGATCATTGGTGGTTGCGCGAAGGTCGTGCAGGACGTGCCGCCCTACCTGATCGTGGACGGCAATCCGGGCGAGACGAAGGGCTTGAACAAGGTAGGCATGGAGCGGAACGGCATCTCCGCCGAGGCGCAGGCGGCCCTCAAGAAAGCTTACAAGATTTTGTTCCGCGAGGGGCTGACGGTTTCAAACGCCTTGGCCAAAATCGAAACTGAAGTTCCATTGGTCCCGGAAATCCAGCATCTGCTTGCCTTCACCCGTGCGAGCGAACGTGGATTGGCGAAGTAGTGGCAGGGCAGGGGACGCCGGGGGGTGGCGTGGCCTTTAGGCCGCAGAAACGACACTCCGCCTGACCCATTTCTGAAAAGCACGTTGCGCTTACTTCCGATTCCGCCTGCTGAGGCGTGAACGCCGCGCTCCGCCCTACTTCTTCAGCCCGCGCACGAAGTTGTCCATCCGCGTGAGGCCCTTCTCGATGTTCGCCATGCCCGTCGCGTAGCTGAGGCGGATGTAGTCGTCCGCGCCAAAGGCGATGCCGGGGACGGCGGCGACCTTCTCCTGTTCGAGCAAGCGCGCGCAGAAATCGGCGGACTTGAGGCCGGTGCCGCTGATGTTCGGGAAGAGGTAGAACGCGCCTTTCGCGTTCGCACAGGTGACGCCGGGCATGGCGTTGAGTTTGGCGTGCGCGTAGCTACGGCGCTTGGCGAACTCGGCGAGCCACTTGGGCAGGTGTTCTTGCGAGCCATTCAGCGCGGCGACCGCGCCCTTCTGCGCGAAGCTCGTCGGGTTGCTCGTGCTGTGGCCTTGGATGGCGTCAATGGCTTTGGCAATCGGCTCGGGTGCGGCGGTCCAGCCCAGCCGCCAGCCCGTCATGCTCCACGCCTTCGCGAAGCCGTGGACGATGATGGTGTGCTCGAAGTGCGCCTGCGAAAAGCTCGCGACACTCTTGACCACCGCGCCATCGTAAGTGAGGTGCTCATAGATCTCGTCGCTCATGATGAGCACGCCCTTTTCCACGCAGACATCGCCGAGCGCCTTGATTTCGTCAGGCGTATAAACGCTGCCCGTCGGGTTGCTCGGCGAGTTGAGGATGAAGAGCCGCGTGTTCGGCGTGATGGCGGCGCGGAGCTGGGCGGGCGTGACCTTGAACTCCGTCTTGTCCGAGGTCTCGATGATGACGGGCTTGGCGTTGGCGAGCTTGACCATCTCCGGATAGCTCAACCAATACGGCGCGGGGATGATGACTTCATCGCCCTCCTGGCAGGTGGCGAGGATGACGTTGTAGCAGGAATGCTTGCCGCCGCAGGAGACGATGATTTGGGAGGGCTTGTAAGTGAGGCCGTTCTCGCGCTTGTGCTTGTCCGCGATGGCCTGGCGCAGCTCGGGGATGCCGGCGGCGGGCGTGTATTTGGTGAAGCCGGCGGCGAGCGCGGCGGCGCAGGCGTCCTTGATGTGCTGCGGCGTGTCGAAGTCCGGCTCGCCCGCGCCGAAGCCCACCACGTCAATGCCCTCGGCCTTCATCGCCTTGGCCTTGGAATCAATGGCCAGCGTGAGCGAGGGCGAGAGGACTTTGGCGCGGTCGGCGATGCGATAGTTCATAAAGCGGGGCGGAGATTTGGGCAGGGGGCGGACGCGCGCAAGGGAAAATCCAAAAAAATCCAAAAAGGGAGCAGCGGTTCTACTTAAATAACGGCCCCGATGGTTTAAGCGGCCTTATTTCCAGCCTAGGCAATTGACACCCCCCCGACCAGTGTTACGCTGTCCGGCAAATTGAAGCGAGCAACCACCCGCTAGTAAGCGGGTGGTTTTGTCTCCCGACACGACACAACGAGCAAAACGATTTCTCAAAATGAGCGACGCCACTACTGCCACCCCTGCGCAAACAGGCGGCACCCCCGAAATATCCCACATCTCCGAAGCCGTCATCCGCATCGCGGGCAACTCGCAGGACGGCATCCAGGCCATCGGCGGCTTCCTCGCGCGCCTCGCGGGCCGCAGCGAGCAGGAGGTCATGACGTTCATGACCATTCCGTCCACGATTTCTGGCGGGCCGTCCATCTTCCAGGTGCGCATCGGTTCCGGCGAAGTTCTCAGTGCCGGTGATGAGGCGGACATGCTCCTTTGTTTTTACCAGCACAGCTACGAAGGCCATCTCGGCTCGCTGAAGAAGGGCGGCATCGTGCTTTACGACTCCGACCACGTGAAGGAAATCCCACCGGAGAACCTCAGCAAGTATCGCCACATCGGCCTGCCCATATCGAGCCTTGTGGTGGAGGCCATCGGCGGCACCGGCCGCGACAAGGGCAAGAACGTTTACTCGCTAGGCCTCATCGCGAAGATGTTCAACCTCGACGTGTCGAAGTTGCATCGTCTGCTGAATGAGCGTTTCGCCGGCAAGGACCCCAAAGTCGCTGAAACGGCCATCGCGGCGTTCAACGGTGGCTACAGCCACACGCTCGCGACGGCGGCGGAACTGTTCAAGTTCAAGCCCGGCGAGAACGTCGGCCATAATCAGATCGTCATGGGCGGCAACGAGGCGCTGGCCTACGGCCTCATCGCGGCGGGCGTGCGTTTCGGTGCGGGTTATCCCATCACGCCTTGGTCGGACATTATGGAGTTGCTGCGCAAGGAACTGCCCAAATACGGCGGCTCCTTCATGCAGACCGAGGACGAAATCGCCGCCGTCTCGATGGCCATCGGCGCAAGCTGGGGCGGGCGCGTGGCAGTGACGGGTTCCTCCGGCCCCGGCATCTCGCTCAAGACCGAAGCCATCGGCTGGGCGGTCATGGCGGAAATTCCGCTGGTCGTCGTGGACGTGCAGCGCGGCGGCCCGAGCACCGGCATGCCGACGAACGTCGAGCAGTCCGACCTGAACATCGCGTGCTTCGGCGGCCACGGTGATTCACCGCGCGTGGTCATCGCGCCGAGCAGCGTGGAAGACTGCTTCTACACCGCGATTGAGGCCGTGAACATTGCGCGCAAATACAGCACGCCGGTCATCATTCTCACCGATCAAGGCATCGCCTCCCGTATCGAGGCATTCAAAATGCCGGAGCTGGAAAAGATTTGTCAGGACATCTCGCCGGACCTCACGGCTGTCGCTGATCACAAGCCCTACGACCTCGCCGCCACCGATGGCATCACCCGCCACCTCGCGCCCGGCACGCGCGTCGCCAGCGGCAAGTATCCCGTCGTCACCGGCTTGGAGCACGACGAGCTCGGCCACCCGACCGGCTCGCCTAAGCTGCACGTGCAGATGACCGCCAAGCGCCGCAACAAGCTCAAGAAGCTCGGCGCGGACCTCCCCACCCCGACCGTCTTCGGCCCGTCCGAAGGCCAGGTGCTCCTCGTGAGCTGGGGTTCCAGCAAGGGCCCCGTGGAGGAAGCCGTCAAACAGGCGCGCGCCAATGGCGACGCCGTTTCTGCGCTGCACATTAAATACATCAACCCGCTGCCGAACGGCTTGGAGAAAATCTTCGAGGCCTTCACCCATGTGCTCGTCGTCGAGTTGAACGACGAGGGTTTCTACGGCTACGGCCAGCTCGGCGCGGTGCTGCGCGGTCGCTACTGCGACCCGAAGATTCGCGGTCTCACCAAAGTGGACGGCCTCACCTGGAAGATTCGCGAGATTCTCGACCGCGTGAAGGCGATGACGAAGTAATTTTCACCGACGAAACTCAATTTCATTTCACGACATGACCGCACTCTCATTCCCCTCCGAAAACCTCACCCGCACGGGCAATCTCAATCTGACCGCTGTGCCGCCCGTTCCCGATGGCGAGCGCAAGGGCCTCACCAAGAAGGAAGTCGCCGCCGACCATCCGACCTGGTGCCCCGGCTGCGGCGACTTCTCCGTGCTCGCGCTCTACTTCAAGCTCATCGAGAAGCGCAAGATGCACCACGAGAAGATTACGACCGTGGCGGGCATCGGCTGCTCGAGCCGTTTCCCCTACTTCGTGCAGGCGCACGGCGCGCACTTCATCCATGGCCGCGCCCTGCCCTTCGCCAGCGGCGTTTCGCTCTCTCGCCCAGACCTCCACGTCTTCGTCTTCGGCGGTGACGGCGACGCCTTCTCCATCGGCGGCAACCACTTTAGCCACACCGCGCGTAAGAACGTGAAGCTGACCTATTGCGTTATGGACAACTGGGTTTATGGCCTCACCAAGAACCAGACCTCGCCCACTTCGCCGATCGGCTACAAGTCCAAGACCGACTCGTGGGGCAGCGGTGACCGGCCCATCAACCCGATGAAGCAGGCCATCGCCGCCGGCGCGACCTTCGTGGCGCGCACCACGCACACGAACCCCAATCACGTCCTCCAGATGATGGAAGCCGCGATGGACCACAACGGCTTCAGCTTCATCGAGTGCCTCAGCGAGTGCGTCGAGTTCTACCCTGGTGCCTTCGACGGCGCGAATCCCCGCAAGGGCGGCCAGTTCCCCGAAGTCCCCAAGGACCACGACGTGACCGATGAATACGCCGCCTACAAGCTTTCCGAGGAACTCATGCCCGGCAAGTTCGGCATCATCTACAAGGTCAACCGCCCGACGAAGAACGAGAACGAGGCGAAGATTGTCGCCACGAACCGTGAGAAGTTTGCCGCGCTGCCGGACTGGCAGATCTTGCAGAAAAACTTTGACCGTATGAAGTAAGCCGGAGCCGAAACGAGTTGCGGAGCCCCGGTCGCAAGGTCGGGGCTTCTGCTTTGAAACATCGACCCAAGCCCGACTCACCGGCACGGACCTGCACTAAAGAAGCCCAGCGTCCGAGCGGACTTAAGATTAGTGCTAGTCAGTGCCGGTTAGTGGTTCAATAAGCGTATGCCCATCTACGAATTCGCCTGCCCGAAGTGCCGGGTCATCTTCAACTTCCTCTCCCAGCGCATCAATCCCACTCGCAAGCCCGCCTGCCCCAAGTGCGGCAACAAAAAGATGCGCAAGCAGATGAGCCGCTTCGCCATGTCGAAGGGTTTGAAGGAACCCGCTGCGAAGACGGAGGGGGACGACGGCCCGCCCATGCCCGACATGGATGACCCGCGCGTCGAGAGTGCCATGCGCGAGATGGAGCGCGACATGGAGCATCTCGACGAGAACAACCCCAAGCACATGGCGCACATGATGCGGAAGATGAAGGACATCATGCCGCCCGGCACCATGCCCAAGGAGCTCGACATCGCCATCAAGCGCCTCGAAGCCGGCGAAGACCCGGAGAAGATCGAAGCCGACATGGGCGACGTGCTCGGTGATCTAATGGGGGGCGAAGGTGGTTCCGGCGGCGGTGGGGGCGGATATTCACAGGACGCTGGCCTCTACGATTATTGAGCTGCCGTCAACGAGTTGGTGGCGGCGAATCATGTCAGGCATCCCAGCCCGGTTTGCGGCGCCCAAGGGAAGCGGAGGGCGGATCTAGGGTAAAGACCCGGTTTGACGGCTGGACTGATTCTGGGTAAATACAATGTCGTGACACCGCAAAGGCTTTGGACATACGGAACAGACCCGGCAAAACATGGACTTTGACTGGAATAACACTCCGTTCGCTTTGAACGGGGAGTTGACGACGCAAGATGTGGAAGAGTCGTTTGAAGACCCTTTTGTCGTGCGGCTGCTGCCAGATTCCACACGGTTTGCCGGGCAGGCCCGCTATTTCAGTTTGGGCCGTTCCTGCCGGGGCACTGGGGTGTTTTCGGTGTATCGGACCAATGGCAAGCAGGTCCGGGTGCTTTTTGCCCGCGAGTTCTTGCAGGAAGAAATGTTCTTCTACAAGCGGCGCATGACTTACCTGCTGGACCACAAAGATTAACCAGCCATGACCGCCATTACCAACTGGGATGCTGTGCCGGCCTTCACGAGTGAGGAGGAGGAGGCCGACTATTGGAAGGAGCATCGGCTGGATTTGCGCCTCATGGACGCGGCGGTGGTGGCCGGGGCCGAGTCCACGGACTCCATCACCGTCACGCTGCGGATGGACCCCCGGATGCTGTCACGGATCAAGCGGCTGGCCCGCTCCCGGTATCTGAACTACCAGAGCATGGTGAAGCAGTGGTTGAGTGAGCGGATGGAACAAGAACTGCGGGATAAGACAATGCGATGAAAACTTTACACACAGACTTTTCGGGCCCCGGACGCTCTCAGGCAGCCTTCACGCTGATCGAGCTCCTCGTGGTCATTGGGATCATCGGCGTGATCGCGGCGATGACGCTTTCCGGCGTGGGTGTGGCCAAGGTGAAGAAGCAGGAGTCTGCCACGATCGCAATGAAGGCGCAGTTGGAGCTCGCCATCGAGGGCTACAAGAAACAGTTCGGCACCTACCCGCCGGACAATGCCGCTTACGCCGTCAACAATCCGCAGTGGAATCCGCTCGCCTACGAACTGGGGGGCATGCGGCGCTCAGGGGCGAACTTCATCGCCGCCGCCGATCCGAACCACACCGTCACGCCGGTGATGCTGGCCAGTTACTTCAGTCTCACTGGGTTTCTGAACGACGGGGGCAACGGCGGCTTGAAGTCTTTCTTAAACCTCAAGGAGAGCGGCCCCAGCGGGAATTACGCGCTGCTCACGAACAGTGCCCCGGGCTTGCCGCCGGCCGCCATGGTCCTCCAAGTGCCAGCGGATCATCCCGCCGGCGGCATCAACGTCTGGCGCTACCGGGCCTACCCGGCTACCGGCCACAACCCGAAGAGCTACGACCTCTGGGCTGAAATTAAACGGCGCGACGGCAGCACCAACATTATTGGCAATTGGAAGTGAACCCCCATCGGCACATGAAGAAACCCTCCCAGCTCAACTCAACCCCGGCCTCGCAACGGGCCATGACCCTCATCGAATTGCTCGTGGTCATCAGCATCATCGGCATTCTTGCCGGGCTGATCCTGCCGGCGGTGGGCATCGTAAAAACCAAGGCCAAAGTGACGCAGGCCGTCAAAGATATGGCGGACATCAAGGGGGCC
>CAMCFN010000092.1 GCA_945874145.1 Akkermansia muciniphila
GCTCGCTTGCGCGAATATCAGAAGCAGCCCGGATGGAAAGTTGACCGGGTCGCTGGGCAACTTGACCGGGGCCGGGTCAATGCCCTGCCCGACGGCACGTTCAAGGTGGAACTCAATGGCTTGGCTATCGGTGATCTCTCCGTCCTTCAGGGCCAGCCGGTCTCGGAGCTTGACCTGGATCACAGCGATATCACCGACCTGAGCAACCTGGCCGGGTTGCCGCTCAAGGATTTGAATATTGGCTACACCAAGGTGAGCGATCTTTCGCCCTTGCGCGGGATGCCCGTGGAGACCCTTAAGCTTGCCGGGATGTCCGTCACCGACCTCTCCCCGCTGCGCGGCATGAAGCTGCGCAAACTGACTATGTGGAGCACCGGTGTGAATGATCTCAGCCCGCTGGCCGGGATGCCGCTCACCGACCTCGATTGCTTAGATGCCAAGTTCATCGCCGACCTGGCTCCCTTGAAGGGCGCGCCGCTGGTTTCGTTCAAAATCAGCCGTGGTTACCTGGTGTCCAGTATCGCCCCGCTGGCCGGCGCACCGTTGAAGGTCTTGCGCCTCTTGGAGGAATCCGTCAGCGACCTCAGCCCGCTCGCGCAGTGCCCCGAATTGGAGGATCTCACCCTCTCGAAATTGCCGGTCACCGATCTCACGCCCCTGGCCAGACTGCCGCTCACCCGGCTGGACTGTGACTCCCTCGGAAAGCTCGCCGATCTCGGCCCTTTGCGCGGGGTGCCCCTGCGCTTCCTGCGGATTTCCCGGACGTCCGTCACCGACCTCCGCCCGCTGGCCGACTGTCCCACGCTGGAGGAACTCGTCCTGCCCACCCAGCCCTCGACCTGACGCCTCTGCGTCACCTGCCCAAGCTGCGCCGCCTCTCGACCCGCAGCGTTGGCGAAAAAACATCCCCCGCCCAGACCGCCGAGGAATTCTGGAAGGAATACGACGCGCAGCCGAAGCCGGCGGGGAAGAAGTGAGCCATCGGCCGGGTAGTGTCCGAGGTGAAGGGGATGCGGCTGGATGCCCAACGATGATTGGCCAGCCTTGGACGCCGCTAAAAGCGGCGCGATCCCACTCACTGAGCTAATGAAACCTGGTCAGCTACAAGGTTGCAGGAGTTTACCCCCACAACTGCCGGTCCAGCGTGCGATACTGAATCGCCTCGCCCAGATGCTCCGCCGTGATGTTTGAACTGGCGGCAAGATCGGCGATGGTGCGGGCGACCTTCAGGACGCGGTCATGGGCGCGGGCGCTCAGGCCCATCTCAGACATGGCGTGCTTGAGCAGCTCGCTGGCCGCCTCGTCCAGCACGCAGAACTCCTTCAACTCCCGCGTGCCCATGCGGGCGTTGCAGGTGATCTTCTTTCCGGCGAAGCGCTGCTGCTGGATACGCCGCGCCGCCACGACGCGCTGGCGGACTTGCGCGGACGTCTCGCCCGGCTTGGCTGCCTGCATCTCGCGGAACTTCACCTGCGGCACCTCGACGTGCAGATCAATGCGGTCGAGCAGCGGGCCGGAGATGCGCCCAAGGTAATTCTGAATCTCCCGCGGCGAAGACTTCGACTCGCCGGGCATCTTGCCGTCGGGCGTTGGCGACGTTGCCTTGTTGCGAGCGGATTGTGCGCGTCTCACTGAGCAAGTATTTGCCATCCAGAAATCGGGGAATACGAGTCCCAAATGCACCAGCGACCATCGGCGGCCATCTGCGAAAGCGCCGACTGGAGTTGCGCCGCTTGCAGTCCGAAGTCGCTTGCCAGTTGGGCGTTAGCACCGTGACCCTGAGCCGGTGGGAAACCGACAAGGTGTATCCGACGTGGTCACAGCAGGCGACCATCGCGGGGTTTCTGGGCTTCAACCCCTTCACCAATCCTGAGCTTGGCAGGCCGAGAGGCAACGAAACCCACACCGTTGCCTCTTTATCATCCCCCGCCCCACAAACCTTCGGGCAACTGCTTCGGAAACAGAGGCTCGCATTGAAGCAGAACCGGGCGCAATTGGCTCACGAACTCGGCGTGAGTGCGAAGACGCTTTGGAACTGGGAAGCCGACCGCAGGAAGCCGAGCAAGAAGCTCCGCGAGCGCATTGCAGGACTTGCCCACGATTGCCATTGCCAAGGGTGAGGTGGGGGCGGCATTAACGTCCCCGTGCCGCCGCGCAAACGGAACATCATCGTTGTCCTTGCCGCCTTCCTCCTTGTGGCCGCTCTGGTTACGGCGGTCATTTGGGCGCTCATCTCAGAGCAGCGGCGTTCCTTGCCGTCGAGCGCTTCCCGCGAGTCTCCACCCGAACTGCGCATCTACGGCGGCCTCCCCCGAACCGATGACTACCCACACCCTGTCATTGTCCTCACCAACATCGGCTACTTGGCCGGCTACTGTGAGCAGCGCAGGAATCCCGCTTGGGTGGGCTTCTCCATTTCGAGCATCACCATCGCCCAGACCGCGAAGCGTCTCTCGACCTTCCTCACCGACACCCGCACCACGAGCCGAGTATCGCACCCCGACTACACGAACTCCGGCTACGACCGAGGCCAAAAGAACCGTTGGTCTTCGGCTAACTTTTTTGTGTGAACAATCCCAGCATGGACTTGGAGAGGGTGTTGCGAAAGTTTTCGTAACACCCTCTCGAAGCTCAAAAACCGTTCCCTTCGACACGGAAAGTGTTTCACTTTTCGAGCGCCACTCGCCGCACTTTTCGACCGGCGCTTACACGGCGACGGCGCGGGCTTGGGCTGTTCGTTCCCTGCGGCGCTGGTCTTCGGCGTGGTTCTCCACCCCGTGCCGCTGTTCCAGCGCCTGCTCGCGATGCCGTTCTTGCCGCACCAACTCGTCGTAGCGCAGGTCAACACAACCCCGACGCTGCAAGACTTCTCGATTGCGCTCCAGATACGGTGACAAGTGCAGCGAGATCAGTTCCGCCATTTTGATGACCTTCGACGCAGCTTCGGCGCTCAACTCTTCCGCTAGGTCAACAGTCATCGGGTTCATAACAATTCAAGTCTTGGATTCAGCGGCTCCGCCTGCCCCGGCCGCTTTGCCGAGTGGAATGCACACCTCAATCTCCGTGCCGGTGCCGTGAAGGGATTTGATCTTGAAGTGGCCACCTGCGGAGGACGCGCGCTCGCGCATGGCGAGCAGACCCAGGCCGCCGTTTCCATTTTGCCTGGCCGAGTGACGGTGCGCGTCGAAGCCGGCCCCGTCGTCGGTGATATTCAACTGCACGAACCCGTCCGGCTGCGTCAGGCCCACGGTCACCTGCCGGGCGCGGGCGTGCTGCTCCACGTTGGCCAGGGCTTCCTGAAGAATGCGGAAGAGCGCCATCTCGATGTTGATGGGCAGCCGCTCCTCCAGCTTCACACAGTCTAGTTTGACTGCCAGACCCGTCCGCTCCGTGAACTCCGCGCTGGTGGCGCGCAGGACGGCGGCCAGACCGAGGTGCTCCAGAACACTCGGTCGCAGATTGCGCGAGATTCGCTCGACTTCACTGGCGGCCTCCCCGAGCAACTCGCGCAGTTTGATCGCCTCTCGCTTCGGTGCCCCGGCCCCCGCGGAAAGCTTGTCGGCCAGCGCCTGGCTGCGCACGAGGAGGGCGCAGAGCGGCTGGGTGATGTTGTCGTGCAGATCCAGGGCCACGCTCCCGCGCTCGGTTTCCTGGGCCTGCACCATGCGGTGCGTCAAGGCCCGCAGCGCCTCCTCGGCCCGCCGGCGCTCGGTCACTTCGGCGAGCAGGGCGCGGTTGGCCTGCGCGACCTCCCGGGTCTTGCGGTGCAGTTCGACGAAGACGGCCACCTTCGAGCGGAGGATGGCCGGGTTCACCGGTTTGTGGAGATAGTCCACCGCGCCGACGCCATACCCTTCGAGCACGCGGTGGTCTTCGGTGTAGTGGGCCGTGAGGAAGATGATCGGCACCTGGGCGGTTTTCTTGCGCCCCTTGATCATCTGCGCCAGCTCGATGCCAGTCATGCCGGGCATGCGGATGTCCAGGATGAGCAGGGCAAATTCCTCGACCACCAGCGCGAGCAGCGCCTGGTCGGCCGACTCCGCGCGCACGAGCCGATAGCCGGGGTCGTCGAGCACGGTTTCGAGCACGGCGAGATTCTCCGGACGATCGTCCACGATCAGGATGTTGATCGGGTCTTCTTGAAAGACAGACGCGGGAGCTGCCAGCCCCATGCGAGGTTGGGTCGGTGAACCTGTCACCAGGTCGGGCGACATTGGGAGGTTGGCGATAGTTGTTTTCATCGGAAAAGCCAGACGCGCATCAGGGACAGGAGTTGATCCGTATTCACCGGCTTGGCGATGTAATCGCTCGCGCCGGCATCGAGGCATTTCTCGCGGTCGCCTTTCATTGCCTTGGCCGTGAGCGCAAGGATCGGCAGGGTGCGGAACTGCGACTCTTTGCGGATTTCCTTCATCGTCTCGTAGCCGTCCATCTCGGGCATCATGATGTCCATGAGCACGAGGCTCAGTTCGGGCGTGCGCTGGATGATCTCGATGGCGCTGCGGCCGTTGGTCGTGCTGATGACTTCCATCTCGTGATTCTCCAGCAGCGAGGTGAGGGCGAAGATGTTGCGGGCGTCGTCGTCCACCACGAGCACTTTGCGGCGGCGCAGGACTTCGCTGGAACTGTGCAGCCGTTCGAGCATGGCCTGCTTCTCCGCCGGCAGATCGGTGATGACGCGGTGCAGGAAGAGCGCGGTTTCGTCGAGCAACCGTTCGGGGCTTTGCACGTCTTTGAGGACGATGCTCTTGGCCATCGTCTTGAGCCGGGTCTGTTCCTCGGGCGTCAGGTCCTTGCCGGTGAAGACGACTACGGGCACGTCGGCCAGCTCCGGCTCGGCGTGCATTTTCTCCAGCAGATCGAAGCCGCTCATATCGGGCAGGCGCAGATCCAGCACCACGCAGTCGAAAGCCTGATCGAGCAGCGCGCTCAAGGCCTCCTCGCCGCTGCCGGCGGTGGCGATCTCGATGTCTTGATAGCCGAGCAGCTCGACGACGGATTGCCGTTCGATGTCGTTGTCCTCGACGACGAGCAGCCGTTTGGTGCGGGGCACGGTGAACTCCTTGATGCGGTCGAACGACGCCTCGAGGCCCTCGGTGGTGGGCGACTTGATGAGGTAGTTGAACGCGCCGTGTTCGAGGCCGTGCTGGCGTTCCTCCTCCAGCGTGACGATCTGCACGGGGATGTGACGCGTGGTCGGATCGAGCTTGAGCTGGTTGAGCACCGTCCAGCCGAGCATGTCGGGCAGCAAAATATCCAGCGATACGGCCGTGGGACGGAACTGCCGGGCGAGCGAAAGACCCATCGCGCCCTTCTGCGCGACGACGCCCTTGAAACCCTTGTCGCGCGCCAGGCCGAGGAGGATGCGCGCGTAATGCGGGTCGTCCTCGATGATGAGCAACACGGGATCGCCCTCGGCGATGCCGTTGCGGTCGTCCTCGATGTGCTCCTCGCGTGCGACGGGCAGGACGGTCAACCCGCGGGCCACGGCATCTCTGGACGTGGGAGCGGCGGTCGGCGCGTTCCGGATACTGTCGGGGCCGGAGTAATGGAGCGGCAGGAAGAGTGTGAAGGTGCTGCCTTGGCCGTAGGCGCTGGCGAGTTTGATTTCGCCGCCGAGCAGCACGGCGAGTTCGCGGCTGATGGCCAGGCCGAGACCGGTGCCGCCGTATTTGCGGGACGTGCCGGCGTCGGCCTGTTGGAAGGCCTCGAAGATGAGCCGCTGCTTCTCCGGCGCGATGCCGATGCCGGTGTCCTCGACGGCGAAGGCGATGACTTGCGGAGCCTTGCTGAGCACGGGGTGGTCCGTGCTCCAGCCCTGTGTGGCGAGGTCCACGCGCACCTCGACCTTGCCGTGGGCGGTGAACTTGACGGCGTTGGAAAGCAGGTTCTTGAGAATCTGCTGGAGGCGCTTGGGGTCGCTGTCCATGACCTTGGGCAGGCCCGCGGCGAAGTGAACATTGAAGGGCAGGTTCTTGGCCTCGGCCACGTGGCGGAAGTTGCGGTCAATGTTGCCGTGCAGCTCGGCGAAGGGGATTTCCTCGACCTCGACGGTGACGGTGCCGGACTCGATTTTGGAAAGGTCGAGAATGTCGTTGATGAGGTGGAGCAGGTCGGAGCCGGAGGAGTTGATGTTGCGGGAGAACTCGACCTGCTTCGGGTTGAGGGTGGCGGGCGCGTTTTCGGCGAGCTGCTGGCTGAGGATGAGGATGGAATTAAGCGGCGTGCGCAGCTCGTGCGACATGTTCGCGAGGAACTCGGATTTGTATTTTGAGGTGAGCGCCAGCTCGGCGGCTTTTTCCTCGAGGGCGTGGCGCGCCTGCTCGACCTCGGCGTTTTTGCGCTCGACCTCGGCGTTCTGTTCGGCGAGCAGCCGCGCCTTGGTGCCCAGCTCCTCGTTGGTCTGCTGGAGTTCACTCTGGCGGGATTGCAGTTCCACGGTGAGCTGCTGCGATTGCGTGAGCAGACCCTCGGTGCGCATCGTGGCCTCGATGGTGTTGAAGACCGCGCCGATGGATTGCGTGAGCAGTTCGAGGAAGGCGAGCGAGCCGGTGTTGAAGCTCTTCAGCGAGGCCAGCTCGATGACCGCCTTCGTCTGCCCCTCGAAGAGCACGGGCAGCACGATGATGCTGACCTTCCGCGCTTGGCCGAGGCTGGACGAGACGGTGATGAAATCCGGCGGCAGGTCGGCGAGGAGGATGCGTTTCTTTTCCACGGCGCACTGGCCGACGAGGCCCTCGCCGAGGCGGAGCGTCTGCGCCAGCCGCTCGCCACTGTGCGCGTAGCTGGAGAGCAGCTTGAGGCTGATATCGGCGATTTTACCACCACCGTCACCACCACTACCACTACCACTACCACTACCACTACCACTACCACTACCACTACCGCTACCGCTACCACTACCACTACCACTAAGATGATAGATGGTGCCCTGCTGCGCATCGACCAGCGGCGCCAGTTCGGTGAGGAGCATCTGGCCCACGGTGTTCAGCGCGCGCTGGCCCTGCAACATGCTGGTAAATTTCGCGAGGTTCGTTTTCAGCCAGTCTTGCTCGCGGTTGGACTCGGTGGTGACGCGCAGGTTGGAAATCATCGTGTTGATGTTGTCCTTCAACTCGGCCACTTCGCCCTTGGCGTCCACCTGGATGGAACGCGTGAGGTCGCCCTTGGTCACGGCGGTGGCGACCTCGGCGATGGCCCGGACCTGCGTGGTGAGATTGGCGGCGAGCAGGTTGACGTTGCCGGTGAGATCCTTCCAGGTGCCGGCGGCGCCGGGGACGTTGGCCTGACCGCCGAGCCGCCCGTCCACGCCGACTTCGCGCGCCACGTTCGTCACCTGGTCGGCGAAGGTCGCGAGCGTGTCGGTCATGCCGTTGATGGTGTCGGCCAGCGCGGCGACTTCGCCCTTGGCCTGCACGGTGAGTTTCTGGCGCAGGTTGCCGTCGGCGACGGCCGTCACGACCTTCACGATGCCGCGAACCTGATCGGTGAGATTGGACGCCATGAAGTTGACGTTGTCGGTGAGATCCTTCCAGGTGCCGGCCACGCCGCGCACTTCGGCCTGGCCGCCGAGCTTGCCCTCGGTGCCGACTTCGCGGGCCACGCGGGTGACTTCACCGGCGAAGGAGTTGAGCTGGTCCACCATGGTGTTGATGGTGTTTTTCAGCTCCAGGATTTCGCCCTTCACGTCCACGGTGATTTTGCGGTTGAGATCGCCGCGCGCGACGGCGGTGGTGACTTCCGCGATGTTGCGGACCTGGGTGGTGAGGTTGTTGGCGAGGCCATTGACGGTGTCGGTCAAATCCTTCCAGGTTCCGGCCACGCCGGGCACCGCCGCCTGACCGCCGAGCCGGCCCTCGGTGCCGACTTCGCGGGCTACGCGGGTGACTTCCGAGGCGAAGGAGCGGAGCTGCTCGACCATCGTGTTGATGGTTTCCTTGAGCTGCAAAATCTCGCCGCGCACGTCCACGGTGATCTTCTTGGACAAGTCGCCGTTCGCCACGGCGATGGTCACGTCGGCGATGTTGCGGACCTGGCCGGTGAGGTTGGAAGCCATCGAGTTCACGTTGTCGGTGAGATCCTTCCACGTCCCCGCCACGCCGGGCACCGCCGCTTGCCCGCCGAGCTTGCCTTCGGTGCCGACTTCGCGCGCCACGCGTGTGACTTCCGAGGCGAACGCCGAGAGTTGGTCCACCATCGTATTCATCGTGTCCTTGAGCTGCAAAATCTCGCCCTTCACATCGACGGTGATCTTGCGCGAGAGGTCGCCGCGCGCGATGGCCGTGGCCACGTCGGCGATGTTGCGGACCTGGCCGGTGAGGTTCGAGGCCATGGAGTTCACATTGTCGGTGAGATCCTTCCAGGTGCCGGCCACACCGGGCACCTGTGCCTGCCCGCCGAGCTTGCCCTCGGAGCCGACCTCGCGCGCCACGCGGCTGACTTCCGCGGCAAACGCGCGGAGCTGATCCACCATCGTGTTGATGGTTTCCTTCAACTCCAGAATTTCGCCCTTCACATCCACCGTGATTTTCTTGGAAAGATCGCCATTGGCCACGGCGATAGTCACCTCGGCGATGTTGCGGACCTGGCCGGTGAGGTTGTTGGCCATCGCATTGACGTTGTCGGTGAGATCCTTCCAGGTGCCGGCCACGCCCTCGACCGCCGCCTGGCCGCCGAGCTTGCCGTCAGTGCCGACCTCGCGCGCCACGCGGCTGACTTCGCCGGCGAAGGCGTTGAGCTGATCCACCATCGTGTTGATGGTGTTTTTCAACGCGAGGATTTCGCCCTTCACTTCGACCGTGATCTTTGAGGAAAGATCGCCGTTGGCGACGGCGGTGGTCACGTCGGCGATGTTGCGGACCTGCGAGGTAAGGTTGGTCGCCATCGCATTGACCGAGTCGGTGAGGTCCTTCCAGATGCCCGCCACGCCGGGCACCTGGGCCTGGCCGCCGAGCTTGCCTTCGGTGCCGACCTCGCGCGCCACGCGCGTGACTTCGGACGCGAAGCCGTTGAGCTGGTCCACCATCACGTTGATGGTGTTTTTCAACTCCAGAATTTCGCCGCGCACCTCGACGGTGATCTTGCGGCTCAAGTCGCCGCGCGCGACCGCCGTGGTCACGTCGGCGATGTTGCGGACCTGGCCGGTGAGGTTGGTCGCCATCGAGTTCACGTTGTCGGTGAGATCCTTCCAGGTGCCGCCCACGCCTTTCACGACGGCCTGGCCGCCGAGCTTGCCCTCAGTGCCGACTTCGCGCGCCACGCGGCTGACTTCGCCGGCGAAACCGTTGAGCTGGTCCACCATCGTGTTGAGCGTGTTCTTCAGCTCCAGGATTTCGCCCTTCACATCCACGGTGATCTTTTTGGACAAGTCGCCGTTGGCCACGGCCGTGGCCACGTCGGCGATGTTGCGGACCTGGCCGGTGAGGTTCGAGGCCATCGAATTCACGTTGTCGGTGAGATCCTTCCAGGTGCCAGCCACGCCCGGCACTTCGGCCTGGCCGCCGAGCTTGCCGTCGGTGCCGACTTCGCGGGCCACGCGGCTGACCTCGCCCGCGAAGCCGTTGAGCTGATCCACCATCGTGTTGATCGTGTTCTTCAACTCCAGAATCTCGCCGCGCACATCCACGGTGATCTTCTTCGACAAATCGCCGTTGGCCACTGCGGTGGTGACCTCGGCGATGTTGCGGACCTGCCCGGTGAGATTGGTCGCCATCGCGTTGACCGAGTCGGTGAGATCCTTCCACGTCCCCGCCACGCCGCGCACTTCCGCCTGCCCGCCCAACTCGCCCTCGGTGCCGACCTCGCGGGCGACACGCGTCACTTCCGAGGCGAAGCCGTTGAGCTGGTCCACCATCGTGTTGATCGTGTTCTTCAGCTCCAAAATTTCGCCCTTCACATCCACGGTGATTTTTTTGGAAAGATTGCCGTTCGCCACTGCCGTGGTGACCTCCGCGATGTTGCGGACCTGCCCCGTGAGGTTCGACGCCATGAAGTTCACGTTGTCCGTCAAATCCTTCCAGGTGCCCGCCACGCCGCCGACCTCCGCCTGGCCGCCGAGCTTGCCCTCGGTGCCGACTTCTCGGGCGACGCGCGTCACCTCGGAGGCGAAGCCGTTGAGCTGGTCCACCATGACGTTGATGGTGTTCTTCAACTCGAGAATCTCGCCCTTCACCTCGACCGTGATCTTGCGCGAAAGATCTCCCTTCGCGACCGCCGTGGTGACCTCCGCGATGTTGCGGACCTGGCCGGTGAGGTTGGACGCCATCGAGTTCACCGAGTCCGTGAGATCCTTCCACGTGCCCGCCGCGCCGCCGACCTGCGCCTGGCCGCCGAGCTTGCCCTCGGTGCCGACCTCGCGGGCGACGCGCGTCACCTCCGAGGAGAAACCATTGAGCTGATCCACCATCGTGTTGATCGTCTCCTTCAATTCCAGAATCTCGCCCTTCACATCCACCGTGATCTTCCGCGACAAATCGCCGCGTGCCACCGCCGTGGTGACGGTGGCGATGTTGCGGACCTGCGCCGTGAGGTTGGTCGCCATCGCGTTGACCGAATCGGTGAGATCCTTCCACGTGCCTGCCACGCCCGGCACCACCGCCTGCCCACCGAGCCGTCCGTCCGTGCCGACCTCGCGGGCCACCCGCGTCACCTCCGAGGCAAACGATCGGAGCTGATCCACCATCGTGTTGGTCGCCTCCTTGAGCTGCAAAATTTCGCCGCGCACATCCACGGTGATCTTCTTGGATAAATCGCCATTGGCCACCGCGATGGTCACCTCCGCGATGTTGCGCACCTGCGCGGTCAGGTTGCCGGCCATCTGGTTGACCGAGTCCGTGAGTTCCTTCCACACCCCGGAGACGCGCTTCACCTGCGCCTGGCCGCCGAGCTTGCCCTCGGTGCCGACCTCGCGCGCCACGCGGGTCACCTCCGAAGTGAAGACCGCGAGCTGCTCGATCATGGTGTTCACCAGCTTGGCGGAGCGCAGGAACTCGCCCCGGAGCAGCCGTCCGTCCACCTCCAGTTCCATGGACTGCCCGAGATCGCCCTTGGCCACGGCGCCGATGGTCCGCGCGATTTCCGTCGTCGGCCGCACCAGATCGTCAATCAGCGTGTTGATGGAATCCACCTTCGTCGCCCACTGGCCGATCGCGCCCGGCACCGACATGCGCTGCTTGAGCCGCCCTTCCTTGCCGACCGTCACACTCAACTTCGTCATCTCCTGCGCGATGAGCTCCTCGCGGGAAATGGTCTGGTTGAAAGCTTCCGCCGTCCGCGAATCCGTCCCAATCCAATCCGTCGGCAACCGCACCGAGAAATCCCCATCGCGAAACGCCACCATCGCCGCGAGGATCAGTCGCGAGCGGGCCTCGGCAGAATCCTCAGCGGGAACAAGCGCCGGGTTCGGCCGGGTGTGAAAACCGTTGCCCCGGGCGGTGGCGAGCGGGGACTTCTTGCGGGCGGGCGAGGGAGTTGTTGCGTTCATAGTTCAGGAACAGGGTTCGAGATTACGGTGGATGGCGGTGACGCCCTTCTCCTTGAGCCAGCGGAAGAGCCGGCGCAATTCGCTGCGCACGATGGCTTCATTCGTCAGACTGGCAAAGAGCGCTTCCAACGTGTCGAGCACCACGCGCTTGCCCCCGATGGAATCAATGGCGTGAGAGCCGGACCAAAATACCTTCCAAGTCATACTCGCCACTCTCCTGAAACTCGCTGCGCTCGACGTGGACGTAATCGACCACGCTTTTTTGCGCCGCACCAAACCTTCCAGATCGAAGCCGAGCGAGGCGACGTTGGCTTTCAGTTCCTTTTCCGTTTCCTCGAAGGCCATCAGGACGCCCGGCTCGTCGAACTGCGCTGCGCCGCACACGAGCGTGAGACGACCACGGGGCAGCCCGCCGCCGGTGAGCTCGTCGAGACCTTGAATGCCGGTGGGGCACTTGGGCAGACGAGTGGCCGGGACGGTGGGTTGATGGCCGTGAGTTTTTGTTTTCATTCGGTAACCGGCTTCTGTGACAGCTCCTCAGGTGAACACCTAACAGGTTCGAAAGGGTATGGGGTGTTTTCCTACCTATCCAAGGAAGCCAGCCGCGGGGCCGAATCACCGTTGAGCAAGTCCAACTACTTTTTGACTGCAACCTTCCGCCGGGCAACTTCTCTCCTCTTCGTCCGAGAATCGGCGAAGCTGCGACGGTCGCGTCGGTTGGAGTTCCGCCACGAATGTCTACAATTGTGCCAACCTCACGAAACGGGATTGCCTTGGCCGAACGGAATCTCCACCCGGACAGTTGTGCCCTGACCGGGGACGGATTCGACCGTGAACGTGCCAACGACCATCTCCACGCGCTCCCGCATGCCGAGCACGCCCAGCCGTTTGCTGCCCTTCCCGCTCAAACACGCGCTCCACCTGAAATGCTTTGCCGTCGTCCTTGATGGCCATTCCCACGGCCTTTGGGAGGCTGTGGATGTTCACCTCCACCCGGCTGGCTTTCGCATTGCGGGCCACATTGGTCAGCGCTTCCTGCGCCACGCGATAAAGCACCGTGCGCTTGCTGATATCCATTTATTCAACTCCACCAAAGACCTTCGGCTGAGGGTGGATCCGTGTCTGCATGGAAAAAGTTTTAACTAGGCCATGAACGGTGTTATTACTCCGGCAATTAAAAGTCGTGATACGTTTCATGCCGCTGCTACGCAATTTCGGGCGTAAAGTGATGACACTTGTCATGACATTTAGTTGCCGGAGTAATAGCAAGTTGATGTGAAATCATGTGGCTCAGAGGGGTGTTTGCTGGGCTTGGACGGGCTTCCCGTGCGCCGCGGGTCCATGGTAGCCAGTGACAAAGATGGCCCAGCCCTGACATGAGCGCGGGGTTGTCCGTGAGGGCCGTCAGGCCTGCCGTGGCGTTGGATGCGACCGGGAAAGGCAGTCGGATAATTCAAACCGGATTGAAGTGGAAAGCGTTGACTAAACGCGGCGGTTGTAATGGTTTTTTATCCCCACAACTGCCGATCCAGCGTGCGATACTGGATGGCCTCGCCGAGGTGCTCCGCTGTGATGCCCGCGCTCGCCGCCAAGTCCGCGACGGTGCGGGCCACTTTCAGGACGCGGTCGTGGGCGCGGGCGCTGAGGCCCATCTCGGACATCGCGTGTTTGAGCAGCTCGCTGGCGGCCTCGTCCAGCGTGCAGAACTCCTTCAGCTCGCGCGTGCCCATGCGGGCGTTGCACGAAATTTTCCTCCCGGCGAAGCGCTGCTGCTGGATGCGCCTCGCCGCGATGACCCGCTCGCGGACGGCCGCGGAACTCTCGCCGGGCTTCGCCGCCTGCATCTCGCGGAACTTCACCTGCGGCACCTCGACGTGCAGGTCAATGCGGTCCAGCAGCGGGCCGGAGATGCGGCCAAGATAGTTCGCAATCTCGCGCGGCGAACTCTTCGACTCATGCGGCATTTTCCCATCTGGAGTCGGGTTCATCGCGGCCACGAGCATGAATTGGCTTGGAAAGGTCATCGTGCCCGCCGCGCGGGAGATGGTGACTTTGCCGTCCTCGAGCGGCTGGCGCATCGTCTCCAGCACGGTGCGTTTGAACTCCGGCAGCTCATCGAGAAAAAGCACGCCATGGTGCGCGAGCGAGATTTCGCCGGGCGTCGGGTTGATGTTTCCGCCCAGCAAACCGGCGTCGCTCGCAGTGTGATGCGGACTTCTGAACGGCCGCTGCGTCACCAGCGCCTGTCCCGGTGCGAGCGCACCCACGATGCTATGAATCTTCGTCGTCTCCAGCGCCTCATCGAGCGTGAGCGGCGGGAGAATGGTAGGCAGACGCTTGGCCAGCATGGATTTCCCCGTTCCCGGGGGGCCGATCAGCAGCAGGTTGTGACTTGCGGCTGCCGCGATCTCCAACGCTCGCTTAACTGACTCCTGTCCACGCACGTCCGCCATGTCCACCGCGTCGTCACCGGCGTAGTCAAAAAGCTTTGATAGATCAATGGTTTGCGGGGTAATCGTGATGCTGCC
>CAMCFN010000093.1 GCA_945874145.1 Akkermansia muciniphila
GTCGAGGGCAAGGGCGGCGGGGTGGACAACGAGCCGACATCGCCCGGTGCCTTCGGTAAGCGCGGTGGCCGCAACTCGCCCACCGTGCTGAATGCCGGCCTGCAACTCGCGCAGTTCTGGGATGGCCGTGCCGCCGACCTGGTTGCGCAGGCCAAAGGCCCCATCCTTAACCCTGGGGAGATGGCCATGCCCAGCGAGGCGGAGGTCGTGAAGAAACTTGGGGCAGCCAAGGATTATCCCCCGCTGTTCGATAAGGCGTTTTCAGGGGCGGGCAACAAAATTACCTACGACAACATTGCCCAAGCCATTGCTGCCTTCGAGCGCACCTTGATCACCCGCGATCGTTTTGACGATCTGCTCAAGGGCAATGACAAGGCGCTGACCGCTTTGGAACTCAAGGGAGCCGATCTCTTCGTGAACACGGGCTGCACCACCTGCCACAACGGACCGCTCATCGGCGGCAACAGCTACATGAAGGTCGGGCTCGTGAACGCCTACGAAAACACGAGCGACGTGGGGCGTTCCGAAGTCACCAAGGACAACGATGACAAGTTCAAGTTCAAGGTGCCGACGCTTCGCAACATCGCCCTCACCGCGCCATACTTCCACGATGGCAAGTTTGCCACGCTGCCCGAGGCCGTGAAGAAGATGGCCTGGCTCCAGCTCGGCAAGGAACTGAAGGACGATGAGACCAAGGCCATCGTCGCGTTCCTTGGCTCCCTCACCGACAAGCCCCGGGCCTCGGCCAAGTAAGCCAGCCTGCGCTTGCGCTGATCGCTGACGGATATTCAGGCCGCCTTGCCTGAGGCGTCTTTGCGCGCAAACAACTCCCGGATGATGTCCTCAATGGGCACCTCCTGGATGTCGATGTCCCGCACGGGCAGCGCGTCAAAGAGCGCCTTGCAGACCGCCACCACGCGATCGCGCTTCACCTTGAGCTTCACGGAGCCGTTGGTGCGTTCCACCACCTCGCCATACTGCGCGAGCGTCGCTGCGGAACACTCAGTTCCGGGATCACACTCGATGGTCACCAGCTTGAAGTCCGCGAAACGGTCAATCACCTCGCTGAGTTTGCCATCGAAGAAGATCGTGCCCTTGTCGATGATGATGACTCGCTGGCACAGCTCCTGGATGTCCGTCATGTAATGGCTCGTGAGCAGGATCGTCGTCTTGCGCGTGGCGTTGTGGTGCCGGAGGAACTCGCGGACTTTCTTCTGCGACACCACGTCAAGGCCGATGGTTGGCTCGTCGAGGTAAAGCACCTTGGGCTGGTGCAGCAGTGCCGCCGTCAGCTCCATCTTCATCCGCTCGCCCAACGACAACTCGCGCACCATGACGTTGAGCTTGTCCTTCACATCGAGCAGCTCGGTCAACTCGCTGACCGTCCGCTCGAACACGCCGCGCTCGATGCCGTAAATCTTCGCGTTTAATTCCAGCGACTCGCGCGCCGGCAGGTCCCACCACAACTGGTTCTTCTGCCCGAGGAGCAGCGCGAACTGCCGGCGGTAGCCATCCGCGCGTTCCCACGGCACGTAGCCGAGCACATTCGCAGTGCCGCTGGTCGGATAGAGCAAGCCCGCGAGCATCTTGAGCGTGGTGGTTTTGCCCGCGCCATTCGGCCCAAGAAAGCCGACCAGTTCGCCCTCCTCGACCTTGAAGCTCACCTCGCGCGCCGCGAGCGTCTGCTCATACTCGCGCTTGAACAGCCCGCGCACCGCACCCCTGAAGCCGGGCTGCTTCTTGTAAGTGCGGAAAGCCTTCGTCAGGCCGTGGACTTCGATGGCTGCCATTCGCGGCCAGTGTGCCGGAGAAGCCCGTGTCAGGCCAGAATCTCCCTCGCCACATTCCCATGCACGTCCGTCAGCCGGAAGTCCCGGCCCGCGTAGCGGAAGGTGAGCTTCTCATGATCCACGCCCAGCAGGTGCAGCAGCGTCGCGTGCAGGTCATGGACGTGCATGCGGTTCTCCACCGCCTTGAAGCCGAAGCTGTCCGTAGCGCCGTAGCTCATGCCGCCGCGTGTGCCGCCGCCGGCCAGGAACATGCAGAAGCCGTGCGGGTTGTGGTCGCGACCGTTGCCGTTCTCGCTCACCGGCGTGCGGCCGAACTCGCCGCCCCAGACGACGAGCGTGTCTTCGAGCAGGCCGCGTTGTTTCAAGTCGCCGAGCAAGGCCGCGATGGGGCGGTCGATGTCCTTGCCGAGATTGCGCGTGGCGGGGTCGTGATTGGAGTGCGTGTCCCACGGCTGGCCGTTGCCGTAATAGACTTGGATGAACCGCACGCCGCGCTCCGCCAATCGTCGCGCCATGAGACAGCCGTTGGCGAAGTGCCCTTTCCCGTAAGTCTCGCGCACCGCCGCCGGCTCGCGCGTGATGTCGAAGGCGTCCGTCGCCGCGAACTGCATCCGGTAGGCAGTCTCCATGGCCTCGATGCGGCCCTGCAACGCCGCGTCCGCTCCGCCGCGCGACGCGAGGTGCTCGCGGTTCATCTCGCCCAGCAGGTCGAGCTGCTTGCGCTGCGCGTCCGGCGCGGTGCGGGGGTTGTGCAGCCACGGAATCATCGCCTTGGGGTCGAGGTTCGAGTGGTTGATGTAGCTGCCGCCGTGCTGCGATGGCAGGAACGCGCTCGTCCACAGGATGGAGAAGCGCACGGGCCGGCCGGGGCAGAGCACGACGTAGCTCGGGAGGTTGGCGTTCTCCGTGCCGAGGCCGTAGCTGCACCACGAACCCATCGCGGGCACGCGCGGCGTCATCGTGCCGTTGTTCATCAGGAGCAACGCAGGGCCGTGATTCGGGTTGTCCGTGTAAACGCTACGGAGCACGCAGAGGTCGTCGGCGAACTGCGCGGTGAGCGGGAGCAAATCGCTGACGGGCAGGCCGGACTTGCCGTGGTTCGAGAACTTGAACGGCACCGGCAGCAGGCCGCCCGTGGGCCGCTCCGTGCGCAAGTCCGCGCCCTCGGGCCGCTGCCCGGCGAACTTGGTCAGGTCCGGCTTGGGGTCGAAGAAGTCCGGGCCGAACGGACCGCCGTTCATGAACAGGTGGATGACCCGCTTCGCGCGCGGCCGGTAGTGCGGCAAGGCCCGCATGGGCGACACGGCATTCGGCAACGCCGACGCCACGCCGGGCAGCGATGCCAGCAAGCCCAGCGTGCCCAAACCGCCGCCGAAGCGGGCGATGGCGTCGCGGCGGGAGAGGGGGAGGTTCATGGCTTGAATGGATTGCGTCGTGTGCGTCCTACACAGACGAACAGAGTCGGAGTGAACACAGCAACAAAAGTGATAAAACTCCATGTGCCAGCACGCATACCAGAGTCCTCGGGGCCACAGACGATGATATGCGACAGCTCACTCGGCTTGACGCCGCGCGTGCGTCTCAGGTCCGAAGGTGATTCGAGCAGCAGCCAAGTCATGGCAGCGGAAAGGACGCCGAACCAAATCGCTTTCCGAACGGCTCTGTCAAAAGTGGTCACGAGTTGAGGCATGGTAGAATCAAAGGTCGTGGCGCTCGGGGAATGGGGGCACAGCCGCTCCGGCTGCTGTTCGGCGCGCTCTCGCGCCCTGGTTTGTTCAACTTGAGGCAAGCGTTTCATGGCGTTGCGCAGCGGTATCAGGGATGAGTCGCAGCGGGCAGTCGGCTCAGGACAAAATCAAAAATGGCCTGAGCGTGTTGCAGCGCCTCGTCGTATTCCACGGGAAGCGGTTCGACGGCAAACGTGGCGTTGGGGTAGCGTAACCGGGTGGCGTAGGGAGTGAGCGCGTCAGCGGCTTCGGCCAACTGGCTGAAGCTGGCATCCACTTCACTCGCGAGGTCAATGAGCACCTCGATGTCGTGCGTCTTCTCGTAAGGTTTGCCGTGATGAACGAGGAACGCCTTCACGGCCTTCTCCGCCGCCTGCTGGCAGTGATACACCGCTACGTGATAAAACGGCGGCGTGCCGGACGCGGCGCGACGGGCGGTCTCCAAGTCGCGCCACGCTTTGACCAGCCATGCCTTGGCTTCGGGCGGAGGCGCGTCAGCCATAAAGCCTTCGTCCTCGTCTGAAAATTGTGTTTTCCAACGAGGAGGGATGAGCTTGGACGCGGTCCACTTCCTGACGCGTTTCCACCAGCACGTCCTTGGGCATTCGCAGTCCGCGCAGGCAACGATGTGCCCGCTGCGAGCGGCGGATGGGCGTCTCGTCGCTGTGCGGCAAGACGACCAGCAGGTCAACATCGCTGTCGTCGTGTGGCTGGCCCCAAGCGTGCGAGCCGAATAGCCAGACTTGCTCCGGCTGAAACTCAGCGACGAGCCGCTGCGTGACCGTGCGCAGTAAACTGTCCTCGAGCGTCTTCATGGTTTCGGTTTGAGTTGCTCGTAGATGGCATCCTCGGGGTTGTCCCAGAAATCAAACGAGCCTTCCGCCACGCGTGCCCAAGCGAGGGCTTCCGGGGAAATCTTCAGGTGCTGCGGCAGTTCGCGCAGCAGGGCGACCTGGGCCTTGATGTCGAGCCGCTCGATAGCGTCCGTGATTTCGAGGACTGTGCTCATGGAGTTCTTTTACTCTGTCTTGGAGGGCGGTGCAACGGCGCTTCTCAATCCACAAACTGCGTTTCGTTGCTGGCCAGCAGGGCTTGGGCGTATTCGGACCACGCTTTCTTGTCCGTCTCGCGGCCGGTGAGGAAGCGGGTGGCCATCGCGAGTTCCTTCGTGGTCGGCGGGCGTTGGAAGAGGACGGCGTGGGCGCGGGTGACGCGGTCGTTCAACGCGGGGCCTGCTTCCTTTTCCAGGCGCGCGGCGAAGGCGTCGGCTTGGGCGAGGAGGAAGGGGCTGTTCAGCGAGAAGAGCATTTGCAACGCGGTGGCTGTCTCGGTGCGTGAGGCGCTGTGGGCGGCGGGGTCGGGGAAGTCGTGGATGCGCAGCATCGGCTCCAGTTCGTGGCGGTCCACGATGCCGTAGAGGGTGCGGCGGAGGTTTTGCTCGGAGGTGAGCAGCGTGGCGACGCCGCCGAAGCTGCGGTCCAGCGTGCCGGCGGCGGCGAGCGAGGTGTCGCGCCACGCCTCGAAGTCCAGCCGACGGCGGGGCATGCGGGCGAAGAGCTTGTTTTCGGGGTCGCGCTTCTCGGAGTCGGGGGCGAGGGAGCTTTGCTGCCAGGCGGCGGAGAGGAGGATTTCGCGGTGCAGCCACTTGATGGACCAGCCGTTCTGGATGAAGCGCGCGGTGAGGTCGTCGAGCAACTCCGGGTGCGAAGGCGCGTCGCCGGTGACGCCGAACTCGCTGGGCGTCTCCACGATGCCGCGGCCGAAGTGGTGCCGCCAGATGCGGTTCACGATGACGCGGGCGGTGAGCGGGGCGGCGTCTTGCACGATGGCTCGGGCGAGTTCGAGGCGGCCGCTGCCGGTGGTGAAGCGACGAGGCTGGCCGTCCTGCGCGGGGAAGGCGGAGAGGAAGCGGCGAGGGACGATGTCGCCGGTGTTATTCGGGTCGCCGCGCTTCATCAGCTCGAGGTCGCGGGCCTGGCCGGGCTTGAAGTCGAGGACGGTGCCCTTGTTGTTCGCGGCGGGGATGACGAAGAGCGCGGCGTCCTCGACGGCGGTGGCCATCGCCATGTTGAAGTGTGGCGTGCCGGACTTGAGGCCGGTGATTTTCTGTTCGATGACTGCGACTTGGTTGGTGAGGTCGGCGGGCGCGGGCTTTTTCTTCTTCAAATCATCGCGTTGCTTCTCGAGCGCGGCGACGGACTCGCGGGCCTTCTTCACGGGCAGCCAGAACTGGTCGCCCATCGTGGGCACCTCGGCGTGGCGCACGCTGGCGAAGACGCCGGCGATGCCATAGTAGTCGGCGGCCGTGATGGGGTCGGACTTGTGGTCGTGGCAGCGGGCGCAGGCGAGCGTGAGGCCGAGGAAGGTGCGGCTGAGGGTGTCCACGTGCTCCTCCCATTCGTCGGCGACGGTGCCCTTGATGAGGTCGGGCGGGAGCTGGAGTTCCTTCCAGTAAGTCGGCGCGAGGCCGAGGAAGGCGAGCGCGTGGCGGTCCTCGGGCGGCAGGCCCATCTGGTCGGTGGCAATCTGCCGCATGACGAACTGGTCGTAAGGCATGTCGTCGTTGAATGCCTTGATGACCCAATCACGGTAGAGATGCGCGGAGGTGGTCTTCTCGAGCCACGAACCGGTTTTGTCCACATAGCGCGCCAGGTCGAGCCAGTAGCGGGCGTAGCGTTCACCGTAGTGGGGGGAGGCGAGGAGGCGGTCAACGGCTTTGGCAATTGCCGATTGCCGATTGCTGATTGAGGAGCACTCGCGCGCGAACGCCTCGACTTCCTCGGGCGTCGGCGGCAGGCCCGTGAGGTCGAAGTGCAGGCGGCGAATCAAAGCGCGCGGGTCGGAGGAAGCGGCGGGCTTCACGCCGGCCTTGTCCATCTTCGCGAGTAGGAAGTGGTCCACCTGCGTCTGCGGCCACTTGGCATTGCGCACTTTGGGCGGTGTCGACTCACGGAGCGGGAGGAAGGACCACGGGGTTTGCGGCGCGGCTTTCTTGGCGGGGGCCTTGGATTCCGCCGCCGTTGCGATGCCCGTGCACACCACCGCGAGGGCAAGTGAACCAAGCAGGGTTGAATGGAAGTGGTTCATGAACGCAAAAGATAGATGGCTGCCGGGGAAGCGCGATTCAATCCGAAGCCGCTTCAAAGCAGGGTAGTGCTTCCAGTCTGCCCCGCCATCTGAAAAGCCCGATCGAGCGGCATCGCCAGGCGGGACGCACTGTCCTACGAGTCACTCCTGCGGATACACGAGGATGCGGTCGTGGACCAAGATGATGAGGTCGTTCTTGCCGTCACCGGTCACATCGGCAATGAGCGCCTCGCGCGGCTCGGGAGCGTCGCTGCGGCGGTTGCGGAAGGTGCGCTCCTCGAAGACCTGCCAGCGGTTCGCGGGTGTGAGCTTCGCCGGCTTGTCGAAGGTCACGATGTCGAGGTGGTTCTTTGCCGTTTCGAGGAAGACGAGATCCTTGCGCCCGTCCTGGTTCAGGTCGCCGGTGACGACATCGGTGAGGCGGCCGTCCTTGATGGGTGTCTCGTAGCCGTCCAGCTCGCGCACGTCCCAGACCTGGCCGCTGAAGGTCAGCCACGCGGCGGAGTTCAAGCCGAGGAAGGCCAGCGCGTTTGGCTCGCGCGCCCCGATTCCCACGGAGCGGAGGGCGGTGAACTCGGTGACGGGCAACGGGAGGCTGCGGGCGATTTGCCAGACCCCCGCGCTGTCACGCTCCGCCACGGAGAGTTGCTTGCGCTCGGCGTCGAGCAGGAAGAGCAGGGGGGGCTTGCCGCCGTTGGGCAGCGAGGCCGCGCCGACGAGCCGCGAGTTGCCGGCCGCGCCGTTGATCTGGTCCTTCACGACGAAGGACCACGTCGCTTTCGCGTCACCGGGCTTGCCGTCGCGCTGGAGGACCACGGCGCGGAGGAAGTTCTTTTGTGGGAGAAGCAGCTCCACTTTGCCGTCGCCGTCCACATCGGCGAGGCTGAACCAAGGCTGCTCCATCGCGCCGCCGGGCGGGGTCACGTCCACCTCGGCGAAGTCCTTGCCGGGTGTGTTCAAGAGCACTTTGATCTTCTCGTAAGGTGTGAGCACGACGACGTCGAGATGGCCGTCCTGATCGGCGTCGTGGAGGAGGAGCGCACTGGGGTTGGACTTGAAAGCCTCGGCGAGCTTCTGCGTGCGCGGTTGCGCGCCGGCAAGCTGCGTGACGAGCGAGCGCTTGCCGTCTGCGTCCACGATGACGGCGAGCGTGGGCTTGGCTCCCGGTGCCAGCAAACCGATGGTCATGGCCAGCGGGCGGCCGTCGAGCGTGATGGCCTTTGGAAAGGTAATGCGACCGCTCGGCTCAATCTTGCTCACGCCCAGTTGGCGTTCGTCTGCGCTCAACACGAAGACTTCCGGCTGCCCGTCACCGTCCCAGTCCGCCACGGCAAGTTCGGTGACGCCGGTGAGCGTGGGGAATTTCTTCGCGGGCCCGAGCGCACCGTCTTTCTGCTGGAGATAAACACTGAGCTGGCCGCTGTCCGGCTCGGCGACGAGCAGGTCGGTGAGGCCGTCCTTGTTCACGTCAGCCCAGGTGCTGCCACGCCGGGTCTTGTCCGTGCGGTTGAGCGGGAGGACTTGAAGCTGGCCCTGCTTGAGCGGGCCGACGAATGGTTCGGCGGGCTTTTGGACGAAGCCGGAGACCTGCGCGCGGCCCGACTGCATCGCGATGGTCAGCAGCTCGGTCTTGCGGTCGCCGTCGAGATCGTCGGCCCAGAAGGCGCGGATTTGCGGGAACGAAAAATGCACTTCCGGGCCGAGCTGGCCGGCGGAGTTCTGAAGGCGGAAGCGGACGGGATTCTTGTCCTCCCAGTTCACGAGCAGCAGGTCGTCGCGCCCGTCACCGTCCACGTCGAGGACTTGCACGGCCTTGATGCTACCGGTGAAGGCCACCTTCTCCGGCTCGGCGAGCGTGTGGTCGGGCTTTTGGAAGAGCACCCAGACGTGCGTCTCGGCCAGGACGATGAGGTCGGTGAGCTTGTCGCCGTTGAGATCGCCGGTGACGAGGGCGTTCTGCGTGAGCTGCGCGTCATCGAGTGTGATGTGGCGCGGTGTGGCCCAGGTGCCCTTGCCGGCGTTGAGCTGGACGATGAGCTCCTTCGGCTCGCCGTAGTAGGCGAGGTCAGGTCGGCCATCGGCGTTGAGGTCGGCGACGGTGAGCGCGGAGATGCGCTTCTCGGACGTGATGGAGTCAATGCGGAAGCGGGCGTCGGGCGGGAGTTCGTTGATGTCAGGGCGTCCGGCGGCGGGCTTGGTTTCCAGAGGCTTGCCGGTGCGGTTGTAAAGGAGCGTGATCTTGGAGCGCAGATTGTTGACCACCAGCAAGTCGCGCAGGCCGTCGCCATCGAAGTCCGCCGCCTGCAACTGGCCGACGAGCAGGTCCACGGGAAAAACCTCAGGTCCGGTGAAACCAAACCGGCTGGCGGTAGCGGTGGGGGTCGCTGCGGTCGCCGGAGAGGTCAGCCAACCCAGCGTCAGCCAGAGCGCAAAGAGACGGGAAAACTTAGTCATGGCAAGCGTGGGTAGCTTAGAGCCTGTCTGAAAATTGGGAAGGGTCCTGTTTTCGTGGGCAAGGCCGGATGGCAAGGCGCGACGAAGGAGGATACCCGCAGCGGGTCTCTGACTGAGGAGCAACGCCGCCAGATGGCCTTGCCCACGAAAACCCTCCGGGCGGCCCGGTCTTTTGGCGTTGGCCGGCGTTGGCTCGACCGTCACAGCCCGCTGCGGGGATGCTCCGGTCTCACCGCCTTGGCCAACCCCAAAATCCCGCACCGCAGGACCCTTCCCAATTTTCAGACCGGCTCTTAGTGGCGAAGGCATCTGGGGCGAGCTGTTTTCTCGTCGCGACGGCGGGCCGTTGCTTGACGGGGCAGGGTGGGCCGCTAACCTGAAAACACTCTGGACTAACCATGCACCCACGCCCGCTGCGCGCTTTCACCCTCATCGAACTGCTGGTGGTCATCGGGATCATCGCCGTGCTGGCCGGTTTGGTGCTGGGGGTGGTGGCCCAGGCCAAGGGCAAGGCCCATCGCATCACCTGCCTGAACAATCAGCGCCAGCTCCTGATGGTCTGGACCAAGTTCGCGGGGGACAACGACGACCGCCTGGTGGTGAACTCCAATCCGCCCGGAGCCGTCACGCCAGCGGGACCGGTCATTCCGTGGGTTTCGGGGGCGGCGCATTACGATTACGACACGGTGACGAACCAGCTTTATGTCACCGACCCGGCTTACGCGGCCTTTGCCTCGGCGCAGTTCAACCCGCGCATCTATCAATGCGGGGCCATCAAGCACAACGTGCAGGGCGTCTCCATGATCCGGCATTACAGCATGAACCCGTTCATGGGGCTGCCGGCGGCCAACTCCTTCATCGCCCCCGCCGGCTTCGAGGTTTACCGGAAGATGCACGATGTGTCGCAGCCTTCGGAGCGCATCGTCTTTGCCGAGATGAACCCCTACATCATCTGCACGGCGGCCATGCGCATCAACTTCATGGATGCGGACCCCACCAGCGGCGTGGTCACGAATGGCGAGTTCGCCACGCTGCCCATTTTCCCGCACGGCGGCACCACGATGTCCGGCTATGCAGATGGGCGGGTGGAAATGCAGAAGCGCCAGACCGGCGAGATGGAGCGGGTGTGGCCGGTGGACTGGCTGCCGGATCATCAAGGTCTCCACGCGCCGGACAACGCCGATTTCCTCTGGTTCGCCAACCGCCTGACCCGCACCGCGCAATGAGGGAACGGCTGCCCACTGTCCGGCCGCCGGGTCCTGCCTTCGTGCTGATTGAACTGCTCATCGTCATCGCGATCATCCTCGTCCTGATCGCGCTCCTGCTGGGCGGGCTGACGCACGTCAAGGCCCGGGGCCAGCGGACGGCCTGCCTCAGCAACCTGCGCCAGATTGCGCTGGCGTGGCAAAAATACGCGACCGACCACGACGACCACCTGGTGCTGAACTACCGTCCGATGCTGGCCACCAACTCGCCGCCCCCGCTGCCTTGGGTGCAGGGCGACTACCATTACACCTACGCTACCGTCACCAACCCCACCTTCCTCACGGACCCGCAGCTCGCCGCCTTCGCCGGGGCCGTGCCCAATCCCCGGGTTTATCGCTGCCCCTCCGTGCGGCACGACGTCCAGGGCCAGCCGCTCTCCCGCAGCTACGGCTTGAACCAATACATGGGGGCCGGGGCCGCCAGCGACACCGCGCCGGACTACACCACCTTCACCCGGCTGCACGACGTGGTCACGCCGGTGCAGACCTTCACCTTCCTCGACCTCAACCCCTACACCATTTGCAGCAGCATGGCGCGCGTGCCGATGGACACGAACCAGGCCACCGGCTACTTCCACATGCCCTCCTTCCTGCACGGGGGACGCGCCACCATGGCGTTCGTGGATGGCCATGCGGACTTCTACGGCGTGCGGGACAAGGACACCCTGCGCACCTATCCCGTGGACTGGCTGCCCGACCACGATTTCGCCACCACCAACGCCGACATCCTCGCGCTGCGCGAACTCACCACTTTCCCCAAGTAACCTCACACTGCCATGGACAAGGCTCTCCTCTCCCTCTTCGTCGGCCTCACCTACCTCGGGCGTGCGCTCAAGCAACCCGCCGTCCTGGGGATCATTGTAGTCATCGTCGGCCTGTGGTTTTGGAAGCACCGCCGCACGGAGGCCACCAAGGCGGTGAACAAGTTCCCGCCCATCGAGTTTCAGGCGGATGCTCCCGCTCCGCCGCGTGCCGGGGAAACGCCGGGTGCCGCAGATGCGGCGGCTGCCGGTGTGCCAGTAAAGCCCCCGACGGCCGTGGCCTTCAGCCCCGAGGCCCCCGCTGCGCCGGATGGCAAGCCGCTGGACCCGGAGAAAATCCCGGTCATGTCGTCACGCGCCCTGGAGGTGGCTGTGGGCCGCTTCCACAAGGACAACCTCCGCCTGCCCAAGGACGTGGACGAGCTGATCGAGAAGAAATACCTCGTTGGCGTGCCGCCCGCCCCCCCGGGCATGCGGTATGTGCTGGACCTCGCGCCCGTCCAGATGCGGCTGGTGCGGAAGTAAGCCCCCCCGCTTCGCTAACGACCCAGAGCTACAGCGACGGCAGCCACGGGGCGTGCCAATTGCAACTGTTGACAACCCTCCTAGGCGCTGCAGCGCATGGTTAGCATACCGTGCTTACCAAGGCTGGTTGGCCGGGCCGATCGTGAACTCGTTGATGGTCGTGTCCTCGGGCTGGTCGATCGCAAACGCGACGACGTTGGCGATCCGGTCTGGCGAAATCCCGAACCGCTCATACAGCTTCGCCATACCCTCGGCCGTCTCCTTGTGGCTGATCGCCCCCAGCAATTCGGTGTTGATCGCGGCAGGGTAGATCGTCGCGGTGCGGATGTTCGTCCCCTCCGTGGCTGACTCCATGCGGAGAACCTCCATGAAGTCGCGCACAAACCACTTCGTCCCGCCATACACCGCGCTGCCCGGATAGGCCTTGAGCCCGGCCACCGACGAGGTGCTAATGACGTGCCCGGACTTCTGCTCGATGAACGTCGGCAGCACAGCCGCGACGCCGTTCAGGACGCCCTTGATGTTCACGTCAACCATCTGGTGCCAGTCGTCGGTCTTCAGCGCCGAGAGTGGGGAGCTCGGCATGATGCCAGCGTTCAAGAAGATGACGTCAACACGGCCAAATGTCTTCTTGGCGAGTCTTACGATGTCGGCGCTGTCGGATGGATTGGTCACGTCCAACTCGCGGCAGACGGCCTGGCCGCCGTCCTTCTCCATCTCTTCGACGATCTGCTTCAGCCTGTCTTCGCGCCGCGCGCCGAGGACGAGTTTGGCGCCTTTGCTCGCCAGCAGCTTTGCGGTCGCCTCGCCGATGCCGGATGACGCCCCGGTAATAATCACAACTTTGTCTCTAATCATGGTGGTGTTGGGTTGTTCTTGTTCGGGATATAGGTTCAACCTAACGGACGCAAGTTCAGCCGCTTAACGACCCAAGCTCAGCGACCCGGCCCGCGGGACGCCACGATTGCAACAGTGACGCGATGACCGGGTTAGATGCAGCGCATGGAGTCATCATGTTCGGTTCATTCTACTTCAACAAGACGCGGCTGCGCTACCTGCGGGCTGCCATCACCGGCATCCCCACCTACCGGCCTGACGGGAAGGACGCGGCATATGTGCTGACGCAGATCACGGGGTTGGATGCGAGGCTGGCGACGTTTGTGGATGCGGACCAGACGATGAGCCTGGCGCGGGGGGAGTTCCACGAGCGGGTGGCGGAGGGGCATAAGTTGTGCGTGAAGATTTACCCGATCATGAAGAGCCGGTTCCGGGATGACGTGGGCAGCTCGGAGGCGATCGGCCGGCTGCCTTCCGCTGACCAGTCGCCGGATGAGACGAAGACGCGGATGAAGGAGACTTCGGCGTTGTGGGTGAAGCTGCCGCTGCTGACGGACCCGCCCAATCCCCCGGCGGTCTTCCTGCCGTGGCCGGGGATGACGCAGGCGGTGTTTGAGGCGGCGCGGGTGGCGATTGACACGGAGGAGCTGGCGCTGACGAACGCGTCGGCCCCGTATGAGCTGGCGCAGGGGGACTTGAACAAGGTGGTGGACGCGGCGGATGTGTTTGCGACGCAGGCGACGATCCAGGGGCGGGCGCAGTTCGATCCGGGCACGCCGGAGCGGGATGTGATTGACCGGATTCCCAACGAGCCGGCGGCGCAGGCCCCGGGCAAGGGGGTGATTTCAGCGGCGACTTCTCCGGCGGCGGGCGTGATCGAGCTGACTTACGACGCGCCGCACGCGACGACGTGGGATGAGCTGCTGAAGGCCCCCGGCGCGCCGGAGTATGCGGTGGTGGTGAGCGACACGATCGAGCAGACGGCGACGCTGTCGGGGCTGGCGGCGGGGAGCTACCAGGTGGAGGTGCGGGGTCGCAATTCGCGCGGCGAGGGGCCGGTGAGTGATCCCTCGACGGTGGTGGTGGGGTGAGAGGTCCGGGTGGCTGGCGAGGAGCGCGGCGTTCACGCCGCTTCAGCGTCCAGAGTCCACAGGCCAATCGCTTCACCCTCGCCGCTCGAACGCTGAAGCGGCCTGGAGGCCGCGCTCCGGGGGCAGTGCGCGAACGCGCCCACCGCAGCCCTACCGGGTCACTTCCCCAGCTTCTTCACCAGGACCTTCGAGTTCCGTCCGCTCTGCTCATACTTCTCGCGGCGGGCGGGGGGCAGGTTGTCGGGCGTGCCTTCGGTGAAGCCGCCCTTGCTCTGGAAGTAGGTGAAGGCCTGGGT
>CAMCFN010000094.1 GCA_945874145.1 Akkermansia muciniphila
ACGTAGTAGTCGCCGAGGTTTTTCTCGATGCTGGCGCGGGTGCGCTTCATGAGCTCCTCGCTGAGGACGGAGTTCTTCGTGAGGCGCAGCAGGGCGCGGATGTCCTTCTTTTGCGCGGGGCGGATCTGCTGAAACTCGTCGGCGTAGATAAGCGTGCCGACGCCTTCGTTGGAGAAGACTTCGGCCAGGAGCGATTCGTCCGTGCGGCCGTTGATGATATGGACGCGGGGGATGCCCGCATCCCCTCAGGGAAGGCGCCGGAGTGATCCGGCGCTTTCTTCTTTGGCGGGGGTGACGCAGCGCAGCCACGTAGTTCCGCACGCTCCGTTGCCCCAAACCATTCCCGCAGTGGGAATCACTGCCGCCCCGCCACGGCGGCGAAGGGTTTCAGCTCCTGCATGAGCTTGGCGAAGCCGGCAAGGGTGAGCTGCTGCGCGCCGTCGCTCCAGGCTTCCGCCGGGTTGGGATGCACCTCGACGAGCAGGGCGTCCGCGCCCATGGCCACCGCGCCCTTGCACATGGCGACGACGAGGTCCGCGCGGCCCGCGCCCTGGCTGGGATCGATGACGATGGGGCTGTGCGCCTCCTTTTTGATGATGGGGATGGTCGAGAGGTCCAGCGTGTTGCGCGTGTAGGTCTCGAAGGTGCGGATGCCGCGCTCGCAGAACATGAGGCCGGGGTTGTTGTTCGAGAGGATGTATTCGCCGGCGAGGAGCCACTCCTCGATCTTCATGGCGAGGCCGCGCTTGAGCAGGACGGGCTTGCCGGTCTTCGCAGCGGCGATGAGGAGCTGGAAGTTCTGCGCGTTGCGGGTGCCGATTTGCAGGATGTCCGCGTATTCCGCGACCATTTCCGCGTGGTCCTCGGACAGCAGTTCGGTGATGACGGCGAGGCCGGTTTGTTTCCGCGCCTTGGCGAGCATTTTAAGCGCCTTCTCGCCCAGTCCTTGGAACTCGTAGGGGGAGGTGCGGGGCTTGAACGCGCCGCCGCGCAGCACCTTCGCGCCGGCCTTGGCCACGGCTTCGGCGGTCGTCAGCAATTGCTGCTCGCTCTCGACGGAGCAGGGGCCGGCCATGACGACGAGTTCCGGGCCGCCGATGACGCAGCCGTTGGGCAGGGTGATGGTGGAGTTGGCCGGGTGCGCCTCGCGACTGACGAGCTTGAAGCGTTTCTGGATGGGCATGACGCTCTCGACCTGCGGCAGCGCGGTGAGGGTTTCGAGCGTGTGGTGCGTGCGTTCGTCGCCGATGGCGCCGATGACGGTGCGGGCGACGCCGCGCATGACGTGCGGGCGGTAGCCGAGGCGGCGGATTTCGGCGAGCACGGCGGACTCGTCTTTCTTCGAGATGCGGGGTTTGAGGACAATGATCATGGGTTGGGCTGGTTGGTTGGTGCGGGCCGGTGCCGGGCGGAAAGCAAAAAACCGCAGGCAACGGCCTGCGGTGTGTCGGTTGAGCGTCTGGTTCAGCGCAACGCGGCAAGTCCGCAGGACCGGCGGCTAAAGTAATAGCCGCTCGGCATGCTGCTAAATTGCCAGTTGCGGAGCTTCATCTAGCCGGAAGCTAACAGGCGAAGGCGGACCGTCAACGCTGCTTTTGTCCGCTGCTTTTGTCCGGGCGCATCTTGACACTACCCCGGGTCTCGACCCGGCGGGCAAGCGGGGACGCTTGCGGCACGGCCGGCCGGAGGCCGGCGCTACGTAGCGCCCGCGTCCCGCGGGCCGTATCGCCGGCGTCCCCGCCGGCGCGGCTTCGGGGGCAGTGTCAAGATGCGCCCCTTTTGTCTAGGTTCGCTGGTGGGAGTGCGATGGCCGGGACGGACGGTGGGGTAGCGCCCCCAAGGGTGCCGCCCCCGGCTGCGGGTGGCGGGAGGCTTGCCTGTGGGGGCGCTTGCCTTAGCTTGTGGCCATGCGTTTTGAATTCCTGCTCCTGTTGCCGCTGCTGCTGGCGGGTTGCCGCACGACCCCGCCGGTGTTGGACACGGCCAAGCCATTTCATGACGCCCTCGCCACCCGGGCGGGCACCTTGGGCGTGGGCAAGGGCAGCGAGACCGAGCGGGCCGCAGTGCAACGGGTGAAAGACTTTTTCGCCACGATGACCGAGGCTTCCGTGCGCCAGCAGACCCGGCAGGTTTACGCGCCCGAGGCTTACTTGAATGACACGCTGAAGTCGCTGACGGGCGCGGCGACCATCGAGGCTTACTTTCTCACCACGGTGCAGCAGGCGGAGAGCGTGACCGTGAAGTTCGAGGACGTGGCGGAGTCCGGCGGGAACTACTACTTCCGCTGGGTGATGGACACCCGGCTCAAGAAGCTGCGCGCGGGGGAAACCATCCGGACCATCGGCATCACGCTGATACGCTTCGATGCGCAGGGGCGGGTGGTGCTGCACCAGGACTTCTGGGACAGCACGGCGGGGGTGTATGAGCATGTGCCGGTGCTGGGCACGGCCATCCGCGGCATTAAGGCCAAGTTCTGAAGCGATGCCTGCCCGCCGCCAACCCCGGTTCGTGGTCATTACCGGCAGTGACACGGGCGTGGGCAAGACGGTGCTCACGGCGTGGCTTGCCCGGCGGTTGCGCGCGCGGGGCATCCAGGCGGTGGCGCTCAAGCCCTTGTGCTCCGGCGGCCGCAGTGATGCCCGGGCGTTGCACGCCGCCAACGACGGGGAACTCACGCTGGACGAGGTGAATCCCTGGCATTTCTCCGCCCCGCTGGCCCCCGTGCTGGCGGCACGGGGGGAGGGGGAACGCATTCAACTGCCGCAGGTGGTGAACTGGGCGCGGGCCGTGGGGCGACGCTTTGACCTGGTGTTGGTCGAGGGGGCCGGCGGGCTGTTGAGCCCTCTGGGCGAGGGATTCGACACGCGAGATTTGGTTCGAGAGTTGCGCGGGACGCCGGTGTTGGTCGTGCCCAACCGGCTGGGAGCGGTGGGCCAAATGCGACTGATCTTCGAAGCCTTGCCCCGCAGCGCAAAGGCACGGGCGCAGATGGTGCTCGTCGGTGGCAAGGGCGGAGATGCCGCCGCCGGGTCGAATCCAACCCTGTTGAAGGAATGGCTACCGGGAGTTCCCCTCACGCTGCTGCCTTGGGTGACAGGTGGGGCCGCCGCGTCCCCAGCAAGTGGACGGCGCATTTCCACGGCGTTGAAAAGCCTGACGGCTGCCTTACAGGGATAAGCCGGCGAATGCCCCAGCCCCAGCCGCTCAGGCGGGTTTGGGAGCCGCTTGGAGCCGGGATTTCATCAGGAAGGTGATCGCCTTGACGGCGAGTTCCATCATGAGGAAGGGCTTGCCGATGAGATCATTGCCGCCGCTGATGGTGGACTTGGCACGACTCGCGAAGTCGGTGAGGCCGGTGACAAAGATGACGGGCGTCTTGGCGTGCTGGGGCATCGCCCGGATCTGTTTGCACAGGTCGAACCCGCTCATGCCCGGCATGTCAATGTCCAGGAAGATGAGGTCAAACTGCTGCTGTTTGCACAACTCCAGGGCCGCGAGCGGATCCGCCACGTCGGTGGCCTTCAGTTCGGCCTTTTCCAGGCCGCGCATGACCGCCCGGCGGGAGAGCGCCTCGTCATCGACCACCAGCACGTTCACCAGCTCCAGCTTCACGCTTTCCGCCGCATCCACGTTCTCCGCGAGGATGGCCAGGAGGTCCACCGTGTGGGCGATGCTGCGAGTGCTGGACGCCGTGATGTTCTTAGAGTTCTCGTAAAGCTCGGTGAGCAGCGCTTCAAAGGCGGAGGCCAGCCGCGCGATGGTGACGCACCCGGCAACGCCCGCGCCGCTGCTGAGGGAGTGCGTCTTGCGATACATGTCGAACAACAGCGCGCTGCGTTCTTCGGTCCACCGGAGGTTGGAAGTGTCGTTCTCGTTCTTGATGAAGGCTTGGAGGCGCTGGCGAAGGTAACCGATGGATTGGGGAAGGTTTTCCGCGAAGCCACGCCGCAGTTCGTGTTGGAAGTTCTCCTCCACCTCCATCAAGTTCCGCTCGCTGGGAGCGACAAACTCCTCCGCCGGCGCGGGGGTCGCGCCGGGCACGGTCAGGCTGCCCGGCAGTGGCAAGCCCTCGAACCTGATGGTGCCGGAGCCGGGCATGGGGATGCCGCCGCCAGAAGGTTTGGCAGCGGCAGGGGAGGGCGCGCCGGCATCTCCCGCGAGCTTGAGCGGGGCGGCAGGGGCGGCCGAAATTGAACGCGGCACCTGCGGGGCGCGCGCAGCCGGCTTCGGCTGGGAGGTCATCTTCAGCAGGCCGCTGAGGAGCGGGGTCTCCTCCGTTTTGGCCGCTGGCAAAGGGGTCATCCGGATCGGGGTAGAAGCAGAGTGCGCGGGGTCAGGGAGTGCGGCGGCGGCGGCCGGCATCGCGATGGTGGCGGATGTTCCCGGCGGCGGCCCCCCGGCCGAGTCCTCCCCTGCGAGGGTGGCCTTGAGGACATCCGAAACCTGCTTGGGTGTGCAAATGGCCTTGGTTAAACACTTGTTGGCCCCGGCCTTCCAGGCGGACTGGACCAGCGAACCTAGGTAGGAGTTGGTGAAGACAACGACAGGCAGGGCCTTCGACTCCTCCCGGCTGCGGATGAACTTCAGCACGTCGATGCCATTGGCCTTGGGCAACTGAAGATCCAACAGCACGATGCCGGGCGGATTGGACTTGATCATCTCCATCGCCAACTCGCCATCGGCGGCGTGCTGGACCTGAAAACCGTCCATCTGCAGCTTGCGCTGGTAGATGTTCGCGATGATGGCGTCATCTTCGACAATGAGGACTTTTTTCAAGGGATTTTGAGGTTCTTGGGCTGCCCTGTCGCTCGCTCCTGCGCTAGGCGGAGAAGGCGACGAGTGGCCAGCCCATCATGGCGTGACAGCGGCCCGGCCCTTCTCCGGGGGGAGCAGCCGTGCCTTATACATGTGGGTCAGTGACTTGATGGCCAGCTCGATGGGCAGGAAGGGCTTGGCAATGATGTCATTGCCCCCGGCGAGCGAAGAGCGGGCACGGGCTTGAAAGTCGTTCATGCCGGTGACAAAAACGACCGGCGTGCGCACGTAGTCGGGCACCTGCCGCAGCTTCTGGCAGAGGGTGAAGCCGTCCATCTCGGGCATGTCAATGTCCAGGATTACCAGATCGAATCGCTGGCGTTGCAGCATCTCCAGCGCCTCCAGCGGATTTTCCAGGCTCACGTAGGCAATGCCGGCTTTTTCCAAGCCAGAGATGATGGAGCGGCGGGAGAAGACTTCATCGTCCACGATCAGCGCGAGCGGCACCGAGCTGCTGTCCTGCTCCGTCCGTCCCTCCACTTCCATCAACCGGGCGAGCAGGTCCACGGCATGGGCGAAAGTGCGGAGCGAGGAGGAATTCGCGTTCTGCGGGGCCTGGTGCAACTCGCGCAGGAAGGCCTCCAGTGCGCTGGAGAACTGGGCAACCTGCCGCAACCCCGCGACGCCGGCCTTGCCGGTGAGGGAATGGAGCGTGCGATACATCTCCTGAAGCAACTGGGCGCGCTCCTCCAGCCAGCGTAGATAGGCGGCATCGGCCTCGCTTTTCACAACCGCCTGAAGGCGCTGGCGCACGTCAACCAGCATCTGTGGCGAGCTGGTGACGAACTGGCGCCGCATTTCGGTGTCGAAGGCCGCCTCCTGAGCCGGGTCCGCCACCGGAACTGGCGAAACCACCGGAGGGGACTGTAGCACGACGATTTCCGGCGGGCTCGCCACGGCCCCGGTCGGGGCCGTGGGAGCGGTCTCGGCCAAGGTGGCGCACACCACGCCGACCACCTGACGCGGCGTGCAGATGGCCTTGGTGAGGCATTTGTTGGCTCCGGCTTTCCAAGCGGACTGCACCATGTCACCCAGATAAGAGTTGGTGAAGACCACGACCGGCAGCGTTTGCAACCCAGGGGTGGCACGGACGAATTTCAGCACCTCGATGCCATTGACTTGGGGCAGGAGGAGATCGAGCAGAATGATGTCAGGCCGACGGGACTTGAGGGACTCAATGGCCGTCGCCCCATCCCCGGCCAGTTCCACGATGAAATGATCCGCGATGAACTTGCGCTGATACAAGTCCGCGATGATCGGATCGTCTTCGACGATGAGGATGTGCTTGCCTGCGTGCATGCGGACGCTAGTTGGGTCAGTTGGCGGGCAGCGGCAGCCGGATGGTCACGGTGGTGCCCACCCCCTCGGTGCTTTCCAGATCGAGGGTGCCGCCGTGCATCTCCGTGAGGCGTTTGGCGATGACCAAGCCCAAACCCGTGCCCTGCTGCTCGTGGCGGCGGCGGTCGAACTGGACGTAGGCGTCGATGTTGTGCAAATACTCGACCTTCATTCCCCGGCCCTGATCGACAATCACCATTCGAAGCAGCTTGCCTTCGGCGGTGGCCGTCAGTTTCACGGGCGTGCCCGGCTTGGAGAATTTGAAGGCGTTGCCCAGCAGCTCCTCGATGATTTTGGCCAGCAAGTCCTCCGCAATCGCCGCACTGCCGTGGCAGATTTCGGTCTGCAAATCATTCACCCGGCCCAAGGCTTGGGCTTTGGTGCGCGCCACCAAGATTAGCGATTCATTCACATCTTCCGTGCGCTTGCCCCGCATGGCCATGACCTCACTGTCGTCGGCCCGCAGCAGCTCCAACTGTGAGTAGATGAGGAAGTTCTGCACGAGCCGCTGCAATCGTTGGCCGGACTCCAAAATGTTCCGGCCCATCTCGGCCAGCTCGGCCGGCTGAAGCGTGTCCGCGCAATTGCTGATGATCTCGCCGTAGCCCAGAATGCCCACCAGCGGCGTGTTCAACTCGTGCGGCAGCATGAGGCTGAGGTTGGCCCGCAGCTCGGCGAGCTTCTTCTCCGCGCTCTGCCGGACCACCTCGCGCTTTTTGATCCGCGCTTCGACCGCCTTGAGCAACGCACTCATCGCGAACGGTTTGTTGAGGTAGTCATCCGCCCCCAAGTCCATGCCTTTGCGCATGGTGGCGGCCTCGGATTCACCGGTCATCAAAATGAGCGGGATGTCGGCGGTGGCCGGGTCCTTGCGCAACTCGGCGAGTGCGGCGTAGCCATCGGCCTGTGGCATGTTGATGTCGCTGAGGATGAGGTCGGGCAGGGCGGCGCGGGCCAGCTTGAGCGCGGTGGCCCCGTTGTCCGCGTCGATCACATCGTAGCCCTTCAGCTTGAGCACCATGCTGATGGTCGAGCGCAACTGCGCGTCATCGTCAACGATTAGAATTTTTGGCATGCGCTTAATCAGCCCTTCCTAAGAGGCGGCCTGAGACCCTTCCCGGAAAGTTGTGATTCATAGTTGGCCGGGCAACGACGGCTTTCAAACCGAAAATCACCCCGGGGATTCCCCCAGGGCACAGCTCAACGGGCAAAGCCTTGGACCTTCAGCCAGACCGCCAAATCCTTCGTCCAAGGGTGCAGGTCCGCGACCGGCGTCTTGTCCGGATCCCAGGCCTTCACTCCCAGGCCGATGCCGTGCGAGCCTTTCTGGTAAACGTGCAGGTCGAAGGCGACCCCGTTGCGCTGGAGGGCGCTGGCGAAGTCCAGCGAGTTCTCCACCTTCACGGCCTTGTCCTCCCACGTGTGCCACACAAAGCAGGGCGGCGTGTTCCGCGTGACTTGGAGTTCGTTGGACAGGAGCTTCACCAATTCCTCGGCCGGCTCCTTCCCCAGCAGGTTGTTCTTCGAGCCTTGATGGGTGTTCGGCCCCATGGAAATGACGGGGTAGCAAAGGATGCCCAGGTCCGGCCGGCTGCTGGCCTGTTCGACGGTGTCGGCCGCATCCGGTTTGCCCGCGTCGAAGTGCGTCACGGCAGTGGAAGCCAAGTGCCCCCCGGCGCTGCTGCCCATTACTCCGATACGCTTGGGGTCCAGCTTCCAAGCCATCGCATTGGCCCGCACGTAACGCACGGCGCGGTTCACATCACCCATCATGACGGGATGGCGATAGCCGGCGGAACCCAGCCGATACTTCAGCACAAAGCCCGCGATGCCGTGCTGATTCAGCCACAAGGCATAGTCCCGCCCCTCATGGCTGGCCAACCCGCCATAACCACCGCCGGGACAGATGAGCACGGCCGCGCCCGAAGCCTTGTCCGCTGCCGGATAAAATGGGGTCAGCGTGGGAATATCCTTCACCGGGTCGGTGCCCAGCGCGCCTGGGGTGTCCTTGGCCCACAGTGGAAAGGCATCTTTCGGCTGCGCGCGGAGCGAAGTGGCTAGGGTTAGGAGGGTCGCAATGAGGGCGATCAATTTCATGAAACGTGTCAGGCCGATAACTTCGCGAGGCTATGCGGACCCGGCGAGGAAGTTCAATGGACAACTCCACCGCGCTCCGATCCTGCACTCTTATGTTGGAAGCGGCGGGCTGCGCTCCGGGTCAAGGTTGCTGCGCCCCCAGTCGCCACCGAGCTGAGTTGCCGGTTGCAGTTCAATCGTTCGTCAGCTACCACGCTGCCATGCGTTTCATCGGCAGCGTCATCGAGCGACTGCAACGGCACCCCAAGCGGATTGTCTTCCCCGAGGGGGCCGAGCCGCGTGTCTTGCAGGCGGCGCGGCAGTTCTGCTCGCTCCAGCTCGGCGCTCCGATCCTCCTCGGTGACCGCAGCCACATCAAACGAATGGCGGAGAGCCTCAACCTCTCCCTCCAAGGCATCCGCATCATCAACCCGGAAACCAGCGAGGAACTGGAGCAGTTCGCCGCCGTATATGAACGGCTCCGGCGGGCCAAAGGAGTGCAGGGCCAGGAGGCGCTGGAGGCGCTGCGGAAGCCCAATTACTTCGGCGCGATGATGGTGGCGATGCGACAAGCCGACGGCCTCGTCTCCGGTGCGAGCGAGATCAGCGGCAGCGTGTTGCGCCCGGTCTTTCAAATCATCCGCCTCGCGCCCGGCTACAGTTCGGCGTCGAGCTGCATGGTCCTCGAAGTCGAAGACACCCGGTTCGGCCACCAGGGCGCGATGCTCATGGCGGATTGCGGCGTCATCCCCGAGCCCACCGTCGAGCAACTCGCCGATATCGCGGTGGCCAGCGGCTTCCTTGCTCGGCAATTGCTCGGCGTGCGGCCGCGAGTGGCGATGCTGTCCTTTTCCACCAAGGGCAGCGCGATTCATCCCTCCGTCCACAAAATGGAGGCCGCCACTGCCCTCGCTCGACAGCGGGCCGCCCAGCGTTCCTTGGAGGCGGACTTCGAAGGCGAGCTGCAAGTGGATGCCGCGCTCGTGCCGGAAATCGCCTCGCGCAAGCTCCCGGAGAACGCCGTCGCCGGTCAGGCCAATGTGCTCGTCTTCCCCGACCTCAACTCCGGCAACATCTCCAGCAAGCTCGTCCAGCATGTCGCCCGTGCCAATGCCTACGGCCAGATTCTCCTCGGCCTCGACATGCCGGCGGCCGAAATTTCCCGGGGTGCCAGCAGTCACGACATCCTCGGCGTCGCTGCGATTGTCGGCTTGCAAGCCATTGAATTTCGGCTGCTCTATCCCGATGCCGGTGCGCATGTGGCCGCAGAGTGAAACCACCTATGGACTCGAAGAAGCACGAATCAGCGGGGCGCTGGACGCGGGCGGGCTCCGGAATCTTTTCGCGCAGAGTCCGCCCCTGGGAGCGATTGCACCTTTGACCCTTTCCCCATTCGTGTTCATTAGTGTCCATTAGTGGTTGCCTCTCCCCCCGCATGAACATCGTCACCCCCCGCGTCTTCATCGCCGCCACCCGCCAGAACGACGGCAAGACCACCACCTCGCTCGGCCTGCTGTCCGCCCTGCAGAACCAGTTCCCGCGCATTGGCTACATCAAGCCCGTCGGCCAGCGTTTCGTGGAAATCGCCGAGCAGAAGATTGACGAGGACACGGTGCTGATGGACTCCGTTTACAAGCTCAACTGCCCCCTCGTGGACATGAGCCCCATCGCGGTTGAGCCGGACTTCACCCGCAAGTTTCTCGCCGAAACCAACAATGACGCGCTCGTGCGGCGCATCCAAAAATCCTTCGACCGCGTGGCGTGGGAAAAGGACTTCGTGCTCTGCGAAGGCTCCGGCCACGCAGGCGTCGGCGCGGTGTTCGACTTGTCCAACGCGCAGGTCGCCAAGGTGCTCGGCGCGAAGGTCGTCATCGTCACGCGCGGCGGCATCGGCAAGCCGGTGGACGAAGTGGCGTTGAACCAAGCGCTCTTCGAGAAACACGGTGTCGAAATTATCGGCGTCATCGTCAACAAAGTGCTGCCGGACAAGCTCGACTACATCGCCGAGTTTACCCGGAAGGGCCTGAAGCGAAAAGGCCTTGAACTGCTCGGCGTGCTCCCGCTCCAGCCCATCCTCGTCAAGCCCACGCTCGCCTCCATCCGCGACGAGCTCTCCGCTGAAGTCCTCAACGCCCGCAAGCGCCTCACCAACCTCGTCGAGGACATTGTCGTCGGTGCGATGGGCGCGCAAAACATGGCCAAGCATTTCCGGCGGGGCACGCTGGTCATCGCGCCCGGCGACCGCGAGGACATTGTGATCGCCGCTTCCGCCGCATCGCAGGCGAGCCCCGAGGAGGCACTCAGCGGCCTCGTGCTCACCGACAACTTCCGCCCGAGCCCCGCCACGCTGGAGTTGATTCGCAAGCTCGACTTCCCCGTGCTGCTCGCCGAGGCGGACAGCTACGAAGTCGCCTCCAAGGTCCACGACATCATCGTCAAAACCCGCCCCGACGACGCCGAGAAAATCACCGTCATCCGCGACCTGATTGCGCAGCACGTGGACGTGGCGAAGCTGGTGGGGGCGCTGTGACGAATGCAGATGCGGGCTAAAATTCAACCGAGCCAATGCAACCAAGCCGCCTGCAAGCCACTCATGCGGGGAAGAACTTCCTCATCGAAGATGGAGGCGGAGGCGTCGGATACTATCTCTACGTTTTCGACAAGAATCGCTGCACCCATGACTACCTTGAGGACACTGTTGACCTCGCAAAGCAGTGCGCGTTCCACGAGTTCGCTGTTCCGCTACAGAGCTGGAACGCGTCGTTCGAGTCGTGAGCAAATGGCCGATTTCATGAGCACGTCTCTTCTTATCCTCCCTCTGCGTCTCCGCGCCTTTGCGTCTTAGCGTTAAAATTGCCTCCCATGTCATTGCCATTCCCCCTCAACCCCACCCTAGCCACCCTCCCGACCTACCAGCCCGGCCGTCCCATTGAGGAAGTCGCGCGCGAAGTCGGCTTGCCCGCCAGCGACATCATCAAACTGGCCTCGAACGAAAACCCGCTCGGCCCCTCGCCCAAAGCCCTCGCCGCCATCCAAGCCGCCGCCGCCAGCGTGCATCTCTACCCCGACGGTAATGCCTTCTACTTCAAGCGCCGCCTCGCCGACAAACTCAACGTCGAGACCAGCCACCTCATCCTCGGCAACGGCTCGAACGAAATTATCGAGTTCATCGGCCACGCGCTGATGGCCCCCGGAGCCGACGTGGTCGTGTCGCAATACTGCTTCGCCATCTACCCCATCATCGCGAAGATGGCCGGCGCGAACCTCATCACCGTCCCCGCGCGCGACCTTGGCCACGACCTGCCCGCGATGCTCGCCGCCATCACGCCGCAGACCCGCGTCGTCTTCGTGGCGAACCCGAACAACCCCACCGGCACGCTCGCCTCGCGCGCGGACCTAATCGAGCTCGTCAACGAAGTCCCGCCGCACGTCCTGCTCGTGATGGACGAGGCTTACATCGAGTTCCTCAACGACCCGGTGAACTTGATTCCCCTCATCACCGCCGGCACGAAGCCGAACCTCCTGCTCATGCGGACGTTCTCCAAAATCTACGGCCTGGCCGGCACGCGCGTGGGCTATGGCATCGGCCACCCGGAGCTGATTGCTGCGCTGGAGAAGATTCGCCAGCCCTTCAACCTCAACAGCCTCGCCCAAGCCGCCGCCCTCGCCGCGCTCGACGACGACGAGCACGTCCAGCGCACGCGCGGGACAAACTTCGCCGGCGTTCACCACCTGCAAACCGAGTTCGAGAGGCTCGGCATCGAGTTCGTCCCGACGGCGGGTAACTTCATCCTCCTGCGGGTCGGCGACGGCGCGCGGGTTTTCAGCGAGTTGCAGAAGCTCGGCATCATCACGCGCCCGATGGCCGGCTACCAGTTGCCCGAGTGGCTCCGCGTGAGCGTTGGCACGGCGGCTGAGAACGCCCGGTTCCTCGCTGGCTTGAAGCAAGTGCTGGCAACGTAGAGCGGGCGAGACGCCCGCCCTCCGCTACTCGTTTATCCCGCTGTGGGAGAAGTCCGTCGGCTCCGGGAACCAGAACTCCTCCCGTTCCTCCCAGCGGTAGAGCTTGCGAGCGCCACCGACAGGCGCAGCGGCACTGGCTTCCGCGACCGGAACTTGCGACGACGCGAGTTTCAGCGAAATCAAAGCGCCAGCAGGAGGCGCATCTGGCTGCGGAGACAATGGCGGCTGCGTGCTCATGTCAGGAGTTTCCTGCAAGGGACTCAGGTAAGGTGTGCATGATTGGCAATCGCGCAATGGACTATTTTCCGCCGCCCGAATCTTGGCGGTCTCCCAACCTCCCTTGCTCGCTCCGTCCCCGGCGAAGTTTCTCGTTGAATCCCAGCGCGCCTCTGCCCCTTATTTGCGCCGCGACTGCTAGCACTGACCCAACGTGAAACCCACTGACCTTCGCGGCATCCTCCAATACATCCCGCGCTTCCGCGAGAAGACCTTCGTCATCGCCGTGGATGGCGCGGTCGTGACGGACGAAAACTTCGCCAACCTCCTGCTCGATGTCGCGGTGCTACGCTCGCTGAACATCCGCGTCGTCATCGTCCACGGCGCGGCGGCGCAAATCCAGGCACTCGGCGTTGAGCGGGGCATCACCCCCTCGAACCTCGATGGCACGGGCATCACCGACGCCGCGACGCTTCAGCTTTCCCTCACCGCCGCGAACCGGCTCACGCACGAAATCCTCGAAGGCCTTTCGACCAACGACCTTCGCGCCGCCAGCCCGAACGCCATCATCGCCTCGCCTCTCGGCATCCTCCAAGGCGTGGACCACCTCTTCACTGGCAAGGTCGAGCGCGTGGACACGGAGATGCTTCAGACGCTCCTCGCTGCCGGCATCACCCCGGTCATTCCGCCGCTGGGCTTCGATGGCGATGGCAAGACCTACCGGGTCACGTCCGACACCATTGCGGTCGCTACCGCCACCGCGCTCAAGGCGGCGAAGATCCTCTTCATCACCACCACCGACGGCCTGTTCCATCAAGGCAAGCTGCTCAAGCAAGTGCTCGCCGCCGACCTTCTCCTTTTGATTGCGCGCAAGGAGCTTTCCCCTGAGGACACCGCACGCGCCAAGGCGGGGGCTTCCGCCTGCCTCTCGGGCATCCCCCGCGTCCACATCATCAACGGCCGCACCGATGAGTCCCTCCTCGCCGAGGTCTTCTCCAACGAAGGCGTCGGCACGCTCATCTACGCCGACGAGTTTCAGCAGATCCGCCCCGCGCAAAAGAAGGACATCCGCGCCCTGCTGCGCCTCACGAAGAACTCCGTCCTCAGCGAGGAGCTCATGAAGCGCACCCGCGCCAGCATCGAGAAAAACCTCGGCGACTACTACGT
>CAMCFN010000095.1 GCA_945874145.1 Akkermansia muciniphila
TGTTCACCCATCCCGTGCCGCAAACAACCACCGAGGTAATCGGCATGAGAAACAACGATGCCGCGTTCGCCTTGGTCAACCCCGATAACGCATGAAAACCATCACCATCCGCCGGCTCGACCTTCAGTTCGATGCCGGTCAAATCACCAAGGGGTCCACCGAGCAGCAAGCCCGGCAAGCCCTTGACCTCATCAACCTGACCTTGCAGCGAGAACCTTTCGGCCTCGGCGCTCAACTCTTCGCTCACCGCGACGAGATTGAAGTCGAGTCCGGGGAGAACTCTGACTGACCAACTCTGTGAGCGCGTGGCGGAACAAGACGCGCACGGCGGCAGCCGTGTGGAACCCAACAAGGGGTGGTGAGGCATCACCTGGGCGGTGGAAATCCGTTCTTCCGTGCAGGGGTGCAATACTCTGCCGCGCTCACTTCTTTGCCTGGCAGTCAGTCCGCGTTCGCAGCTCTCAACCCTCAACCAACAACCCTCAACACCATCAATGTCTCACTTCACCACCATCAAAACGCAAATCAAGGACGTGGAAGCCCTGCGGTCAGCGGTCAACGAGATGGGCCTTCAGCTCCTCGCCAACACCGAAGCACGCGGCTACATCAGCAACAAAACCAAGGGCGATTTCGTCATCCGGCTCAAAGGCCCCTACGACATCGCCGTAAACCAACAGCCTGACCAAACCTACGGCCTCACAACGGACTGGTGGGATGGCCATGTCGAGCGGGAGGTCGGCACCAACTTTGGCCGCCTGCTCCAGCTCTACGGTGTCCACAAGGCCAGCATGGAAGCCCGCAAGAAGGGCTACTCCGTGATGCGAAACCAACAACCCAACGGCTCCATCAAGCTCATCCTCGCCACGCTATGAAACCCACCATTGAGATTATCGTTTCAACCACCGGCGAGTTCACCATCGAGGGCGTCGGGTTCAAAGGAGCAGGCTGCGAGAAGGCCACCAAGTTTCTGGAGGAAGCACTGGGCCTCGTGAACTCGAAGGTGAAGAAGCCCGAGTTCCACCAGCAAGCCGTTTCAAAGCAGCAACAACAGCTCGGCACATGAACCCGGTGCTGACGTTCGACGTGGATGGCACGGGTCACTGTCTCCACACCGACGCCATCCCGCTCCAAACCCTGGGCACCTTGGAAGTCCAGCGTGCCACCTCCATAGAGTTCAACCCTGCCGCTCAACAGTGGGAGGTGAAGGACGCTGAAGGAGTAATCCTGCACAGCAACCCTTCACGCTCCTGCTGTCTGGCGTGGGAGCTGGACCGATTCAACCTCTAACCCGAAAGGACATCATGCGCCCAGACCTTCTCCCGGTCCTGCGCCAGTCAATAACCAACGCCAAACCTCGAAACCCAAAGCCACTCGCTGCTCCGCTCAAATTGGAGCACGGGTGGCTTTTACCTTACCTGCTCGCCATTGAAGATGCCCTCTGGGGCCGCTGGCAGCACTGGCATGAAATGATGCTGGCCGGCCGCGTCGTCGGCTCCATCCCTGTCATCGACTGGGAATCCAACCAGGCCGCACGCCGGATGCTCGAAGCCTCGCTCAACACCGTCACCACGCACGGGAGCTGGCAGGGCTGGGGATCGTGGCAGGTGTTCGACTACTTCCTGGACTGGCTGCTCTTTGGCTTGGGCCATCGCGGTAAATCTTCGCTGCCTGCCGAACCCACTGACTTCACTGGAGCCAGTGAGCGGTTGTATCAGGTGTTCAACCTCGAAACGCTGCTCGCGTGGCCGCACGATTACCTGGGCGAAATCCTCGCCGAGAACCGCCACGGCCAGCACCTCGGCTTCTATCCGACGCCGATGGAGGTGGCCCGGATGATGGCGGCGATGACCGTGGGCGGTGAGGATGCCCGAACCAAATCGGTCTGCGATCCCTGCGTGGGCACTGGCCGGTTGTTGCTCGCGGCCTCCAACCATTCGTATCGCCTCTACGGCTGCGACCTCAACCCGACCGTCATCAAGGCCACGCTGGTCAACGGCTACCTGTATGCGCCGTGGCTGGTGCGCCCGTTCCCATTCCTCGACCCGCACAACTGCGACCCGGCCGCCAGCCAGACCGTAAGCGACTCCCTCATCCTCCAGGCGTGCCCGGAACAGTTGGCAACAACCGAGCACGACGCCGATGAGCAGTTCCGCTTTGAACCCATCAAGAAGCGGCGTCCCCGATACACCTAAGCAGTCCTGATATGAAAAAGCCCATCAGCCAGGTCTGGACGTTCGCCTCCGACTCCAACCCAGACATCGACTACGAAACCCTCCGCTACACCGACCAGTCCATGTCGTGCAATTGCCCCGGCTGGACTCGTCGGGTGGCTGCGGATGGTTCTCGTTCCTGCAAACACACGCGGGCAGTGGACATGGGCACGGCGGACCAACAATCCACAGCCACCCATTCCTACGAACCCGCCAACCACAAACCTCAACCACTGAACAACCATGCCCAAACCAAACCCATCGAAACCCCCAAGCTCGGACAGCGCCGTTTCGCCGTCTGAGATGTCGGCTGCAATCACTCACTACATCCGCGCTGGTTACCCCGGCCTCTACGTCGTCTCGGCTGAGGAGTTGCGCGTCGAAGCTGAATTCAAATCAATCACCGAACGCCTCAACTACGGACTGCACTTCTGGTCTGTGGTGGATGGGCTGATCGACGTGAAGGCCAAGACGGTCACCAACGCCAATGACCCGCTGGAAGCGCTGGAAGCAGTCAAGAACCTGCCGGAGAAGTCCGTGGTTCTGCTCAAAGACTTCCACCTATTCCTCGCTGATCCGAACCCGATCCTGCTCCGAAAGCTCAAGGACACGCTGCTCCACACGAAGTTGAAGCAGAAGCTCCTCGTCATCCTCGGCTGTCGTCTCTGCCTGCCTCCGGAACTGGAACATGAGTTGACGGTTGTTGAGTTCAAGCTGCCCGGTCCCGTTGAGCTGCGCGGTGTTCTCGGCGGCATCTTGGAATCAGCCGGCATCAAAAGCCTCGATGTTGACGCCAGAGAGAAAGCCGTGGAGGCAGCGTCAGGGCTAACGACCATCGAAGCTGAGAACGCGTTTGCCTTGTCGGTGGCGGAGACCAAAAGGATCACGCCGTCCATCATCGCTAGGGAGAAAGCCCAAGCGGTGAAGAAGAACGGCCTGCTCGAAATCGTGGAGGTCAAGGAAACGCTCAACAGCATCGGCGGCTTGGACCTGCTCAAGGACTGGCTGTTGAGACGGAAAGACGCCTTCAGCCAAAAAGCCATCACCTACGGTCTGCCATCGCCCAAAGGATTGCTGATTGTCGGCATCCCAGGCACAGGAAAATCGCTGACCGCCAAAGCTACCGCTGCCGTCTTCAACGTCCCGCTGCTGAAGCTCGACGCCGGCAAGCTCTACGGAGGTATCGTCGGCCAATCCGAAGCCAACCTGCGTGCCGTCATCAACACGGCGGAAGCCATCGCGCCCTGCTGCCTGTGGATTGATGAACTGGAGAAGGGCTTTGCTGGGTCCAAGTCCAGCGGCTCAACGGATGGCGGCACATCAGCTCGGGTCTTCGGTTCGTTCCTAAGCTGGATGCAGGAGAAGGTGAAGCCGGTGTTCATCGTCGCCACCGCCAATGACGTCTCTCAACTCCCGCCCGAAATGCTCAGGAAGGGCAGATTCGACGAGCTGTTCTTCGTCGACCTGCCCGTTGAACAGGAACGGGAAGCCATCTGGAAGATCGTTGTGGAACGCAGGAACCGGAAAGTAATCAACTACGACCTGCAACAGCTGGCCAAAATCTCTGATGGTTTGACCGGCGCTGAAATCGAGGCCGTGTTCTTGGAGGCGATGTTTGCTGCCTTCGAGCGCGGCAGCGAGCCAACCGAGATGGACGTCGCTGCCTCAATGAACAGCTTCGTGCCGTTGTCGAAACTGATGGCCGAACAGATTGCCGCGTTGAAAAACTGGTCTGTTGGCCGTGCCCGTCCAGCTACCTCCATCCCCGCAACTTCTGAGCGAAAGCTCCGGAAGTTGGGGGTGTGAGGTGGAGAAAAGAAATTGGCTCACCTCGATTTCTTTTCTTTAGCTATCAGCAACGACGCAGGATCAATGCCGGTCCAGCGACAAAGTTCGGCATTGTCGCGTGAATGAAGGACACCATCGCGTTCATCGTAGGCTTGGAACACCGTCAGAATCAACCAGTCCCCCCATTTCCTCCGTCCAGTTTGCCGAAGCGAGATTACGCGCGGGTGCGAGATGCGGTATCGGGCAGGCAATCCGATTGCGGGCTTGGGGATAGCCTGGGGACACCGCTCGTATTGCTTAATACGTCGTGAGAATCCCAGCAGCCGGGACGAGGCGTGGAGTTCTGGCCGGTTTTGTTCATCCTGTCGGGGATTGGCCAGACTCTCAGCCGACGGTTTGCAATCAACGCGCTGGAATCCCCGAAAGGGGCGGCCTTTCTCCGAGGCTTTCCGGCTGGCACACTGCCTGCGAGGAGGTTCATGTGCATTTTTTGGCCGGCCTTCTTCTGATTTTAGTCGCTAGCCGTGTGTCGGCGGCGCAGCCGGTTCGCTCCGCGTCCTGTGATCTGCCAATCCAGTTTCGTGAGGGCCTGCTCTGGCTGGAAGTGTGTGTCCCGCAAAGCAAGGAGCCGCTGCTCTTCCTCGTGGATTCCGGGGCGAGTGTGAGCGTGCTGAATCTGGCCACGGCGCAGCGGCTGCGCTTACCCCTCGGTCCGAAGGTGAACGTCATGGCCGTGAGAACCAGACTGAGAGGCCACTGGCCGGTGAAGCTGTCCGCCAAGGCCAAAGATCTCGCGCTGCCTGGCGAGTATCTCGCGCTCGATTTGAGCAAGTTATCCGGAGCATGCAGCCATCCGGTGGACGGTTTGGTAGGCGCGGACTTCTTTCGGAACCGGGTGGTCCAGATTGACTACGCGGCGGAAAAGCTCTCCGTGTTGGACGCCCGGGCAGTCGCAGGGGGACAGAGCATTCCGCTGGAAGTCCGCCGATGCGGTCTCCGTGTTCCAGTAAGCGTCAACGGCGGCCGACGACAGTGGGTTCGCCTGGACACCGGCTGCGCGACCGCTTTCCAATGGGTGACCTCGAACGTGCGCGCCGAACATTACACCAGCAGATTGGCGGTCGGCCTGACTGAGCTGGCGATACCGCAGACCACCACCAGCCTGCGGCTCGGCGAGCGGCCCGCCGAAACCGTGCCGACGGGTCTGCATCACCGTGAGATCTTTCCCGGCGAGGCCGGACTGCTGGGCAACGGATTCCTCGCGCGCTTCGGCACGGTGACCATTGACGCTCGTGCCGGACGGCTTCACCTCGGCACTCCGCCCGAAGCGAAGTAGTCGCCGCTGTTGTCGCGGCACTCCCTTCTCTCAGCCGTTGCTGCATTCCGGCAACTTTCACCGTTCGGGGCATGATTTCCTGAGGGGTATTGCACCCAGCGGCGTATGCAAGGGTGTGAACAATGCGGCGCAGGCCGCGCAACCGAGAAAGGCAAAGTTATGAAAACCACAGTGTCACTCGCGACTGCCACGGCAGCGCTTCTCATGGCCATCAGCACCGTCTCCGCCAGCGAGCCGCTGCTCTCTCCAAAGGCCAAAGCTCTGGCGGACTCTCTGGCGAGGGTGCCAGGAACCACGACGGACATGATTGACCGCTCGCTCAAGAACGGCTCGCCCAAGCACGTCACCTTCGTCGAGTCGCTCCGCAAGGACCCGGGCACGACGCCCGATGTGACGCGAAACGTGCCCACGAGCTCGCTCAAGTTCTATGTGCGCTAGCGGTCAGCACCAGACCGGCCCCCTGCCGCACCGTCCAGAAAGGGCGTGCAGCGACAGTGGGTCGGTCCTAACTTGGGTGGCGGCAGATTCGCCACCCTCGAAAGCCAGCCATGAACACCAACTCTCCCCATGAGCATGATCCGGCCTTCCGCGCGATGTTGCGGGAATGGTCCGTGACCGAACCGCTGCCGCCGCGTTTCCAAGCACAAGTCTGGAAACGGATCGAAAGCGCCGAGGCTCTGCCTGTCACCAGGGGTTCGCCTTGGAGGCTCCTGATGGACTGGGTCAACGCGCTGCTGCCACGTCCCGCCTTTGCGCTGGCCTGTGCGACCGTGCTGTTGCTCGTCGGCGGGGCGGCGGGCTGGGCGCAGGCCCGTTACGAGGCCGCGCAGGTCGGTGATGTGTTGGAAGCCCGATACCTGCGCGTGGTGGATCCGTATCAACCAGCAGACTAAGGCCATGCAGCGCGGCATCACCATCTTGGGAATCGGCCTGGCCGGGGCGCTCTTGACCTACGCCTGCGTCTATTACGTGGGCACCATGTCCCATCGCGAGCTGCTGCGTGACAAGACGCCGGAACTGGCGTGGCTCAAACGCGAGTTCAAGCTTGGCGACGCTGAGTTCGGCGAAGTGGCGCGGCAGCATGCTGCCTATATGCCCCAGTGCCAGGTCATGTGCCGGCGCATTGACGAGCAGGACAAACGCCTCAGGCAACTGCTCATCACTTCCGCGTCGGTAACCCCTGAAATCGAGGCCGCCATTGAGGAGGCCGCCCGGCTGCGCGCCGAATGCCACGGGAAAATGCTCCGGCACTTCTTCGAGATGAGCCGTGCGATGCCGCCCGAGCAGGGACGGCGGTTTCTGGTGTGGATCACGGAACGGACCCTCCTGCGGTCCGAGCGCGGCATGGGGCCGATGGGACACGATGGGCATCCATGACCGACATGGACTCCGATGCGCAGGACACACAGGACATGGCGCGGCTGGCCGCCGGACATGATGCGGCCCTGAACGAGCTGATGGAGCGGCATGGCGAAAAGCTCTTCCATTATCTGATCCGTTGCCTCCAGGACGAGGAGGAGGCTGCTGATCTGGCACAGGAAACCTTCGTCCGCGTCTATCAGCACCGGGCGAAGTTCGATACAGGGCAGAAGTTTTCCACCTGGCTCTACACCATTGCGAGCAACCTGGTGCGCGACCGGTATCGCTGGCGGGCGCGGCACCCGCAGGTTTCACTCAACGCGGAGGATAAGGAAACAGGGACCGAACTCGGCGCGCGGCTCGTGCATCCCGACGTGACTCCCCGCGAATCGCTGGAGAGCACCGAGCGTTTGACCGTCATCCAAAAGGCCGTGGCGGCGCTGCCCGAGGAGTTGCGCGCACCGCTGCTGCTCGCCGAATACGAGGACAAGCCGCAGGCGGAGATCGCCCAGATCCTGAGCTGTTCGGTCAAGGCGGTCGAAACGCGCATCTACCGGGCGCGGAGGCAACTGCGGACAGCCCTGGGCTGCCTACTCAAGCAAGAGCGCATGTGAAGGCGTTTCCCCGTGCCTTGACCGGACTGCCTGACTCCGATACAAACCTGCAATGAAAGCCCTCACCCTGCTTGCCGCGCTTTGGCTCGGTGGCGTGGCGACCAGTGCCCTTGGTGCCGGAGCAGCTTCCGACGGGCAGACGGTCTTCGAGCGCCGCATCCTGCCCATCTTCAAGTCACCCAATCCATCAAGCTGCACCGAGTGTCATCTCGCCGGGGTGGACTTGAAGAACTACATCCTGCCCTCGCACGAAAAGACCTTTCTGTCCCTGCGAGACCAGGGGCTGATTGACCTGGCCAATCCGGCTGACTCAAAAATCCTCCGGTTCATCGCGCGCGGGGGCGGCACGAACCAAGGGGCTTCACTCATCAGTGCCAAAGTGCGCGCCGCCGAGCTGGCCGCGTTCACCGAGTGGATTACGGCGAGCGCCCGCGACCCGAAGCTGCGCGCCGCCGCCAAACTTTCCATCGCCGAAGTGGCCAAGCCGGCCCGCCCGGTGGAGGTGATTCGCCACGCGCGCACCGACCGGCTGCTCGCCTCCTTCGAGGAGAACATCTGGTCGCAACGCTTCCGTTGCAGCGGCTGCCACAGTTCAGCCGGAAAGGAAAACGCCAAGCTCGTCGCGGAGCACGGTGAGCAGGTCGCGTGGCTGAAGGACACGGCGGAAGCCACGATGCGCTACCTCATCGCCACCGAGAACATCAACCTCAAGCAGCCGGAGCGCAGCCGCCTGCTGCTCAAACCACTCAACGAAATCAAGCACGGTGGCGGCCAGAAGATGCTGGCCGGCGACCTGACCTACAAAGCCTTCCGCACCTGGCTGGACGATTACGCGAAGACCGTCAACGACCGCTACGCCAGCGCCGCCGACCTGCCCAGCCGGAGGCCTGCTCCGGCGATGTTTGGCACGGACATCTGGTTCAAGCTCAACAACACGCCGCCAGCCTGGGGCGACCGGCTGCTGCAAGTGACGCTCTTTGCCTGGGACCGGGCCGGCAACGCGTGGGAGACCAAGCCCATCGCCATTTCCGACCGGGGCGTCTGGGGCAAGGGCAAGCTCTGGCAGCACAGCCTCGTCTTGCTGGCGGACAAGGATTCTGAGCGCGCCCGGTTGTGGGGCCGCTCCGAGGCCGGTCTGCCCGCCGGAAAATACCTGCTCAAGGTTCACGTCGATGTGGCGGGCCGCCTCAAGTCGGCCTGGAACACTTCGCTGGGTGAAGCCGACGTGGTTGGCGAGGCGGTGGTTGAATCGGTCTGGCCGAAGGGCTACGGGAGGATGACCGTGGTCGAGGCCGGGCGGTTGCGCCCATCAGCAGCAACCAAAGATTAAGCTGATGAAAAGTTTGAGGGATTTCGCAAGGCATGACGTAATACCTTTCGTCGCCCGGCAGCGAAGGTTGCCAGCACAAGTGAACTCTCTGGAATACTGACATGCGTCCGCGCCGGAACAATTTGCCCCCGCTGCTCCGCTGGCTGGCAGTCATGACGCTCGGGGTGTTCATGACGGCGCAGGTAGCGTGTTTCGAGCACTGCCATTTCGGCGGCGGGCACGGAGACGCCTCAAAATCTTCCTGCCACGGCGGGCCGTCGGCCAAGGCGTCGCACCAGCATGAGCATCATTCGCCTGCGCCCGCCGACCCCGCCTCTGCCGTCTCCTGCGCCACGTTGAAACTGCTCGTGGCCGGTGGCGATGCCTACACGCTGGTTGCGCCCGTCCTTCAGCCGGTGCCATTTCTGGCTCCGTCCTCGCTGGAGCAGAGTGCGTCCGAAACCGTGCCAGAAGCCGTTTTTCTCCGCCAAGCTCGGACACGCGATTGGGCCTTCACGCCTGAAGTGTGCCTTGGCCCGGCGTTCCGCAGCCTCGCCCCGCCCGTGGTTTCCTGACGTGAGCGTGCGGCCTTGAGTCGCTCTCCTCCACGTCGTCTTCGTGTCTCCCGCTCGACTTTGTTGAGGGGAGAGTCCCTGTCCCGATTGGTTGTCCCCATTCCAGTTTGTCAATTTGTGAAACTTGCTCTGCTCAACCCGTCCGTGCGTGCCGGACTCCGCTTGGCCATAACAGTGGCGCTCGCACGCCTGCTCGTGGCCGCCGCCTCCGCGTCAGCCGCTGTCGTCGAGTATGACCTGACCATCGCCGAGCAACGCCTGGCACCCGCCGGGAAGCCAGTGCGCGTGTTGAGCATCAATGGCGGCATACCTGGCCCGACGCTGCGCTTCCGCGAGGGTGACGTGGCGCGCATCCGCGTGCACAACCAGCTTCAGAGGGAGACCACTTCCGTTCACTGGCATGGCCTGTTGCTGCCGAATGCGCAGGATGGTGTGCCGTATCTGACCACGCCGCCCGTCAAGCCGGGCGCAACCCACACCTTCGAGTTTCCCCTCACGCACTCCGGCACCTACTGGTTTCACTCCCACACCGGCTTGCAGGAGCAGCGCGGGGTCTATGGCTCCATCGTGGTGGAACCGAAGGGCGGCGAACCGCAGCGGGCCGACCGTGAACATGTGCTCGTGCTGTCGGACTGGACGAACGAGAACCCGCAGGAGGTGATGCGAACGCTCATGCGCGGCAGTGAGTATTACGCCGTGCGCAAGGGCAACTTGCAGTCCCTCTCCGGGGCCATCCGCACCGGGGCGCTGCGCGAATTCCTCGACCGGGAAAAGTCGCGGCTCCCTTCGATGGATATTTCGGACGTGGCGTATGACGCCTTCCTCATCAACGGCCAGCGCCGCTCCACCCTGGCCGCGCGGCCCGGCGAGACCGTCCGCCTGCGCGTCATCAATGCGGGGGCGTCCAGCTACTTCCACCTCCAGTCCGCGACCGGCCCGCTGACCATCGTGGCGGCGGACGGCCCGGCGGTGAAGCCCATCCAGGTGAACCGCCTCTTCATGGGCATGGGCGAAACCTACGACGTGCTGGTCACGGTTCCGCCGGCTGGGGCCTGGGAGGTGCGGGCCTCCGCGCACGACGGCTCCGGTCACGCGTCGGTGCTGCTGGGCGAGGGCGAGGAGCACCCCGCTCCCGCCGTGCCCAAGCCGGACCTCTACCGGATGGATGAAACCCTGCTGGCCGCCATCAGCGACGCCGAAGCATCGGGCAGGCTGACGGACAAGGCCGCCCTGGCCGCCGAGAACCCGCGTCCGCTCTCGCCGTATCGCCGCCTCGAAGCTCTAGCCTCCACCGCGCTCCCAACGACGAATACACCCCGCACGCTCACCCTCCGGCTCACGGGCGACATGCAGCGCTACATCTGGTCCATCAACGGCAAAACGCTCAAGGAGGACAGCACCATTCCCATCCGGCGCGGCGAGGTGCTCCGGCTCGAACTCATCAACGACACGATGATGCACCACCCGATGCACCTGCACGGGCATTTCTTCCGGGTGTTGGAGGGCAAGGACGCGCTCTCCCCGCTCAAGCACACCGTGGACGTGCCGCCGATGGGCAAGCGCACCATCGAGTTCCTCGCCAACGAAGAGCGCGACTGGTTTTTCCACTGCCACCTGCTCTACCACATGGAGGCCGGGATGGCGCGGGTGTTCAGCTATCAGGAGCAAGGCCCGCAGCACAAGGTCAACCTCGGCACCGAAAGCCTCGACCCGTATTACTTCATGCTCGAAGGCTCGCTTCAGACGCACATGAGCATGGGCATGGCGACGGTTCAGAATTCCCGGAACAACTTCAACGCATTGTGGGACTTGGGCTGGGGCGACACGGCGAAACCGTATCCCCACGGCCACCGCGCAGAATACGAGGCGGACCTGACCTATTCCCGCTACTTCAACCAGAACCTGTCGGCTTTCGGGGGCCTTCGGCTGACGAACTACGACACCTCGAAGGACCGGGGCATCTTCGGCCTCTACTACCGCTTCCCTTACCTCATCCAAGGCGAGGTGCTCGTGGACACGGAGGCCGACGTGCGGCTGCGGCTGGGCAAGGTGTTTCAAGTCACCAGCCGCTTCTCGGTGTTTGCCGAGGGCGAATACGACACGAACACGCGCTGGGAATGGACCTCGGGCGCGAAGTATTTCCTGAGCAAGCGCTGGTCCCTCATCAGCCAGTATCACTCCGACCACGGCCTGGGGGCCGGCCTCAACTTTCGCTTTTGAACACTCTCGCGGCGGATGTCCGCCGCGCCAACAAACCGCAAACACAAAACAAACACATCCAATGAAAAAACTGCTCCACGTCCTCACCGTCAGCACCGTCGCTTTCCTGCTCACGGCCTGCGCCTCCACCGAGTCCGCCGCCGCCGCCGGTGCGAAAACCTATCCACTGAAGGTCTGCATCGTCACCGACAACGACCTCGGCTCAATGGGCACGCCCGTCACCCTCGTGCATGAGGGCCAGACCGTGAAGTTCTGCTGCAAGCCTTGCGTGAAGAAGTTCAAGGCCGAGCCGCAGAAGTATCTCGCCAAACTCAAGTAACCACCACGCCCCAGCGCCGCCGGCACCGGGGCAAACCAAACGATAGCACCTCAATTACCACTCATGAAAACCATCCTGTCACTGACCCTCGGCACCGTCGCCCTCGCCGCGCTCCTCACCGGCGCGGGCTGCCAGAAACACGACCACCACGACCACGGTGCCGTCGAGGCCGCGCTGCCGCCGGGCACCAAGCCCTACCCGTTGAAGGCGTGCCTCGTCACGGGCGAGAAGTTCGACCACGGCAAGCCCTACTCCTTCGCGCACGAGGGGCAGGAGATTCAGCTCTGCTGCAAGGACTGCCTCACGGATTTCAAGAATGACCCGGCCAAATACCTGGCCAAGCTGGACACGAAAAAATGACCAGGACTGCCGGAGAACATTTCTCCGCCGCGAGGGCGGTGGAGCCACAGCAACAAAAAGAACAAACAGCAACCCACCCGTATGAAACTAAACAAAACCATCCTGACTGCGGTGCTGCTCACCGGCTTCGCTGCCGGAGTCCTGAGCGCCCGTGCCGACGACAAGCACAAGGACCACAAGGCCAAGCCCTATCCGTTGAAGACCTGCGTCGTCTCCGGCGAGGAAATCAACGACAAGGGCAGCATGAAGCCGCACGTCTTCGTCCACGAAGGACAGGAAGTGAAGCTCTGCTGCAAGTCCTGCCTGAAGGACTTCATGAAGGAGCCGGCCAAGTTCCTCAAACAAATCGAGGCCGCGAACAAGCCGAAGAAATAGCCCGCCCTGCCGCGCATGGGTCCGCCAGCATCGCTCTGCCCGGTGCTGGCGGACGATGGCGGGCTGGCAAATCCGGCTCTTGCACCCCACACAGTCATGAAACGTGAATTTCCACCAAGTCCCGCAGCCGAGCTGGCCGAGTTCAAGGCGGCGCTGGACGAGCACGCCATCGTGGCCATCACGGACGCGCAGGGCACAATCACCTACGTGAACGACAAGTTCTGCGCGATTTCCCAATACTCCCGCAAGGAACTGGTGGGGCAGGACCACCGCATCATCAATTCCGGCCACCACCCGAAGGAGTTTATCCGCGAGCTTTGGACGACGATTGGGCACGGTCGGGTGTGGCGCGGCGAAATCAAGAACCGGGCGAAGGACGGTTCGCACTACTGGGTGGACACGACCATTGTCCCGTTCCTCGACGCAGCCGGCAAACCCCGGCAATACATCGCCATCCGGGCCGACATCACGGAACGCAAACGGATGGAGGAGGCCTTGCGCGAAAGCGAGCAGCGCACGCGGGCCATCGTTGAGACCACCGTCGAGGGCATCCTCACCATTGACGAGCGGGGTCTGGTGGAATCCATCAATCCGGCGGCGTGCCGCATGTTTGGCTATGCGCCGGCGGAAGTCATTGGACGCAACGTGAGTCTTTTGATGCCGTCGCCACACCGGGAGGGTCACGACAGCTATCTGGCCAGCTACCTCCGCACCGGGCAGGCCAAAGTCATCGGCGTCGGTCGTGAGCTGGAGGGAC
>CAMCFN010000096.1 GCA_945874145.1 Akkermansia muciniphila
CCCGACACGCGCGGCGCGACGACCATCCGCGAGCAACTCGCCAAGCACCAGAGCGTCAAGTCCTGCGCCGGCTGCCACCAGAAGATCGATCCCCCCGGTTTTGTGCTCGAAGCGTTTGACCCCATCGGTCGATATCGCGACTACTACCGCACCACCCAGACCGGTGAGAAACTCAAGGATGTGAAAGCCTTTTTCGGCGGCCAATACGGGGCGGTCAAATATCTCAAAGGCCCTGCCGTTGATACGCGGAGCCAGCTCCCTGGCGGTGTGGAAATTGCCGACATCCGCGCCTACAAGGTCGCCCTCGCCGCCCGGCCCGAACTCCTCGCCCGCAGCCTCGTCCGCAAGCTCGCGACCTTCGCGACCGGAGAGAGTGTCGAGGCCGGTGACGAGCTGGTCGTTGATGCCATCTTGAGAAAAGCCGCAGCGTCCGGCTTCGGTTTGCGCACGCTGATCCACGAAGTGGTGCAAAGCGAACTCTTCACTCAGAAATAGCCCAATCATGAAACCGCTCTCCCGCCGCCACTTTCTCCAGAGCACCGGCATCGCCATTGGTTTGCCGATGCTGGAGTCCATGTTGCCCGCTGCTCCCGCCGCCGCGCCGCGCCGCATGATTTGCATCGGGGTGCCTTTCGGCTTCGAGCCGTCGGCGTTTGTGCCCGTCGCCACCGGCCGCGCTTACGCGCTGCCTTCGCACCTCACGCATCTCGCCGACTTTCGCGATGACTTCACGATCATCAGCGGCCTGAGCCACCCCAATACCGGCGGCGGCGGCCACAAGGCGGAAGCCGTGATGCTCACGGGAGCGCCTTATCCCGACTACTCGCACAACCTGAAAAACACCATCTCGGTGGACCAGGCCTTTGCCACCAAGTTTCGCGGAGAGACGCGCTACGAGAGCCTTGCCCTGACCACGCAGGGCCAGTCGCTTTCCGTCACGGCCAATGGCGTCTCCATTCCCGCCATCGGCCAGCCCTCGGCGGTGTTTAAGAAGCTGTTCCTCGCCGCCACATCTGCTGAGATGGATGCCGAAATGCGCCGCATCGATGAAGGCCGCAGCATGCTTGATTTCGTCGGCGACCGCGCCAGGAGCCTGAACCGCCAGATCAGCAGCGCCGACCGCCAGCGCGTCGAGGAATACTTCGAGTCTGTCCGCGATGTGGAACGTCAGCTCAGGATGACGCGCGAGTGGGTGAACCGACCCAAGCCCAAACCCGTCGGCACCGAGCCGAAGGACATCGCCGACAACCAGCAGCAGAAAGCCAAATTTCAGCTCATGATTGACATGGTCCACCTCGCGCTGGTCACCGATTCGACGCGTGCCTTGAGCCTCATGACCTTCGGCATGCACCACGACCTCTCCCATCACGGCAAAGAGCCGAAAAAGCTCGCCGCCTGCCAGCAGGTCGAAGCGGAACTCATCCAAGTCTTCGCTGGCCTGCTTGCCAAACTCAAGAACGCCAAGGAAGGCGGCTCCACGTTGCTCGACTCGACCATGGTCATGATGACCAGCAACCTGCGCGACGGAAACACCCACTGGACCTACAACCTGCCCGCCATCCTCGCCGGCGGCGGCTTCCGTCACGGCCAGCATCTCGCGTTCAACCGCCCTTACCTGGAAGAAGTGAAGCAGGAAATCGCTCCGCCCGCAGATGGCAAGAAGGTCAATCCCGAGAAAAAAATCCCGCTGATGGGCCGAGACCAACAACCGCTCTGCAATCTTTATACCGCCATGCTGCAAAAGGGCGGCGTCGAGATCGAACGCTTCGGCACTGCCACCGGCCCGCTGGAGGGGCTCGCTTAACAACGAAAACAACGAACCAAGAAAATCTATGAGCAACTACCTGTCCCAATCCTGGCTGATTAACCGCCGCCACGCCCTCAAAGCCCTCGGCAGCTTCGTTTCGTTGCCCTTGCTTGAATGCATGGTGCCACTTCACGGAGCGGAGAAAGTCACCACCACGCCGAAGCGCAGCGCATTCATCTACCTCGCCAACGGCGTTCACTCGCTGAACTACCAGATCACCAAGTCAGGGAAGGACTACGAGTTCTCCCGTTCTCTGAAGCCGCTGGAGAAGCACCGCAATGTCATCACGCCTATCAGCGGGCTGCATCACCCGGGCAGCCTCGGTCATCACCACAACTGTATCAATGTCTTCCTGACCGGCGGCAAGCTCGGCCCGTCGGATCGCAACACCATTTCCGTGGACCAAAAGATGGCGGAGCTCACCGCGCAGCAGACCCGTGTCGCTTCGATGGAGATCGCTCTCACGGACCAGTCCCTTGCTTGGACCGCCGACGGCGTGCAGTTGCCCGCGCTGCGTCGTTGCAGTGAGATTTTCGCCTCGCTCTTCGAGGACCCGAAAGGCGGGAAAACGGTCCAGCGCCGTGCCTTGCGCCGCAAAGGCAGTGTGCTCGACGCCAACCTCGCGGAAGTGCGCCGACTCGAGCAGAAGATGGGCAAGGAAGACAAAGGCCGCATGGAGCAATACCTCACCTCCGTGCGCGAGGCCGAGATCCGCACGCGCCGGGCCGATGCATGGCTCGACACGCCGCTGCCGACCATTTCCGACACCGACCGCAAACGCACCAACCGCGACATCGCCGCGACCTTGGCGGGCGATTACTTCCGCACGGTCTATGACCTCATGGTGCTCGCCTTCCAGACGGATGTGGCCCGCGTAGCCACCTTCAGCCTTGGCGGCGAGGGCAACGCCTTCGCCATTCCCGAAATCGGCATCACCGAGTCGCGCCACCAGCTCAGCCACCACGGCGGCGATGCGGGCTACATGGAGAAGCTCACCAAATACGACACGTTCGCCATCGAGCAATTCAGCTACTTCCTTACCCGCCTCGCGGAGACCAAGGACCTCGGCGGTAAACCGCTCCTCGGCTCCACGATGGCGCTGTTCGGCAGCGGCATGTCCTACGGCCACAGCCATGGCAACGCCAACCTCCCACTCGTGCTCGCCGGCGGCTCCGACCTCGGCCTGAAGCACGGCAGCCACATTGACTTCAACAAGGAAGCCAAAGGATTCTCTGGCTATGGCCTCGGCCCGGACGGAGCCCTCACCACCGCGCATTACCAGCTTTGTAGCCGCCCCGTGAACACGGACGCCCACATGAGCAACCTGCTCCTCCTCATGGCCCAGCGCATGGGCGTGGAGACCGACCGGTTTGGCGACAGCAACAAGGTCATCGCGATCTGACGGAAGGAAGGCATAGAGTGATGAAATAGGGGAGTGATGGAGTCAGGCAACTCGCCACTCCTCGATTCCGCCGCCGTTCATTCTTCCGCTCCCATTCTCCTGTCGAAGATGCCCCCACTAATGCTTCCTAACTCCAGCGCTCCGATGCCGCTCTCTCGCTTCCTCCAGGCACTGTGTCTTGGCATTGCCTTGCTCGCCTCCGCTGTCGCCGCAGACAAAACAAGAACGAAGAACCAACAGCCGATAACAGATGCATTCCGCCCCGAGGCCGGAAAGTTTCCGCCTTTGGAGAAAGCGCACACCTACCGTGGCGAACTCGTCTTCGTCGATCATGCGAACCGCCGCGGCAGCCTCCGCGTGGCGGGGACGGGCAAGTTTTACCGCAATGACCCGCATCCCTTCGCCCTGCTGCCGTATGGCATCGTGCGTTACCAGGGAGCACCAGCGGATCTGCGCGACATCCCGCTCGGCACCGTGCTGCACGTCTGCGCATTCCTCCCGCCGGACCCGAAGACCTCGGTCGTGCCGGTCTTGCCGGTTGATAGCAAGACGAAGGACGCCGGCCACTATCGCGGCATTGGTATCTTCCCCGCCGAGAACCACGCCCTCCTCCTCGAAGACGAGCCCAGTCACTGCCTGCGCGTGGGCAAAACGTGGAAGCTTAAGGAAGTGGAACTCAGTAACAACAAATGGACGATCATCGCCAGCCGCGAAATGAAGGCACGCGGAGGCGGTGAAGTTGACGAGGAAAAGCTGACCTTCGACGCCGGAACCCGCATTTGGCGCGGGCGCGAGCGCATCGGAGTTGCGAATCTGATCGCCGAAGGCGCGTGGCCCGCCAGCGGGAAGAAAAGCCTCGCTGGGCAGCCCGTCCTGCTCGGGATCACTTGGAGGCCCGCACCCGGGGATGGGCTCAATGGCGCTTTCACCCAGTTTCACATCTCGGACATCTGGCTGGACACCGCCGCCCTCGAACACGCCGCCCAGTTTCAGACCGAGACGCACAAAGCCTTCATTCGCAGCCGCTGGATGCCCGCGTGGATCGACGCCGTCGAGTATGGCAAGTTCGGCCGCGCCACCGTCACCGCGACGCTGTTCGGCGGCATGGATGCGTCCCTTTACGCCGACTTCCAGAAAGACCTCCAGGCGCAGATCAACGGATCCGAAAGCACCTTGAAGCACGCAGCCGGCCACTACGGCCCCGGCCATGTGGCATCCAATGGCAAAATTGTTGCCGTCACCAAGGCAGGCAGAGACATCCTCCTAGGCAGCAGCGGCATCCAGATCCAGTTCGAGACCGACCTCATCATCGAAGGCATTCGTCCCACGAGAGTCGTCCGTATCCGCCCGGAAAGCTGGCCCAAGATGCAACTGCCCCGCGAGGAATTCGACAATAGCAACCTCGAGGAACGCTTTCCGACCCCCGCCATTTTCCCGAGATACTGATCCCCATCACTCTCCTGCTCGTCCCATGAAGCGCTCAATTTTTGTTCGTGCCTGTTCGCTCCTCCTCCTTGCCAGCTGCGCCGCCCATGCTGCCGACGAACTCTTCCGCCCCGAAGCCGGAAAATTCCCGCCTTTGGAAAAGGCGTATTCCTACCGGGGCGAGCTTGTGTTCGTGGATCATGCGAACCGCCGTGGCAGCATTCGCGTGGTGGGGCCGGGCATGTTTTTCCGCAACGACCCGCACCCCTTCGCCCTGCTGCCCTACGCCATCGTCCGCTATCATGGCGCGCCGGCGGATCTGCGGGACATCCCGCTGGGCACTGTGCTGCATGTCCGGGCTTTTCTCCCGCCTGACCCGAAGCTCTCCTCCGTGCCGGTGCTGCCGGTGAACAACAAAAGCCGGCCGGCAAACTATGCCGGTGGGGGCGGAATCGCGCCCGCCGAGAACCATGCCCTCCTCCTCGAAGATGAGCCCAGCCAATGCCAGCGTGAGGGCGTGGTCTGGAAACTGAAGGAAGTGGACCTCAAGAACCAGGCAGGCATGATCATCGCCACCCGTGAACCGAAGCAAAGTGGCGACGGCAAGGCGACCGAAGAAAAACTGACCTTCGACGCTGGCACCCGCATCTGGCGCGGCCGCGAATGCCTCGGGATCGAGGAACTGATCGCCGAAGGCGCGTGGCCCGCAGAAGGAAAGAAATCCCTCGGCGGCCAGACCGTCCTGCTCGGCATTACCTGGAAACCCACCCCGGACGGCATTTTCACGCGCTTTCACATCTCGGACATCTGGCTGGACGACGCCTCCATGCAACGCGCCGCCCACCACCAGACCGAAGTGCACAAGGCCTTCATCCGCAGCCGTTGGATGGCCGCCTGGATCGACGCCGTCGAGTATGGCAAGTTCGGCCGCGCCACCGTGACCGCGACCCTGTTCGGCGGCATGGATGCCTCCCTTTACGCCGATTTCAAAAAAGGCGGCTCCGCCTTGATGAATGCCGTCGAGAGCACCTTGAAGCACACCCACGGCGCTTACGGTCCCGCGCACATGTGCTCACGCGGGTCCATCTTGGAGGTCACGAAGTTGCCCGGAGCGGCCCCCTTGGGCAGCAGCGGCATCCAAATTCGTTTTGAGACCGACCTCATCATCGAAGGCATCCGTCCAGGTCGGACAGTCCGCGTCCGCCCCGGCAACTGGCCCCAGGTCCAGGTCCCACGGGAGGAATACCTCAACGATGCGGCCAACCTCGAAGAGCGCTTCCCGACCCCGGCCATCTTCCCGAAATACTGATGGCTGAGTATTCTTGATTCTTTGTTCGAGGTTCTTCGTTGCCCAGCGAGATGCCGGGAATTCGCAGTTGGGACCCACGAACAAAGACCCAAGGACAAATGACGTGAACCCCACCCTCCCCCTCCTCACCGCCCTGCTGTTCGCACCGCTGCCGACCGTGCGCGGAGGGGAGGTGGCAAAACCCGGGGGCACCAGCTTCGAGACGTATGTCCAAGGGCGCGACATATTCCAGAGAAACTGCCTCGTCTGCCATGGCGAACGCGGCGACGGAAACGGCGAGTGGGCAAAGGATCTGCCCATCAAGCCGAGGTCGTTTCGCGAAGGGTGGTTCAAGTTTCGAAGCACCCCATACGACAAGCTCCCCACGGACGACGACCTGCGGCGCACGATCAAGGGCGGCCTCAGCGGAACGACGATGGGAGCATTCAACACCTTCCGCGCCGAGGAACTGGACGCGGTTATCGCCTATGTGAAGACGTTCTCGCGCCGCTGGCGGAAGGAGGAGAACCAGGCCGCAGCAATGGCATTTCCGCGCGAGCCCGAGTGGTTTGTCCGGAAGGAGGAGCTGCGGACGCACGCAGAACGCGGGCGCACCGTCTTTATCGCGGCCTGCGCCGCATGCCACGGAGCGCAAGGCGATGGGACCGGCCCGGCTGCACAGGGACTCAAGGATAGCTGGGGCCACGCGGTGAAGCCGGCGGACCTTCGCTCGCCCCAGCTGCGGTGCGGCGATGGCCCCGCAGACATTTTTCGGATTCTCAGCACCGGCATGAGCGGCACGCCGATGGCGAGCTTTGCACAGGCACTCACCGTGGAGCAGCGCTGGGACGTCGCGGCCCACGTCATCAGCCTCCGAGCAGCAGCGCCTGGAATCAGCACTACCGAGGCATCCCGCACAAAATAGACCCCATCTTGAAACCCACCTCCACCCTGCTCGCTGCGCTCTTCTGCGCCCTCACCGCCTTCGCCGCTGTTCCCTAGCCCCGGACGGACGGATGGCCTGAGCTTTCCAAGATCAGCTCACGGGCCGACTTCGATGCCATCAACCCCGCCACCACCGCCGCCTCGGCCGCATTTTTCCGGAGAACTATTATGCCCACCAGGCCTGCTTGCTTCGCCCGCAGCGCGATTGGCAGGACGCCCCCGTCAGCGCCAACTCCCCCACCATCAAGAACCGGTCGAGCAAATTACCCTCCATCTGCTCGCTCGCCGCCACCATCCCCACCGCGATTGGCAGGTCGAAACTCGGTCCCTCCTTCTTCTTGTCGGCTGGCGCCAGGTTGATCGTCGTCCGCCCCATCGGAGACTTAAACCCCGAGTTCGTCAGCGCCGGGCGGTGCCGGCAAAATCATCCTTGGCCCGGTCGTCCTGCAAGGACGCCGGCGTGAAGAACAGCGGCCCCTTCTTCGTGACCGCCAGCAACGTCGGTGGAATCTGCCGACCGCTTCTAACGCACGCAAACGCAACCAGTCACCCACGCTGCACAACCATACGGTCTAGGCCACAGAAGCGCCAACCCGATACTTATCCTAAAAACGGCGGCAGAAGACGCGGTCCGTCTGCGTGGCGGTTTTGAGTCACGCCGTCGGGTCTGATTTTGTCGGTTCTCTCTCCTGGCGGTCCGTGGTTCCCCCGCTGGGAGCGGGCAGGGCGGCTCTTGGGGTGAGTAACGGAGTCAATATTCTGGCCCATATCCGTTCCCAGCACTGGCTCGGACTCAACTGCTCCGCAGTGTTTCTGAGTCCGCTCAGGAACAGGCTCAGGTTCGTCAACAATGTCTGCGCGTGCGCGGCTTGGGCGTGCGTGCTGGTCAGGCGCAACGCGATCTGGCGGCCGCTCTCCACCACCCCGGCCCACGGCGCACAGCAACAGCGGCCGGCTCGTCACCGCTTCGCGCGGGCGGTGCGACTCGGCGCACCGCACGAACAGGCTCCACCAGTTGTAAATCAGCGCCCCGTTGCGCGCCGCCACCTGGCAGCGCAGCTTGTCCTTAGTCATGAACCCGCCCCAGCCCCACTGGTTCTTCAACTCGTCATACACGTTCTCCGCGTCGGCCCGCTGCCGATACAGGTCGGCGATGCTCAAGAGCTCTTCGCTCAGGTTGGTCACCAGAACTTGGTATTCATTCTCGGGGGCCGGACCGCATTACGCCAACAGTGGCCAACTCAGTTCGTGGGTGGCTGCCGTCTCCGTTCTCCGTTCCCGTTGGCGGCGCAGCACCACCACGCGGCGTTTGGCGCTCCAGCCAGTGAGTTGCAACTGCCCTGCCGCTCCTTCCCAGCGGTTGACGGCGGGTTTCCACCCGCTTTGTGCGGCGAGGGTTTGCACCAGTTGTTTGACGCCCACGCTTTGCCGCAACCGAAAGAGATACTTCTGCTGGCTCGCTTCGCATTCGGCCAGCAGGCCTTCGAGTCCGTGGTTGGAGTCTCCGCACATCAACCACGGGCGACAGTCCGCTGGCAGGCTGTCCCAGACGCGCCAGTGATTTCCCCGGCCATGCGTCGCGGCGGGTTGTTTGCCCGAACGCACCTCCACATCCAGCACCAGCCGCAAGCCACACACGAAGAGGCTGTGGTAGGCATGGCTGGGGCGTCCGGGTTTGTTGCGGGTTGCAACCGATCTCCGCACCTTCCTGATGGCCGTAGAGGGGTTTGACCATCGCGTCCAGGTCCATGATCCAGGGCGGCCGCAAGGCGGGTAGCCAAGTTTGACGCAACGACCCGGTTTGCCAGCGGGCGCACGCCACCGGAGCCGCCCCGGCAAAGGCGCGGCGCACGCGGTCTTCACTGCACACCTTGCGCATGCCAAACCCCGCTGGATTGACGGTGTCAGCGCGCAAGGCGCTGACGTGGCTGTAACGGGGTTGCCCGGCAAGGATGGCCAGCGGGATCGTGCCCAGCAGATCATTGAGGGCGGGCGCATTGTGGCTGGCAAACACCAACGGGCAGGACTTGACCCAGTCGTGGCCAGAACCTGGCTGAAGAAAACCAACCGCCTCAAGGGCGTCACCGGCGCGTCAGCATCCCATTCCACATGAAAGCGCCGCCCGCGCGTGTCCACGGCCAGTGGGAACGATGGCGCGGCGTGGAGGTCGAGCACCTCACCCTGCCGGTGAGGTGCGACCGGGGCGATTGGCATGAGCATACCCCATTCTGACAGCCATTTGCCACCGCTGGCATGCTTTTTCAAAGCTCAAGAAGTGCGGCCGGTGCTGCCCTGGCTTCCCGGCACGCCGGGTTCTATTTCCGGGCTTCGGGCGCGGTCTGCTCCGGCGTGGTGATGCCGGGTGGAAGTTCGAGGATGCGGATGTTGCGGAAGTGGATTTCCGCGCCTTCGGATTCCAGGCAGAGGTAGCCTTTCTTTACGGACGCCTGGCTTACGCCGTTCACGAACTTGCCGTTGATGGACAGCTTGACCACGCCGTCCACGGCCACGACGTCGTAGGTGTTCCACTCGCCCTTGCCCTTGCAACGCATTTCGACGGACTGACTGCGGCTGCCGCGCGGGTTGTCAGGCGTGGTCTTTAGTCCGTTCGCCCCGAACAGCTCGCCGGAGACATAGCCGAGCGGGCGCGGCTTGCCGTCCTTCTCCGGGTTCAGGAACGGCCATTGCAGTTCGAGCATCTGCACCTCCATGCCCTTCGGCAGGTTCCGTCCCGGCGGCACCGTGCCCTCGCTCCAGATGAACACGCCGGAGTTGCCGCCGGCCTGCATGTGCCGCCACTCGATGTGCAGGATGAAGTTTTCATACTGCTTCTCTGACCGCATAACGCCGATGGGTTTGCCGCTGCACACGAGCAGGCCGTCCCGCACCGTCCAAGTGTCCTTGCTGGTGTTCACGTCCACCCAGCCGGTGAGATCCTTGCCGTTGAACAGGTCGCGGAAGGCGGCGGGGGGCTCGCTGGTCTGCGCGGCGGCGAGGAGCGGGACAAAGGCGGACAGCAGGGCAAGGCAGGCGATTTTCATGGCGGAACTATTTGGGTGTAGTGGCAGCGGAAACCGGCATCGCGTTAATCCATTTGCGCAGCAGCTCAAGCTCTTCCTTGGTGACGCGCGGGGGTTCCTTCTTCGGCGGCATCTCGTTATAGTGAAGCAGTTCGATGAGCAGGCTTTTCTGGGCGTTGCCCGGTTTGAGCGCGGGCCCGGACACGCCGCCCGCGAGCAGCACATCCAAGGTCCGCATGTCCAGCTTGCCATCGCGCCGCTTCGCGCCGTGGCAGCGGAGGCACTTCGCCTCAAAGATGGGCAACACGTCCCGGTGGAAGTCCGGCACCGAGGCCCGTTTGGCGTCGGCCCCCACGCTGGTAATTGCCAGAACGGAGCTGATCATCCCGCCGAGGAAAGCATGAAGACGAAACTGCATCGCCCGGCCAACTGGAAGGCTACGCTTGGCCGACAATATTCACGAAGCAATGGACGTGCGGGAGCACCCGGTAGTTCCAGACGAACCCAGGGCCTTCAATCCGCCAGGCGTCCCAGCGATCATTCCCTTTTTCCGCATTGTCTTTGTAGAAGGCGAGCCGCAGCTGTTCGATGCCGCCATTCGTCTTGATGAGCTGCATTACCTCGTCGCCGTCTTCCTGACGGAACGGGCTGAGCAACGTCCGCATGACGCCCGCCACCAAGGCTCGCTGCGCCCCATCCAGCTCCGCGTAGCCGACGCCCGCCGGCGGTTTTGCGACCAAGCGGGGCTTGAGCGCCACCGCGCCGTCACCGGGGTCACCGACCACCACCGCCTGCTTTCGCTGCTGCTCGTTGAGCATGTCAAACACACTCATCACGTGCTTGGTCTGGTAGTTGTAAACGTTCGTCTCGCTGTGCCCATTGGCGGAGTGGCCGTAATACATCGGTCCGCCGAACGCAGCGTTCGGCTGCGAATTGCCGTCGCAACGCAAGGTGAGGTGGTGCCCGGCGAAGACCCACGAGAACGGTTCCTTGCCCGTGGGGTCGCCGAAGATGGCGACCCCGTTGCCCTCGAAGGTGCCGGCGTTGTCCCACTTTCCATTGCGGCTGATCCGCTCGTAAGACTCCTCACCGGAAAGGATCGCCTTGAAGGTCGTTCGGATCAGATCCTGTTGCGCCTTGGTGAATTGCTCGCCCAGCTTCTTGCCCAGTGGTGGGGCATTGTGCGTCTTGAGTCGCGTCGGCACGCCGCCCTTTTCGGTGCCGTGCGCCCAAGGCATCACCATCGACGCCTTCTGCTCAGGCGTCAGCGTGGCAAAGAGTTCGCGCACAAGTGTCTCCGCCGGCTTCGCGGCGCGTGGCTTTTCAGTCGAAGCCGCGCGGGCCGTTGTGGGAGCGAGCAGCGACGCTCCCCCCATCACTCCGACCGCCCCGCCCGCCACGACCCGAATAAAATCGCGGCGGCCGAGACCACTCATTGGCACGACGGTTTCAGAACATTCGGGGCAGGTTTGGGGAGCGGCGGACGCGTTCAAAGGAAGAGGTGTCATGGAGGATGCGTGGCTCAGCGAGAATCTGTTTTTCTTAGGGTTCATTGCGGCTGACCTTACGCCTTGAAGAGGGCGGGCCAAGTTCTTTTTTGTCGCCCACGGAGCAGCCTCGGGGCAGCCCCTAGCTCAAGACCGGGTCGGTGGCCGGATACCCGACCGCGCGCCCGCGCGTAAGGTGGAGCCATGAAAACGAACCAATCGCTGGTGCTCACGGTGCTGCTGACCCTCCTGACCCTGGCCGGCCGCCCGGCTGCGAAGGCGGCACTGACGAACGCCGCGACGGACTTGGCGGTGCTGGTGGTGAGCGCGACGACCAACGACGCGGAGCTGCCCGCCATCCGGCAGGCGCTCGACTTCCTCGGCACCCCCTACGTGGTCCATGTCGCCAGCGCCCAGCCCGGCGCCCTCACCGCCGAAAAGCTCCTCGTGGGCACCCGCGGCTTCTACTCCTCCGTGATGCTCACCGACGCGCAACTGGCCTACAGCCCCGACGGCTCCACCTGGACCTCGGCATTGAACACGGCCGAGTGGGCCGCCCTCAACCAATACGCCGCCGACTTCGCCGTCCGCCAGATCAACTGGAGCGGCTACCCCACCCCCGACGCCGGCTTCAACTGGCCCACCACCGCCTTCGACGCCACCGGCAACCCCGCCCGCGGCACCTGGTCCGCCGCCGCCAAGGCGAGCTTCCCTTACTTGGTGACCGCCAATCAGTTCGCCGTCTCCAACGTCTGGACCTACCTCGCCACCCCGCTGGACTCCAACACCACCGTCTGGCTCAGTGACGCGCAGGGCCACGCGCTCATCGCGGTGAAGAAACACACCGACGGCCGCGAGGTCCTCTCGATGACCTTCGACAACGCCCCCTGGCTCCTCCACTCCACCGTCCTGGCCCACGGCCTCGTCACCTGGGCCAACAAGGGCCTCTTCCTCGGTGAGCGCCACACCTACCTCTCCGCCCAGATCGACGACGTCTTCCTCGCCGACGAGATGTGGCCCGCCGGCGAGTTCCGCCAATCAGCCAAGGACTGGCAGGCCACCATCACCTGGCAGAAGGGCTTCAACACCCGCACCTTGGGCAAGAACTTCCGCTACGACATGGTCTTCAACGGCCTGGGCACCGTCGCCGGCGAATACGAGAACGACGACCTCACCCCCTACGTCCGCACCAACAAGGCGATGTTCAAGTGGATCAGCCACACCTACTCGCACCTGAACCTGGACGCGGTGGACTACGCCACGGCCTTGAGCGAGCTCACCAAGAACAACCAGGCGGCCAGCGGCCTGGGCCTGCCGGGTTACAACAAGGCCAACCTGGTCACCGGCCAGATCTCGGGCCTGCAAAACCCGCAGTTCATCAAGGCCGCCTACGACGCCGGCATCCGCTACCTGGTCAGCGACACCTCCATCCCCAGCCACCGCCCGGCCAGCCCCAACGTGGGCGTGCCCAACTGGATTGACGCCCGCATCCTCATGATCCCCCGGCACGCCAACAACCTCTTCTACAACGTGAGCACCCCGGCCGAGTGGGCCAGCGAATACAACTCCATCTACCACGCCTACTGGGGCCGCGACCTGA
>CAMCFN010000097.1 GCA_945874145.1 Akkermansia muciniphila
CTCATCGCCAAGCAGCGCAACGGCCCCACCGGCGACGTCCACCTCACCTTCCTCAAGGGCTTCACCCGCTATGAAAGCGCCGCCAAGGTGGCCGACGAGGACGCCCCCCGCGAGTAATCCGGACTCCTCCTCCGATGCGGCTTGGCAGCGTCAGCGGGCTGCCGAGGCTGTTGATCACGACCTTCGTTCTGGCCAACTTCAGACACCGGGTGCGACTGCCCTCCAATTCGGACGCCGTGGGGCGAACCCGCGCGCCAGGCAAAGGTTCAACCGCATGACTCACGCTCACGGCAGCGAGAAATAGTCCGGCGCCTGATAGCGACCGTCCACGAGCTTGGCGATTTGCATGAGCACGTCGTTGACGAGGGTGCTGGCGCCAAAGCGGAAGAGGTCGGGGGTGAGCCAGTCGTCGCCGAGGGTTTCCTTCACCATCACGAGGTAGGCCAGCGCCTGTTTGCTGGTGCGGATGCCGCCGGCGGGCTTCATCCCGATGCGCACGCCGGTGGCGAAGAAGTGGTCGCGGATAGCCTCCAGCATGACGAGCGTGACGGGCATGGTGGCGGCGGGCGTGACCTTGCCGGTGCTGGTCTTGATGAAGTCCGCGCCCGCCTCCATCGCGATCTGGCTGGCAAGGCGGACGTTGTCGTAGGTGACGAGTTCGCCGGTCTCGAAGATGACTTTCAGGTGGGCGGGGCCGCAGGCTTCCTTGGTGGCGGCGATTTCGTCGTGGACCTTCGCGAAGTCGCCCGTGAGGAAGGCACAGCGGTCAATGACCATGTCAATTTCGTCCGCGCCATCAGCCACGGCGCGGCGGACTTCGGCGAGCTTCGTCGGCAGTGGATACTGGCCGCTGGGGAAACCGGTGGCGACAGCGGCGACATGGACAGGCGAGTCCGCGCCGAGGAACTCGCGCGCGTGCCGGACCATGTTCGGATACACGCAGACGGCGGCACAGGGCGGCACGGCGAAGCGCGGCTCGGCGGGCGCGAGGGCCTTGCGGCAGAGGAAGGCCACTTTGCCGGGCGTGTCTTTGCCCTCGAGGGTGGTGAGGTCCATCATGCTCACGGCGAGTTTGAGGCCGGCGAGCTTGGCGCTGGTCTTGATGCTGCGCTTCGTGAAGCTGGAGGCGCGCTCCTCGGCCATGATTTGGTCCACGGTCGGGACCGTCGGAGCGCGGAACGGGGTGGTGAGCGCTTTCATGGTGGCAGGATAGCGAAAGTGCAGAACTCGCTCCAAGCTCCAAATCCCCCGCCAGCACCCCCCAGGGCAGTTAGATCGCCAGCCTCATTGTGCCGCCAGATCACCGCGCCGTTCGGGGGGGCTTGAACCGCCATTCCGGGGCTTGTTGCCGCGTATTTCTTGATTGCTTTCACCCTCGTGAAAAACAAACTATCGCGCCATGGCGAGCGCAAACATCAAGTCCCTCCAGATCAAAGCACAGCAGGGCGACGCCCACGCTCTCTACCAGCTAGGCCACCTCTACACCCGTGGCGAAGGCGTGCCGCTCGACTACTCCCTCGCGGCGGATTATCTGGAAAAATCTTCGCAGCGCGGCCATGCGGATGCGCAGTTTCTGCTGGGCGCGCTGTATCAGCAGGGCAAGGGCGTTGCCGCTGACTACGAAAAGGCCGTCGGGCTTTATCGCAAGGCCGCCGAGCAGGGGCACACGCTCGCGCAGTTCAACCTAGCCTACTGCTACGAGATCGGCGAAGGCGTGGAGAAGACCCCTGAAGAAGCGCTGATCTGGTATCGCAAGGCCGCCGATGCGGGCGATGACGATGCACGCCAGGCCATCATTGAGCTGGAGAAGACGATGCCCAAGGCCGCGTTCAGCAGCCCCAGCCCCTTCACCCGTTCCGCTCCCAAGCCCGAGCCGGAGCTGGAGGCCGTGTTATCCACCGCCCCGCCGGCCGCAGCCGTAGCCTCTGAGCCGTCGGCTCACGAACCCGTGCAGATGAGCACGCCGATTTCTGCTTCCCTGCCCGTGCCAGAGCCCGTGGCATCACCGATCGCCATCCCGGCCCCGACGTTTGCCGCCAGCACTTCTCCGGCCTCGGACGATCCCCAGACGAAGATGGTCGCCGAAGCCGAGGCGGGTGATGCCAGCGCGCAGTTCGACCTCGGCATCGCCTACGTCAACGGCATCATGGGCCAGCCGAATTACGAGACGGCGGTGAAGTGGATTCGCCGCGCCGCCGAGCAGGGGCTGCCCGAGGCGCAGTTCGCACTGGGGGCGCACTACCATCGGGGCGAGGGGGTTTCGCAAGATTACACGCAGGCCGTAGAGTGGTATCGCAAGGCTGCGCTGCAAGGCAACGCCGCCGCGCAATTCAATCTGGGCTACTGCCATGAAATTGGCGAAGGCGTGCCAAAGAATCGCGATGAGGCCATCGCTTGGTATCGTCGCGCAGCAGCTCAAGGCGATCCGGAAGCCAAGGCGGCCTTGCAGGATTTGACCAAGAGCGAAAGCGGAGCGGATCCGGAAGCAGAGACCATCTTCGCCACTCCGGCCACTCTCGCCCCTACGCCGGCGGCCGAACCTGTGCCGACGGTGGTGGAAGAAATCGCCGTGCCGGGCGAAGGAACCATCCTAGCCGAAGTTCCCGCCGCCGCCGTGGAACCCGCCCCCATCGCCATCGAACCCGCTCCAGAGCCGGTGCCCGCCCCTGCCCCGCCCGTCCCGGCCCCGGTTGTGGCGGTGGAGCCGCCGCGCTCGATCTTCGCCATGCCTGCCCCGGAGCCGGTGCCTGCGCCTGTCGTGGTTGCTGCCCCGGCGATTACGATGCCTCCCGCGTCCCTTGGCACCAGCTTCGCCACCCCGCAGCAATTCATGCCCGCGCCGCAGGCTATGCCTTCGCCGGTCTTCACCGAGCCGACCTTCATCCCCCCGCAGCCGGTCACGCCCCCCGAGTCGGTCGTTGCGCCCGCCTTTGAAGAAACCGAATCCCTCATGGCAGTGGCCCAGCAAGCCTTGCCGGCGGAGCAACACGCGCTGGGCCAGAAGTATCTCGTCGGCGACGGTGTGCCCCAGGACTTGGTCGCGGCCGGCATGTTAATCCAACTTGCGGCAGAGAATGGCAACCGGGACGCGCAGTTCACCCTCGCGGAACTCTGCACCAGCGGCAAAGGCGTGCCGCAAAACTACGCCGAATCCATCGTCTGGTATCACAAGTCCGCCGAGCAGGATCACATCGGGGCGCAATACACCCTGGCCGCCAAGTATGAGCTGGGCGAAGGCATCCCGCAGGATTACGCCGCCGCCGGCCGCTGGTATCAGCGCGCCGCCGACCGGGGCAATGCCGCTGCGCAATATGCCCTTGCCTGCCTCTACCAGAAGGGGCAGGGCGTGGTGCAGGATCAAGTCACGGCGGCACGTTGGTTCCTCCAATCCGCCAACCAGGGCAACGTCAGCGCCCAGCACAAGCTCGGGCTTTGCTACCAGCACGGCTACGGCATCGAGCACGACTACGCCAAGGCTTCGCAATGCTTCCAGGCCGCTGCCGATCAGGGCCATCTCGAATCTAAATTCCTGCTCGCCCAACTGCTCCGGCAGGGCCTCGGCGTTGAGCGCGATGTCAACCGCGCCTACACCCTCTATCGCACGGTCGCCGACAATGGTCACGCGGCCGCACAGTTCTACACCGGCCTCTGCTACGAAACCGGCGAGGGCGTGGCGCAGGACTTCACCGAAGCCACCGGCTGGTATCGCCTAGCCGCCGACCAGAACGAGCCCAACGCCCAGTTCCGCCTCGGCTTCTGCACCGAGTTTGGCCGTGGCATGCTGCAATCCCACCAGACCGCTGTGGCTTGGTATCGCAAGGCCGCCGACGCTGGTCACGCCGAGGCGCAGGCCCGTCTGGGTCGCTCCATTGACCGTGGGCTCGGCACGTTGCAGGACTTCGCGGAGGCTGCGAAGTATTTCCGCATGGCGGCCCAGCAAGGTATTTCAGACGCGCAAGCCCGGTTGGCGCAGTATTTCGACGCCGGCCTAGGCGTGGCTCAGGATCAGCAGGAAGCAGTGAAATGGTATCGCCTCAGCGCCGAGGCAGGCATCGTCGATTCGCAGGCGCGGTTGGGCCAGTTCTGCGAAGCTGGCCAGGTCGTGCCGCAGGATTATGCGGAAGCGGTGAAGTGGTATTCCCGCGCCGCCGAGCAGGCGCATCTCGACTCTCAATTCCGCCTCGGTTCCTGCCACGAACTGGGGCGCGGCGTCCCGCAGGACTACGTCGAAGCCTACAAGTGGTATAACCTCGTCGGTGCCTTTGGCCACCAGCGGGCAATGGAAGCCCGCGACAAGGTCATCCGCCTGATGAGCCCTTGGCAAATCACCGAAGGTCAGAAGCGTGCCTCCGAAGCCTACAAGCTCATCCGCCAGAAGCTCTCCGCCGGCAAGGAAGCCTCCGACAAGCTCAAGGAAGTCATCGGCAGGAAGTAGTCGCTGGACCACTCATCACAGGCCACGGAATCACCGTTCCGTGGCCTTTGCTTTTGCCGATTTCAAAACCGGAGCACCTGAAACTCCGCGTCGAACCACAGCCCATTGAAGTCGAACTGGAACTTCGGCGGATCAAATTCGCAGGCATACAGCGTCACCTCGTTGCGCTGCTGCACCAGATCGCGGACCTCGTTGAACATCTCCAGATCCAGCGCCAGCAAGCTGTAACGGTCCGTGCGCAACTCGGCCTTTTTCATGGCGGCGTGCAGTTGCTCCACTTCGGACAACGAGCGCTTCACCACCCAGATTTCCGCGTCGTGACACTTCACCGCGAGCTTGTCCAGCTTGGCGACCGTGCATTCGCCACACTCCACCCACAGCGCGGGTTGCAGCGAGTAATCAAGCTGGGCGAGGTCGGGGATGAATGGGATGTCGTCCTGATGCAGGGTGGTTTCGAGCTGTAGCCGGGGCCGCCAGAAGATGAGGAAGGCCAGCAGCTTGAGCGTCACGTGCGCGAGCGTCTCGGCGTCGTGCTGCGCGATGAGGATCTTGCCGGGCAGATCAGCGCGCCGACGATCCTCAGAGCAGAGGTTGAAGATGTATTTGGCGCTCATCCGACCAAGCCGGGAGCAAGATTAAGATTACGAGCAGGAGTCAAACGCGACGTCCCACTCCTGCTCGTAAACCTAATCTTAATCCTGCTCCTCATTTCTCACTCCACCACTTTCACCGTCGTGCCCACGGTCACGAGCTTCAGCAAATGCTCCGCGTTCCAGTTCGCCAGTCGGAAGCAACCATGAGACTCGGTGCGGCCCACCTGCTCCGGACCTGGCGTGCCGTGAATCCCGTAGCCCGGCCGGTCCAAGCCGATCCACGCCACGCCCACAGGGTTGTTGGGCCCCGGCGGCAGGACCAGCTTCCGCCCCAGCTTCTGCGCCTCGGCTGACTCCGGGAACACCTCTGGGTCGAACGTGTAGTTGGGATTGGGCGCGACCACGGCGACGTGCAATTCGCCCACCGGTCGCTTCTCCACGCGAGCCGCGATGCTACAGGGGAAATGTGCCAACACGTTGGTGTTCCCGTCAAAAGCCTGCAAGGTTTTCCCGGCCAGGTGAATGAGGATGAACGCCGCCTTTCCCCGGGTCGGCGGATACGACACCGCCGGGATTTTCAAGGTTGTGCCTGCCGTGACGTTCGCCCACTCCACGCCCGGGTTTAGTCGCTTGATCAAGGCCGGATGCGCGTGGCCCTTCTCGGCGATGAATTCCAGGACCGTCTCGTAATCCAACGCGCTCTGCTGGGACTTGCCGAGCCAGGTCTGGCTCACCGGCTGGAGCCGCGCCAAGTCCTCCGACGTGACAAGATAATTTGTCAGCGACGGCGCCAGCAACTGAAGCCGGGACTTGGTTTCGAGGTCCGCCATGCCCGTATCGGCTAATTGCTCACGCAATTGAAAGGCCTTAATCGCGGCGCGCGTCTGCGAACCGTTCACGCCGTCCAAGGAGCCGGAGGAAACGCCGGCGCGGGCCAGCGCGAGCTGCACCTCGAACGTGTCGCGCGGCAGCCGAGGAAACTTGCTCAAGTCCACGGGCGGATCGACCACCACCAAATTGGTCCGCCCGGCTGGCAGTCGGTTGGTCACGCTGCCCGTGGTCTTCGCGTCGAGGGGAGGCCGATTCGTCACTACGACCGGAGCCGAGGTGTTCGTCATGACGGGAGCAAACGCCTGCAGCTGCACCGGAGCGGGGAGGGTCGGCGAAGGAACTTTCTCATCCGCAGGCACCCACCACCACCACGCGCCAAAGCCGGCGAGCACGACCAACAGCCCCCACCCCCAGTGCAGCGGCTTGCGAGGCCGCTTCTTTGAGTTGGTCGGTTTGAACTTCGTGTAAACCTGCACAGCCGTGGATTAAGGCAGATGCCGGCGGAACTTTGAACTTTGAACTTCAGGCGTCCGCCGTAGCCTTTGCCCATGCGCATTCACTTTCACGGGGCCACCCGCACCACCACCGGCTCCATGTATCTGCTGGAGGTCAATGGCCAGCGGCTCCTGCTGGAGTGTGGCCTGTATCAAGGCCGGCGCGACGAGTCCATCACGCGCAACTGCTGCTTCCCCTTCGACCCGAAGAAAATCGACACGGCCATTCTCAGCCACGCGCACATTGACCACTGCGGCAATTTTCCGAACCTGTGCAAACAGGGCTTCACGGGAAACATTTACTCGACCTTCGCCACGCGTGATCTCGCCAGCATCATGCTGGAGGACTCCGCCTCCATCCAGCAGTCGGACGCGCAGTTCGTCTCCAAGAAGCGCGCCAAGCAGGGCAAGCCGCCCGTCCAGCCGCTCTACAACGCCACCGATGCCGAGCGCGCCATTCGACAGTTTGTCGCGGTCAACTACGACCGCCCCATGCTCATCGCGGACGGGGTCACGGTCACATTCAAGGACGCCGGCCACATCCTCGGCTCCGCGCAAGTGGTGCTGGACGTGCGCGAGGGCGGGCGCAAGTTCCGCTACCTCTTCAGCGGCGACATCGGGCGACCGGGGCAGGACATCCTCCGCGACGCGCAGCCAGTCAAGCATGTGGACTTCCTCCAGATCGAGAGCACCTACGGCAACCGTATCCATTCCAGCCCCGTGGACGCGCGCGACGAGCTGGCCAGCCTCGTGGGCGACACGATTCATGACGGAGGCAAGGTCATCATCCCCGCCTTTTCCGTCGGCCGCACCCAGCAGGTTGTTTACGCGCTGCACCAGCTCACAGACGCCGGGAAGCTGCCACCCGTGCCCATCTATGTGGACAGCCCGCTGAGCACCAACGCCACCGAGATTTTCCGCCTCCACCCGGAGTGCTTCGACGAGCAGACCTACGCCTTCCTGCGCGAGAAAGGTAACCCCTTCGGCATGGCGAACCTCACCTACATCCGCGACGTAGCGCTCTCGATGAAGCTCAACGAGCTGAAGGAACCCGCCGTCATCATCAGCGCCTCCGGCATGGCCGAGGCGGGGCGGGTGCTGCACCACTTGAAGAACCACGGCAACGATCCCAAGAACCTCATCCTCTTCGTCGGCTTCTGCGCCGAGCACACACTGGGGGCGCAAATTATCGCGGGCCGCAGCCCGGTGAACATCTTCGGCGAGCCTTACGCGATCCGCGCGCGGGTGGCAAAGATTGATGCCTTCTCCGGCCACGCCGACCGCGAGGAGCTGTCCGCCTACGTAAAGTCCATCACCGGCCCCATCAAAAAGACCTTTGTCATCCACGGCGAGGAGGAGCAATCACTCGCATTCGCCGAAACGTTGAAGCACCTCCTGCCCAAGTCCGAAATCACCGTGCCCGTGCTACATCAGGCGATTGAGGTGTAACGCGGCGGTCCGTCAATTGGCCAACGTCAGCTTTGGCGCATTGTCCGACGTGAGCGGGTTGCGGGTAAAATCCGCCGCGACCAGCCGCGCCCGCCAGTCGGTGATGAGCGCGCGGACATAGGCCAGATCCAGCCGCTCGTGCATCGCGGGGTAGGCACGGAAGTTGTCCTCCGCGAGCGTGAACAGCGCGGCGGCGGGGCGGAGGCGCGGGTATTTCGGGCAATCCTTCTGCAAGTGAACAAACGCGCCGGCGAACTGGATGAGGCCCTTGTAGAAGTTGCCGTTCGGCCCGTGGCGGTCGGCGAGCCAGAGTTCCTCCAGGACGTCGTGCGCCTCGTAGAACTGACCGCGATTGAAGCACGCGAAGTAGCCGAGGTAGTGCGCATCGAGCTCCTGCCCCTGAAGGTCCGCAATGAGGGCGGCGATCTTGGGGGATTTGTGGGACATGTAGGAGCGCCGAGCATCGCTCGGCATGAGCCGCGAGCTGCCGGGCAATGCTCGGCGCTCCGCTAGCTTTCGAGCACGCCGATTTCCACCGGCTCAACCTCGACGCCGAGGCTCTCCAGCCAGTTGATGGCGTTCTTGATCTCCGTGCGCGCGCCTTCGAGTTCGAGGCAGACGATGCCGATATCCTTGCCCACGCTGACCTGCCGCAGGTTGAAGACGACCTTGAACTTCTGCCCCAGTTCCCAAATCACCGGGCGCGTGATGAGCGGCGCGGGGAAGGTAAGCCACAGCCGCGACTTGGACTGGCGCGGGTCGGGCGGGAGTGGGGTGGTATCTTTGGCGGCGGGTTTCGATTTCTTCGAGGCCATATCGTTCAAAGGGTTCGCTTCAACTCGGCCACCAAGCTATTCGTCCACACTAACTGAATGGCTGTCTCGTAGCCGGGCTTGGCAACCTTCACCGGCAGCATTTGCGCCCGGTCATAATAATAAACTCGGACCCACCCTTCTGCATCCGTGCGGTAAACTGTTCCCGAATGCGGCGTTCCGCCGAGGCATTCCATAATGACCTCAACTCCTGGAACCGGCTTGCGAGTCACCTCGTTTTGAACTCGCAAAGAATACCAAGCGAAGCGGAGATTAAGGTCCGCAGCCGTCGGGGGGAAGATGCGGCCATAGTTCCGGGCAGCCAACCAAAGCGCCAAAGACGCAATCAAACCGAGAACTGCAAAGGCTTTGATTGGTTTGCGCATGATGCGCCGCACTCTCGCCCAAATCTTAGCCCCCCGCAATCGCCGGGATGATGCTGATTTCGTCGCCGTCCTTGAGGGGCGTGGCCTGGTTCTGGAGGAAGCGGATGTCCTCCTCGTTCACATACACGTTCACGAAGCGGCGGACTTCGCCCTTGTCGTCGAGCAGGCGGTCCTTAATGCCGGGAAACTTGCCCTGCAATTCGGCGATGGCTGCGCCGACGGTGGCGGCGGTGACGGTGACGACTTCCTCGCCGCCGGTGAGCTGGCGGAGCGGGGTGGGGATGCGGACGTTGATGGGCATAGGTTGGGGATGTTTAACGCAAGGACGCCAAGGCGCAAAGACTCAAAGAAGGCCGGAGATGCGAAGCCCTCTTCGCGTCTCTGCGCCTTTGCGTCTCTGCGTTGAAAAGAATCATGCTGCTACCGGGGCTTTTTCCTCGTCCTTCAGCATAGACTCGAACTCGCGGAGGCTGGGACGAATCTCGCGGGTCTGGCCCACGTGGCCGACCATGGCTTCGAGCGTCTTGAGGCCGTTACCAGTGATGCAGAGCACGGCGGAGTCGCCCGCCGGAATCTTGCCGGAGGCGATGAGTTTCTTCGCCACGCCCACGGTCACGCCGCCTGCGGTCTCGGCAAAGATGCCTTCGCACTCGGCCAGCAGACGGATGCCGTCGCGCACCTCGTCGTCGGTCACGTCGTCGGCGTGGCCGCCGGTTTCCTTCATCACCTTGAGCGCGTAGAAGCCGTCGGCGGGCGTGCCGATGGCGAGGCTCTTGGCAATGGTGTTGGGCTTCACGGGCTTGAAGAAGTCCATACCGGCCTTCTCGGCGGAGCTGATGGGGTTGCAGCCGGTGGCTTGCGCGCCGTGAATGTGCCACGCGCTGTCGGTGATAAGGCCGAGCTTGGCGAACTCTTGGTAGCTCTTGTGAATCTTCGTGAGCAACGAGCCGCTCGCCATCGGCACCACGGTGTGCTGCGGCGTGCGCCAGCCAAGCTGCTCGCAAATCTCGAAGCCCATGCTCTTGCTGCCCTCGGCGTAGTAGGGGCGCATGTTCACGTTTACAAAGGCCCAGCCGAACTTACCGGCAATCTCCGCGCACAGGCGGTTCACCTCGTCGTAGTGACCCTTGATGCTGATGACGTTCGCACCGTAGACCAGCGAGTTGACCACCTTGCCCAGCTCGAGGTCGGACGGGATGAAGACGTAGGACTTGAGGCCGGCGGCGGCGGCGTTCGCGGCGACGGAGTTGGCGAGGTTGCCAGTGGAGGCGCAGGCAACGGTCTTGAAGCCGAGCTCCTGCGAACGGCTGAGGGCCACGCTCACGACGCGGTCCTTGAAGGAAAGGGTCGGGTAGTTTACCGCGTCGTTCTTAATCCACAGCTCGCGGATGCCGAGGCACTTCGCCAGCCGGTCCGCCTTCACGAGCGGTGTGTAGCCGACCTGGCAACCGACGGTCGGCTCGCCTGCGATGGGCAGCAGCTCGCGGTAGCGCCACATGGTGCGCGGGCGCGACTCGATGGCCGCGCGGGTGAGCGACTGCTTGATGCGGTCGTAATCGTAGGCGACTTCAAGCGGGCCGAAGTCGAACTCGCAGACGTGCGTGGCGCTGAGGGGATATTCCCTGCCGCACTCGCGGCACTTGAGCGCCTTCATGAAACCTTCGTGCTTGTCCATAATTTGCCTGACCGCGTCCGTTTCAGGGCAAAACAAAAGCCCCGACTCATCTGGATGAGAAGGGGCCGCAAGACAACACGCGCTCACTTCTCATCTTTTCCCCGGCCTTGCGGCTGGAGCTGGAATTAGCACCTGGTCACTGCGGACGCGCCGCAATCGGTTGCCGTGACTTCATCGGGCCAGTCCCTCAGTCACTCTGGATGAGTGTCCACCTCGCGGCGAACGGGTCGGAAAGTGGCAGTTTCCCGCCGAAAGTGTCAACGGGATTTTCCCGTCAGCTTTGCGCTGGCTCTGCTGCCTTCACTGGCGGTGCGGTGTCCTTGAACAGCACCGCGAACACGAAGATCAGCACCGCCGACATCACGGCCGGAACGAGCCAGATGCCGGACCAGTTGTGCGTCGCCCCGCCGACGTTGGTGTAATGCTGCCCGACAATGCCAGAGAGCCACGACCCGACGAACATCCCCGCGCCCAGCGTCACGAACGCATGGAAACCCTGGGTGGCCGCACGGATGTCCTCGCTGGCGCGGTTGTCCACATACATGCGGCCCATCACGAAGATGTAGTCGTAGCACATGCCATGGACGGCGATGGCCACGAAGAGCATCCACGCCGCATTGGCCGCCTGCGGGAATTGCGTCAGCAGGCCGAAGCGCACCGTCCACGCCACCATTCCGAGGATGAGAATGCCCTTCACTCTGAGCCGCTTCAGGAGGAACGGCAGCAGCAGGAGGAAGACGACATCCGAGACCTGCCCAACGGTCATCTTCGCCGCCGCGTTCTCAATCTTCAGCTCGTTCATGAAGGCGTTCATCCAACTGAAATAGAAGCTCAACGGAACACAGATTAGGAACGAGCAAACCATGAACGTGGCGAACGAGCGGTCGCGCATGAGCTTGAGCGCGTCAAGCCCCAGCATGGTGCGGGCGTTGACCGGAGCGCCCGCGCCCTTGGGCGGCGTGTGCGGCAGGGTGAACGAGTAGAGGCCCATCACCAGCGCCGCCCCCGCCGCGAGCCGGAACATCCCGGCGTTGTCCTCGAACTTCAGCGCGCTGACCGTGATGCCGGCGACAATCCAACCCACGCTGCCCATGAGCATCACCAGCGGGAACTCCTTCGCGGGGTTCTTGGAGTGCGTGAGCGTGAGCGCGTTTGTCAGCCCATGCCCCGCCATGTAGCTGATGGTGTAGGCGATGAGCACCGGATAGAAATGCCCGAAGCTCTTCAGCGTCGATACATACCAGAGCAGCGCCGCACCGATAAGATGCAACGTCCCGAGCAGCCGTTGCGTGGCGAAGAACCGGTCCGCTACGATGCCGGCGAAGAACGGCGACACCATCGCGCCAATGGCGGTGCTGCCATAGGCGAGGCCGATCTGCCCGCCTTCGAACTTCAGGGTCGAGTTCAGATAGGTGCCCATCGTGACATACCATGTGCCCCACACGAAGTAGTGGAGAAACACCATGAACCAGAGGCGGGAGAAGAGCGTGAGTGACATGAGAGTTGTGGGCGCGGAATTCATCTACCGACTGGAGGCGGCGGTCAGCCATTCAGCCTGGAAAAAGCAGTTGGGTGAGTTGCCAGCGGTGGCAAATGGCTGTTGGAATGGGGTATGCCAATGCAAATCGCCCCGGTCGCAGCTCACCCGCGGGGTGAGGTGCTCGACCTCCAAGCCGCGCCCTCATTCCCGCTGGCCGTGGACACGCACGGGCGGCGCTTTCATGTGGAATGGGATGCTGACGCGCCGGTGACGCCCTTGGGGCAGTTGGTTTTCTTCAGCCAGTTCCTGGCCACGGCGGGCTTGTTCCACGACTGGGTCAAGGCCTGCCCGCTGGTGTTTGCGAGCAACAACGCGCCCGCGCTCAATGA
>CAMCFN010000098.1 GCA_945874145.1 Akkermansia muciniphila
TACAGGTGGGTACGGCTGATTTGGAGGAGGCCGGCGGCCTCGGTGACATCGATCAGCCCCGCATTGAACTGCTGAAGGATTTGCTGGAGAAACAGGTTGGTGAGGCGCTTGGCGATTTGCTTTTTTTCATGGCCGCAGTCAAACCACCCCTCGCCCCTGGGACGGTGCCAGCCACCAAACCACCAGTCCCCTTTTGTTCCCGCCCCGACAGAGCAATAAGGCCGTCCGTCTTACGCCAGCAGCCACCAGCCACCGACCAGCACTGCCGCCAGCGAGGAGCCGGCGAGCATCTGCCGATACGCCTGCGCACTGCCCGCCGCCAGACTGCCCGCGGACATGCCCACCAGCGAGGCAAAGCCCACCATCGCCACCACGGTGCCGGCTCCATACGCCGCCAGATACCAGACGGCCTCGGTCATCGTGGCGAACGCCAGCGCCGGCAGCACGCCAAGGAAGTGTGAACTGCCCGCGACGCCGTGCAACGTGCCCACCGCAAAGGCGGCGTGCGTGTGCCGGTGCTCCAGCGCGGGGCCGTGCGTGTGGGCTGAAGCGCCATCGTGTGCGTGAATGTGAACGTGCCGCTCGCCCCCATGCTCGTGCTCATGGGTATGCACGCGGCCACGCAGCGCCCGGCGGACACCCCACAGCCCGATACTGATGAGGACTACGCCCACCAGCCGCTCGCTCCACGAGGAGATGGCATCCACCGGCAGCCAGTCGCGGAGCAGCAGGGACAGCAGGCCGATGAACAAGACGCCGCCCGCGTGGCCCACCCCCCAGCGCAAACCGATGGTCCACGCCTTGCGTCGCGACTCCACCGCGAACGGAGCGACGGCCGCCAAATGGTCCGGCCCGGAGACGACGTGGATCGCCCCGGCCACCAAACCAGTGAGGACGGAAATCATGCGGTGTTGTCAGAGCACTGGCTCCAACCGGCGGCGAGCGTAGGAACGGGCTGGGGTGAAGTAAAGGAGAGCTTCAGTTCTGCAATCGTCGGGAGCATTCGAACCATGATGGGAGTGCGGCATTTATGCCGCTTCAGCGTTCGGAGTCCACAAGCCAAGCGTTGCGTCACAATCGGATCGGTCGGTGAAGCGGCCTGAAGGCCGCCCCCCGCGCGCGTTCACTTCATCTCCACGCGGATCTGCCGGGCGTCGCCCACGCCGAGTTCCAGCAGGGCGGCATTCTTGTAGAGTTCGGCGGAGAACTTGGTCGAGGGGATGCCGGCTCGCTTGCGTTGCGCTTCCAGCTCCGCGAGCGACAGCGTGTCGAGCGCGACCGGGTCTTTTGAGAAGCGCAACTGGCTCAGTGGCGTGGCGTAATGCAGCCGGGTGAGCTGCTCGCCCTGATACTGGCAGATGAGCGCGTCCGTGATGCAGAGCGCGAGCCGGTCAAAGAGCGGTGGCAGGGCAAAAATCTCCGGCACCGCCTCTGACAGTGCGCGCGGCGTGGACTCAAAACGCAGGGTGTTATCCACGCTGCCGAGCGCGAGGCTGTAAAAGTGCCCGCCCACGCCAGCGAGGTTGTGGTTCATGAGTGGCGCGAGGCTGATGTGGCGCGTGAGGTCGCGCGTGACGAGCTTAGAGAAGTGGGACTTGCGCCCGATACCATCGCCCTTCTTGCCAAATTCCGCGTCGCCCCAGACGAGGTTGCCCAGCAGCGAGTTCTCGTAATAGCTCTTGTCATCCCAGCCCGCGCTGGCGGCAGAGGCGATGCGCACGCCATAACGCTCGGCCAGCTCGAAGTAGCCGGCGATGCGCAGGTCCACGAGCTGCTTATCCCAGATGACGATGTTCTTGGGTGGCAGGCCGGCGGCGAGCAAGCCTTGCACGACTGCCGCGACCACGGCGGGCCGGGTGCCGCTGGTGTGGCCGGGGGCGGAAACCACTTTGAGGCCGACGACATCGTTGGTTTTCACCACGCTGCGCCACGCCTCCGCGAGGGTCGCCTTGCCAGTGTGGGCAAGGATGCCCCGGTCCACCATCCGATGGACGAGGTTCGCGCGGGGAGTAAAAGCTTCCATCGCCTGCGCGTCCTGCACGACGACGACGCGGGCCTGTGGCAGTTGCGGCGGGGCGGTGAGCGGTTGGGCGGCGTGGCCAAAGTAGCTCGCAAGGAGGACGCAACCCACCGTCAGCGAGGCGTGTGCCACGGGCAGCGAGTTGCGTGCGGCGACCCACCCGCGACGGAAAACACTGACCACGGACCACGCAGCGCGCGTCATTTTCTGTCTTGCCTGTGCGTTTCTTGACACTGCGAGCGGCGGATGTTACCGACGGACACGATGCTGACCATTCAAAAGTGGGCCGCAGCGGGAAGGCTTCTTCCGCTGGCGCTGCTCATCGTGCTCACGGCTTGCATGCCTGCGGGACCGCGCGCGTTGCTGACCGGAGAACGGCTAATTAAAGAGGGCAAGTATGAGGCCGCCGTGGCGGCGCTACTCGAAGCCACTGTCCAGCTGCCGCGCAATGCGCAGGCGTGGAACCATCTCGGCCTCGCCAACCATCATGCGGGCCGTGCCAACGAAGCCATCCGCACCTACCGCAAGGCGCTTGATGTGGACGTGAATCTCGCCCCGGCGCGCTTCAACCTCGGGTGCCTGCTGCTGGAACTGAACCAACCCGCTTTCGCCGCCGTTGAGTTTGCCGCCTACACCGTTTTACAGCCCCGCTCCGTGGATGGCTGGCTCAAGCGCGGCCGGGCGGAACTGCTGGCGCGGCAGTTTGAAGCCGCGTCCAAGAGCTACCGTTCCGCTCTGGCCTTGAACCCCAAGCAGCCGGAAGTCTGGAACACTCTAGGCATCGTTGAACTCTATCGCAACCGGGTCGCCGATTCCTTTCAGGCGTTCAACAGCGGGGTGCAGCAGGACGCTTCCTACCCTCCGGCCCTGTTTAACGCCGCCTTGGTTTCCCACTATTATCTTCCGCGCCGCCCGGTGGACCACCGGCTCTTTGCCCTCCAGAAATACAAGGACTTCCTCGCGCTCAATCCGGCAATGGACCAGCTCACGGCCGTGCAGCAAGTGCTTGCTAGTCTGGAAGCCGAAATCTCCCCGCGCCCGCCCACGCCCAAACCAACCCCCAGCATGCCGACCAATGCCCCGGTCGCCATGGTCAGCGTCCCCAAGCCGGAACCGGTTCCTGTGGCACCCGTGATCAAACCTACGCCACCCCCGGCCACTCCGCTGGTCGCTCCCCCGGTAGTTCCGCCCGTGGTGTCCCTCGTCCTTCCGCCCAAGCCCGCGCCCAAGCCCGCCGTCGAGCCAGCAAAACCGGTGATGGTGGCGGTCGTGGTGAAACCGCCGGTTGTTCTAGCGAAACCGCCCGAGCCACCCCCCGCGCCCGCCCCGCTCCCGGTCCCGACGTTCAAGCCCGCGCCACCTGCTCTAGAACCGGCTGCTCGCCCCAATCCCAGTCCCATCGCGCCGAGTTGGAATGGTCCGCTTTACGCATATCTCCATCCTTCCGCCCCTTCGGCGGGTGAGCGCGCCGATGCCCTGACCCATTTTCAATCCGGCATGAGCATGCAGCGCATTGGCAAATACAACGATGCAGTGGCCGCCTATCAGCGCGCCATCCGCGCGGACGGCGCGTTTTTTGAGGCGTATCACAACCTCGGCATCTGTGCCGCCCAGATGGGCGATCTGCTCAAATCCACCGCCGCTTACGAAACCGCGCTGGCGCTGGAGCCTGAATCCACCAGCGCCCGTTACAACTTCGCCCTCGCGTTGCAGCGCGGCGGACACTTGCGAGATGCCGCCAGCGAGCTGGACAGGCTGTTGGAGAAATCCCCCGACGATGCCGGCGCGCATTTCGTGCTGGCGAACCTCTATTCCCAAAGCTTTGGCCAACCGGTTCGCGCCCGGCCACATTATCTCCGCGTGCTGGCGCTGCGTCCGCAGCATCCGCAGGCCACGGCCATCCGCTTCTGGCTGCGTGAGAATCCCTAGCCGCGAGGCTTGGCCAGTCCTTGGCGGGTTCGCCCCCTCCGCACATTTCAACTTCTTTTTACCGCCACTTCGGGGCAAGCTTCCGCGATGCAAGTTGAAGCTGGAATCTGGTTGAGCGGGCTCCATCCCTTTTTCGCGGCGGTGGCGGTGGCGGCCACCAACAGCGCAGCGAAGGGTGGCACCGGTCCGGCCGGGCTGGACTTCGGGGTGTTCGACGTGCTGCTGATCGTTGCCATCGGCCTGGGCCTCTGGCGCGGCAAGGTGCGCGGCATCTCCGAGGAGTTGCTGGATTTTCTCCAATGGGTCGTCCTCGTGGTTGCGGGCGGTTTCCTCTACGGCTACGTCGGCGATCTCCTCGTGCAAGCGGGGGCGCAGCGCCTCCTGGCCAACCTTGGCGGTTATGTGATCATCGCTGTTACAGTTGTCATCCTGTTCGGCTTCATCCGCAAAAGCGTGGGCAACAAGCTGGTGGACAGCGATTGCTTTGGCAGTTGGGAATACCGCCTAGGCATGGCGGCGGGTGCGGGGCGCTATTTCTGCATCTATGTCGCGTTTCTCTCCCTGCTCAGTGCGCGCTATTTCGACGCGGCGGCGGTTGCTGCCGAACGCAAATTTCAGGAGAAGGAAGTGGGCCTCGTGCTGGTGCCCACGTGGGGCATGGCGCAGCGAATGGCGCTCCATGACAATGTGGCCGGCCCCTATCTCCGACAGTATCTTTCCCTCGTGCTCATGCGGCCGGTGGGCTACGCCAAGTCGGGCCCGGACGGCAACACCCTGGGCAAGCAGCAGCAACGCGTGCTGGACGATGTGACGTCCACGCCCAAGCCGACCCCGCCGCCGGAGAAGAAGTGATGGAAGCCCCGGGCACCACGGACAACCCTCGGGATTTTCGGCCTTGGAAGTTGGCGCTGGGGATTTGAGGTTTTCATGTCCGGCCTGATTCTACCGCAAAAGCTTGAAGAAATCCGCGCCGCCAGCGACATCGTGGATGTCATCAGCGGCTACCTTGGCCCGTTGAAACGCGCCGGTGGAAACTTCACCACGCTCTGCCCGTTCCATCGCGAGAAGTCCCCGAGCTTCAACGTCAACCCGGGCCGCCAAATCTTCCATTGCTTCGGCTGCCACAAGGGCGGGGACGTGTTCACCTTCGTGAAGGAATACGAAAGCCTCTCCTTCATCGAAGCCGTCCGCCGCCTCGCCGAACGCGCGCGCATCGTGCTGGAGTTCGAGGACAACCCGCACGCGAAGCAGCAGCGTGGCGAAAAGGAATCGCTTCTCCACCTCCACGAGGAAATTTGCAAGCGCTGGCAGACCGCGCTCGCCAATGACGCCGCCGGCCAGATCGCCCGCGATTACCTCGCCAAGCGCGGCGTCTCCGCCGAGGCCGTGAAACTCTTCCGGCTCGGCTACGCGCCGGACTTGTGGGACGACACGGTGAACTGGGCGAAGTCCAAGAACTTCGACCTCGCGCTGGTCGAGCGCGGTGGCCTCATCATCCGCAAGGAAGGGGCCGACCATTTCTACGACCGCTTCCGGGGCCGCCTCATGTTCCCCATCTGCGACGAGCAGGGCCGCGTTGTCGGCTTCAGCGGGCGCGTGCTCGCGGGCGACGAGAAGACCGCCAAGTATGTCAACTCGCCGGAGACGCCCATCTTCACCAAGGGCCGCGTCATCTTCGGCCTGGACAAGTCCAAGCGTGCTGTCGCCGACAAGGACTGCGCCATCATCTGCGAAGGCCAGCTCGACCTCATCGCCTGCTTCATGGCCGACGTGAAGAACGTCGTCGCGCCGCAGGGCACCGCACTGACCGCCGACCACTGCCGCATCCTGAAACGCTACGCCGACGAGGTCGTGCTGTGCTTCGACTCCGACAACGCTGGTCAGAACGCCGCCGTGCGTTCGCTGGACATCTTGCTCGCGAGCGGCCTGGCCATCCGCGTCGCCACCGTGCCCGCGCCGCACGACCCGGACAGCTACATTAAGGCGAATGGTGGTCCGGCCTTCGACCAACTCATCGAGCACGCTGAGAACTTCTTCGACTACTACCTGAACCGACTCTGCGCCACGAACGACCTCAGCACCGACAAGGGCCGTTCCGCCGTGCTGCGCGCGATGGCCGAGGCGACGCAGAAGACGAGCAACGCTGTAGTCATCGACACCTACGCGCAGAAGACCGCCGCGCGGCTGGGCGTCGCGCCCGAGTCCATGCGCGCGGAGTTCAAGAAGATCGCCGCTGCTAAACCCAAGTTCGTTCTCCGTCCCGACGTGCAGCCCGCAGCCCGTGCCGGCGGCTTGCAGCCGCCGTCCACACCGCCCAGCACGCCAAGGCCGATTTCCAAATCCACCCCATCCGACCCCGATAGTCCGCCGGACGACTACTACGACTCGCAGCCCGCCCCCGCACCGGCCGAGGAACATTCCAGTGATATGCTGTCCGGCCCCGAATACGCCCCCGAGCCGGAAGCCCCGCCCTCGAAGCAGGAGTTCTGGCTGCTGCAAGCGCTCTTTCACAGCGACGACCAGATGGAGTGGCTCGCGAACACGCTGCGCCTGGAATGGCTCACGCACTTTGGAGTCCGGCAGATTGTCGCTCACCGGCTGACGGCTTATGCGAACGACCACTGGGCTGGCCCCGCGCAACTGCTCGGGGAATTGTCCGACGACGCCACGCGCTCGCTCTGCACGCAGGCGATGGCCGAGAGCGATCGGATGCTCGCCACCCCGCAGCCCCGTGAGGGTGAGGACGCCGCGCGCGCGTTGCGTATCCAAGCCGAACGTGAGAAGGCCCGTGTGGCCATGCTCCGCGACGTGCTCATGCGGCTGCGCAACGACTTCATTGACCGCCGCATGGCCGAGTTGAACCGGGACATCAACAACCCGAATCTCAGCGAAGAGGAACATGTCGCGGCGCTGCAGGAGAGCGCACAATTGCGCCAGCTCAAGAAGCAACCGCTCTGACCACCCCGCGTTCCTGCCATGCCCATTACAACCCGCATGTGGAAACTGCTGCTTGCCGTCGGGCTGACGTTTCTCGCCGGCATCATCGGGTATGAGGTGATTGAGGGGTGGAGCTTCCTCGATGCCACTTACATGACGGTCATCACGCTGGCCACCATTGGCTACGGCGAAACGCATCCGCTCACCGACCAGGGCCGCGTATTTACTATCTTCTTGATCCTCGGCGGCATGACGACCGTATCCTACGGCGCACTGTCCCTCACCGCCCTCGTGGCCGATGGAGAGCTGATGCAGTTGCTCAAACGCCGCCGCATGGACAAAGCCATCGCCCAACTTCAAGACCACTTCATCATCTGCGGCTTCGGCAAGACGGGTGAGCACGTCGTCGCCGAGCTGCTCAAGACAGACCGTCAGGTCGTGGTGGTGGACAAGGATCCGGAAAACCTCCGGTGCTTCCATGCCCGCCAGACCACTATCGACCGGCTGGGCGCGGGCATCGGCGACACCAAGGTGCATTACCTCGTCGGCGATGCCGCCTCCGACCATGTGCTGATGGGGGCGGGCATCCAACGTGCCGCCGGGATTTTCTGCGCCCTGGCCACCGACAAGGACAACCTCTTCGTGGTCCTTACCGCACGCGGGCTCAACGAGCGCATCCGCATCATCAGCAAGTGCGAGGAGGACGAGACCGAGCAGAAGCTCATGCGCGCTGGCGCGGACAGCATCGTCTCCCCCAAGCGCATCGGCGGACTGCGGATGGCCTCGGAGATGATCCGCCCCGCAGTGGTGTCGTTCCTTGACTTGATGGTGCGCGACCCGCGCGGCTACCGCTTCGAGGAAGTAAATGTCGCTCCTGCCTCACCCTTCCTGGGGCGGCCCTTTCGCGACACCCCAGTCTGCCAGGAGAAGTCCGTCCGCTTGGTGGCCTTGGTCGCGCAAGATGGCCGCCATGACTACAATCCTTCCGACGACACGCTGCTCTCCGCCGGCCAGCGACTGGTCTTCCTCGGCCGCAGCGAACAGGTGAGCGAACTCCGTGCGGTGATCAATGGCAGTGGAGCCTAGCGCAGTTCGCTGGCCGCCCTTGGGGAGGCGCAGCGTTCACGCCGCCGCCACGCCTCAGAACACCCGCCAAGGCGAGAAGAACAGCAGCGCCACCAGTGCGAACAAAGGCACCAGAATTGGCAGCGCGTAGCGGAAGAAGTAGTCCCCAAACGACGGTGTCTTCACTTTCGCCGCGTCCGCAATCGACTTCACCATGAAGTTCGGCCCGTTGCCGATGTAGGTCATCGCTCCGAAGAACACCGCGCCGAGCGAAACGGCGATCAGCTCATGCCCGTGCTGCGCCATGAACGCGGTAACGTCCGCCGGCTGGCTCAGGCTGAGCTGCTGCCGCCCCATCGCGGCGGCCAGGAACGTCAGGTAGGTGGGCGCGTTGTCGAGCACGCCGGACAGCGCGCCGGTGATCCAGTAGAACTTCATCGCGCTGTTCAGCCCGAGCTGCGCCGCGTGGGATTCGAGATAGTCCAGCGCGGGCACCATCGTAGCAAAGATGCCCACGAACAGCCACGCTACCTCCTTGACCGGCGCGAAGGTGAAGTCGTTCGCCTCATGCACCGGCTTGGGCGTCGTGTAGTAGGACCCCACCGCCGCCGCGACCATCAGCGCCTCGCTCAGGCCGGGCGGCTGGCGCAGGAAGACGGCTCCGAGGATGAGCCCGAGAAATCCGAGGTTGTGCAGGCCGTCCACTTTCCACGTCTCGTGCGCGGTCTCCGCGTCGCGGACGGGCTTGGGCGCGCGCAGGAAGTTCTTCGCATCGAAGGCGTAGAAGACGGCGATGAGCCCGAACACCGCGACGCACCAAGCCTGCCAGCAATGCTCCAGCGTCCACCAGAACGGCACGCCACGCAGATAGCCAAGGAAGAGCGGCGGGTCGCCGATGGGCGTTAGGCAGCCGCCGACGTTGCTCACGATGAAGATGAAGAAGACGATGTGGAACGCCGTGATGCGATACTTGTTCATCCGAATCCACGGCCGGATGAGCAGCATGGACGCCCCCGTGGTGCCGATGAAATTCGCCAGCACTGCGCCGATGAGCAGAAAAATGCAGTTCACGCCCGGCGTGGCCTCGCCCTTCACGCGGATGTGGATGCCCCCGCTCACCACGAAGAGCGATCCAATCAGCGCAATGAAGCTCACGTATTCGTGCGCCACATGGAGCATCCGCACCCCAGCCCCCAGCCCCAGCACATAATAAAGTGTCGTGATTGTCCCCAACCCGAGCGCGACGTGGTGGTAATGATGCTCCCACCAGTGCTTGTTGATGAACGGCCCGGTGGCGATGGCCGCCAGCAGCAAGGCAAACGGAATTATCATCCCGGGATGCGGGTCCGGCGTGGCGCTGGCGGCGGCAAGCAACGGCGTGAAAGCGGCAAACATGGTCGCCGATGATTCGGGAAGACTGGGCATGGGGCAAGCGGCAATGGAGCGGGGACTTCAGTCCGCTTCAACGCTCGAACCACGAACGAGCTTCACCCGTTCCATCGTTGGAACTGCGCACCTTGAAGCGGTCTGAAGTCCGGGCTCCAGCCGATTTGCCGCTCGCCAGTCCGCGCCGCTTCCGGTAGCTAGAGTTCCCGATGACCAGCCGACGCGACTTCTACGAACAGCGCGCCCCCCACCGCGTCCGCGAGACCGACCGCCATTACCACACGCTGCTCAACCGCCACTTTGCCTTCCTTATCCCGCCCGGCCAGCGCGTGCTGGAGCTCGGCTGTGGCCTCGGCGACACCCTTGCCGCCGTGAAGCCAGCCCGCGGCGTGGGCGTGGACTTCAGCCCCGCGATGGTCGAGCTCGCCAAGGCCCGCCATCCGCAGCTCGAATTCCGCGTCGCCGAGGCGCTCGACTTCACCAGTGCCGAGCCGTTCGACTACATCATCCTCTCGGACTTGGTGAACGACCTTACGGACGTGCAGGCCGTTCTGGAACGCCTCCGCGCCCTCGCACACCCGAAGACCCGGCTCGTGCTGAACTTCTTCAACAATGTCTGGAAACCCATCCTCGGCCTCGCGGAGTCCTGCGGCGAGAAGGCCCCGACGCTCCAGCAAAATTGGCTCGCTGCCGGCGACATGCGGAATCTCCTCCTCCTCGCCGGCTGGGAGTTGGTGAAGCAGGACACGCGCATCACCTGGCCGATGAATACGCCGCTCGTCGAGCGCCTCTTTAACCGTTGGCTCGGCCCGTTGTTCCCCCATCTGTCGCTCGCCGTGTTCATGGTCGCTCGCCCGCGCCCGAGTGTCCCGCCGGACCGCCACTACACCTGCACCGTCGTCATCCCCGCGCGGAACGAGGCCGGCAACATCGAGGCCGCCGTCCTCCGCACGCCGGAGCTTGGCAAGGGCACGGAAATCATCTTCATCGAGGGCCACTCCAAGGACAACACCTGGGAGGAAATTCAGCGCGTCGCCGCGAAGTATCCGCAGCGCAACATCAAAATCCTCAAGCAGCAGAGCAAGGGCAAGGGCGGCGCGTGCCGTGAGGCCTTCGCCGCCGCCACCGGGGACCTCCTCATGATCCTTGATGCCGACCTCACCATGCCGCCGGAGGAACTGCCCAAGTTCTACGAGGTCGCCCGCAGCGGCGCGGCGGACTTCGTCAACGGCGTGCGCCTCGTTTACCCGATGGAGCAGGAGGCCATGCGCTTCCTGAACATGATCGGCAACCACTTCTTCAGCCTCGCCTTCTCGTGGATTCTCGGACAGCGCATCAAGGACACTCTCTGCGGCACCAAAGTCCTCTTCCGCGCCGACTACGAGCTCATCGCCGCGAACCGGAGTTACTTCGGCGACTTCGACCCCTTCGGCGACTTCGATCTGCTTTTCGGCGCGGCGAAGCTAAACCTCCGCATCCTGGACCTGCCCATCCGCTACCAGGCCCGCACCTACGGCGACACGAACATCGAGCGATGGAAACACGGCCTGCTTCTCCTGCGCATGACCGCCTTCGCCGCGCGGCGGATGAAGTTTATCCGCTGATCGTCAGTGAAGGGGGTGGCCAACCTTCTTTCACCGCCGCCCATTGCTCATAATCCTAGCCATGCTTTTCCAAGCTGATGGAGCAATCTGGACCAGCTTCTGAAGAGCCATCACAGCAGTTGAAACGGTGCTCCAGAAGTATTCTCCCGTCCCGCTGCGGCTGCGATTGCCGGTTGCCGTCGCCGCGCCAACGCCGCAGGATCCCTCATATGCTCACTCTGGAAACGCTTGCTGAATTGCTGGGAAACCATCGTGCCGCCGCCTCGGGGACGGTGCGGGAGTTCACCCTTGCCGGACGTGAATTCAAGTTCAACACCGTCCCCGCCATCATGGGCGTGGTCAATTTGTCGCCAGGTTCGTGGTATCGCGAGAGTGTGAGCGTGTCCGCCGACGCGGCGATTGCGCGCGGCAAGGTGTTGCATGCTCAGGGCGCAGCCATCGTGGACGTCGGGGCGGAATCCACCTTGGCGGGCACCGAGATTGTGGGCGTGGAGTCTCAGCAGGACCGACTGCTCCCGGTGATTCGCGGCTTGCGCGCGGAGGGCGTGCTGGTTTCTGTGGAAACGTATCATCCCGAGGTAACGCAAGCCTGCCTAGCGGCGGGTGCGAATGTCCTGAATCTCACGGGCACGAAAAGCAGCGAGGCGATGTATCGCACCGTCGCCGCCCATGAGGCCGCCGTCATCATCTGCTACGTGAAGGGCGGCAACGTCCGTCAGGTGGGTGACTTCGACCTCAGCGCCGACCCGGTGCCGGCGATGTATGAGTTCTTCGCCCGCGAGGTGGATGCGGCCACGCGGTGCGGGGTGGAGAAGATCTTCATCGATCCGGGACTGGGTTTTTATTACCGGAACCTGCAAGACAGCGCGGTGCGGGTGCGGCATCAGATGACGACGTTTCTGAACACCTTTCGTCTGCGCCAACTGGGTTTTCCCACCTGCCACGCTCTGCCGCACGCGTTTGAGTATTTTGGTGAGGAAGTGCGGTGTGCGGAGCCGTTCTTTGCCGTGCTGGCGGCGCTGGGCAAGACCGATCTTTTCCGCACGCACGAGGTGCCGCGCATCCGGGCGGTGCTGGAGACGATGCGGGCTTTCTGATGGCCCGCAGCCTTCAGGCCGTTTCGGCGTGTGAGCGGACGAAGGCGATGGGGCGGTGGACGTGCGGACCGTGAAGCAGCTCAAACGCCGTGTTTCGGCCCCTCCGCGGTCAGGGGCGTCAGCAGATTCTCTTGGACTGTGTGTCAGCATTGACTTGCGCCTGTCGGGGCGGGAACAAAAGGGGACGGCTGCGAGTTCAAAAGGGGACTGGTGGTTTGACTGCGGCCATGAAAAAAAGCAAATCGCCAAGCGCCTCACCAACCTGTTTCTCCAGCAAATCCTTCAGCAGTTCAATGCGGGGCTGATCG
>CAMCFN010000099.1 GCA_945874145.1 Akkermansia muciniphila
GAAAAATCCCTCCTGCGCTTAATCGCCGCCCTCCTGGCCGAGACCAGCGACGACTGGGAAACCGGAAAAATCTACCTCAACATGGAACCAGTGACCCAACCCGCAACCTGATGATCGCTGCTTTTACAGAAAAGAAATTGCGCCGCCGATCGGTGGCACGGAACCACAAGGGATTGGGGTTGGGGGAACAATGTAAATAGCCCTATCCGAGAATTCGGGAAAGCCCTTTTGAGTCCTGCCCCAAAGGCGCCCTCAAACAGCGGCCCAAACGGGATCACGATTCGCGTGTCAACCGTTTGTGGCCCTGCGGTAACTCCAGCGATGGCCCCACCAATGGCTCCACCAAGGACACCCCCTACAGCAGCGGCCGGGATCAGCTTGGCGTAGTTTTGTGTGAAGCCAATCTGCTTGGCTTCCTTGGCATCTCCAAAGGCCCCGATCACATTGTCCCATACGGTTTCGGACAATGGTTTTTCCAGGCAGGGTGCTTTCAATCTGAACGGCGATTGGTTGCTGATTGGGCGGCAGAGATCCTTCAAAGGGAATCATGGAGAGCGGCATCCGCTTCACAGCACTCATCGTGGTGCCACATCCCGTCACGACTATGGCGAACGCGAAAAGAAGAAGGATTCTTCCGGAGTTTCTAAGGAACAAACGACTCATAATAGAGCGGCACGAACCTGCTTGATTCATTAACACGCCGAAGTCACGCCAACCGCGCCTTCACCCAGCCCACCACCGTCGCCACCATCGGCGCGGTGTGCTCGCCGGCGAAGACGTGGTTCGAGCCTTGGAGCGCGACGAACTTCACGTCGTGGCCCGCGCGGATGAGGATGTCCTTCGAGTCTTGGAGGGGCACCACGTCGTCCTCCGTGCCGTGGACGAGCAGCCACGGGACTTTGATCTTGGGCGCGGCGTCGAGCACGGTGTCAATTTGTGTGAGGTCGTCCATGTAGGCTTGCGAGAGCGGGCAAGTCTCGTCATCCCACATGAAGCCCGCATCCGGTTTGACCATGCCGAATTCGCGCTGCGCAAAGGCCGCCGTGCGCACCATGCCCGCGAGCGACACCAGCAGGCGGATGCGCGTGTCCTGGCTGGCCCGTAACACGCCCACCGCACCGCCCATGCTGTGGCCGAGGTAGCAGACGTTCCAGCCCGCGCAGGCGTCCAGCACAGAGCCGAGGTCGGCGACTTCCTTCGAGATGGTGGCGTCAGTGAACTTGCCGCCCGACGCGCCGTTGCCGGCGAAGGAGATGCGCAGGGTGTTGAGGCCGGCGGCGGCGAGGGCATTGGCCAGCGTCACGATGAAGGGCCGATCCTTGTTGCCGGTCACGCCGTGTCCAAGGAGGACGAGGTTTTTCGAGTTCGCATCGCCCTGATGGAAAGTGTGGTCAATGCGCTCGCCGTAGGAATTTTTGATTTCGCCAAACATGTTGGCTTGTTTCTAGCCCCGGCTAGCCAGCGAGCCAACGGAAATCCGCTCGTCGCGATGCACGGTCTTTAGGCTGCCTCAGCGATCCGAACGACAAGAACGAGCCGATGAAGCGGCGTGCATGCCGCGCGCCGGGGCAGTGTCCAAACACGTCCCGTGGTGGTGAAAGATTGAAATTACCGTTTGCATACCCCGAGCCTTGTGTTACAACCCCGCTCCCGTCGGCGTCCCGACGGTGGAACCAAAATCAATTTAAGCGGCTTATGTCACAGCATCGCAGTCTCCGCGCCACCAGCAGCCTTGGGGCGAAACGCAGCGTCTTGAAGCGTTACGAACGCATTGAAATCCTCCGCGCCAAGGGCCAGTGGAAGGCGGGCGACCGCGTGACCGGCCTGCGCAAGACCACGCCCCCGGTGTAAGCCCTCTTGAGCCTCGCCCCGGTTGCACCGGGTGTCGTCTGCCCTCCATCCCAGCCGCCAGCGTTTCAGGCGCGGCGGCTTTTGCCTTTATTGTGAGCCTTCGCCTTCAAAAATTTCTCGCCGATGCCGGCGTCGCGTCCCGCCGAGCCGCCGAGCGTCTTATCGCCCAGGGCCACGTCGAGGTGAATGGCGAACCCGTCCGCGTGCTGGGTTCCAAGGTAGACCCTGACCGGGATACCGTGCGGGTGGATGGCAAGCTCGTCAAACCGCTACGGAAGCTCTACATCGCCTTGCACAAGCCCCGGGGCTTTCTCTCCACCCGCAGCGACGAACTCGGACGCCAGCCCCTCGCCGACCTCCTGCCCAGTGAGTGGGCCCACCTGCACCCGGTAGGCCGGTTGGACCGCGACAGCGAAGGCCTCATCTTCATGACCAACGATGGGGATTTCACCCTGAAACTCACGCATCCCCGCTTCGGCGTGCGGAAGCAATACCGCGCCATTGTCGAGGGCCGCGTGCAACCACAGATGTTGCGTCGGTTCATGGAAGGAATTGAACACGAGGGGGAAACCTTGCAGGCGGCACGCGCCCGGCTCGTGGATGCCAATAATTCGCACAGCATCGTCGAACTCGAACTTGCCGAGGGCAAGAACCGCGAAGTGCGCCGCCTCTTTGAAACGCAGAACTTAATCGTCGCCCGGCTACAACGCACCCAAATCGGTCCCATCCGGCTGGCGGAACTACCCGTGGGAAAGTGGCGCGCCCTGAGCAGCGCCGAGATTAAGTCGCTCATGACACCCGCGCATGCGGCCACGGCCCCGAAGCCGGCCAGAACTTCAGGGGCAGCTCCGGTGGAGCCTTCCGCCTAGCCCCGACCGTAGCAGGGCTGAAGCGGCAAAGCCTTTAGCATGTGTCTCACCGGAGCAGGAAAGCGCAGATTGGCACTGCCCCGGCGCGCGGCCTTCAGGCCGCTTCATCGTCCAAAAAGTTCGAGGCCAAACTGATGCGCCGGCGGTCGTGCGAACCGTGAAGCGGCGTAAACGCCGCCCGCCTACCGACCCCTGTTGCGTTCGAGATCATGCTACGCCCCCTGATGAGGCATTGCGCCCGGCCTTGACCCCGAGGGGGAGGTGACGTTATTAGCTTTCTATCAAGTCGTTGAAACGTCCGAACCCGGCAAGCTCCATGACCAAACGCGACCTCGTTCTCCGAATCAGCGACGAAACCCGCTTGGCCCAACAACAGGTGCTCGAAGTCGTCCAGAAAACGCTGGACTACATCACCGAGGCGCTCGCCAAAGGAGAGACGGTCGAATTGCGCAACTTCGGCGTCTTTCAAGCCAAAGTCCGCAAGGCACGGATCGGTCGCAACCCGAATGCCCCCGCCGTGGACGTGCCGATTCCGCAGCGCACCATCGTGAAATTCAAGGCCGGTAAAGAAATGCGCGAGGCGGTGACCAAGCTCCCCTCTGCCAATCCCTGACCGCCGGCAAGCAACTCGCGGCGTGGGTCGCGTGCTTCGGTTGTGCTGCATATGCCGCCATGCTGTGCGCACCACGGACGGCCCAGAAAAAGCACATGAGCCAAATAATCGCTTGCACCCCCGATGGGTGCTTCCTACATTCCCCGCCTCGGTTGCACCCGTAGCTCAATTGGATAGAGCGGCTGACTACGGATCAGCAGGTTCCAGGTTCAACTCCTGGCGGGTGCACCACTCCCCTCCGTTCGTTTCCCCCTGCAAAAGCCGCGTTTAGTCGCGGTTGGCCACTGGAAAATCTGCTCCGCATCGACTACACTGGGAGAGTGATTTACCCGGTTTTTACCCGGTCACGCTTATGGCAGCCCTGAAAAAAGTCCCCGGCGAGCGAGGTCTCTACCGTAATCCGAGCTGCGGCACCTACTTCGTGCGCATCTTCCACCAAGGTGGCGACACCTACCGTTCCCTCGATACCACCCGGATCAGCGAAGCCCGCCAGCGGATGGACGCACGGCGTGCCGCCAAGGCGGCAGCGCGCGTTGTGGGGAAAGACGCTGCTGATCCAGCGTCCGCATTGTCCGTGCTGGGCGAAGGCAAAGGGGGAGGCGAAGAGGTTTTTGCCGGCTTCCTTTTGGCCGCCGCGTTTTTGGAGTTCGGGCCGATAGAGGAAGGAGTCCATCTGACTGATGCCGCCGTTCATAAAGAGCTGGATGACGCGGCGGACCTTGGGGGCGGGGTGGAGCGGAAGAGGAGACGACGCGGAGGGGGAAGCGGGGAGGTCCCGGGCGAGCAGATGGGTCAGGGCGAGGGAGGCGAGCGTTGGCAGAAGCCAGAGCCGGGCGCGGACGGAATACAGGTTCATCGGTCGTCTGCTGACGCTGGTGGGGCCGCGAACAGTCGGCGGGAGCCGGGCATCGCGCTTGGGTCGCAGGCCAGCATGATTGACGGGGCTTTAATGGCAGAGGCACGCTGACTCCATGAAGCTCATCCGTCTGGTCCGCCTGCTGCCATTGCTTGTGCTGGCAACCACTTTGACCGCAGCGGAACAGGTGGCGGTGTATCGCGCGGGGGACGAACTCATCGTGAAGTTCGACCGGTTGGACCTGCTCCGCCAGCGTCACACCACGCTGACCGCCTCCGTGGAATTCCAGCCACCGACAGCCGGGAAGCCGCTGCTGATTGACCTGCTGGAGCCCGCCTTGCAAGGGGCCGTGGTCATTGACCTCGGCCCGTCCGGCAAGTGCGACGGCGTCACGGTGACGGTGAAGGACGCGACCGGCGCGGTGATAGTGAAGCAAGTGGTCGCCCCCATCCGGCAAATGTCCGCGCCCAGCGGCCTCGCCCCAGGGAAGTCCTTCGCCTACATCGAGCCCGGAGCGGAGATGCTCAAGTCAGCGCAAGCCCGCCCGCAAATCCCGCTCCCCGAGGCAGGCCAGTTGCGCCAAGTCACCTTGGCCCCGGCCACGCGGCTCGTCGCGAAGCGTGACATCACCTTCCCCATCACCTCGGGCGTGGACTTGCCGCTCGTCGGTGGCGCGGTGGTCGGACGGCAGACGGCGTTTCCCAAGGACCCCGCGCGGGCCAGCATTTACTTCGCGTGTAAGAAGGCGATTTACGCGGGGACGCGCGTCGAGCGCTGGCAGAAGTTCCTTCTCGAAGTGCCCGTGCAGGCAGGCTGGGGCACCGGTCGCGGCGACGAAAACATCGTGCTCAGCCCCGACCAGTTCGAGGTCCACGTCACCAACGAGAAGTCCCCCGGCGGCGCGAACATGCTCGGGGCCGGTGACGGCGATTTGGGCCAGAAGGGCGAGATTGATTCCGACGACCAAGACCGAATCTATTGGCGGGTCGAGGGCGGCGGGGCCTACGTCGTGCGGTTCAATCCGCACACGAAGAAGTTCGAGCAGCCCCCGGTGCGGCTCGACTTTCAGAAACTCGTGCCCGCCGGCCTGGGCATGTTGAACGACAACCTCTGCAAGGTCTCCTGCACGCACGGCCGTGTGTTCTTCACCATGTGCAACGACACGCTGACCAACGGCGATCCCGGCAACGCCCATCGTCGCCGGCTCGGTGGCATCTTCTCAATCCCGCAGGACTGGTCGGACGCCGCGGCCTTCGAGGCGGACGTGCGCCTACATGTGGGCAGTTGGGAGACGGCGGCGAACGCCTTCTACAAAGCCCCGCCCAAGGCCGATGCCGACGTGCGCAAGCTCGGCGTGGTTAGCGTGACGGAGGCGGGATTGTTCATCACGACCGCCGGGTCCAAGTATGAGGGCGGCCCGTGGCGGCTGGACCTCGACGAGCGGGGGAACACGCGGTTCTTCGGCGAGGTCAATGCCGTGTCGGACACGATGTCCAAGGACGGCCGGAGCATCGAGCCCACGCAGTTCGTCACCGTGCAGGGCATTCCGAAGGGCCGCGAGCTGAACCCCGGCACCGGCGGCGGGCGGAACCTCATCCGCTTCTCCCAGGGCGAGGTCACCATTCCCCGCGCCTCCGTGCGCTTGCTCCTGATGGACCGCATCGAGGGCCTGACGCTCCGCGCCGAGCGCAAGGGCGCGTTCCCCACCTACGACGGCGCGCCGCCCGGCCTCCTGACCGTGCGCTACGACCTCGTCGCGAAGCTGCGCACCGCCCCCGCCGCGCAAGGCCCGCTCGCCGCCTCCCTCACCGGCGGCGCGAGCATGGGCCCGGCCTTCCTCGTCTCCCCGATTCCCGGCGAGCCGGGCCGGGCCGTCGCCGTGTGCGAGTATGCCGGCTATCCGCTCTCCGTCCTCGACTTCTCGGCGCTCGCGACGAGCCGGACGGTGACCAAGACCTTCCTCCCGCCGCAGACGCCCGTGCGCGCCGGCCTCGGTCCCTACAACTCCGCATGGGTCCGGGACGGCGATGAACAATGGCTCTACCTCAGCGGCTACACCGGCCTCTCGCGCATCCTCTACGCCAAGGCCGGCAAAGCCCTGCCCACGATGACCTCCGACCTCTTCAACTCCCGGCTCGCCCAGAGCAGCACCGACGGCCACACGCGCACCTCCATGAAGAAGATTGACGGCCTGCTGCCCGTCTTTGGCGGACGCCTGCTGGACGCGGGCTACGGGCTGGACGGTCGCGGCGCGGACGCCTTCTCCACCGGCGTGGAGCTGTTCGACCCCCATCGGCTCGGGACCAGCCAGACCAACTCGGCGGCCAGCCAGACCAGCGCGCACCTGAGCCGCTGCTTCGCGCTGAAGACCGTGCGCAGCCGCCTGGTCTGGAGCGCGGCGGACGGCAGCGTGCGGCAAGAGGTCTTCGCCGCCAGCGGCTCGATTCGCAAGCAGTTGATTAACGAGCTGAAAGACCCCGCCACCGGCCCCGCGAACCTCGATGCCAAGGTGTTCCTCTATGAAGTCTCCGAGCGCACCGGCCTGCGCGGACTTTACGGCTTCTCCCTCCCGAAGCTCGACCACGAGCGCGCGGTCGAGGGGCACCTCGTGCTCTCCCCGTGCAACCGCTTCCTCGTGCTCATGACGCAGGACGGCGCGATCTACTCCTACAGCCTGGCCCAACGCCGCTTCGTGGACGGCCTCCGCCTGCGCACGCCCGGCGGCGAAGACATCCGCCCCATCGAGTTCAAGCGCCCGAGCGAAATCATCTTCACCGCGCCGGACGGGCAAATCTTCTTCCTCACCGAGCCGCTGGAGGCCACCGCCAGCGCCGTCCACTTCCAGCGCGTCCAAGTGGGCGACGACGGCCGCCTCACGCTCACGCCCCACCTCGGCATCACGTTCGACAGCCGGGAAGGCCAGCAAGACCTGGGCGGCATCGTGCGCTGCTTCCTCCCCGCCCCGGCCAACCACCCCGGCACCTACGACTTCGTCCTCGGCTACAACCAGTCCACCGTCCAGCCCTTCGTGCGGGTGATTCGGGGGTTCACCGCGACGATGGTGGTGAGGTGAAGATTAGGTCCAACGGTGCTCGTAAGGCCAACGACGTGCGCAACAACGCAGATTGTTCAGCAGTTTAACGGGCACTCACGCTGGCCGGATACCTTTGTCATCGCCATGCTTTTCCTTGGAAAGCTCAATGCCTGTCTTGCTGACTTTGAGTTTCGATACTTCGCTCGATTTGGTGAATTGGTTCGCACTCACGAACGCTTTCACCATCAGCAATGGACAAATCCAAGTGGACGACACTGGCAGGGCCAACCTTCCTCGCCGGCTACTACCGCGTGATTGAGCGATGATGGTCGCAGCCGCACAATGACAGCGGCGACCAAATTTGGGTTGAGTGCATGGGCGGGCACGATTCGAGGCAGGGCAGGAGATGCCCACACCATCCAAAGGTAACTCGAAGCTGCCCGCCCGAAAGTGTTCCCGTCGACCCGCTCCACGTTCCTGCAATCTTCTACCCCTGCACCAAGACCGCCTTCATCTCCTGTAAATGCTTCGTCAGCACTTCCTTGTTCGTCACAATCGGGGCGTTGTGCGTTGGCTGGCCTTTGAAGAGGATGTAGTGGACGAGCTTCTTGCCCAAGTGTCCAATGCGGCATGTTGTCTCATCCATCTGCCAGACCTGTCCGTCCTCAATCAACGGCCAGGGGATTTCGTCCTTGGGCTTCATAGCTGGTTGGACAAGAGGTAGCAGTGAAGGTTCAATCAGCGCCCCTTTTGCAACTACTTCAGAACCTGACTTTTCCTGCGGCATTATCCCCGGCACTCTGCTAGACCCCCGGCATGCAAACCACCCGTCGCCAGTTCTTTGCCCAAGCCACCACGGGCGCGTCCACCCTCGCTGCGGCAGGTAGTGCCACCGCAGCCGAACCTGGCAAGCCGCCGGCCACTCCATCCACCATCACGAGCAGTTCACCCAAGCCGGCCGCCTTGCTCAAGGCCAAGATGATGAAGGGCCAGCCAGTCTTTGGCACGCTGATCCAGCACGCGGTAGTGCCGGCGATTGTGGACTTCATCCCCGACGGCAGCATCGACTTCGTCATTGTCACCGCCGAGCACAACGCGCTGGACATCGCCGACTTCATGCCGTTGCGCTATGCGCTGGCCGCGAAAGGCATCGCCTGTCTCGCCCGCACGCACAGCCGCGATGCTGATGACGTGGCGAAGGTGTGCGATTCGTTTGACGGCGTGGTCATTCCGTATGCGGAGGATGTGGAGCAGCTTAAACGCCTGGCCGCCGCCGCCGTTTATCGCCCGCTCAAAGGAGTCGCGCTTGAACGTGCGATCACGGAAGGCAAATGGCCCAGCGAAAAGACCCGCGCCTACATTGAACAGAAGTGCGCTGATACGCTCTTCGTGCCGATGATCGAGTCCGTGCGGGCGCTGGAAAATTTGGACGCCATCTGTGCCATCCCGGGGGTGAGCGCCTTGTTCATCGGTCCCAACGACATGACCACCAACATGGGCATCCCGAACGAATACGATCATCCCGATTTCATCGCCGTGGTGCAGCAGGTCATCGCCGCCGGCAATAAGCGCGGCATTCCGGCGGGCAGTTGGTTTGGCAAAACCGAGCAGCAACTCCGCGCCATCAAGCAAGGGGCTCGGTTCGTCTGCCACTCGAATGACAGCAGCCTGCTCAAGGACATTATGACGACGGTGTTCGGGACACTAAGGAAGGGCTGAGAATCGATCGGTCTTTCGTCCCCGCTCACATACCCGCAGGCACGAATGCTTATAACCACCGCCTGCGCTTCTAGCCCGCGCCACTCGCTGTCGCGTGAATCTGCGAGCAGCATGGCACGGTTTTCTCTCCTGTCTCCGGCGTCGGAATGACACGAATACTCGACTTGCCGGATCGGAGACTCGCTTCCGGCTGTGTCACCCATTACGGTGCTGATGATGTTCGACCCGGGAACAAACATCTTCCGAGCAGGTCTGGCGAAGCGGGCGGTCGACCTTGCGGCCAAGGGCATCTTCATCGGCACAAGCTCGTGGAAGTATCCCGGTTGGACAGGACTGATCTACGAGGAGCAGCGCTACCATTATCGCGGCAAGTTCGCGGAGGCGCGGTTCGAGCGGACCTGCTTGGCCGAGTATGCCGAGGTGTTCAGGACCGTGTGCGTGGATGCGGCTTACTACCAGTTCCCCTCCGAGAAGTATCTCGCCGGCCTCGCCGCGCAGGTGCCGGATGATTTCCAATTCACGTTCAAGGTCACGGACGACATCACGCTCAAGCGGTTTCCGAACCTGCCGCGGTTCGGGACGCGGGCCGGACAGTCCAACCAGCATTTCCTCGATGCCAACCTGTTCCACCGCGCTTTCCTCACGCCCTGCGAAACGGTGCGTCCGAAGGTGGGCCTGCTCATCTTCGAGTTCTCGCGGTTCTACCCGGCGCACTACGAGCATGGCAGGGAGTTCACGGCGGACCTTGATGTGTTCCTCGGCAAGCTGCCCGCCGAGTGGCGCTACGCTGTTGAGCTGCGGAACCGTCACTGGTTGCAGCCCGAATACTTCGCCATGCTGCGCCGCCACGGAGTCGCGCATGTGTTCAACTCGTGGGACGCGATGCCGCCGGTGAGCGAGCAGATGGCGATGGCCGGTAGCGAGACGAGCGACGACTTCGCCGCCGCCCGGTTCCTCCTGAAGCCGGGTCGCAAATATGAGGAGGCCGTGAAGGAGTTCAGCCCCTACAAGGCGGTGAAAGAAGTGAACGCCGAGGCCCGGAGCGCCGGGACCGAGCTCGTGAAGCAGGCGAAACAGAAATCCAAACAGGCGTTCATCTACGTCAACAATCGCCTGGAGGGGAATGCGCTGGAGACGATTGGCGCGATGGTGGCGGTGGGCGTCTGAACCTAACCGAACCCCTCCCCACCACTGGGCGGAACGCCTCGTGGCCTGCGCACGCTGCTCACCGAGGACACCGCCCCGGACGCAGAGGCAGAGAAGCGGAAACGCCGGGGCGCGGAGTGGGTCAAAAGCCGGGCTTACTTTTTCTTTGCCGCCCACCCGTCCCACTGGGCGCGGTATTCGGCCGTCATCGGGGTGAAGGTGAGCTTCACCTTGGGGAGGTCGGCCTTGAGCTTGGCGAGGTCCTCGGGCGAGAGGGCGATGTCCTTCAGGTCTAGCGTGACGAGGCCGGGGATTTCTTTGAGTCGGTTGAGTCCGCCGGCGTAGGTGAAGACGGAAAACTCCAGTGAGAGTTTGGTGAGTTTTGGAATCGTCACCAAGGAAGCAAGGGCGGCATCACTGAGTCCCGCGTAGCCCTTCGCCCACAGGCGCACGAATTCCAGCGAGGGATGGTTCTTTAGCAACGTGGCAAATTGATCGCTGGCGGCACCGTGCTTCAAGTCCACGCGTTGGAGCTTCGGCGCGGTGACGGCCTCGATGCAAAACGCGCCGTCGCTCGAAAACACTTCGAGGCTGGGATGCGCGGAGAGCGCGGCCTTGGCCTCGGGCGTCGGCTTCGTGATGTGCAGGGTATGCAGGGCTTTCAACGCCTTCATCTCACCGAACCTGGAGGCACCGCTGCCTGTGACCAGTGAACCGTTCACGGTGACCATCACGGGATTCAGCACCACCAGGCGCTGCATGCCAGCATCGTCCAGGGCGGAGCCGCTGAAACTGAATGCGCGTGCGTGAAGGGCGGTGATGGCATCCCACTGCTCGGCGCTCAAGGGCGTCTTGGAGTCAACGCTCAGGGTGATCCCGTCCGGCTTGCGGTCGGCCAGGGTTGCCTTGGCGGATTTTAGCACCTCCGGCACTACCGGCAGCGGCGCCGATTTGTTCTGCGCGTGAGCTGAGGTGAGCAGCGTGAAGCCGAGAAGCAACGATGGAAGCAATGGAGCGTTCGTCATGGCTGTAATGGAGACGTTTGTTGAGGCTGGTATTCAGAAAGCTGGAACGCGAGACGGCAGCAACGCCAGCGGGCAGCCCCCTACTCCATCGCGGGTGGACGACGGGATGCCTTCTTGTCTGGGTGTTGAGATTTGTCCGCCAGCATCCGGTTCTTAGCACGCCTGGAACGCTTGTGCTTCTGACGGCGGATTTTCCCGATCCGTGCGCGCTCAGCAGTGAGCTTTCCCTGCTGCAACCTCTCGATCTTGTCGAGCAGTAACGGCAACCTACAACGCCATGTCCCATTTGTTCGATGCTGAGAAGACGGAGTGGCGAAGCTTTAGGACATCCGGATCTGTCCGCATGGCCGGTTGAATCTCCTCCAACTCCTCGTTGGCCTCCACGGGCAGGCGCAGTTCGATCCAGCCCTGTGCCCGCTGCCGCCATCCGGTCATCATGGCTGAATCCCACTCGGCCAGATTGCCTGATGGAGGAAAAGTGCCAAGTGGGAACTTGGTTGGCGAAATCCCAGAATGCGGTTTCACCGGCGGCGCGGTTTCGGTTATCGTCGCGCCATGCAACCCGTCCTACCACTTCGTCGGCCATTGAGGGCGTTGGCTAAGCTCGCTGCGATCACGTTCTCCATAGCAGCGGTCGTGGCGGGCGAACCTCTGCGCTTGTCCATCTGGCCCGACACGGCTCCGCTCGGCGACGGGATGTCAGAAAAGGTCAAGGTGCCCGTCACGGTTCATTTGCCCGAGCCTGGACTGGCGACAGGTGCCGCCATGGTGATCTGTCCCGGAGGTGGCTACGGCGGGAAAGTGGTGGAGGGGGAAGGCCATGGCATAGCCCGCTGGCTCAACGCGCACGGCATCGCCGGGGTGGTGCTGGAGTATCGGCTGCCGGCAGGCAACTACCATCGCCCCATGCTGGATGCGCAACGGGCCCTACGCGTGGTTCGGTCGCACGCCGCTGAGTGGAAGCTCGAACC
>CAMCFN010000100.1 GCA_945874145.1 Akkermansia muciniphila
GTGATGCCGCAGAGTTCCACGCGGAAGTAAACGCCGGGCGGGAGCGCAACGGACGTGGGGTCCTTGAGCGATTCACCTTTCGTCGCTGTCGCGAGCTTCACCGACATGAACCCGATGTCATTCGTGTCCGCCACCGTGTCCACCGCACCGCCGCCCTCGAAGGCGACGTTAAACTTGCGCGGCAGGTTGTAGAACTCGCGGTGATTCAGAATGTAGTGGTGCAGCGCGTGCGCGAATGGCCGGGTGTCCAATAGCTCGCGCGGATCGAAGCCAGCCGTGGGCGATGCGGTGACGTTGCGAATGTTATCCACGCCGCTGCCCTTCGCCGTGAGACCGAGCGATTGCAGACGCGTAAGGACGTTCACCAAGTTCGCCGGTTGGATTTCACGAATCTGCAGGTTCGAGCGCGTGGTGACGGCGGACTTGCCGTTGCCGTAATCCTCCGCGATGTCAGCGAGGCCGCGCATCTGTGCCGCCGTAAGTTCGCCTGCCGGAATGCGGCAGCGGAGCATGAAGCTGTTCTGTGCGGGGCTAACATGGAACATCCCGAAGTTGCGGAAGCGAAACGTGTTTTCCTCGTCCGGCAACTTGCCCGCCTCCGCGTGCGCGAGAATGCGGTCCCAGCCGTCGAGCGGATGCTCCTCGTGCTTCCAACGCTCCTGCTTCGTCACGTCACCGAGCGGAGTGCCGTAAACTGTTTCCTCGGCGAGATTCGCGCTGCCCTGCGCGGGGTCGCCGGTGAGTTGGCCCGTCGGGGTCGAGCCTACGTAGGGATGCAAGCCGCGCTGGGCCACGCCGGCCATGAAACCGGAGAGAAACTCCTTCTGCTCGGCGGTGAACGCGCAGGCGGCGGTCGCGGCGGGATTGAGCGTAGCGGTTTCGGTCATGGTTCAGCTTTCTCCCAGCCCAGCTTCGGGGCCGAGTAGATGGAGAGGAAAATGGCGTCGGTGCTGGATTCGTTGCGTGCGCCGTGGACTTGATTCTTGTCAGCGACATCCACATCGCCCGCGCGGATGGTGCGGCGCTGGCCACCGCCGAGGTAGTAACTAAGTTCGCCCCGCACCATCACCCACGTGTCCTGTCCATCGGGGTGCGTGTGCGCGGGAACCTCCTGCCCGGGCCGCACACCCCACACGGCGATGCTCGTGAAGTCCGTGAGGGAAAGCTCCGTGACCGTGGCTTTCTCGGCGGAGAAGCGAGCGAGTTGCTCGGCGTTGAAGGTGCGCGGGTTCATCGGCGCGCCTCCTTGTCAGTGCGTTGCACGCTCACCGCGCAGAACTTGTAGCTGGGCTGGCGCGAGTGCGGGTCGAAGGCGGGGAAGGTGAGGCGGTTCGTGGCCGCGTCGTGCATTGGCAGGTAAACTTGGCCGGGCCGCACCGTCGCGGTGACGTGGACGCGCGCCATGAGTTCGCCGCGACGCGAGGCGACGCGGGCGGTTTCGCCCGCTCGGAGTCGCAGGCGTCTAGCGTCGTCAGGATTCAGCTCCAGCAATAACTCGGATGGTGCGAGTTGGCGGAGGATGTCGGACTTGCCAGTGCGCGTGAGCGTGTGCCACTGCGCGCTGGTGCCGCGTCCGGTGAGGAGGATGAAGGGGAACTTGTCGCAAGGTTGGTCCGCTGCCTCTCGCGGCAGGTCGAAGAGGAACTTGGCCTTGCGGTCGGGCATGTAGAAATGGCCATCGGCGAAGAGGCGGCGTTCGCGGAGCGCGGATGTATGCGTAGCACCAGCCGCAGAACTATCACCCAGCTGCGGCTGGGTCTCCGACCACAGCCCGGCTCCGTTCGGCAGCGGCCATTGAATCCCGCCTTCGCGGTCGAGGTGCCGGTAGTCATCAATCCCCGTGATGTCACACGGCTGGCCCGCGGAGCAGCGCTTGAGAATTTGAAAAGCGGCCTCGGGCGAAGTCCACTCGCTGAACATCGCGCCGCAGCCCCAGTAGTGCGCGACGAGACGGAAGATGTGGAAGTCCGCGAGCGCTTCGCCCGGCGCACGTGCAACTTTCTTCACGAGGCCGAAGCGGCGCTCGCTGTTGATGAACGTGCCTTCCTTCTCGCCCCAGCCGGCGGCGGGCAGCACTAGGTCGGCGCGCTGGGCGGTGTCGGTGGTGTGATACATGTCCTGCACGACGAGGAAGTCGAGCTTGGCGAGTAGGGAGTCGAAGGCGGTGTCGCCGGAGCCGTCGCGGCCCTTGCCAATCCACGAGTGCGAGGGATTGGTGGCGATGACCCACAGGCCTTTGATTCGTCCTTCCGCGATGCCGTCGAGGATTTGGTCGTAGGCCAAGGACGGCTTCGTGGGAATCACTGACTCGGGGATGCCGAGAGTGGTTGCGATTGTCCGGCGGTGCTCGGGGTTCGCGAAGTCGTGGCCGCCGAGCAGACTCGTGACGTTCGCGAAGAGCCGCGAGCCCATCGCGTTGCACTGGCCGGTGATGCTGTTCGCGCCGGTGCCGGGCTTGCCGATGTGGCCGCCGAGCAGCGCGAGGTTGATGACCGCCTGCGCGGTGCGCGTGGATTCGTGGCCCTGGTTCACGCCCATCGTCCACCAGAAGGACACGCGCTTGCCGGGCTTCACGCTCTCGGCGAGACGATAGATTTGGCCGACGGATAAACCCGACTTCGCCGCGACTGCGTCCGGCGTGAACTCGCGCACAAACTCCGCGAACTCGGCGAAGCCGCTCGTGTGCGCGTCCACGAACTCCTGGTCCACCCAGCCGTTTTGGATGAGCAGGTGCGCGACGCCGTAAAGCAGCGCGAGGTCGGACTTCGGCGCGAGCGGGAGGTGCAACGTAGCGGCTTGCGCGGTCTCGGTCGCGCGCGGGTCGAGCACGATGATTTCGGGCGAGCGGCGGTTGCGCAGCACGCGCTGCCACATGATGGGATGTGCCACGCACGGGTTCGCGCCGATGAAGACCAGCACGTCCGACTCCTCGAAGTCCGCGTAGGTGAACGGCGGCGCGTCGAAGCCGAAGCTCTGCTTGTAGGCGACGGCGCTGGTGGCCATGCACTGGCGCGTGTTCGAGTCGCAGTGCAGCGCGCCCATGCCGAACTTCCACAACGCGCCGAGGAAGGCCATTTCCTCCGTGCAAATCTGGCCGGTGCTCAAGAACGCGACGCTCTCCGGCCCGTGCTGGTCCATGATGGCCTTGAACTTCAACGTGAAGACCTGCATCGCGTGGTCCCAGTCGGTCGGCTCCAGCTTGCCGGTGGCGGGATTGCGCAGGAGCGGCGTGGTGGCGCGGTCGGGCGCGGCGAGCGGGGTGAGGGCTTCCCAGCCTTTTGGACAAGCCATGCCGAGGTTCACGGGATAGTCGGCGGTGGCGGAAAGATTCACGGCCTGACCGTCTTTGAGATGCACATTCAAGCCACAACCGGTGGAGCAGAAGCCGCAGACGACGGTGGTGGTCGCGTCGGGCTTGAGGCGCGCAGGGACTTGGCCGAGGCCGAACTCGCCGGGCGCGCGCACGAGGTCAGTGGTGAGCGGGCCGGTCCATTGGCGGAGCAGCGTGTTTGCCGGAGACGAAGATTCAACGCCAAGACGCAAGGGCGCAGAGACGCAAAGCTCTTCCTGATTTTGCGCCTTCGCGTCTTTGCGCCCTTGCGTTGAAAGCTTGGTGCTCATTATACGGGCATCTTGTCCGGCGCAACGGACGTGAAGAACAGGTAGCGCTCGGCGAGTTCACCGAGCAGACAGAGAAAGAAGGCGCTCACGGCGAGGGCTGTGGACGCTGCGCCGGTCGCGATGGCGAAGGGGAGGAAAACGCCGGCCGCCAACGCCGCGAGCAGGCGCAGGGCGAGCACGGGACGAAGCGCGCCGGTTTGCAACGCGGCGGTGCGGCGGAGCTGGGTCCAGCGGTCGGAGTCGGTGTCGGCGTGTTTCAGCACGGAGAGTTCGCAGCCGAGCTTGAGAAGCTTGACGAGGAGCAACGCTAAGGCAAGCGGGGCGCTGGGCTGAAAAGTCAGCGCGAGTGCGAGGCCCAACAAGAGCGCGCTGCCGAAGAAGCGAGGAGCAGTGTGGCGGAGGCTCCAGAAGGCGCGGTGGGTGTCGGCATAGACCATCGCTTGGGCGAAGACGGCGGTCGCGGCGACGATGGCGACGGAGAAAGTGATTAGTGAGTAGTAATTAGTGAGGGGCGGGAGCCAGCGGGCGGCCACGCTGACAACGGCGGCTCCGGCGAAGGCGTTCAGGGCGATGGCTTCGCGGCTCAACCAGCTCGTGCGCCAGCCGAGCCAGACGCGCCAGGCTTTCAGTGGTTGGCCGAGGTGGAAGACGCTGGCGGTGAGTCCGGCGAAGAGGAGCGAGAGCGAGACGAGTTCGAGCGAGAGCGATTTGGTGCCGACGAACCGCGCGGCCAGCAAGCCGCCAATGCCTGCTTGCGTGAGCACGAGCATGAGGATGAGCGGCCAGTGCGCGGGTTGCGGACGCGGCAGGCTGTGGTCGGCGGCACGGAGGTCGGCGACTGGTTTCTTGGTGACGTAGCGCGTGGTGGGGAGGGTGATGGTCGGCGATGGAGAATCGGGGAGCCACTCATTCGCAGGAATCGACGTGAGGAGTCTCTCACTAAAAATTAGTGCTTCGTGTCCCGTGTTCCGAGTTTCAGTTAGAGACTCCTCACGTCGTCTCTTACCGAGGTCGGAGCGGATGCCAGCTTGGTCCACGACCGAAATACGAATCGCCTCGTTCGGGCAGGCTTGCACGCAGGCGGGAGCTTCACCGACCGCGAGGCGGCCGTGGCACATGTCGCACTTGCGCACGATGCCGCGCGTCGCGGAATACTTCGGCACGTCGTAGGGGCATTTCAGGATGCAGTAGCTGCAACCGATGCACTGGTCATCGAGGTGGCGGACGATGCCGGTGACGGGGTCTTTGTCGTAGGCCAACACCGGACAGCCTTCGAGACAGCCGGGCTCGACGCAGTGGTGGCAGGCCGTGGTGATGGTTTGCTGGAGCGGGACGACGCGGTTGCCGCCGGTCTCGCCGGGCACAGTGGCTTCGCCGAAGAGCGCGCCGACTTCGCGCCAAGATTCGCCTTCGTCGAGGCCGTTGAGGGAGTGGCAGGCGGTGACGCAAGCCTGGCAGCCGGAGCATTTGTCCAGGTTCACCTCGAAGGCGTATTGCTCGCCGGGGCGCGGGGCGGAGACGGGCAGCAGCTTGCGATAGTGCGGCTCCGTGATTTCGTGCCGCGCGTGCGAGCGCGCGAAGGCCTCGACGGCCGTGAGCTGCCGCTGCTCATCGAGCAACGTATCCACGAGCGTGTGCGCGCCAGCGGAACTGGCGGCATTCGCAGGATCGGCATGATGGAGCACCGGCATACCTTCATTTCACGCGCAATTTGAGTGCCAACTAGCCGGGCTTGCCACGCAGGGTGGCTGAAAAATTCTCACCGCTGCCATGAATGCAGTTGGGCACCAATTGCACCCAGTGGGTCTCTGGGTGCCTGAGCCGACGGACTGCCCCTTCATACCCGGTGGTGCATGACGCAGTGACCGCGCGGGGCCTTGGTTGGGTCGGCGGCTGGTTACGTCCTGCGCTTGGAGTTGCAGGTTAATGGCCAGCTTGAACAAAAAGGCGCGGGCCAAGACGGCCCGCGCATGAGGGACAATTTGAATCGGTTAGAAGTTCACTACCGCCTGAACGTAAAACCAATCGGCATCCTTCGCTCCGCCAATGTTCTGGAGTGACTGCTCTTGATACTTGCCGACGAAGTAGTGCGAGTAGCCGGCTTCGAGCATGGTCGCCTTGTTCAAGGCAAAGCCGCTGACCACGTTGATTTCCGCTCCAAGTGAGCTGCTGAAGCCAGAGACGCCGCGATAGCCGGCCCCGACGTTGGGGGTGACCAGGGAGCCGGGAATCCCGGCGCGCGGGATCCCAGCGACGTTGTAGTAAACGTCCGACGTGTCTGCGAGCCAGAACAAGTGGCCTTCCACGGCGACGTTCCAGCGCGGGGTGGGCTTGGCGCTGAGGCTCAGGCGCAAGTTGTGCATGTTCTGCCAGGACATGTAGTCGCCATAGCCATAGAACTTGTGGTTCGTGGGATAGAGGTTGTCGAACGTCCCGTGGTTGCCATCGGTCGGGTTCGAGTCACCCGAAGCGTAGTTGTATTCCAAGGCCAGCCGGGGCGTGGCGTAGGTGTCCGCGAACGTGTAGCCCACCATGCCGGAGAAGGCCATCGCCAGATGTTCGAGCCGAGGCGCAGTGGCCGAACCATTGGCGGGATTGCCGGCCTGCACCCCCGCGCCGACGGTCTGCGCGACCCCGGCATCGGGTCGGTCGTTGATGTAGTTGCCAAACTGGAAGTTGTATTCCGCGCTGTAATCCCAGTTGCCAAAGTCACCGGGGTTCGATTTCCAGCGGGTGCCAACGGTGTAGACGTCGCGGCCGGAAAAGTTGAAGGGCGCGGGCGAGAAGGAACTGCCAGCCGCTTGCGCGACGCCGCCGAACTGCCGGGGGTTGGCGCGCCCGATGTTGCGCGAGAAGAAATACAACTCGGCCGTGTGCTTGGGCACCAGCTTGGTGGTGAGGTGCACGCCGGAGAATGACTCGTAGTCGCTCGGCAGGTTGAACCCGTTGTCATCAGGCACTACCAGCCGCGTGCCGAAGGCTTCCGCCACAAACGCCTCGTGCTGCCAGCGGACCTTCACGCCATCGAAGACGCGGCCGATGTTGTTCCACGCAAACGCACCGACTAGCCGTTCATCGCCGTAGCTCAACTCCTGCCGGCCCACTTTGATCGACACTGGGAACTCCTTGTGGTTACCGATGGTGAAGTTGGCCTGATGCAGCTCGGCCGGCCCGTCGGAATCCGGGCTGGAGCCTTGGTTGATGTTGGGGGCCGCCCCGCGGTTGTCACCCGAGACAAAGCTGCTGCGGCCCACGATCATCGTGTTCCACCACTTGTCGGTGTAACCGGCGCGGAGCAGCAGCTTGTTGGCGAGGAAAGAGTTGTCGTTACCCTTGCCGTTGATCACGCCCGCCGCAGGAATCACCGCTTTGAAATCATGGAAAGGGGGCGCAATGAGCGCGTTCTCACGCACTTCGTAACGGCTGCGGAACTGGCCGCCCAAATCCCAGTTGGACCAATAGGGATCCTTGGCGCGCAGTTCCTGGTTCAAGAAACCAGGAAAGGGCTGCGTGGGCGGCGGCGGCGCGTATTGCGCGTGCAGGGCAGGGATGGCGGTGATCAACAGCGCGCCGACGGCGAGGGTTTTCTGGATTGGGTTCATGCCTTGAGTTGTCCGATTTCAGTTGGGTTGCGGAGTCCGGGCGGAAATGAGCCCGAAAGTGTCACCAGCTTTTATAGGGAAGAAATTTGCCGTTCAACGTCAGCTTCACGCGGTCGCCCTTCGGGTCCGGCACGCGCTGAATGTCCATAGTGAAGTCAATCGCGCTCATGATGCCCGCGCCAAATTTCTCCTCAATGAGTTCCTTCATCGTGCGGCCATAGACGTAGATGATCTCCTGGAAGCGATACTGGAGCGGTTCCTTGGGCACGGTCGGCGCGGCCTCGCCCTTGTTCGCGAACTCCGTCAGCGCGGCGGCGATGCCGGAGCCGAGGCCGAGAAACTTCGCGACCTTCTTCGCCTCCGCAGGGCCAAGCGCGTTCTCACCCAGGCAAGCGGAAGTCACGTAAACTTCCGACAACCCGGCGGCCTTGGCGATGGCGGCCCAGGTTTTCTTCTTCGCGCGCTTCGCGGCGAGAATGGTTTCGGTCATGTGTGGCTTGGTCATGGTCAGTTCAGGCGGTGACGAGCATGGCGTCGTTGCGTGGCGCGGGAGCCGGGGCCGCCTCCACCAGCGGAGCAACCGGGGCTGCGGGCGCGGACGGAGTGGCGCTGGGCGCAGCTTTCTTCTTGTGCGCGTGGATTTCGAGGAACTCGATGAGCCGCTCGCGCAGCGGATAATAGTCCGGGTGGTCCATCACCGCCTGACGCTCGCGCGGACGCGGGAAGGCCACCGGAATGATGTCGCCGACCTCGGCCTCGGGACCGTCCGTCATGCAGACCACGCGGTCGCTGAGGTAAAGCGCCTCGTCCACATCGTGCGTGACCATGAGCGTGGTGATGCGGTTCTCGCGCCAGAGCTTGAGCAGGACGCCTTGCAACTCGTAGCGCGTGAGCGAATCGAGCATGCCGAACGGCTCGTCGAGCAGGAGCATCTTGGGCTTGAGCGCGAAGGCGCGGGCGATACCGACGCGCTGCCGCATGCCTTGGGAAAGTTCCGCCGGGCGCTTGTGCATAGATTCACCCAATCCAACCACGGTCAGGTAATACTCCACAATCTCCCGGCGCTCCTCGGCGCTGGCGGTGAAAAATACCTGCTCCACGCCCAGCATCACGTTCTCGAAGGCAGTATACCACGGAAGCAAGGAGGGCGATTGAAACACGACCCCGCGATCCGGTCCGGCACCCACCAACTCCTTGCCAGCGAGGACGATGACGCCTTCGGTAATGTCGCTGAGCCCGGCCAGCATGGAGAGCACGGTGGACTTGCCGCAGCCGGAGTGACCGATCAGCGTGACGAACTCACCCTTGGCGATGCGCAGGTTGAAGTCCTTCACGATCACCGCCGGCCCCTTGGGCGTGGCGTAAACCTTCGAGAGCTGGGATAAATCAACGTGGTGGCTCATGTCAGGAGGCGACTTCGACGGTGGCTTCCCGGGTTTCGGACGAGCGCAGCGGGCGGCTGCGTCCGAGCATCGTTCGCGGGATGCTCAAGTCCTCCGGCTCGATGTCCGGCAGGGTGAGTTTGCGCGTGATGGTCGCGTGGCGATCCTGGCGGGACTGCAGGAGATACTGTGAAATATCGCGCCGGAGCTGGCGAAAACGCGGGCTGTGATTGAGCGCCTTGCGGTCGCGCGGATGCGGCAGGTCCACGATGAAGGACTCGCCCAGCGTCGCGTTCGGCCCGGCCGTGAGCGGCACCACGCGGTCCGCCAGCAGGATGGCCTCGTCCGGGTCGTTGGTGATGAGCACGACGGTCTGCTTTTGCTGGGCGCGGATGCGGGCGATTTCGTCCTGCAAATTCGCGCGGGTCAACGCATCGAGCGCGCTCAACGGCTCGTCGAGCAAAAGCACCTTTGGGTTCATCGCCAGCGTGCGGGCGACGCTGACGCGCTGACGCATGCCGCCGGACAGTTCGTGTGGGCGCTTGTCGCGGGCGGGGGCGAGGTTGACCATCTCGATGAACTCGGTGGCGTGCGCGGCGCGCTCGGCCTCGGATTTCTCCGGGAAGACCTGGTCCACCGCGAGCCGCACGTTCTCGGCCACGGTGAGCCACGGCAGCAGCGAGTAATTCTGAAACACCAGCCCACGGTCTGGCCCGGGCCCGCTCATCGCGCGGCCTTCGAGCGTAACGCTCCCGGTGTCGGGCCGGATTAATCCGGCGAGGATGGACATGAGCGTGGTCTTGCCCGCACCGGAGTAGCCCACGATGGCCACGAACTCGCCCTGTTCGATGGCCAGGTTCACGTCGCGCAGCACCTCCGTGCGCGAACCATTCGCACCGTAAGCCTTGCTGACGGACTTTAGTTCAAGATAGGGCATGAGAAATTGGCTTCACGCAAAGGCTTCCAAGCGCGCAGAGATGTGGGAAGCGGACGGTGGGAGGGGTGTCCGACATGCGGGAAGAAATCCCGTTCCTCCTTAGCTCACTTTGCGCCTTTGCGTGAAGCGGTTCCGATTTCATTTTTGCGTTTCAGATCACCGACAAAACGGAGTTCCAGCCACCGAATGGATTTGGGGCGGCCTCGGGGGCGGCGGGGTCGGGCAGCCAGGTGCCGTCCACGATGAAGAGGTATTCGTAGCGGCCCGGCGTGAGCTTCAACTGCCCCTGCCACTCGCCGCCCTTGGCCAGTCGCAACGGCGTCGCCCCAACCTGCCAGCCGTTGAAGGAGCCGGCCACGAAGACCTGCCTGGCGGCGGGTGCACGGAGCTTGAGCGCCACCGGGGTCGGCTTGGGCCCGGCGGGCTTCCCGGTGGCGAGCGGCTTTTTCAGCACCCGCATGACTTGGCTGAGCGCGGTGGCGGATTTCTTCGCCAGCGGGCGGGCAGCTCTCGGGACCGGCGCGATGGGTTTGTCCTTTTTCATGGGTTCAAGCGGTCTTGAAGCGCGACTCCACGAGGCTCATCAGGCGGTCTAGAATGAAGCCCACGACGCCAATCGTGATGATGCACAGGATGATGTGCTCGTAGAGGAGCGCGTTGTATTCCTGCCAGAGGAAGCCGCCCACGCCGGGCCGGCCCGTGAGCATCTCGGCGGCGACGATGACGAGCCACGCGATGCCGAGACTGAGGCGGAAGCCAGTGAACATATAGGGCAGCGTCGCGGGGATGAGCACCTTGGTGAGCGTCTTCCAACGCGAGAGCTTGAGCACCTTCGCGACGTTCAGGTAGTCCTGCGGCACGGCGCGCACGCCCACGGCGGTATTCATCACGGTGGGCCACATGGAGCAAATTGCGATGGTGAAGAGCGCGCCCAGTTCGCTGGCCTGCTTGCCCGCGCCGAGGAACAGGACCAGCCCCAGCGGGAGCCAGGCAAGCGGCGAGACGGGCCGCAACACCTGGATGATGGGGTCAAAGGTCTTGGTAAATGCCTTCGACAGCCCGAGGAAGAAACCGATCGGCGTGCCGACGATGAGCGCGATGGCGTAGCCCTTGGCGACGAGGATGAGCGAATACCAGGTGAAGCGCAGGATGCCCTGGTCCATCTCGCCGCGCTTCTCGAACGGCTTCAGCACGTATTCCTTGCTGGCCTCCCACGTCTTGTGCGGCGTGGGCAGTTCCTTCGCCCACGTCTTGCTGGAGATTTGCCACAGCAGCACCACCACGGCGATGCCGATGAGCGGGAGGATGAGCCAGTCGAATTTGAATGCTTTCATGGTTGGAGATTCGGGAGTTGAAATGCGGTCAGGCTGCAAGCGGCTCTGCGCTGCGTTGCACCCAGGTCTCGGCGGCGGACACCAGCACGAGCGCGAAGCCAATCAGGGGCGAGACGATGCTCTTGAGGAGAACCGTTCCATCCACCGAGCCGCTCATCCAGTGGTCGCCCTGATTGACCACCGCTTGGAGGAAGCCGACGGACAAGCCCAGCCTGACCGCACGTAGCCAGATCGAACGCTGGCGGAAGGCCTGCGCCCAAAGCGCGCGGGGACTGGCGTTGGGGTTCATGGCTTCGAGGTTTCTGATTCTGCGGACGACCGGCGCTGCTGTTCCACCCACACACCGGCGGCGGAGATGAGCGCCACGGAGAAGGTTACCAGCGGCGAGACGAGCGTTTTGACCACCGTGCCGGCCGTCTGCTCGTGGCGCAGCCACACGTCGCCCTGATTGATGACGGCCTGCAAAATAAGCCGATCGGAAGTCCGACCATCGCTGCGCGACGCCAGACGGAAGCCTGGCGAAATGCTTGCATCCAGGGGGATTGGCGCATGGCAAAGAATCATTGGTTAAGCGCCACGGGCTGCACGCGCATGGCGCGTGCAACCCGCAGCGTGGTTTAATCAGCCCTTGGCATTGCTCACCGGGAAGGCCTTGGCATACGCCTCGAGGTCGCCCTTGGGGTCGAACTTCACCCCGTCGAACATCTCCCAGCCGGTGTCATCCTGCTGCCGGTCGGTGACGCCGATTTCCTTCAGGGCCTCGGTGTAGATGTCGCCGCGCATGACCTGCTTGGC
>CAMCFN010000101.1 GCA_945874145.1 Akkermansia muciniphila
CAGAGGCCGGTTCGAGGTGCCGGTAAAGATTTTCACAAATGCGCGCTGCCAGTTCTGGGTTGGTGAAATAAAAAACCGCCCCGCCGGCGGTTGAAATGTGGGCGGACTGTAACAACGAGGTCACGTGTGGCAAGCCCGAAGCCACCAGCCCAATACCTCCTTCCTTGCCGGCCCGGGATTGTTCACCTTCCCGCCATGCTCAAGCGACTCCTCGCCATCATCGGCCTCGCGTTCTCGTGCGCTGCTTCCGCCGCTGATTGGTGGGACGCCCCGTGGACGAAGGCCCATGAACGCGGCCCGCTTTCCGCCGAAGAGACGCGCACCTTCATGCGAGAGCTGACGCAATACGTCTTCGATCATCACCTCAAGCGCGACGAAAAATCCCCGCAGCGCGGGATGGTTTACGAATACTTTAACCCCAAGCGCGCCGGGCAGCACGACCAATGGATTCAGGGCGAAGCCCTTGACACCATGCACGACGGCGCGTGGTTCGCCGCCGCGCTCGTCAACGCCCATCGCGCCACCGGCGACCGCTACTATCGCGACCTCCTCACGCAGTGGGTGCTACCCTTCTACCTCAAGATGCTCAACCGCTCTGACACGCTCTTCGCGCCCGACAACAACAACGCCGCGCCCGACGCGCACGCCTTCAACCGCGAGCATCTGCTGCAAAAGGGTGAGAAAGGTTTCGTGCCCTACTGGTGGGATGACGGCGCGAGCGTCAGCCTCGAAATGGCCGTGAAGAAGCGGTCGCAACTCAACTTCATGGGCCACGACGAGGTGGCGAAGAAAGGAGAGGCCAATCCACAGTTCAAGCTGCGCGGCTACTCGCACGGCTCCTCGAACCACCTCGCGCAAGACCTCGCCATCATGCTCCAGCTCGCGTGGCTCATGCTCCACGACTCTGCGCTGCCGGCGGACAAGGCGCTCGCCGCCGAGGTCGCCGAGGCGGCGAAGAACCTCCACCAGTGCCGCATGAACCACCACGGCCACATCAACGGCATCTGCGCCGCGCACGGCCTGTGCAACAACCTGCCGGACGAGTTGCAGCGTGCCACCGACGGTCTCAGCCCGAAGCTCTGGACACCGGACAACCACTACGTGAACTGTCTCGTGAACTTCAAGCCCGGCCAGCGCGTGTCCACGCCCGGCTTCGCGGACGACCAGGAGTATCACTACTATGCCGGCACCGCGCGGCACGGCACGCTGCCGCGCCCGCTGGCCTTCAAGCTCATCTACGACGCCTTCACCACACCGCAGCTCTTCCGCTACTACTGCGACGACTGGGACGTGCCGCCAGGCCTCAACCGCTTCGACCTGCACCCCTACTACTTCAAGGATGGCAAGCCCGAGGACTACCGCTCCGACCGCAAAGGCCCGAGCAAAGGCCCGCGCCCCGCTGGCTCCCGCCTCGGCCCGCAGATGATGGTGGTGGCAGGGTGGGCCTTGCAGGCGCTGAAGGCGGAGCCGGGGATTTGGGAAATCCAAATTGAAACGAACAGGGCGGTAACACGCGCCGCATTCGACCAGTTTCCGCTTTGTGGCGACATAGTTGACGGCGATATCGTGTTCAACACGATTGAGTTCAACTCAGGTCGCGTGACACTCAACTTCAACCGCCTGCTTCCTAATCTGATTTCGCTGATTCAAACTGAACGAGCGGTCTTCAATCTTGAATTCCGTGTGAATGCGGGTGCTACGGCACAAGGAATCAAGGTGGTCGGTGAGGCTGGTGGAACAGTTCTCGTCAGAAGTCTGAGTGGTGAAAAGCTCGAACCAAGAAAGGCACAGGTTTCCAGAGCAGATGGCGTGACGCGCGTGTCTGTCAGCCTATCCAGGACACTTGCAAAAGGCCAACAGCCGTGGGCCAATTTGATTGAGCATCAACTCGGCACGCTTGAGTTAAACGGCGAAGAAAAGGCGCTTCGCTTCGTTTCGTATCAGGACCATGTGAAACTTGTCTTGGAAGAGGAACTCGGCCAGGGCCTGCGCACCTGGCAGGCCCTCTTCAAGGAGAAGGGCTACATCCCCACCGGCCTCGGCGCGGGTGGCATGGGCGGCGGCTACGCTTGGGACGACATGTCCGACGCGGGCGGTTACGCGCACCTCCTCAGCGCCGCCGCCCAATGGCTCCTCCACCTCGAAGGCAAACGCGACTGGGAAGTCCACGGCCTCCCGCGCCGACAGCCCACCCCGCCGTAGGAGACGACATGAGGAGTCTCACTTCAAATCGCCGAGCACAAAACCGAACAGAGACTCCTCACGTCGTCTCCTACCTGGTTCGCAGGCGCTCCAACGCCGCCGCCACGCCCGTCGCCATCTGCTCCATCGTGAACCGCTCGGCCACCGCTCGGTGGCCTGCCTCGCCGAATGCTCGGAGCCGCGCCGGGTCGAGCAGCAGTGACTCGATGGCTGCCGCCAGCGCCGTCGCATTCGCCTCGGCGATGAGCCCGCCGCCGGTGGCCTCGACCAGTTCGGGAAAAGCCGCATGGCGCGGCTGCACCACCGGCACCCCCGCCGCGAGCGCCTCGATGAGATACAGCCCGAACCCTTCGCCGTAGAGCGCCGGCACGGAGAAAACGGTGAGCGATTGCAGGAAACTCACCTTCTGCTCGCGCGTCAGGTTCGGATGAAACTCCACATCGTCCAGGCAGCCCGCCCGGCGCAGGTGCTTCCGAAGTTGCGCGACGAAGGGCTCGTCGCCCGGCCCGCAGCCACCGCCGACCTTGAGCTTCAAGTTCGGCACGCGATTGCGGCGCTTGAGCTCGATGAACGTCTCGACGAGCAGATCGAGGCCCTTCTCCCGGCACATGCGGGCGAAGTAGCCGAGCGTGGGGGAAGAAGTGTTCAGTAAGCAGTGTTCAGTGTTCAGTGCCGAGGCGGTGGAAGCACCCGCCCCCTCGGACTGAACACTGAACACTGAACACTGATTACTTCCATATCCCTCCAAGCTGATGCCGTTGAAAACAACTTTCAATTTGTCAGCCGGCAGATTTAGCCGCTTCGCCATCGTGTCACCGAAGTAGCGGCTCGGGGCGATGAAGAGGTCGCAGTCCCGGCAGCGCTCCGCCAGCAACGACCACACCTGCTCGCGGTGCGGGCTGGGCATCGAGTCGAGAAAGGCATCCTCGCCCTGGAGATTGCAGACAATCTTGCAGCCCAGCTCGGCCTTCAGCTTGCGCGCGAGGCCGACGAGCATCGCGTTGGAAAACATCACCACGTCGGGCTTGGGCTGGGTCTTCAGCCACGCGAGCAGTTCGTCGAGCTCGCGCGCCTGATTCCCCTCCTCGCCGCGCAGCATGGAGAGGGAGAGTTCGCCCACGTCGGCGGCGCGGGTCTTGGCGGCGCGACCAGCGGCGAGCTTGAGCAGGAACGGCGAATCGAGGAGTGAATGCAGCCACTTGGGCGCGCGGCGGAAAAACGCGGACTGCTGCTGAAGGTAAACATTGATGCCGCCGAAGAAGGTCGGCGTGCCGGCGCTCTGGTTTTCCTCGTCCAGCGTCATGGGCAGGTAGAGCGGCACCATGAGCACCTCGTGGCCGCGCTGGCGCAGCGCGGCCACGAGCGCGTTGTCGCGGAAGCAGTTTCCGCAATACATCCCGCCCGCGCCTGGGGTGATTTGGATGAGGTTCATGCCGGGGTTTCAGCCACAGATGGACACCGATGAGAGCAAGCGTCCTGACGCCTCAGCCCCGTCTTCATCAGTGTTCAATCGGTGCTTCATCAATGGCTAAGAAGTCAGGTTGAGAGCGGTTGCCCCACCGGCAAATCGTCCGGCAACGGCACGAACTCGCGGATGCGGTCCCACAGGCGGGTAAAGTCCTTGTTAACATCGCCGCTGAGGCAGTCGGTGATTTCGCCGGCGGCGTCGGGATACTTCATGATGACATCCTTGAAGGAGAACTTCGGATCATAAAAGGCATAGACGAGCTTGCGCATGTTCTCCACGCCCTGCCGCATCTGCGTCGCATAATCTGCAAAGCGGGCGGGGGAGAAATCATTCTCCAGCAGCGCGCGGTGAATTTCGTCGCCCACCATCACCCCGCTCTTAAGCGCGAGCATCAGGCCGCTGCTGAATACGGGATCGAGGAAGGCAAACGCATCGCCCACGAGCAGAAGGCCATCGCTGCCGCAATGGCGTGCGTGGTGCGAATACTCGCTGGTCAGGTAGTAGTCGCCGGTGGACGCACCCACGGAGAGGTGATCCTTGATCCAGAGGTTTTCCTCGACCTCACGGTGGAAGATGGCCTTCGGGTCGCGCACCCCGTCGCGCGTGAGATACTTGCCCTCCGCCACCACGCCCACGCTCACCATGTCGTTGTGCTGCGGAATGTGCCAGAACCAGCCTTTGTGCGGCACGTAGGCGACGGTGGTCTGGCCCTCGTCAATGCCCGGCTCGCGTTTGGAGCCTTTATAGTAAGTCCACACGGCAATCTTGTTGAGGTAGGGATCCTTCATGCGCCAGCCGTTGCGAACGGAGCTGAAGGCTTCCTTGCCCGTGCAATCCAGTGTGATGGGCGCGCGAAACTCGGCGACTTCGCCGGACTTCAATTCCGCCCGCACGCCGACGACCTTCTCGCCCTCGCGGAGCAGTTCTTTCACCACCGTCTCCTCTAGCACCTCCGCCCCCCTACCCCGCGCGTGGTCCATCAGCATCTGGTCAAACTCGGAGCGCAACACCTGCCAGGTCTGCGCCACCGTCTCGCGGTCGTAGCGGTTGAAGAAGTAGAACGGCTGGCTGGCCCGGCCGTCCGGCTGCACGAAGAGAACGCTGTATTTCTGCTGGAAGTGCGAGCGCCTCATCCGCGCAACGAGGCCCAGCCGCTCCAACGGCCCATAGGTGAAAGGGATCAGCGACTCGCCGATGTGGTAGCGCGGGAACTTCTCGCGCTCCAGCACGAGCACGCGATGGCCGTGCTCGGCCAGAATGTAAGCCGCCGAACAGCCAGCGGGTCCACCGCCGATGATGAGTGCGTCGTAGGTGCGATTGGAATTCATACGTGTGCGTATGGTAAGGCGATTTAACCCGGCGGCAAGCGATGAAAAAGCCCACCAGTGAAACCATCACAGCCGAACGGCAACGGTGCGCCGCCAGCACAGTTCACAAAGCTGGCGGAGTAACGTGGCCAATTCATCGCGCAAAACTTTCGCCCGCCGCCGCCAGCCAGGCCGCGTCCGGCAGCGCGTAGGGGCGGAAGGTCTCCAGCACGCCAAGTTGCCCGTTGTGCAGCAGCGCGCGGTGCAGGCCGAGCTCGGAGGCCTTCGGCGAATCGCACAGGCTGGCCGAGTCGTTGGCGCTCATCTGGAACAGCACGCGCAGCTCGAACTCGCTCATCGCCTTCCGGCTCAACGCCCGCGCTAGGCTGTTGTAACTGTCGCAGGTGCAGAGCACGTGCAGGCCTACACCCGGCCCCTCGCGAATTAACCGGTCAAAGACCGCCCCGGGGGCCGGCGGCTTGGCCTCGTCCGTCGAGTAGCTGAAATCCTCCTCGTGCCGCAGCTTCTTGAACTTCTGCAGCTCATGCACGACCACGAACCAAGGCGCGGCGGGCGTGGACTCATCGGCGGTGCGACGTGCCAGTTCCGCCGCCAGCTCGGCCATCACCGGGTCCAGATCCCCGGCTCGCGCAAGCGTGAGCTGCCGCGGCACCGCGCGCGCCACCGTCTCAAAAAACTTCTTTTGCGGCGAGTCTGGCGCGGTGGCCTCGACCAGCACCAACCGGCCGGCGCCTTGGGCCGCGAGCGCGAGCAGCGACACGCCGAGCATCGCCAGCGCCGCCTCCTCGCGTTGGCCCACGAACAGCAGGTTGTTGCCGCTCTGCCGGTGGAAGACCGCCTCCGTCGGGCCTTTGATGGAGTTAGGCGCCCCCAGCCATGCGCGGGGAAGATCCCCCGCCGCTGGTGCCACCAGCGCCTCGGCCAGCAGCGCATTCTCGCGCACGTCCGCCGGCGCGTTGCCCTCGAAGACCACGGTGCCCGGCGGGCGGATGGCCTTCTCACGCGTCAGCGAGTTGATCTTCTCCAGCCACTGGTCGCGCTCCTCATCGCCAATCCACACGGTCTGGAAGGGGCTGTTGCCCTCCACGCTGCCCGCCGTGTCGTTGTAAATCGCCTCACCCGGGCGCGAGAGCAGGCGCGGCGCGGGATTGCTATCGTCCATGATGAGCGCGGCGTCGGCCTCGTTGCACTGGAGCGCGATGCGCACGACCATCTGCCCGAGCGTCGCCCGTGCCAGCGAGTAAGCGCCGCCCAGCGTCTGCGAGCCAAGGATGACGTGGATGCCGAACGCCCGGCCCTGTCGCACGATGCGGTCCAGCAACAACGCCGCACCCTGCGCCACGCGGTCGTCCGCCACGAAGAACTCCTGGAACTCGTCGATCAGCAGCAGCGTGCGCGGTAGCGACGCACCGCTCGCGCGCCGGTAGCCCGGCAAGTCCTGCGCGCCGACCTTGCGGAACATTTCCCCACGCCGCTTCAATTCCTCGTCCAACCGCTCCAGCACGCTCAGGCCGAACTCGCGGTCGCTCTCGATGGCCACCACGCGCGCATGCGGCAGCCGGTGCGCCGCGTAACAGCGGAACTCAACGCCCTTCTTGAAGTCCACGAGGTAGAACTCCACCTGCTCGGGGCTGCACCACATCGCCAGGTCCGTGATGATGACGTGGAAGAGCGTGGATTTGCCGGAGCCGGTCTTGCCCGCGACCAGCGCGTGCTGGCGCGTGCCCTTGCCCAGGCAGAGGTATTGCAGCTTCGTCGCGCCGGTGCGGCCGATGGGCACGCGCAGCTCGTCCCCGGTGTCCAGCGTCCACGCCGCGTCGGACGCGGGCGCGATGTCGGAGAACGGCACCTGGACGCGGTTGGAATCCACGCTGGCCTGGCCCACCTTGTGCAACAACTCCGTGGCCACCTCGGGCACCGGCACGGCTTCGAGCGCGAGCGACACGCCGGGCATCACTTCACCGCCGAGGACGAAGGCATTGCCCTCCCGGCGCACGCAGACGCTGCCCGCGCGGAGTTCCTCGGGCGTGAACTCCTGCGGCACGGGCTTGCGCTGATCCCAGTGAAGCAACGTGTGAACCCCGCACCGCGCGCCGCTGGCGGCAATGCTCATGAGCCGCCGCACCGCCGTCTCCGAGAAGTTGGCCGGGAAATCCGCGACCACGAGGAAGTGGTAGCGCTCGGCGATTCGCCCCGCCTGCGCATTGTAGTCCGCGATGGTGGCGAACTCATTGCGCAGATACATCTGCGAGACCTTCTCGATGTGGTCGTTGAGAGTGGCAAGCTGCTGTTCTATCTGCGCGGGCTGCGTCCAGATGCGGTTGTTGATCAGCCGCTCGTCGTAGTCCGCTAGGTGCATCAGCCCGGAAAAACTGCGACCGAGCTCGACAGGGTCCACCAGCGTGAAGCTCAAGCGGCCCGGCGGCGAAGCGGCCAGCATCCGCAACACGGCGTCGTTCAGCGCGCCGATGGCCTGCTCACGGCCTTCGCCTTTGGTCTCAATCAGCAGCGAGCCCAGTCGCGGCAAGGTCAGCGCCACGGGCACGGAGAAATTTCCCGGACCGGGCAAGGCCAACCGGGAAGCGCGCGGCGGCACCCCGGCGAGCCGCGCCACGTCAACCTCCAGCCGCGCAAACTGTGCCGCATGGGCGAACTCCGCCGGCGGCGTCCAGTCCCGGGCGAAGGCAGGTGCCCAATCGGGGAAGCGGGTGGCCGCCGCGCGCTGCGCCGTCCCCAAGGCGCCGTAAACCGGTTCGATCGCCGCACGCCAATCGGCTGCGAACGCCTGCCAGGCCATCTCGCGCTGGTTGGCCACGGTAAGCGTGTTCACCTCGTTGCTGGCGGCGAGGTCTGCCAGTTCATCTCCCACGCGACCACGGGCGGCGGTGAGTTGCACACCAGCGACACCCTCGAATGCGTAGCAGGCCCGATGCCGGCACCACTCAAAGCGCTGCATGGCCCGCTGCAATCGGACTTCCATCACCCGTTTGGCTTCAGCCTTGGCGGTCTCCGTTTCTGCAAGGGCCGTGTTCCAACCTTCTTCATGGCGCTGCCCGGCGGCCACGGCTGCGGCTTCGACCTGCTGCTCCTCGGCCTGCCGGCATTCCTTGGCTTGCTGCTCGCCATCGACGGACAGTTGGCGGCACTCCCCAAGCAACTGGATGAGCGTCTTCACCGCCCCGCCCGCCGACAGCCAGCCGGTCAAATACAAGAGCCCGACCACCGCCAGCCCGGCTCCGGCCGCAGCACCGGCGAAGGTAAGATTGAGGCGCGGCAGGCCAGGCACCGGCACCGCCCAAAGAACACCCACCAACCCCAGCACCACCACGCACCACAGCCAGACGGGGAAATAACTGAAGGCCATCGGCAGACCGGTGCTACGCACGCGCTCCTCCTCCAACGCCGTCGCCGTCAGGCGCTGTTGCAAGGCGGCGAGCGACTCATCGGCCTCGCCCGGAGCGGGCGTGGGAGCGGTGGCAAGACTGGCCTCCAAACGCTGCCGCCAGCCCGCATAACCACGCAGGGCGGAACGGGCACGACTTTCCAAATCGGCGAGGGATTGCTGCGCGGCCTTGAGCTGCGCGGTGAACTCCGCGTGCGTGGTGCTCGTGGCTTTAAGCGCCGCCTCCCGCTGGCGTTGGGCGGCCAGCAGCTCCCGTTGCAGATCGAACTTGCGCTGGTTCTCCCTCTCCTCAAGACGCGTCAGATGGACCCGCAACACATCGCGGTGAGCGCGCTGGAGCCGGGCGAGCCGCGCATCCCAGCGGGCGGCGAGCCGGGCGCGCTCGGTGGCGTGGACTGCTTCCAGCTCAGCCAGATCGACGTGTAGCTGCGCGGAGCGCTGGGCCAGCACCGCCTCGCACCGCTGCCCGAGCCGCGTCTCCTGCGTCTGGTGCTCGCGCTGGAGCTGCTCCTCGCGGGTCACGAAGAGGCGGACCGAGTCCCGCAGTTGGCGGAGCAGGTCGAGAATTTCCGGAGGGGAGGCGAGCTTACTCACAATCGCGGCGAAGTTTGGTGAACACCTTGTCCAGATCTTCGATGCTGGCGGCGGCCGTGTTGGCGCGGCTGAACAACTCCTCGAGGTAGCGCTTCTCGAACTCGGTGCCCTTGGCGTCCTGCCAGTGCTCGCGCGTCTCCTGCCAGCGGACCGCCAGTTGTTTGGTCAGCGCCGTAATACGCGTGCGGGTGGAGTTGAGGTTCATGGGGAAAGCGCGGCGCGCGGGGCTTCATTCGGCAGCCGGGGCGGCCGGCGGTTCCGCGACGGGGGCCTTCAACTCTGCGTAGGCATCGAGCGCGGCGATGGTCTGCGTCAGGGACTCGACGGCCTTACCCATGTCACTGACCAGCGTGTGGCGGAGCAGATCCGCGTGACGGGCGAGCGGCTCGACCTGCGCGGGATACTCGCGCAGCCAGTGCTTGGTGGTTTTCACTTTTGCCTCGGCTTCCTCCAAGGCGAGCTTGGCGCGCCGCACGGCCATTTGCTGGAGCTGGAGGTTTTGATGATCGTTGCTGAGGCGCGCACTGAAGAGTTCGGCCTGGGCTTGCTCCAGCACGAGCGTGCGCCGCCGGATTTGCTGCGCCCAATGCGAGCTGCGATCGTCCTGTAGCCACGACCGCGTGCGGCTGACCTCCTCGCTGACCTCGTCCACCACGCCGCGCGCCTTTTCAAGATACACGAGCAGATCCGTGCGGAAGGCCTGGATGGCCTCGACGGACGTGATGCGGGCCTGCTCGGGCATGATCAGCGCTGGTTGAGATACTCCTCGATGCGCTGGGCCTTGCGCAGCAGGAACGGCCCGTGCTGGTTGGAGACCTCGACGAACTTCTTGAGCGCCTTCATGGTCTGCTTGAACTCCTCGGCAAATTTCGCCTGCTCCTGATCCTGCCAAGTGTCGCCCAGCGCGGCGAAGCGGGCCTGCAACTGCGCCGTGCGCTCGGCGACATCGGTGTTGAAGCGGCGCAGCTCCTCGGCGAAGCGCCGCACCTCCGCGGGGTCAATGATGGCTTGCGACATGATGCTTGGATGATGGGCGGCACACTTCGGGTGGGCCGGTGACGGAGTGAAGCTAGCAAGCCCGCCCGGCCCGGCCAACTGTCTTCGCGCGGCCAGGGCGTCAGAATGCCCTGCCCCGCCCCGCCGTCCATACGTGCCACTATGCGCCTCGCCCTCGCCCTGCTCACGCTCGCCGCCTTGCCGCTGCTCGCCGCCGATGACAACTGGCCCCGCTGGCGCGGCCCACAGGACAACGGCAGCGCCATCAGCGGCACCTACCCGGTGAAGTGGGACGCCGACTCCGGTTGGCGCTGGAAAACCCCGCTGCCGGGCAAGGGCTGCTCCACGCCGATCGTCTGGGACCGGCGCATCTTTCTCACCGCACCCGTCGAGGGCAAAGACGCGCTGCTGGCATTCGATTGGGCAGGCAAACCGCTCTGGCAAACGGCCCTCGGCGCGGAGAAGCCCGGCAAGCATCGCAACGGTTCGGGCAGCAACTCCTCGCCCGTCACCGACGGCCGCCGCGTGTTCGCCTACTTCAAGAGCGGCAACCTGGTGGCAACAGATCTGGCCGGAAAGATTCTGTGGCAGGCGAACCTCACCGAGCGTTTCGGCAAGGACAACCTCTACTGGGACTACGGCACCTCGCCGGTGCTGACCGAGCGCGATGTGATAGTGACGTTGATGCACACGGGCGAAGGCTGGATGGCAGCGTTCGATCAGGCGACCGGTGAACAGCGCTGGAAAATCGCCCGCAACTACAAGACGCCGGCCGAGTGCGACCACAGCTACGCCACGCCAATCCTGACCCAGCACGCCGGCCAGGAAGCGCTCGTAGTCTGGGGTGCGGAACATCTCACCGCCCACGCCGCCACCGATGGCCGGCTCCTTTGGTCCGCCGGCGACTTCAACCCCGACGGCCAGCGGAACTGGGTCGCCGTCTCATCTTTCGTGCTGGCCGGCGACATCGCCGTGGTGCCCTACGGCCGTGGCAGCCGTCTGCATGGGATCAAGCTGGGAGGCAGCGGCAATGTGACCGCTTCCCATCGCGTTTGGGAGCGGAAGGACACCGGGACGTTCGTGCCGACGCCCGTGGAACACGGCGGCCGCGTCTATCTGGTCCGTGATCGCGGCGAGGTGGAGTGCGTGGATCCCAAGACCGGCAAGACCCTCTGGACCGGCACGTTGCCAAAGAGCGGCGCGAACTACTATTCCTCGCCCAGCTTCGCGGACGGAAAACTCTACGCCGCACGCGAAGACGGAATTGTCTTCGTCGCCCGTGCGGACGGAAAATTCGAAGTGCTGGCCGAGAACAACATGGGCGAACGCGTCATCGCCTCCCCCGTGCCGGTGGCCGGAAACCTCCTGTTGCGCGGGGAAAAGCACCTCTTCGCCATCGCGGCGAACCAGGGCAAGTGACTCGTCCATCTGCATGGGGGCGAAAGGCGAACTGAACTAAAGTCTTGCCCGCTGGAAGACCCTTCGCATAATCGCGCCCGAAATTGGTGCGGGGTCGTAGCTCAGTTGGTAGAGCGTCTCGTTCGCAA
>CAMCFN010000102.1 GCA_945874145.1 Akkermansia muciniphila
AACTAAGAAGTCAGGAGGTTTCCCTTTCCACTTTCAAGGAAAGCTCTAGCAAAAAGCCTCGCTCTTGTCAGGTGAGAAAGCACTTTTTCGCTGCGGGGTGTCTCCTGAATTGTCAGCCCGCTCGCTTTCCGTCAAGGTGTCCGCCTCCAATGGCTACACCTCCCGTCGCAACTGATGCACCGTCCGTGGTGTCCGATTTGGTGCGGCGCGCGGAGGCGGCGGGCGCGAGCGACATTCATCTCCAGACCGCCACGGATCGCAGTGCGGAGGTGAGTTTCCGGCTGGACGGTTTGCTGGCCCCCGTGCTCACGCTGCCAGCCGGGCTCGCGGAGCGGGTCTTTGGTCGCATCAAATATCTCGCCCGGCTCCAGACTTGGCAGGATTCGCTGCCGCAGGACGGTCGCATTGAACGGGCGGAACTCGGTTCGCAGAACGAGGTTCGCGTGGCCACGTATCCAACGGTGACGGGGGAAAAGATTGTGCTGCGTCTCTTCACGCAAATCCCCCCGCCGGCGCTTGCGCAACTTGGCCTTCCGGCGGAGGTGCTCACGGCTTTGGAACAGTTTCTCCTCCAGCCGGCCGGGCTGTTGCTGCTCACCGGTCCGGCCGGCAGTGGCAAGACCACGACGATTTATGCCTGCCTGCGCAAGCTCTTGTCGCTGGGGGGACGGCACATCATCACGGTCGAAGACCCGGTCGAGCAGGTGCTGCCCGGGGTGATGCAAACCGAGATTAACGAGGCGCGTGGACTCGGCTATGCCACCGCCGCGCGGCACCTCCTCCGGCAGGATCCGCAGGTGCTGGTGCTCGGCGAGATTCGGGACGACGAGACGGCGACCTTAGCCGTCCGCACGGCGCTGACGGGGCATCAAGTGATTGCGACGCTGCACGCCGGCTCTTGTCGCGGGGTCTTTGAGCGCTTGTTCGTGATGGTGCCGGACAAATCCACGGTGGCCGCTGCCACTTCACTGGTGCTGAACCAACGGCTCCTGCGCCGCGTGTGCGCTGCGTGTGCCGGGGCTGGTTGCGGGCATTGCCTCCGCACGGGTTATCGAGGCCGCCTGCCGGTCGCCGAATATCTGCGGGTTACGGATGCCCTCCGCGCCAAGTTGCGCGAGCAGGGGCCATCCGCGATCTCGCCCTCGGGCGAAGACTTGAGCGCCAGCGCGCTTGCGCTCGTGGCCGAAAAGCTTACAAACACCGCCGAACTCCACCGCGCCTTGGGCTCCTGAACCTTGCTTTCAAGCCACACATGAACGTGGGTCAAACATCGCGCAGGCTGCTTTCGGCAAGGCCGCAGGGCAGGGTGGCCGTGTTCTCCACGCCGCATAAAATCTCCTTTCCCCTTTGCCCATGAAACTCGACGAATTCGCCTTCGTGAACCACCAGTTGGCGGGGATGATCAAGAGCGGCCTCCCGCTTGAAGGTGCGTTGCGCCAGCTCTGCGCCAGCCTTGCCCACGGTGATCTCCGGGCCGAACTCTCGGCTCTCGAAGCGGATCTTGCGCAAGGCACGCCCCTCGCCGAGGGCCTCGCCCGCCGTAAACTCCCCGAGCTTTACCAGCGCATGCTGGTCGTGGGGGTGAAGTCTGGCGACCTGCCTGGCGTGCTCGTGATGGTGGCGGATTATTACAGCCGCATGGACACGCTCTGGACCCGGCTGCGCGGGCTGATGGTGTATCCCCTCATTGTGCTGGCCTGCATGAGCGTGGTGTCGGTGGGGCTGGCGCTGGGCCTCTCGGCGCTGACGACCGGCCCGAATGGGATCCTGCGGCTCTGGCCCGATGTCGGCGAGCCAGTTACCGCCGGGTTCATCTGGTTGCCGGTGGCGGTGATTGGGCTGATCGGCGCTGTGGTGTTGGCGGTGTTGACGGTGCCTAAGTTGCGGCGCTGGGCGCAGTGGAGCCTGCCGCCGTTCCGCGAGGCTTCCTTTGCACGGATTGCCGGAGCGTTTCAACTGCTGCTCCGGCATGGCTGCTCGTTGCAGGAGGCCATCGCGCTGACGGAAAAACTGGAAACCGGATCGCCGGTAAGTGCGGAGCTGGCGGACTGGCAGCGGGCGCTCGCGGCCGGACAGGCAAAGCCGTCCGAGTTCATCGCGGAAGCCAGCCGCTTCCCGCCGCTGTTCCGGGTGCTGCTGGCCGAGGCGGGTGACGACTTGGCGCGGGGCTTTGCCCGGGCCTCCGAGACGTATCAGGCCCGGGCCACCGCCCGCGCCGAGATGCTGCTCAACGCCGCGCTGCCGGTGGCCGTGCTGATGCTCGGGGGCCTGATGCTGACACAATTTCTGGGTCCGCTCATTGCGTTCACCCGGCTGATGGATGCCCTGGCTGGCTCATGATGAAACGAAGCACGCACCGCTACTCTTGCGCGCCACGGTCGAGGCTCAAGCAGCGTCGGGCCGGGGATAAGGTCGCTACCACATGATGCCGCGCCTCAAACCGCTGGGTGTCGGACTGGCCGTTGGGTTGGGCATTGTCCTCGCCCTGCTCAACATTTTGGAGGAGGGGCGGCTGGCGGTGCAGGCCGGCGCGGTGCTGAAATTGCTGGTCTGGTTGGGCGTTTCTGGTGCCGCATTTTACCTCTTCTACTTTCTGTTGAGCCTGCCGTTTCGACGGGCGGAGCGGGCGCGGTTGTTCCTCAGCCTCGTGGAAGAAGGCGTGCGGGCCGGGAGTGTGGAGCGGTTTTTGGTGCGGGTGTCGCGTGCGAAGGAATCCTCGCTCGGCGTGCGGTTCCATCTGCTGGCGGCCTGGCTGGAGCAGGGGGTGTCGTTGGACGAAGCCTTGACCAAGGTGCCCCGCCTGCTGCCCCCGCAGATCACCGCGCTGCTGCGCATGGGCCGCGAGACTGGCCAGCTGCCCGCCGTGCTGCCGGCCTGCCGGGAACGCTTGCGCGATGCGAGTTCAGCCGTGCATGCCGCGCAGGGACGGATGCTGGTGATCCTGTTTGGCATCCTACCGTTGCAGTTCTTGCTGTTCACACTCATCCGGGTGGTGGTCTGGCCGAAGTTTCAGATGATCGGTGAAGACATGGGCGCGGACATGAGTGCTATGGCCTTCGCCATCGACCAGTTTGCCTGGCTCTGGCCGGTGGTGTTTTTGGCGTTTGGACTGCCCATCTTGGTGGGCGCGGTGAGCCATATGGCGGGCCCCCGAGTGTGGCTGTGGACGCCGCTGCTGTTGCCGGGGCTGGGCGATTGGCTGGTGAGGAAGTGCGGCTGGGTGCAACGGGTGCCGGATTGGGTGGCCCTCCAACTGCCGTGGAGACGCCACCGGCTTCAACGCGATTTCGTCCGGGTGCTGGCGCAGTTGCTTGATTTGCGATTTGCCGAGGAACGCGCCGTCCGACTGGCTGGGGAAAGCACGGCGAATCACTACATCCAGCAACGTGCCCTCCGCGTGGCCGAGGCGCTGCAGCGGGGCACGAAGCTGCCCGATGCCCTCGCGCTCATCGCCGATGGCGGCGAACTGCGCTGGCGCTTGGACACGGCCGCCCATGCGCAGGGGATCGCATTTGCTGGAGCCGCTGGCCAGCCACTGTCGGCACCAACTGGTTTTCAGGCCGCACTGGCAGGCTGGCTGGCCGCACTGGACGCGAAAGCGTTTCAAGAAGAGCAGGCCGCCGCGCACCTGCTCAGCACGGCTTTCGTGCTGGCCAATGGCCTGCTGGTGGCGCTGCTCTGCACCGGCACGATGCAGATGCTGGTCTCCCTGATCGCCGTGGCGGGCGAATGGTGAACGATGAACCTGAACCTGAAATTATTTCCTCGTTCCCGCCAGCGCGGGGCGTTGCAGGCGGACCTGCTGGTGGCCATGGCCTTGATCGGCGCGGCGATGATTCCACTGGGGGCGAGCGTGCTCTCCGAGCAACGGATGCTCCGCTCGCACTACCAGCGCGCGGTGGCGATGGAACTGGTGGACGGCGAGATGGAAATCCTCGTCGCGGGCGAATGGCGTGCCTGGCCGGAGGGCACGCAGGCGTATCCCGTGAAGGCGGGTGCGGCCAAGAACCTGCCGCCGGGGAAGTTCATGCTCACTCGCACTGGCCGGACGCTGCGGCTGGAGTGGGCTCCTGAACAAGGGGGCAACGGCGGCAAATGCGAGCGCGAGGCGGTGGCACGATGAACCTTCCGCAGCCAACTGACTTTTGCCGCCGCAGTGAAGCTTGGTGTGGCCGCGCAGGGCCGCGTCATTCCGGCGCGTTCTCCCTCATCGAGTGCTTGGTTTACATGAGCCTCCTCGCGGTGGTCATGGCGTTGTCCATGCAGGTCTTCTTCCAGAGCCGGGAAAGCTCGGATCAACTGCGCCGCCACGCCGATGAGATCACCCGCACGCTGCACGCTGGCGAACGCTGGCGCGATGATGTGCGCAGCGCGACGGCCCCGCTCCACGTGCGCGTGACGCACAACCAAGCTTGGCTGACCATTCCACGGGGGACAAACCTGACGGTTTACACCGTCTTCAAGTCCGGCGTCTGGCGGCAGGAACACGCCAGTGCCGCGTGGACACCAGTGCATGCCGTCGTGAAGTCATCCCGCATGGAGCCTGATGCCCGCGCTCACGTGACCGCTTGGCGGTGGGAGGTGGAATTGCCGTCGAAGGACAGCAAGCAGACCAAGCCGCTGTTCACCTTTCTCGCCGTTGTGCCACGGACCAACGCGCCATGAAACTTTCCTCCACCGCGCGAACCGACAGCGCCTACCGACTGCGTGAGCGCGGCTCCGCCACGATCCTGGTGCTGGCGTTGCTGGGCATCATGTTCGTGTGCTTCCAGAGCAACCAAGTCACGCTCAACTCGCTCAAGCGCGAGCTGCGCTTGGTGGAGGAACGGCAGTTGAAGAAGTTCGAAGCGCCGCCCAAGCCTGCCCTGCCGTGAGCCCCGCCGAAGCCCAACCCGCCGCCGCACTGGACGCTCCCAACCCGCCGCTGGGATCGGCCGCCCAGCGGGTTGAGGTGATCGAAGATTCGTTGCGCTGCTTCGCCTATGGCTGGCTTTCCTGCGTGCCAGTTCTGGGCGTGGCTTATCTCTTTCCCGCCCTGCGGCGCTTCGTGCGCGCTGGTCGATTGGCAGCAGCTTGGAACCCGGCGCGCGGCTACCTCGCTGCGGGCCTGGCGTTGGTCGGCATCGGCTGGTTGCTTGCTCTGACCATCTGGCCGGTGTTCGTGTTGGAGGTCATCGCCCCCGATGTCAACATGTGGTCGGACGTAATCACGGCGGCCCTGTTGTGCGGTTTGCTGCCAGCCTTGGCCGCCTGGTCCATCGCGCTGGCCACCGTGTGGAAGTGGTGGGCTGAGCGCGTGCGTGGCGTGGTGCGCTGGACGCTTGTCGCGAGCATTTGGATCGCTGCAATCGGCCTGCTGCTAGCTTCGCGCCGTGCCTATCGGCTGCATCTCTGGGGCGATTCCTACGAAGGCTGGCTGCCGGATTGGCTCCGTTACTTTGGCCTAGCTCTCTGGGCCGGCTGGCTCTTCGGCGGCTTCGTGCTGCTGGCCCGCCGCGAGGCAAAACTGCGAACCTGGGGCATGTGGCTCTTTGGATTGGCCGCGCTAAGCCTGCTGTTCGTGATGGTGTAGCGGCAGGCGTCCCGCCTGGCGGAACAAAAGTGTGGGGCGTCGAGTGCTTTCGGAGTTTCGTGGCCCGGCTCGGGCGGCAAGCTGCCGCCCTCTACGGCAGGCGGGACGCCTGCCGCCACCCGTTCACACCCCGAAGAACTTCTGTATCTCCTTCACCACCTCGATGAAGCGGTCCACTTCGGCCTTGGTGTTGTAGAAGTAAAAGCTGGCGCGGGCGGTGGAGGGGACGCCGAGCTTCTTCATCAGCGGCTGGGTGCAGTGGTGCCCGCCGCGCAAGGCCACGCCGTAGCGGTCGGCGATGGTCACCACGTCGTGCGCGTGGACGTCGTCGAGCAGGAAGCTCACGAGGCCGCCGCGCTCGCCCTTGGGGCCGAAGAGGCGCACGCCTTTCAGCTCGCTCAGTTGCTGGTAGGCGTAGGTCGCGAGTTCGAGGTCGTGGCGGAAGATGTTTTCGCGGCCGACGGCGTCGAGGTAGTCCAGCGCCGCGTGCAGGCCGATGGGGCCGGAGATGTCCGGCGTGCCGGCCTCGAACTTGTGCGGGAGCGTGTTCCAAGTGCTCTTGAAGTAGTCCACCGTGGCAATCATCTCGCCGCCACCGTGCCACGGAGGCGTGTTCTCCAAAACCTCCTTGCGACCGTAGAGCGCGCCAATGCCGGTCGGGCCGCAAATCTTGTGACCGCTGAAGGCGTAGAAGTCGCACCCGATGGCTTGCACGTCCACCATCATGTGGCCCGCGCTTTGCGCGCCGTCCACGAGCGTCGTGATGCCGAGCCGCCGCGCGCGGGCGCAGAGGTCGGCGACGGGGTTGAGCGTGCCGAGGGCGTTCGAGATGTGAACCATCGCGAAGAGCTTCACCTCGGGCGTGAGGAGCGACTCCAGCTTGTCCAAGTCCAGCAGCCCCTCGTCGCCGGTGATGGGCACGTAGCGGAGCTTCGCGCCGGTGCGCTCGGCCAGCATCTGCCACGGCACGATGTTGCTGTGGTGCTCCATCTCGGTGAGCAGGATGACGTCGTCGGCCTTGATGAACTTTCCGCCCCACGCGTTGGCGACGAGGTTGATGCCCTCGGTGGTGCCGCGCGTGAAGATGATTTCCTCCGTGCTGCGGGCGTTGAGGAACTTCCGCGTCCGCTCGCGCGCCGCCTCGAAGGCGTTGGTCGAGCGGTTGCTCAACTCGTGGATGCCGCGGTGGACGTTGGCGTTGTCGCGCTCGTAGTAGCGCACGAGGGCCTCAATCACCGCGCGCGGCTTCTGCGAGGTAGCGGCATTGTCGAAGTAAACGAGCGGATGCCCGTGGACTTGTTGGTCGAGGATGGGGAAGTCGCGGCGGAGCGCGGACCAATCTGGAGTTGAAGAAGACATAAACCACTAATGGACACAAATGGACATGAAGGCGGAGGGAGCGCGGCCTTCAGGCCGCTTCATCTTCCGTGTTGAGAAAAGTTCTCGAACCGCTTGGGCACGTCGGACCAAGGCGAGTTGAAGCGGCCTGAAGGCCGCGCTCCTGTCGGCGCTTGGCTGATTAGTGTTCATTCGTGTCCATTCGGGGTTCGCCACTCACATCAGCCCCAGTTGGAGCTTCGCCGCCTCGGTCATCAGGCCCTGGTTCCACGGCGGGTCCCAGACTAGCTCCACGGCCACGTCGTCAATGCCTTCGAGGCAGAGGAGCTTGTTCTGCACGTCCTGCACGAGCACCGGGCCCATGCCGCAACCGGGCGCGGTGAGCGTCATCTTCACGTCCACTTTGTAGCTGTTGGTGCCCAGCTCGGTGAGGTCGCAGGTGTAGATGAGGCCGAGGTCGGCGATGTTGACGGGGATTTCCGGGTCGTAACAGGTGCGCAGCGCGGTCCAGACCTGCTCGACGAGCGCCTCTTTCGTAACCGGACCGGCGGGCGCGGGCGTGGCGCTAGCCACCGGGGCGGCCACGGGCACCTTGCCCAGCGCGTCGGCGTCCTTGCCCTCGATACGCGCGAGGCCGCCGATGAACTGCACGGTGTAAGCGCCGCCGAGCACCTGCGTGATGGTGACCTCGGTGTCCTTGGGGATGAAGCCCTTGTCGCCGGAGGGAATGCGCGTGGCATCCACGTCGCGGGTGAGAGTGACGGTTTCGTAGGAGTGCATGATGGGAATGGGAATACGTTCAACGTCCAACGCTCAACATCCAACATTGACCTGGCCGAAACGACCGCAGTCCGCTTTGGACGTTGAGCGTTGAAAGTTGAGCGTTGGACGTTTGCATTTGAATCAAATCGTTCAAGGCTTGGGTTCTTCGGTCTCCGTGCTAACCGTCCCGCCGCCGGCCACCGCCGCCTTGGCCGCGTGCCAGGAGAGGATGGCGCACTTCACGCGCGCCGGGAACTTGTGCACGCCCGCGAACGCCGCGAGCTTGCCCATGCTGTCGTCCGCGTGGCCGGTGGTGACCATGTCATGCACCTTGCCGTAGAGCGCCTCCACCTCCGCGCGCGTCTTGCCCTTGATGGTGCTGGTGAGCAGCGACGCCGACGCCTTCGAGATGGCGCAGCCGGAGCCTTGGAAGCTCGCGTCTTTCACCACGTCGCCGTCCATGACGAGATAGACGGTGTAGTTGTCGCCGCAGAGCGGGTTGGTGCCGTGGGCGACGCGGTTGGCGTCGGGCAGCACCTTGAAGTTTCGCGGGCTTTTCGCGTGTTCCAGGATGACTTCCTGATACAGGTCGTTGAGGTCGTCGTTCATGGTCAAGGTTTCGCGGGCTGGAGTTTCTCCGGCAACTCTTTCAACGGTGTGACTTCGGTCACTTCGTCGAAATACCAAATCTTGTCGGTGCCCTTTTTGTGCCCGACGACACGCGCAGGATACTTCGTGCCCGTGGGCAGGGTCTTCCAATCCGAGAAGCGGTGAAGGTCGTTGCGCCAGTCAATGCGCGCCAGCAAGTGACTGTCCTTTCTGAAGTAGAGCTCCATCGCGGGCTTCACGTTGCCGCTCACGCGCAGCCCCCAGAGTTCGGCCTCGCCGTCCTTCACTTCCGGCACGGTCTCGATGGTGGAAGCCGGGTCGGTCAGCGCGCGCAGCGTCCACGCCCAGACGAGGAAGACGGCGGGTTCGTCCTTGCGCTCGGTGTAGCCGCCGGGCGACTTGAGCCACCAGTGCTGCGGCGCGTCCATCACGCTCTCGCGCTTGGAACCGAAGCCCGTGTCCTTGTCCCCAATCAGCACGCGGTCCTTGAAGGTGAAGTAACGCAGCAGATTGGCCTCCCCGCCGGCGGCCTGGACGGCTTGCTTGAGGAGCGGCATGGCGGCTGGGGACACGGTTCCCTTCGCCGGGGCGGCAGCGGGTTCAGCCGCGCTGAGTGAGGCGGCCCAAATGAGCAGCGCCGCGAACGGAAGCTGTGCCAGGCGCCGTTGCCGAGCGACGTTCGTGTGCCTCGGTAGCCTTTGGCCGTAGGGGTTCTTGCATTCGTCGAACATAAACTCAGGGAGACGATGTCGCAGGTTTCGGCTGCGTGGCGAGCCATTCCAAGAGCAAGTCCGGCCACTTCGCCGGCGGAAATCCGTGCTTCACCCGCTGCGGAATCAAGTTGCCCACGCCGTGTCCGCCTTCCTCGAACAGGTCCAGCCGTGCCGGCACGCCGAGCTTCTTCAAGTCCGCCACGATGTTCTGCGCAATCTCGACCGGCTTGTCCGTGGTGGCGTGGACGAGATAGACCGGCGGCGCGTTGGGCGGGAACTTGAACGGGTTCTCCGGCTTGCGCCAATGCCACGTCCCCAGCCCGACCGCGAAGTCTGGCCGACAGCTCAACCGCTCGACCGGGTCCGGGGCCTGCGGCTGGCCGGCGTCGAAGTTCGCCGCGAGGTTCATTGCGAGGTTCGCGCCCGCCGAGTAGCCAGCGACGCCGACCTTCCTCGGGTCAATGCCCCACTCCGCCGCGCGATGCCGCACCAGCCGCACGGCGCGTTGCGCGTCGAGCAAGGTGAGCGCTTGGATGCTCGCGTTGTCCCCCAAGTGCGGCGGGCGCGTGCGATACTTGAGGCCGATGACCGCGACGCCCTTGGGCAGGAACACCTCCGCCGCGAAGTGGACGTGCGTCCGCCAGTCTAAGCCGCCGTAACCGCCGCCCGCGCACACGATGATGGCCATGCCCGTGCGCTTGTCCTTCGGCGGCAAATACACGCTCAAGCTCGGCACGGAGACGCCCTTGATGCGCGCGTGCTCATCCACGGTCTCAGGCGGAGCGTTGGTGAGAAACCTCGGCGGCTGGCCAGTCCACAGCGGAATCGGCTCCGGCGTGACTTCACCTAGAACTTTTCGTAGCGCCTCCTCGCTGGGCGTAAGCGCGTTGACGGACAACGAGAGCAGTAGGAGCAACGTGAAGCTCCAGCCGATTGCGAATCGAGCGCGGACGCCCACGTCCGCAGCAACTTGTCTCCTGCAAGGCGGTTGGCTGCGGACGTAGGCGTCCGCGCTCCACTGCAATGGGAATCCCTTCTTCATTCCACCAACCGCTTCAGCACTGCATCCGTCCTCTGGTCAAAAATCCTCCGCCACTCGGGGGCCACGAGGCAGTCGCAGTCCTCCTGCGCGTAGCCGGTGTTCTTCCGCTGCGCCTCGGTGGGCAGGTAGAAGAGGTAGCCGTTGGTGTAGCCCGCGACGAACGTGAACTTGCCCGGCGCGCGCTTCTTCACCGCGAGGCCCAGCTCCACCGTCAGCTCGCCGGGGAACGTGACCATCGTGAAGTCGCCCACGCGCAGGCCGGACATCTCGGTCTCCAGCGCGGCGTTCCCGGCGGCGACGGCTTTGGCCTGGTGCATCTTGAGCAGCGCGAGGTTCACCTGCAAATGCTGCAACCGCTCCATCGTCTGGATGTTTTGCAGGTAGGCCTCGATGTTCGCGCGGTTCTCCGCGTCGAGCTTCGCCAAGGCCTCGCGGCCCTGCGCCTTCTCGTGGAAATAGCCGTAGTTGTGATACGCGGGGAAGTCGGGCGAGAGCTTGTGCTGCAGGAACAGCGGGAGGAACGTCTTGAAGTTCAGGCTCGTGCCTCGGAAGGACTTCAACAGCCGCGCCTGCTCCGCCTCAATCGCCGCGATGCGCTTCTCATAGTCAGCAGCACGCGGCAGCGACACCGCTTCGCGCACGACGCGCAGCGGGCTGGCGTCGCCCGTCCTGATGCCGCGCGCCGCCCGCAGCGCGCTCAGGCCGAGCATATTTCCGTAGGCCTCCGCGTCGTGCGGGTGCTGCGTGGCCTTGTAGAGCGACGGGTTGATGTCGCCCGCGCAGCCCTGCACGAAGAAGGCCATCACGCCCTCGCCGAAATTCTCCTCAATGACCTTGGAGGCGAAGCCGGGGAAATCCGCCGTGTTCCCGCCGGCGGGCACGCCGTGGATGGGATGACAGGCGAAGTTGTAAACCAGCGCGAAGGGCCGGCCATCCGCGCGGTCGAGGCGCAGCAGGCCAATCTCCGCGTCCACGGGGCCGACGCCCGCCACGTCGTCGTCGCGCGGCGTCGCGTAAGCGCGGCGGAGGTCCAGCTCGCTGCCGTCCTTCAGCTTGAGCCGGCGGTTCTCCATGATGCGGTCCTCGCGCCCGCGCCCGGCCCCGGCGCGCACGGGCACCAAATTCTTCGCCGCCTCCTTTACCGCCTGCACCGTGAGCGCGTCCGTGTCCGCGCGCACGACGCTGTGGCAATGGCTGGCGTTGACGAGCACGCTCGCGGGCGGGATGTCCAGCTCCCGCTGCAACTCCGCGCGCACCTTGCCGAGGTAATCATTCCCAATCCGTCCGATGCCGCCGATGGCCACCGCGTCCACCGTGACGAGCACGACGGTGGTGGAGCCGTCCCTGAGCACCAGCGCCTTCACGTAGGAAGGGTCGTTGACCGGCCCCGCCGCGCG
>CAMCFN010000103.1 GCA_945874145.1 Akkermansia muciniphila
CATGTGGAATGGGATGCTGACGCGCCGGTGACGCCCTTGGGGCAGTTGGTTTTCTTCAGCCAGTTCCTGGCCACGGCGGGCTTGTTCCACGACTGGGTCAAGGCCTGCCCGCTGGTGTTTGCGAGCAACAACGCGCCCGCGCTCAATGATCTCTTGGGCACAATCACGCTGGCCATTCTGGCCGGGCAACACCGTTACAGCCACGTCACCGCTTTGCGCGCTGACACGGTCAATCCAGCGGGGTTTGGCATGGGCAAGGTGTGTAGTGAAGACAGCGTGCGCCGCGCCTTTGCCGGGGCGGAACCGGCGGCCTGCGCCCGCTGGCAAACCGGGTCGTTGCGGCAGACCTGGCTGCCCGCCTTGCGCCAGCCCTGGATCATGGACATGGACGCGACGGTCAAACCCCTCTACGGCCATCAGGAGGGCGCGGAGATCGGCTACAACCCGCACAAACCCGGCCGGCCCAGCCATGCCTATCACAGCCTCTTCGTGCGGGGTTTGAGGCTGGTGCTGGATGTGGAAGTGCGTTCGGGCAAACAACCCGCCGCGACGCATGGCCGGGAAAATCTCTGGCGCGTCTGGGACAGCCTGCCAGCGGAGTGCCGTCCGTGGCTGATGTGCGGAGACTCCAGCTACGGCCATGAAGGCCTGCTGGCCGAATGCGAAGCGCGCCAGCAGAAGTATCTCTTGCGGCTGCGCCAAAGCGTGGGCGTCAAACAACTGGTGCAAACCCTCTCTGCTCAGAGCGGGTGGAAACCCGCCGTCAACCGCTGGGAAGGCGCGGAAGGCCGGTTGCAGCTCACCGGCTGGAGCGCCAAACGCCGCGTGGTGGTGCTGCGCCGCCAACGGGAACGGAGAACGGAGCCGCAAGCCACCCACGAGCTGAGCTGGCCGCTGCTGAGAGAATGCGGCCCTGCGCCCGACTATGAATACCAAGTCCTGGTGACCAACCTGGGCGAAGAGCTCCTGAGCATCGCCGACCTGTATCGGCAGCGGGCCGACGCGGAGAATGTGTATGACGAGTTGAAGAACCAATGGGGCTGGGGCGGGTTCATGACGAAGGACAAGCTGCGCTGCCAGGTGGCGGCGCGCAACGTGGCGCTGATCTACAACTGGTGGAGTCTGTTCGTGCGGTGCGCGGAGCCGCAACGACCCCGCGAAGCGGTGACGAGCCGGCCCCTGTTGTTGTGCGCCGTGGGCCGGGTGGTGGAGAGCGGACGCCAGATCACCTTGCGCCTGACCAGCACGCACGCGCAAGCCGCGCACGCCCAAGCCCTGTTGACGAACCTGAGCCTGTTCCTGAGCGGACTCAAGAACACTGCGGAGCAGTTGAGTCCCAGCCAGTGCTGGGAACGGATCTGGGTCAGAATTTTGACGCCGTTCCTCACCCCAAGAGCCACCTTGCCCGCTCCCAGCGGGTGAACCAGTGACCGCCGGCAGAGAGAACCGACAAAATCAGACCCAACGGCGTGACTCAAACCCGCCGCGCAGGCGGAGCGCGTCTTCTACCGCCGTTTTTAGGTTCAGCGTCCGAGCAGACGATCACGAAACGATTGCATCATGGCCGATGGGCGGTGCAGCGACGTAAACGTCGCGCTCCCATGGCTTCGCCAGCCGTTGCCTACTCCGGCAATGAAACCGGCACGACCGCTGACGCAGTCTTGCCGGGGCGCGAAGGAATGGCGGGCGGGGTTCAGCCGCCGGCGGTGGCGAGTTCCTCGTTGGTGACGGCGTTGAGCACCTTGTATTGCTCGGCGTGGAACGCGGGGTCGCCGCGGAAGGTGAGCTTGCCGAAGAATTTCTTCTCCATGTCGATGAGGATCTGCTCGTCCTCCTTGCGCAAGCGGTCCAGCACAGCCGGGTGAGAGATGATGCGGAGCTGGAAGTCGCTCTCGTCGCGCGGGCGCTTCTTGAGAATCTCCTGAAGCTTGCGCTGGATCTCCACGCTCATGGTGAGGGCGCTCTTCACCTTGGCGCGGCCTTTGCAGTAAGGGCAGTCCTGATAGACGGTGGAGCGCACGCTTTCGGTATGGCGCTGCCGGGTCATTTCCAGCAGGCCGAGCTGGGAGATGGGCAGGATGTGGGTTTTGGCCTTGTCGCGCTTGAGGCCGTCCTTCATGCGCTGGTAAACGCTCTGCTGGTCGCGGCGGTGGCGCATGTCGATGAAGTCGAGCACGATGAGGCCGCCCAGATTGCGGAGGCGCAGGAGGCGGCTGATTTCCTCGGCGGCCTCAAGGTTGACCTTGGTGATGGTCTGTTCCTTGTCCTTCTCGGCGCTCTTGTGGCTGCCGGTGTTGACGTCGATGGCCACCAAGGCTTCCGTCTCGTCCACGACGAGGTAGGCGCCGCTCTTGAGGTGGACCTGCCGGGAGAAGGCGGCTTCGAGCTGCCGCGAAATGCCGAAGCGGTCGAAGACGGGCTGCGGTTCGTTGTAGAGCTTCACCTTGGCGATGGAGCGCTTGGAGACCTTGCCGATCATGCCTTGGATGCGGTCGAACTGCTTGCTGTCGTCGATGACGATGCGCTCGACGTCTTCCGTGAGGAAGTCGCGGACGGTGCGCTCGATGAGGTCGGGCTCCTGGAAGACGCAGGTGGCAGAGGGCTGTTTGTCGATGCGTTCTTGCACGGCCTTCCACTCTTCCAGCAGGAAGGCGAGGTCGCGGATGAAGTAGCGCTTGAGCTGGCCTTCACCGGCGGTGCGGATGATGACGCCCATGCCTTCGGGAATGTCGAGTTCGCGCAGGATTTTCTTGAGGCGCTGGCGTTCCTCGTGGTCCTCAATTTTGCGCGAGATGCCGGACTGGTCGGAGTTGGGCAGCAGAACGAGGTAGCGGCCGGGCAACGCGAGATGGGTGGTGACACGCGGGCCTTTGGTGCCGATGGGGCCCTTGGTGACCTGGATGATGATCTCGCTGCCCTTGGGATACAGCTTGGGGATGTCCTTCTGCGTGACCTTGGGCTTGTCCTGCGGCTTCTCCTTGGGCGGGCTTTTTTTCTCGCGCTCGACGATTTCCACACCGCTGTCGAGGCTGCTGGGGACGATGTCCCAGTAGTGGAGGAAGGCGTTCTTCTCGAAGCCGATGTCCACGAAGGCGGCTTTCAGGCCGTCTTCCAAGTTGCGAATCTTGCCCTTGTAGATGCTGCCGACGAGGCGCTCCTCGGTGGTGCGCTCGATGGTGAACTCCTCGAGCCGGCCATCTTCGCTGACGGCCACACGGGTCTCCAGGGACTCGGCGTTGATGATGACCTCCTTGTGGAGCTTCTTCTCGGGCCTGATCAGCTTCCTGACCTTGGTGACGACCCGCTGCGCGGCGTGCTTGATCGTGGCCAGGATGCCCTTGGGCTGTTCCTTGACCTCGACGGGCTTGAAGTCGCCCTCCTGCTCGCCCTCGACCTCCTCGGGGGTGTCGAGGTTCGGCTCGCGGTAGTCGTGACGCCCGGCGGGTTTGGTCGCGGGTGCGGTCTCACCTTCGGCGGGCAGGCCGGCGGCGAGGTTTTCGGAACGGCGGATTTCGTGCTCGTGGCGCGAACCCGCAAAGACGGACTCATCGCCGCTGAGCTTTTCCGGGGCGTTGCCCTTGGCGGCGGCGCGGGCCTGAAGGGCGGCGCGGTCGGGTTTGGCGTTCGGATTGAGCCCGCCGGGAGGCCGGAAGCGGTGCGTGCGGCGGCGGTTGGAGAAACGATCACTCATGGTTAGTAGGACCTGCGGTGCAGGTAGATGTTTTGGAGCAGGCCTGCGGCGACCAGGGTGCAAATCACTGAAGTCCCGCCGTAGGAGAGCAGCGGCAGTGGCACACCTGTCACAGGCATTAAACGAATATTCATGCCGATATTGATGAACATGTGGCTGAACAGGAGCGTGACCACTCCCGCCGCCATCATTCTTCCCAGGCGGTCGCGCGCCTGGCCGGCGATTCTGATCCCGGCGAACAGAACCACCCCGTAGAGCGAGAGGACTACCACGCTCCCGACGAATCCACTCTCCTCGGCAAGGACGGAGAAGATGAAGTCGTTGTGTGCCACGGCGCGCGGCAGGTAGCCCAATACGTTCTGGGTGCCTTGCCGCCAGCCCTTCCCGGTCAGCCCGCCGGAGCCGACCGAGATGAGCGCCTGTTCGACATTGTAAGAGTCGTTGCGCTCCTGTATCCGGGCCTTCTGAAGCTCCGCCGCCGTGGCGTTGGGCGGAGCGAAATGTTTGGAATCCATCCCAAAGTAAACCAGCAACCGGCGGCGCTGGTAGTCCTCCAGCTTGAAACGCCAGTTCGGCGGCGCGAGGAGCACATCCACGAGGATCAGCACCACGATGAGCGCCGAGCCACCGAGGAACCGCCGCAGATACTTCGCCGGGATGCCGGCGACATACATCATCACGAAGCCGGTCGGGATGAGCACCAGCGCGGAGCCAAGGTCCGGCTCGACGAAGATTATCGCGAACGGCAGACCCAACATGCCCAGGGCACGCCAGAAGATGCCCGTGAGTTTCAACTCATCAAGTGGACGGGCGAGGAAGTTGCCCAAAGCGAGGATGAAGGCGATTTTGGCTATCTCCGAAGGCTGAAGCTGGAACACTCCCAGGTCAATCCAACGCCGCGCGCCAAACCGCATGGCTCCAATGCCTGGGATGAGCACCAGCACCAGGAGAAAAATGCTCCCCCAATAAGCCACATACGACCAGCGGACCAGCGTCTGATAGGGGATCACGCACACGCCAACCATCGCGCCCAGCCCCAGCGCGTAGTAGAAGATTTGCTTGATGTGATACTGCTTGAACCACGGCACCCCGGACCCCGCCTCGGTGGCGTAACGCGCAGAGTAGATAAACATGGTGCCGAGCACCATCAGCCCCAGGAGTGCGAAGACGAGCACCCAGTCAATCCGGGCGGGCTTCTCAGCGATGTTGGGGCGGGCGAGCATTCAGCTTATTGGCTGGCGATGGATGCGCATCACCAGTGGTTCAAGGCCAGCGCGGGGCCTTTCGCTCCTTGCTCGCGTTCGCGCTTCACCAGCGCCTCGTAAATTTTCTTCGCCACCGGCGCGCAGGTCTTGCCGCCGGAAGCCCCGCTTTCAACCATCACCACGACCGCCCACTTCGGCTGTTCCACTGGCGCAAAGGAGGCGAACCAAGTCGTCTTGTCCACCATCTTGCCGGCGCGCTCGACCTCCGCCGTCCCGGTCTTGCCGCCGATTTTCAATCCGGGCACCGCTGCCTCGCGCCCCGTGCCCCCGGCCTCTTCCACGTCTGCCAGCATGGCTTCGCGGATGAGGCGCAAGTTCTCCGGCTTCACGCCCAAGTCGTCGCGCAACCGGACAGGCAGTTCAGCGACCTTGGCCCCCGACTGAGGATCGGTCGGCTCCATGCGCATCAGGAGCCGGGGCCAGAAGACTTTTCCGCCGTTGGCCACGGCGGCGGTCATCACCGCCATTTGCAGCGGGCTCACGGAAACTTTGCCCTGGCCGATGCAGAGGTTGGCAGTGTCGCCCGACTGCCAGTGGCGCACGAGATCATCCTGACCGGGGAACTCGCCGGCGGTTTCCTGCCGGGGCAGAATGCCGGTGCGCTCGCCGAGGTGAAACTTCTCGCCCAGCATGATCATTTTCTGCAGCACGCCGGGCTTCAGCCCATGATGGATGAAATAGGCGTTGGAGGAGTGGACCAGCGCCTTCTTGAAATTGTAGGGCCCGGGCGGGGCGGTGTCCTCGATCTTGCGGCTGCCGACATGGATGCAACCGCGACCGGGCCGGGTGGGGTCGGCCTCCACATTGAAGACGGCCCGGGGATCAATCGCCTCCATCTCCAGCGCGGCCAGGCCCGTGAGCATCTTGAGGATGGATCCGGGATGATAGTTCTCCTGCGTGGCACGGTTGAGCAACGGCCGCTGCACAGGATCGTTCAGCGCGGCCCATTCGTCCTCCTTGATGCGGCCCATGAATTTCTCCGGCTCGTAACTGGGCGCAGAAGCCATCGCCAACACATCACCCGTCTGCACCTCGAGCACCACGGCCGCACCCCGCGTGTGGCTGCCGAACAAGGGCGTTTGAAGGGCACGCTCGACCGCCTGTTGAAGCTTGAGATCCAAAGTGAGCACGACGTTGTCCCCCGGCTCTGGAGCGCGGAGGACAGTTTCCTGCTGCCGGTAGCCAAGGCGGTTCACAGTCATGGATTTGGTGCCCGCCGTGCCCCGGAGCTGCACATCATAAATGCCTTCCATGCCGGTGATGCCCTTCCAATCCGGCAAGCGGTAGTGGTAAAAGGCATCTTCCTCCTCCTGCGAACTGTCATCGCGGCGCAACGCTCCCAAAGCATGCGCCGCCAAGGTGGCATGGGGATATACGCGCAGCGGTTGGATTTCCAAATCAAGCCCGGGGAAGACGCCCGGACGCTCGGCAAAACGCGCCACCTGCGTGGCGGTGAGATTTTGCAGGATGGAAATCGGGAGGGCGCGGACCTCGTTGTAATGGCGCTGGAAGAGGCGCTGATCAATCACCCTTGGCTGTTGCAACCATTCGCCAACCTGCGCAGTGATGTTGCTCACGACCTGGTAGCGCGCGGTCCATTCGAGCTGCTCGCGCTCCGCCCGCGCCAGCCGGACATTGGCCGGCCGGATGCGCAGATATTCGGCATGGAAATGGCGGCCCAGCTCGGCGAGATACAGCTCCACGTTATAGGTCGGGCGGTTCTCCGCGAGCGGCTGGCGATTTCGGTCCAGGATTTTTCCCCGCACAGCAGGGATCCGCACAGTGCGCACGGCCTGATCCTCAAGACTCTCAGCGAAGCGCTGCGAGGAAAATATCTGCACATACCACAAGCCCGCCAGCAGCACGCAGAAACCAGACGCCAGCACTACCGCCACGAGGCGGAGTTGCGTGTCCTGCTTCTTGAGCTGGTCGAAAACGAGCATGTTCAGTTGGGGAACCCACACATGGACACAGATAAACCCAGACTGGGCAGCGGGCGGCGACGGGCGACCGCTCGCTCCCAGGGGTTCGCCATCATCAAGCTGTGTTCATCGGTGTTCATCGGTGGCTGGAACGGGTCTCTGGCTCAAATGCGCGTGCGCTTGATTTGCCGAGTGTCGCGGAACCGCGATTCCGGCAGGGGTTGGTAGCTGAACCAGTGATTAAGCAAGGCGAAGAAGCGGAAGACCAGCGGGGTGCAAACCGCGCCGCCCACGGCCATGCCCAGCCAGTGGCCAAGCAGCCGCCAGGTCAGCGCCACGGGATGCTGGGTATTCATCAGCGCCAGCACGGTGAGGGCCGGCACGAGCGCGCTGGCGAGGAGGCCCATGGCTACTTGCGCATAACCCTGATCCCGCAGCACGAGATCCCGGTTGTGATGCAGCAGCATCCCCGTAACGGCCAGCGAGAGGGTGGCCACCCCAATCGGGTTGGCGGAGAACGCGTCGTGCGCGATCCCACCCGCCAAGGCCAGCAGCACGACGCCCGGGAGCGAGTTGGAGAGCGCGACGTAAACCATCAGCGGCGGCAAGAGACTGATCTGGAACCCGACGACATGGCGAAAGCCGTTGAAGCAAACCTCGAAAGCCACTGCGACCCAGGCAGCGAACAGGATGGAGATGGTTTCGAGACGGTTCATTGCGCCACCACCCACACATGGTCGAGGGCGTTCAAATTCACCGCCAGCTTCACTCGCGCGGACTGGTAAAGGCCGAAGCCGTCACTGCGCACATCAAGGATTTCGCCGATGCGAATACCGGCCGGAAACACGCCGCCCAGCCCGCTGGTAAGCACTTGGTTGCCCGGCTTCAACTCCAACCCGCTCGTCGTGATGGTCTGGCCCGGCTTCACCGAACTGTTCCGTGAAAGATAGGTGAGCGTGACGATGGAGGGATCGGCCGCGTAGGGCACGATGATGCCGTTCTCCGCCGTTTCCCGCACGAGCCCGGCGACCCGGCACGTCTGGTCGCCCAGCAGGACCACTTGCGAGCGGGTGGTGCCCACGGCGGCAACCCGCCCCACCAGCCCCTCTGGCGTCATGACAGGGAGATCCACGCGCACGCCATCCTTGCTGCCCAAGTCAATGAAGACCGTGCGCCACCAGTTGGCGGGATCACGCGCAATGACACGGGCCGGCTTCAGCTTCCAAGCCGGACGCGCTGGGACGCCCGCCAGCTTGCGCAGGCGTTCGTTCTCGCGAATGGCCTCCTGCGTCTGGGCCAGGTTGAACTCGAGCTTCTGCTTTTCCGCGCGGAGTTGTTCGAGTTCTCGGATGAGATCGGAACGAGGAACGACTGTGTTGCCCACCTGGCGGGCGACGTTTTGCGTGGTTTCAGCCAAGCCGAAGACGGGAAGGAAGAGGCCGGTGAGGGTGAGTTTGACCCGGCTGGCAAGGGCGTCCGGGAGGCTGAGAAATATCAGCCCCGCCAGCGCCAGGATTCCGAGCGCGATGTATTGCGGCTTGCGCAGCATGGCCCGCAGGTGATGCGGGCGAACGGTCAGCCTGTGCTGGAGGTGGCGACGCGCTTGAGGAACTGTAGCTCTTGGAGGACGCGCCCGGTGCCTTCGGCCACGGCGGTCAGCGGATCGTCGGCAATGTGGACGGGCAAACCCGTCTCCTGCGCGACCAATCGGTCAATGTTCCGCAGCAGGGCACCACCACCCGCCATGACAATTCCGCGGTCAATCAAGTCCGCAGACAATTCAGGGGGGCAGCGTTCCAGCGTGATACGGACAGACTCCAATATGCTCGAAAGTGGTTCCTTCAAGGCTTCGCGAATCTCTTCTGAGCGAATGGTGATAGTCTTGGGCAAACCCGCGCTCAAGTCGCGGCCCTTGACCTCCATTGTGAGTTCCTGCTCCAGCGGAAAGGCTGAACCAATGCGGATTTTAATTTCCTCCGCGGTCCGTTCGCCAATCATCAAATTGTAGGTGCGCTTCATGTGAAGCACGATCGTCTCGTCAAACTCGTCCCCGCCCACCCGCAGGCTGCGGCTGAACACAATGCCGGCGAGTGAGATGATCGCGATCTCGCAGGTGCCGCCACCGATGTCCACAATCATGTTACCCGCTGGCTCATGCACCGGCAGCCCCACCCCGATGGCGGAGGCCATGGGTTGCTCGATGAGATAGACCTCGCGGGCTCCGGCGTGCGTCGCCGAGTCCTTCACAGCGCGACGCTCCACCTCGGTGATGCCGGAAGGCACCGCGACGACCACGCGGGGCGCGATCAGCTTGCGGTGGTGAACTTTCTGAATGAAATGCCGGAGCATCGCCTCCGTGATCTCGAAGTCGGCGATGACGCCGTCCTTCATGGGGCGGATGGCCACAATGTTACCCGGCGTCCGGCCGAGCATGCGCTTGGCCTCCTCGCCAACGGCCAGCACATTGGTGGTTCCGGCTTGAATGGCCACCACGGAAGGCTCCCGCAGCACGATTCCCTGATCGCGCACGTAAACCAAGGAATTCGCGGTCCCGAGATCTATGCCGATATCGTTGGAGAAGAGGCTTTTAAGTTGAGACAACATGCATCGTGCCTAACGGGGTGTGAGCCTAGAGGCGCGTGAAAGAAGGGGCAAGTCATTTAAAGGCGCAACTTGACTCAAAGGGGCGTTTTCGCTTCCGGGTCACACCGCCACCGTCTTCGAGGCAACCCCGCAGGTGTTCAAGCGGCCGGGCTCATCTGGACGGAGTTCCCCAGACAGCCAATCAAATCCATCATCTCCCAAGCCCCCTGCCGGACGGCGAGCACGTCCGCCGCGTGGCCATGCTCCCAGACTGCGTGACGGATGGTCCGCTCCGCATCAGCCTGCAGCGCCGGTTGCGCCAGCCAGCCAGCCAGATACCCCGCCAGCACGTCCCCACTGCCGCCCTGGCCGAGCTGCGGGTTGCCGGAGGAATTCAGAAACAAGTCACCTTGTTCGCGTCCGATGAGCGTGTGCCGCCCCTTCAGCACCACCCAGCAATTGCCCCGGTCGCAAGCAAGATTGCGCACCATCGCCGCGCGGTCAGCGAGCACGTCCGCTTTCGCCAAGCCCAACATCGAAGCCGCCTCGCCGGGGTGTGGCGTGACCACGCGCAGTGCGCCGGGATGTGTCGGCCCCGCCGGCAACCACGCCAGTGCGCTCGCATCTACGACGACTGGCAGCGGCGAATGTTTCCAAAGCCGAACCGCTTCCTGCATGAGCGCCTCCGGCACATCCCCGCCGGCGAGTCCCGGGCCGAACAAAACCGCCGAGCACGACTTGGGCAACTGCGTGCCCGCCGCCCACTGATGCACCATCGCCTGCGCGAGCTGCGCTGCCACCGCCGGATAGGCCCGCTCAGTCGTGAACACGCTCACCAACCCCGGCATCGCCCGCAACGCCCCGCGCGCCGCCAGCACCGCCGCTCCGTGATAGCCTTGGCTGCCAGCGAAAATAGCTAGGTGGCCGAACGTCCCCTTGTGCCCCTCCGCCGGACGCGGCGGCGGGAAGTGCGCAAAATCCTTAGGCAATGTCCAGTTCAACTCCGTTTTGAACGGACAAGGCACCAGCCCGATGTCCGCCGCAACTTCGATCCGGCCCACAAACGGCGCGGCCTTGGGCGGCCACAAGCCCCGCTTCATCGCCCCGAACGTCACCGTCACCGCCGCCCGCACCGCGTCGCCGAGCGGCTCGCCCGTGTCCGCGTCCAAGCCCGACGGCACGTCCACCGCTAGGATGGGCGTGGGCGATTGGTTCAAGGTCTCCACCAACCGCAGCCATCCGCCCGCCAGCGGACGGCTCAGGCCAATGCCAAACAACCCGTCCACGAGCAGCTCGCCCGCGAAACCGCGCACCTCCACGACCGCTTCGTCAGGGTCAGTCACGTTTAGCACGCGCACCTGCCGGTCAGGCAATTGCTCGGCAGCGAAGCGTGCGTCGTCACCGTTGTGCCCCTTGCCGGCGAGCACAAGGATCTCGGCTCCAGCCCGCGTCATCCGCAGCGCACAGCGCGCCACGGCTTGACCGGCCCGACGCATGACTGACTCCTCGGACACGCCGGCGGCCCAAGTCGCGCGCTCCCACGCGCGCATTTGGGCGAGGGTGATGACCGGTGCCGGCATGACGCGATTAGAAGGCAAAGCCGCCGCCTACGCAACGCTGCGCTAGTGTAGTGTCGCGCAAATAGGTTTACAGTGCATCTTTCAGCGTCATGATTCAATTCATGTCGAAAACGTGTTTCCCCGTCGTGTTGAGTTCCGCTGATCAAGGCCAGCTCGAACAATGGGCAGCCGCCCACGGCACGCCCCAGCAGGTGGCCCTTCGTTGCCGGATCGTCTTGGGTGCCTTGGCCGGCGAACCGAATCAGGCGATGGCAGCCCGCCTCCACGTCAGCCGGCCCACGGTGAACCTGTGGCGTAAACGAGTGCGGGATCTGGGGATCGGCCAGGTTTGGGAGGTTGCCCCCGGGCGTGGCCGCAAACCGCACTACGA
>CAMCFN010000104.1 GCA_945874145.1 Akkermansia muciniphila
CGCACTGGTGATGGCGCGGCGAACCCGGTAACGGACCGGCGGCCACAATTTCTTCGCCAGAATCGGCCATGGCAGCCAGCCCATGCCGACACAGTGATTGTGCAGCTTGCGGAGAAAGACATTGGTGCTGACGGTGCCGGCCTTGAGCAATTGCAGGAGGCGCTCCGTGCGAGGTCTCCGTGATGACCTCCTGCCGAAACAAATCGAACGCCTTGTCCTTGGCGGACGTGCGCCACCGCCGCTGGTTCACGCTGCCCTCCTCCTTGCTGGCGATGACCTGCTGCAAAGCCATGTCCCAAGTGCGCGTCGTGAGCGACATATCGGCGCCCGCCATGTAAAGGCGCGCCATCTGGCGGTTGAGGCCGGGTTGGCGCGCGGCCTCATTCTTGGCGTGGAGCAGGGTGGCGGCGGCGGCCTTGACGTTCGTGCCCAGGCTTTCGCGGCGGCCGACTGTGTATCGATGGCGTAGTAGATGCCGCCCCGGGCGGAGTAGCGGACCATGCGGAATCGTGTTTTCATTTTTTAGCGGTTCCAGCTTAGAACCGCCGCCGATTCCTGAGTTAGCCGCTAGGGGGCAGCTACGAACGAATAGTGAACGCCTAAGTCCGGGCCAGCCCCGGGTGGTATTTGTCCGGCCTCTCTTTCGCCGCAAGTCCCCGCCGCGCAAGGCGCGCGAGCTTGGAGGCGGAGCTCGGAATCGCTCGATAACACCCGTATTTAGGGATATTTTGCCTCTTCTCGAAACCGAATCAAGGCGTATCCATTTTAATCCGTTCTAATCCGACTTTACCACTTTGGTGCACGTTCCAATGCGGCAATTCACGACGAACAGTGCCACCGGCTGGCGCAGACACACGGGGGAATGCAACTTTGACCGCCCCCATTTGTAGCGGTGCGAGCGGCAGGATCGATCGGTCAAAACGCTCACCGACCTCCTTGTTTGCGCAAGAACTCGCGGCTCATACGATATCCAGTTGTTGCAGCAGATAGGTCACTTTCTCGAAGGCGTCGCGCTGCCGGATGGCGCGCTCTTCCACATCCAGCGTCTCCTCGAATCCTGCCACGTCACTCGGCCCGACGTGGTCGAGCGACGCAAATTTGCCCGCCATCTTTTTCAATCCCTCCTGGACCAACCCCAGCTTCAGGTGCGGACGGAATGCCTTCACCACTTCGTCCACGCCGCCCGGATAATTTTGCAGCACGAAATAAATGTCGTAGGCGTCCTTCGCCTTGCGGCGATCTTCCAGCGCCATGCCCTTCATCGCGAGGAAGGGCACCACGGACGCGATCTGCACTTGCACCTCGTCCAATGCGCCGCCCGGCAGCTTCCCTTTCACCGAGATCTGCGCGGGTGGAATCTGGAAGGCCAGGTCGCAGCCCCGCGCCTTGCGCGGCTGCATGTCGAGGGCCTTCTGCGTGCGGCGGCTTTTGCCAGTGCCGCCATACTCGCCCGCCAGAAAGTCCACCTGCACTGTCTGACCGCGCACGTCTTTGCGGAAGATGAACGGTTGCTGCTGGGCCTGGGTGTAGTCGTGTTGGCGCAGGATCTCGCCGATCATTCGGTAGCCCGCCTCGGTCATCTCCTTGTGGTTCAACGCCACGTCCACATCAATGCTTCCAACGTGCCGCTCCTGGCTTGTTGGGATCAGCAGGTCAGGAATCCAGCTGCCGACCAGCACCATGTCGTCACGATACTCGCCGAGAATGTGCATCAGTTCGATGAGCACCGACTTGGCCGCTTCCACGGCGGCGGCGGTGTAGTCTATTCGTTCTCCGGCCATGTGGTTTTGATGACTTGTTGTTTCAGGAAATCGGCTGCCTCTTCACCGCGCCCCTTGATTTGCCGGAGGTCGAGGTAGGTTTGCACCGGCGACGTGACGCTGGCCCCGCCCTTCGTCTCCGCGCCGTAAAGCACGCCCTCGTCGTAGGGGATGATCAAATTCACGTTGGCCCCGCTCGTCACCGGCTTCAGTTCCAGCCGCTCGGCCATGCGGTCGAGATTGCCCGCCACGTAGGCCATCGCCCGCTGGTAACGCACCATTGGCGCATACCGGGCCGCACTGGAAAACCCCGCCAGTGCGTAAGGCGACTTTTCCTTCTCGCAGGTTTCCGCCAGCAATCGTTCCATATCCGCGATGGGCCGGAGCGTGTAAAACTCCCGGACGGTGCTGCGGTGGAAGTCGTAATTCTCCTCCCACTCCGTCAGCAACTCGGCGGGCGCGGTGAGCCGGAAACCTTCCTCGCCTGCTTGCACCCACTCACGGTCCGCCAGCAGCTTCTTCACGTTGAAACCCTGGCCGAGGCTCACATCCGCCTCTTGGGCCAGCGACTGCGCCTTCCACCAGTATCCCGGTGTGGTCAGCAGCACGCGCAGCACGCGCTCGGCCTTGGGCGAAAAGAGCGACCGCAGATCCCGCTTCCGGGCGAACGGGTTCTCCTTGCCCTCCTTCGAGATGAACACTTGGTCGAAGGCGAGGACGCAATTCCCTGCGAGGTCGGCGAAGCCTAAACCATCCTTGCGGCAGATTGCCGCCGCCCCCGGTGAAATGTAGGGAGCCATGACCACGCCATAGGCATCAGGCCGCTGTTCCTTGAATCGTGCTAACTGATTCGCTGCCTCGCGCACCAGGCGGGGCTGGCCAATCGACTTCACGTCCACCATCAGCGTGCGCTTGCTGGCGCGGGTCTTCACCTGGAGGAGCAAATCCGGCCCGGTTGCCAGCCGCCTCGACTCCCGCATCACCTCCACCTTCACGGAAGGCACCTCCTGGAGGCACTTCAGCAATGCCTCCTTCGCTCGGTCAAGCAGCTCGGTTTGTTTCATTGAATTAGCTATTTTCAACAATTGCTGAAAACTACATTTCCACTGCAAGTCCGGCAAGCCTGATTTCAGTTTGGCATAAACTTGATGGTTTTTCCCTCGGTTGATGCACATCGAAATGTGCTGCGGGCGATTCAATCATCACGTCACCTTGCACGGCAGCGAGGACGACGAATTGCCACAAATTTCCGCGTCCAGTGGGTAAGTCGGCAATTTATCAGGCGCGAATGCGATTTTTCGGGAGTTTGCTGGTTGGCCATTGGGCAACCATTCGATCGACGTGCGTTCCTCGGACCGGTGCCCGTGCCCCTCTCATTTTCCAGCCTTCACGAGCGCGGCTAGTGACTCAGCCACCGGCTTCCAGTCCGCCGCGGCTGGATTGTCACCGAAGGCTTTGAGGATGGGAAAGGCTCCGGCCCAGCAATGGGACATCGGCGGGTGCAGCGCATCCTTGATGGCCGCCGGTTCCGGGAGGCGGTGCTCCAATGCCAAAGCGCAGCCGAGCGCGTGAATGGCATCAAGCAAGGCTGGCCGCGCCTCGTCGTCGAAGCCGGTGCCGCCGAGCACCCGGGCCATTTTGAGCTTTCGGGCGGCGCGTTCGCGGCACGCTCCGGCCTTGACCTGTTCCTCGGCAGAGAGGGGCGCGGCCTCTGCATTCTGTTCAGTAGGAAACAAGGGGCGCGCGGCGCGTGTGGTCTTGCTGATCAGCCCCGCGCCGATGAGCCGCTGGATGGCCTCGTCGGTGGCGCGGTCGATGACTTCCAGTTGCACGGGAGCCAATGGACCAGCCTCAGCCTTTCCCGGACCGAACAATTCCCGATGCACCAGACCCAGAGTCTCGCGCCATTGGGCAGCATCGCGCTCCACCACGACCATCAGCACGGAATGGGAACCGGCTTGCGGATAGCGTTCTTCGCAGCGGACCAGTGCGCCGTTGAGGCGCTCTGCGGCGAGTTGGGCGAAGGCCATCGCGGGGTCGGCGGGCCGGGGGGATTTGGAAATTGAAATCTGGAACTTCGGCTCTGTCCCCACGGAGGTAGCAGGTGGCCGATGGCCGGCCGATGCTGGTGCGACGAGCTGTTGCAATCGCTCCACCATCGCCTGCCGGCCGCTGCGGAGTTTGATCTCCTTCACCTCGCCCGGCTTGTCCAGCACGCTGGTCGCCACGGTTTGCTTCATCGCCAGCGTGTCGAGCATCCGGTGCTCGATCGTGTCCTCGGAGATGAGGTTGATGACCGTGACGGGCTTGGTCTGATACTTGCGCCAGGCGCGGGCGATGCGCTGTTCAAGCTTGGCCGGATTCCAAGGCAGGTCGCAGTTGATGACCACGCTGGCGGTCTGGAGGTTCAGCCCGGTCGCGCCGGAGTCGGTGCTGAGAAAGACGCGGCATTTTGGGTCATCCTTGAAGGCGTTGATCTCGGCGCGGCGGCGCTGCTGCGGGACGCTGCCGGTGTGCCAGGCGTAACCGATGTCGTGCTCGTCGCAATGGTCACGCACGAGCTGAAGCATCCGTTCCCATTCGGAGAAGATGATGATCTTGGCGTCGTTCTCCGCGCACTCATCGAGAATTTTTTCCAGCTCGGCGAGTTTCGGACAGGTCTTGTCCTCCGGGTCGAGAATGTAGTTCGTGTCGCAGATCATCCGCATCATCGCGAGTTCACGCTGAAGCTTGTCCTGCTCCTGCTTGGTGAGGGGGCGGCGCATGGCGGTGTTCACGAGCCGCATTACCTGCTGCTCGTGGACGGCGTAGTTCTGTTTCTGTAAATCGTGCAACGGGACGAAGTGGTTGCGGTCGGTGCGCTCAGGCAGCTCGGTTTCCACGTCGGCCTTGCGGCGGCGGAGCATGAACGGCTTGATGCGCTGGTGCAGCACGTCGAGGTTGCGGCAGCCGATGGGGCGGCCGCGCTCATCGAGTTCGTAGAAATCGCGGTTGAAGCGGAACAGCGGGCCGAGCACGGCGGGGTTGAGGAAGTCCATCAACGAGTGCAGCTCATCAATCCGGTTCTCGATGGGCGTGCCGGTGAGGACGAAGGCATGGCGGCTGCGGAGGCGCTTGACGGCCTGCGCGGTCTTCGTGCTCCAGTTCTTAATCCGTTGCGCCTCGTCGAGCACGACGATGTCCGGCGCGAGTCGCGCGTTCACGTCCAGTGAGTCGGCGACCAGCTGCTCGTAGTTGACGATGGTGAAAAAGGGAAATGAAGGCGGCACGTTGTGCTTCAGCCCTTGCCCCGGCGTCGCCATTCCGTCCGACGGGGGCGCGGGAGTGTAGGCCTTCAACCGCTGCACCTTTCCACCGAAGACGAGTTGGTAATCCAGCGTGGTGAACCGGCGGATCTGCTCCTCCCATTCCGTCTTGAGCGACGCGGGCGTGACGACCAGCACGCGTCGCGCCTGACCGAGCCGGTGCAGCAGCGCGCAGGCGGCGATGGCCTGGATGGTTTTTCCCAAGCCCATCTGATCGGCGAGCAAGGCGCGCTCGGTGAAGGCGAGGTGGAGCATCCCTTCGCGCTGGTAGGGAAAGAGCGGCACGGTGGTTTCGTGCGCGGGACACTCGCCGGCCTGCACTTTGAGCTCGTATTCGTGGCGGAGCTGTTTTCGCTCGGCGGCGCGCCGGCGGTTCTCCAGCCACGGCGCGATTTCCTGAGAGAGGCGGATTTGCGGAAAGTCGGCGTATGCCAGTTGCCGCAAGGCATCCAACGCGGTTTCCGGTGAACCGTTCGCCAGCAGCCCATCGTTGTCGAACCATCTGGCCACGACGCGCGGCAGGCCATCGTGTCCGTTCAACACCCGCAAGGTGTCCGCCGCGTGGTCCACAATCACTTCGATGCGGTTCGAGCCGGAGGACTGCGCGACCTTGAACCGCTGCTTGTGCCGCGCCTCAAGCAGGAGCAGGACCGCCTCGCCGTGCTTGCACACGCCCAACCCGTTGATGCGGAAGTCCACGCAATCACAGGCGAACTGGCGGGTGGCCAAAGCGCGCACCTCGACCGAATAGGTCAGGCCGCTGGCGGACTGGACGCGGAAGTTGGAGAAGATCGGGTGAGCGGGTGTGGCATTGGTGATGACGAAGGATTCCTCGCGGGCACGCTGGCGGCGTTTGTTGATCTCGTCGGTGTCGGTCGTGCGCCAGTCGTGAGCGGGCGGGAGGCTGAGCTTCGCTGTCTTCTTCGCAGACCTCTTCGCGTTCTTCGTCATGGAGTCAATACAGTTCCCATGCGCCGTGATTCGTCAATGCTCAGTGTTTCACCGAGCATCCTCGCGAATGACATACCCCACGGCCTCGTAGCCCCGCACGCGCTTGGAATACATCGCCGAGAAAACCGGCACACAGTCGTCCACGTAATCGTAAACAATGACCTCGCGCTTGCTGTCGTGCAGGCGGTGCAGGCGGCCAACGTATTGTTGCAAGGTGCCGCGCCAGGAAATCGGCATGGCCAGGAAAAGCGTGTCGAGGCGGGCGTCGTCGAAGCCTTCTCCAATGTAGCGGCCCGTGGCCAGCAGGACTCTTTCTTCACCATCGGGAATCGCTGCTAGGTGTTCGGCGACGGCGCGCCGCTGTTTCGCGCCCATGCCGCCCTTCAGCACGACGATGTGCTTTACCAGGCCGGCTAATCGCGTGGCAAATTCGTCCACCTGACTGGTGCGCTCGGTCAGCAGAATGGGCGAGCGGCTCGCTTTGATGGAGCGCACCAGGTCAACGCAGATGAGGTCGTTGCGCGCCCTGCTGCCGGCCAGCGCAGCATACAGCTCGTGCATTTCCGGCTTCTCCGTCGAGTGCGGCAATCGAAAGTTGGTCGGTCGTGGAATAACGACGTGGTTGAACGGCCGCGCGAGCGCTTGCGCTTTCGCATCCACGCGGTGGCGAATCGGCCCGCACTGCATGATGATGATTGGGTGGTGACCGTCTTTGCGCTGCGGCGTGGCGGTCAGGCCGGTGATGTAACGCGCCTTCACCTGTCGGAGGACTTGCTCGAAGCTCACGGCTGAAAGGTGGTGGCATTCGTCCACAATGACGTGGCCGTAGTTGGCAACCACATCGTCCACGACTTGCTTCCGATTCAGGCTCTGGATCACAGCAACGTCAACCAGCCCGCTGGGACGTCGGCGTCCGCCACCAATTTGCCCGATACTCTTGATCGGCAGATCCAGAAACGTCGCGAGCCGCTCGCGCCATTGATCGAGCAACTGGCGGCGATGCACGAGCACCAAGGTGTTTGCCTTGCGGGCCGCAATCAGCCATGCGGCCACCACAGTTTTCCCGAAAGCCGTCGTGGCTGAGAGAATGCCATCATCGTGGGCAAGCATGGCATTGGCTGCCACTTGCTGATCAGGGCGAAGCTGGCCGTGGAACGTCACGTCAATCGGCTGGCCGGCGAATCGCTGGTCATCGAGTTCCACGGTGATCTTGTGCGATTCGAGCAGCGTCGTCACTTCGCCGAGACAGCCGCGAGGCAAAGCGATGTGCCTGGGAAATTCCTCCGCGCAACGGATGACGCGCGGCTTGCCGAAAGTGGACAGGCGCATCGCCTGCGCGCGATAGAATTCTGGGTTTTGAAATGCAGCAAGCCGGTGCAGGCGGTTCAACATCGCCGACGGCAAGCCTTCCTTATCCACAAAAATCAAGTTGCCACGCACCACGCGCACTTTCGTTGGCAACGGATCAGCGATGACTTCGTCCTTCTTCTTCCGTGAAGGCGGCAGCGTCCACGGATCTTCCGTCAATTCGTCGTCCGTAACACTGCGCCGGACTCCAATGAGGTCTCCTTTGCGGGCAGTATCGCGCACAATGCTTTCAACCTCGGCGAAGGTCATGCGACGGATGCTGGAGAGCAGCGACCATTGGTCGGGGTGCGGGTTGAAATCAGCTTCGAGAAACACGCTGTTGCCGTGGCTGCGCGGCAGGTGCTGCAACGGCAGCGCGATGAGATTGCCGAAACCACCCTTGGGCATCGTGTCTTGACTCGGGAAGAACCGGTCATAGGAGTCTAGACCGAGCTGATGCCGTTGTTGCATGGTCCGGGTGAGGATGGCCGCCCCGAGTTCGCGCGCCAGTTTCGCAGGCAGGCGTGCGGCGAAGAAAATCCAGACGTGACCACCATGGCCCGAGCGCGAGCGTTCAAGGACGGCGGGCACTTTCCACTCGGCACAGGTGTGGAGGAATGCCCGCACATCGTCCTGCCAGGTCGCGTTGTCGAAGTCAGCAGCGAGAAACCAACAAGTTTCGTCTGCCAACAGCGGATAAACGCCAACTGTGAGTTTGCCGATCAGATGGTCGTGGAGGACTTGGTCAGTCAGCGGGAAGTATTCCTTGGGTTCGTCAGATTGCGGGGTGCCCCAATCTCTTCGGTAGGCGGGTGAGTAGCCCTTCTTTCCATCACGCCCTTCCCACCGGACAGCGTAAACATCATCCCGCCCGCGAAACAGGCTGCGAAAGAGTTTTACCTTCTCGTCGGGACTCGACTTGGCGGTGATGCCATCACCGATGGGAGCATGGACGAGCGCGACGGCGGGTGAAGATTCGCTCTGTGCCGGAGCAAATCCGAAACGCTCGCGCAGCCGGTGATTCTCTTCTCGCAGCCGTTCGCATTCTGCGAGCGCCGCGGCAAGTTTCGCTTGGCTCGGGGCAGATGCGCTCATGGGTGAGTCGTTGGTCGGCCTCACAACCCCAGCTTGTGAAAGAACACCTCTACTCGACCGAAGTGCATCGCCATGTCCGGCGGCAGGCCGCATTCACTTGCCATCTCCGCAAACGGCACGGACCACGACGTGGGCGGCGACGGCAAGGTCATTGGAACAGCGTGCGTCTTGCGGCGCTGAAATGTTTCGCGAATGGCCCTCGGCAGCCGGGTGAAATTCAGTTCGGTTCGTTCGATGAGGAGAACAATATCCACCAGGTCTTTGACGCGGGTATTCGCCCGGCCCAGCCTCGGCAGCGTGTAGGCGTGCAGCTTCTCGGCGAACTGTTCCTCAGGTGACACGGCCGGGAAGACCGCGCTCGCCACGCCCGCAAACCCGAGCCAGTCCCGGCCCGTCAGCGAATCGTATGGCGCGCTCAGGACATCGCCAGTGCTCACGTCCAAGTGAAACTTCACGAACGAGCGTCCGGCCAGCCGCGCATCAACGGGAAAGCGTGCGCCTCCATAGGGCGCAGCGTCCAAATCCTGCGTAGCGCTCCCGAACACAAACGTGAAGAAATCTTCCGCCTCCAACTGGCCCGCTTCGCGCAACGCTTCCAGCACTGCGGACTCGTTGCCCTCCCAATCCACCACCGGCACGGGGAGGTGTTTCAAGGCAAGATCGATGTCACGGGTGGTTCGAGGTGCTTTCAGCCGCAATTCCATTGCGTAACCGCCCTTCAGCAACCACGGGCAGTCCGGGTTGGCAAACAGCCGGCAGAGCAGGCGATCGAACGCCACCTGACGGCGGACGCGCTGGAGATCAATGCCCTCCGCGATCGCCAACTTCTTCAACCGATCCTCCAACGCGGCACGAAACGCTGCTGCCGAAGGATACTTGCGCGGAAGCTTAATCGCGGACCTCCAGCCAACAGTTCATCAAACCAGTTCGGCAACTGGCTCTTGCGGCGGAGTTCAACAATCTCTCTCGCGGTGATGAGTCCGCGCTGCCGCGCTTCGGCCAGTGCTTGAGCCACCAAGTCGCGGGAGGTGGATTGCGCATCCGCCACATCGGCGATGGTTCGAAGCGCACGAGTTACAGCAAAGCCTTGCCGTTGCTCAATGTCCCGCCTCGCCAGAACCGCCCGATGGAGCACGAGCAGTTTCGGGATGCTTGCGCTCCGCCGAAACGTCGGCGGCACGGTGACATGGAGTTTGGCTGGATTTGCATCCGAGAGCTCATGAATGGCCAGCGCCGTCTGGTGCGAATAGACCCCCTGCGGTTCGCCAGCCCGGTTCCGTGACCAGAGTGAGTAGATGACGAGTTGTTCCTCCGCAGACTGGGGGTAGCGCTGTAGCCGATAGACGCCACGCTCGGCGCGCACCCAATTCCCTGCCTTGACGTGATGCGCCCGGCTTCCCGGCAGGTAGCCCGCCTCACCCGCCTGAGCAACGGTAAAATAGCCCTGCTGCTCCTCCGCAATGGCGAAGAGCGTGAGCGAGGATGGATCGCGGTGCGGCACTACACAATAATACAAGCCAGTTGACTAATCATGCAAGGCCGCTTTGTGCATACTGCCCGGGCGGGGGGGGCAGGCACACCTGCTATTTTTGGCTACAGCCGCAGCGATATGTCGTCAGGGTTCGGCGGATCGCCAGCATCTGCATGTTCACCGACAGCAACAACCCCGACGCTCCTACGCAAACGAACCGAACGAATAGTGGTCAAGTCCGATTCTGGCGGATACGGCCGGATTCGACGAGGATTAGGCCGGATTGGAGGCGGAGGTCGGAATCGTTGAGCGTAGCCTCGGTTTGGTTCCCCAAAGATCAATTTTTACGGGCCTTGCGGCGCTGACCGAACTATTGCGGCGAAAGCCCGGAACCGACGATGCACTGGCACTTTTACTGGCACTTCCCACCGTGACAAGTGGATTCCCAAACTTCCTACTTTCCCGGCAAATAGTCGCGGCACGCACCAGCTTCGCTCAAGGCCAAAGAATCGCTCGAGGTGCGATAATGAAATTCAATCTCGTCCTGACCTGGCGGGATGCGGGTCCTGCTCGCGATGGATGGGGCAACGGGCAGCGCTACGGTTACTGGCATCCACGCACATCTGCAGGGCAACGTAGGAACCCGCGACCATCGCCCAGTCGAACCAGCTTCAGCCCGCTCTCTTCCCCCCCTTGGCGGTCAGGCCTTCGACGAACGCCGCGAACTCCCGGTTCGGGTCATACCAGACAACGACGCGGCGATCCTTGAGCTACTCCTCAAGCTGCTCGTGCAGGTAGGCGGGAAAGGGGTTCATTCGATGGGCAGCCGAAAGTAGATTTGAACTGCGTTACGTAAGGTTTCAGCACGCATGACGCCGATGCCTTCTTTCAGCGAAGCGAGGATGGCGTGCCATTCCTCGGAACCCACCGGAAAGGCAGCCAGGAAACTCACAAGATCGGCGGTGATGGTCGGCGGCAATTCCCGTCCGGGTTCACCCGACAGTGTGGCTGCGAGCCGGAAGACGTCGTTCCGGTGCTTCGTGATGTTTTTGGAGTCCACGGCTTCGCCGACAGACTTGCGCCGGGTGAGGTCGAGCCATGCCTTGGATTTGAGCGGGATCAGCGCCGTCGCATTGGCAACACGCAGGCCATCCCTCAGGTCGTGCCCCGTCTGGATGAGTCCGTAGTAGTCATGATCGAGCAGGATGGCGGACAGACTGTGATGATCCGGCTCGATTCTCACCGGGATCACATCCTGCCCTTGGGCCAGCTTCAGGCCGTCCGGACTTCGGCTGAACAGCTCCAGCATGTGGGGAAAATCTCCATTCACCGGCTTGGCGAAACGGTAGAGCATCG
>CAMCFN010000105.1 GCA_945874145.1 Akkermansia muciniphila
CCAGCTTGCCCGGCTGCTTGCACTCCAGGAACTCGCGCCGTTGCGCCAGCGACTCAAGCCCGCATGAACGCGCCGCGCCGCATCCTCGCCGTCAAGAACAAGCACCTGGGCGACATCATCTTGAGTCAGCCAGCGTTCTGGGCGCTGCATCGCGCGTTCCCACAGGCGCAGCTCGACGTGCTCGTCACGCCCGGCACGCGCAGCTTGGTGGAGGGCTTCAACTGGGTTCACCGCGTCATCGAAGCGCCGCGCAAAGGACGCGGGCTGACGACATTGCGTGACGAGCTGCGCGTCGCGAAGGACATCGCGCTGGCGGGCTACGACCTCTTCGTGGACTTCACTTGGAGCGACCGCGCGATGGGCTACGCGCTCCTGAGCCGCGCGAGCGAGCGCTGGGCCATCCAAGTCACTGCCGGCTCGAAGCTGAAGCCGCACGTCTTCAAACGCTACGGCACCAAGCCGGACAAGTCATGGCACGTCATCGAGCATGAGCGGAATTTTCTCGTGCAGGCCGGGCTGCCGCACTACGAGCCGGAGTTCTTCTTTCCCGAAACCCCCGCCGAGGAGACCGCCGCTCACGTCTGGCTTGATGCGCAAGGCATCCGGCGTGATCGGCTCGTCGTCGTGCATCCCACGTCACGCTGGCTGTTCAAGTGCTGGAACGATGACAAGGTCGCCGCGCTCGTGGACTGGCTGGCGGAACGCGGCTGGCAGCCCGTGGTGACCTGTGGGCCGTCCGACGAAGAACTCAGCCGGGCGAAAGCGATTCTCCAGCTCTGCCGCCGTCCGCCGCCGACGCGGCTGGGCAATTTGAACCTGCGCGAACTCGCGGCGTTCCTGCGGCAGGCGCGGTTCTTCTTCGGCATGGATTCCGCGCCTACGCACTTGTCCGCTGCCGTTGGGACGCCGGCGGTCGTGCTCTTGGGCCCGTCGCAACTCGCACGCTGGCGGCCCTACGGGGCGCAACACCACGCTGTCGTCGGCAACTGCCATTGCCTGGCCGTGCGCGGGCCGCAATGCGACAAGTCCCGCGTGGTGGAATGCCTCTCGAACATCACGCTGGCCGAGGTGCAGGCCGCCATCGTCCAGCGCTTCACTCCCCCATCATGAATTCCAACGCTGCTGCCAACTCGTTGTTCCAACCCATCCAGTGTGCCAACTGCGACGCTGGAGCGGAGCAACACCGCTTGCTCATCGAAACGCAAGTGACGCATCGCGGTCACTTGCACGGACTTCCCCTGCGCGTCGTGGTCTGCGACCGGTGCGGCCTCACGTTCCTCGACCCGCAGCCCACGCCTGCAGCGTTGCAGCGCTTTTACGAGCGGGAGTATTACGCCGACGCCAAGCCCATCAGCGCGGAGGCGCGGATGCAGGAGAAGGACTGGCAGCGCACCATCTTGCTGCCGTGGGTGCTCGCGCATCTGCCGCCCGTGAAGAACTGGTCCATCCTCGACATCGGCTGCGGCTACGGCGAATGGCTGCGGCACTTCGACCGCTCGAATCGACTACTGGGCATCGAGCAGTCGGAGTCAGCGGCGCGCGCGGCGAACGAACGCTTTGGCGTGGAAGTCCGCCAGTGCGACTTCTTAGCGAACGGCTACGAAGCTGGCCGCTTTGACCTCGTCACCGGCCTCGCCATCATAGAGCACTTCTCCGACCCGCTCGCCGCGCTCGTGCAGGTGAACCGCATCACGCGCACCGGCGGATTCATTTACCTCCAGACGCCGGACCTGCATGCGCTTGTGCTGCGCAAGGGCGTGCCGCGTTACTTCAAGCTGGTTCACACTTACTATTACACGCTCGCCACGCTCAAGAGCCTCCTGCGCAAGGCCGGCTTTGAAATCGTCGCGGCGCGTCAACGTCCCGCCGTGCTGTCCACCTCCGATGCCTTGCGCCCCGGCAATTATTGGGCGGGCGAACTGGATGTGCTGGGCCGCAAGACCGCCGATGTCTCCCTCGCTGAAGCGCACGCGCATCCAGGCACCGGCGATGCGCCCGGTGAATCCGCCGCCCTGCTGGCCGCCGCGCAGGCGCGGGACGAACGCTACGCGCGTCTCACCGCACTCTACCGCGTCCCGGTAATCGGGCGTTTGGCAAACCATCTGGTGCGAGCGGGTTACAAGCTCACGGGCCGGAGCACCAAGCGCGTGGATTTCCACACTGTCCAACTCGAAGCACTCACGGCGGGTGGAAAGAAGTAATTAGTGCTGAGTGATTAGTCAGCGGGAAGTCCGGCAAACTAATTGCTAAACACTAATTACTTACACCCGCCGGGCTTTTCCGTTGCTGGCCTTCGCGGCGATTCGCTACGCTCCGCGCACTTCGCGTGAAAGTTCTCTATCTAGGCCCCGAGGATGGTCGGCAGACCGTGGCGGATGAATTGGGCGGTGGCTTCACCGTGCAACACGTCCGCGCCGAGCGCGACACGGTGCTCAACGAGGTGCGCGATGCCGCCGTGGTGTTCGACGCCTCGATGAAGGTGCGGCTGGACCGTGCGTTGCTCGACGCTGCGCCGGGACTTCGGCTCGTCATCACCGCGACCACCGGGGCCGACCACATTGATTCCGCCGCCCTGGCCGCGCGCGGCATTCCATTGCTCACGCTAAAGACGGAACGCGAGTTTCTGCGCGGCATCACGCCGGCGGCAGAGTTGAGCTGGCTGCTCCTGCTGGCCTGCGCACGCCGACTTCGCTCCGCGCTGCGACACGTCGAGCAAGGCGGTTGGGATCGCGAGCTGTTTCCTGGCACGATGCTGCGTAGCCGGACGCTTGGGCTTATCGGCTGCGGGCGCATCGGCGGCTGGATGGCGCGCTACGCCCGCGCGTTTGACATGACGGTGATTGGGCATGACCCCTTCTTGAGCGAGTTTCCCGCCGAGGTGAAGGCGGTCGGTCTGCCCGAACTCCTTTCGGGCGCCGACTTCGTCAGCATCCATGTGCATTACTCCGACGCCACGCGCGGACTGCTCGGCGCGAAGGAGTTGGCACTGATGAAGGCCGGCGCGGCGCTCATCAACACTTCGCGCGGGGCCATCGTGGACGAATCGGCACTGCTCGCGGGTCTGGAAGCCGGCAAGCCTGCGGCGCTCGGCGTGGATGTGCTTGAAGGCGAGCCGGACATCCGCAACAGCCGTATCTGGCGATACGCCCAGACGCACGACAACGTCACCATCACCCCGCACATCGGCGGCTTCAGCCCGGACGCGCTGGCCAGCGTGTTGCGACACACCGCTGCGCGCATCCGGGAGCACTTCGTGAACAGCGCCGCATGAACTTCACGGCGTTCAGCGAGGCGTTCGCACGACACGGTGGCAAGTTCGCCTTTGGCGTGCCGGGCGGCGGGCCGAGTCTCGCGCTCGTGGACACGCTGGTGAAGCAGGGCGCTGAGTTCATCACCACCGGCCACGAAACCACCGCTGCGCTCATGGCGGGAGCGGTCGCCCGCCAGACCGGAGCGCCATCGCTGACCGTCACCATCAAAGGCCCTGGCTTCGCCAACCTCGCGCCGGGCCTGCTCGCCAATGCCTACGAGGGCTACCCGATGCTCTCTGTCTCCGAGGCGTATGACACGGCGAAGCCCGGCCCCCGCCGTCACAAGTGGCTCGACCACGCGCGCCTGGCCGGCGAGTTCCTCAAAGACTACCGTGCGTTCTCGTCCGCGCCCGGTTTCTTTGAGTCGTGCCTCGCCGAGGCGCGCACTGAGTTTCCCGGGCCGGTGCAGGTGGACCTCGTGGAAAGCAGCGCGATGTCCGAAGCGCCTTTGCGAACCACGCCGACTGACGACCCGAAGGAAATCTTCTCCGCCCTCCGCGCTGCGCAACGGCCTTTGCTGGTGGTTGGCTCGTTCGGCTTGCGCGCGGCGTGGCGTGGTCAGCTCGGCGCGCTGCGGGTGCCTGTCTTCACTACGCCCTCCGCGAAGGGCGTGCTCGCGGAACCCAGTCCGTTCGCCGCTGGCATCTACACAGGGGACGGCAAGCCCGCGACACCGGAGAAACAGCTCCTCCCGCAAGCCGACCTCGTGATCATCCTCGGCGTCCGGCCCGGTGAGATTCTGAATCCAGCCGCACCGCATGCGCGGACGCTCTGGGTTGAAGCCGCCGAACTGCGCGACCGCGCCGTCTTTCCGCCACTGCAACCGGGACCGACACGCAGCTTCCTTTCTCCCGCCGCCATCGCCGAGGTGCTGGCTGAATTGGCGAAACACGAGTGGGGCGCGGAACTGGTCGCGAAGGCAGACGCTGATGTGCACCGCGCGCTCGACCGCTGGCCGTGGGCCACGGCGCGGCTCTTTCAGGTCGCGCAAACGGTGCTTCCCGATGCGACGCACGTGCTCGACACCGGTAACTTCACGGTGGTGGGCGAGCATTGCCTGCGGGTGCGGCACGAGCGGCAAATCCTCGGCACGCCGAACGGGCGCTACCTCGGGTTGGGCGTCGGCTACGCTCTCGGTGCGGCAGCGGTCGCGGGACGACAGCCGGTCGTGCTGTGGATTGGCGATGGCGGGCTGCGGGCGTTCTTCAGTGAACTGAGCCTAGCCGCCGAACAACGTTGGCCGCTGTTGGTGCTGGTGATGCGCGATGGCTGGTTCGGCAGCGTGCGCGGACGCGCGGAGTCGCAGGGCTGGACGCGCGCACCGCTCGTGATGGCAGAACGGAAATTTCCCGCCGTGGCGGAGCGGATGGGCCTCGCGAGCGGCCGCGTCACGAACGAAAGCGAATTCACCCGCTGGCTCGAAGCATGGTCGCGCCAGCCCGGCCCGGCACTGCTGGAATGCGTTTTGGATGCCGACGCCTACAACCAGCAAACCGAACTCCTCCGCTGATGGACTCGCCGCACATTCTCGTCCTTGGAGCCGGCTCTGCCGGCAAGCGTCACGCGCGCAACCTACGCGCGCTCGGCTGCCTCATCAGCGCCTTCGACCCACGCGAAGACCGGCTGGGCGAAGCGGCTGCGGAGGGCCCGCTGATTTCCTCGCACATGAAGCTGGACGCGGCGTTGGGCGCGCACGGTTACGATGGCTTTGTCATCGCCTCGCCGCCGGTTTTCCATGTGGACCAGGTGCTCGCCATCGCGGCCCGGCACGAGCGCTGGATTCTGTGCGAGAAGCCACTCTCCGTCACTGCCGCCGAGGCGCGGCGGCTGGAGCCGGTCGCGGGCCGCGTGCTGCTGGGCTACACATATCGTTGGTGGCCGCCGCTGGGGCGGTTCCGCGAGCGCTTGCAGGCGGGGGAGATTGGCACGCTGCACACGCTGCGTTTCGTGATGAGCGCGCATCTGGCGGACTGGCATCCGTGGGAACGCTACCAGGATTTCTTCATGGCGAACCGTGAGCAAGGCGGCGGCGCGCTGCTGGACGAGAGCCATTTCATTGACCTCATGCTGTGGATCGCGGGCTGGCCGGCGAAGGTCTATGCACAGGTCGAGAAGATTTCCTCCCTTGAAATCAGCGCGGACGACAACGTGGACATCCTCGTCAGCTACGCGTCCGGCCTGCGCGTGAACCTGCACCTCGACCTGCTGGGCCGACCGCACGAGCGCAGCATCACGGCGACGGGCGAGGGCGGCACGCTCGCCTATGTGTATGAGGAGAACGCCATCAAGCTCTGCCGCGAGGGCGCGGCGGACTGGCAGCGCGAGGCGTTCACCTGCGAGCGAAACGAGATGTTCGTCGGCGCGGCGAAGGAACTCCTCGCACTGGTGCGCGGCGGTTCCGAATCGCCGGTCACATGCTCAGTGGCCGACGGCGTGCGCGCGCTGCAAGTCGTGGATGCGTGCCGCGAAAGTTCCGCCAGTGGCCGCGCGGTTTTGCTCACCCCATGATTGCCAACCAACGAGTGCTCGCCGTCGTGCCGGCCCGCAGCGGGAGCAAGGGCATTCCCGACAAGAACCTTCAGCAGCTGGGCGGCGTATCGCTGATCGCGCGGGCCGCGCGGCTACTGCGCTCGCCGGAGTGCGCGTGGATTGACCGCGCCATCATCTCGACCGACGCACCTGCTTATGCAGCGGAGGCGGAGGCGCACGGGCTGGCCGCGCCCTTCCTGCGCCCGCCGGAGTTGAGCACGGACACGGCGGGCGCGGTGGAGACGCTGGTTCATGCGGTGCTGGCTGCTGAACAGCACGATGCAGTGCGCTACGACATCGTGCTCATTGTGGAACCGACCTGCCCGTTCCGCCGCGCGGAAGACGTGACCGGCGCGGCGCGCTTGCTGGTGGAGTCGGGCGCGGACTCAGTCGTGACGGTGTCGCGCGTGGACACAAAGTTTCACCCGCACAAGGTGCTGGTGCTCGACGAAGGACGACTGGGCTTCTACGACCCGGCGGGCGCGGCGGTGAAGCAGCGGCAGTCGCTGCGCCAGCTCTACTTCCGCAACGGCGCGTGCTATGCGCTGACGCGTGCGTGCGTGCTGGAGCGACAGGTGATCTTCACCGAAACCACGCGCGGGCTGCTGGTGGAGCGCGAATTGGTGAACATAGACGAGGCGATGGACCTGGAGTTCGCCCGGTTCCTCGCGGATGTGAAGGGCTGGTGAACGCCGGGTTTCCCCATTGCCCGCCCCGCCGCTGCCGGACTATCCTTCTGCCCGCGTGACCAAGAAAAAAATCGCCGTTGTGCTGGTGGACCGCGCCAACTACGCGCGCCTCCGGCCAGTGATGCAGGAGCTGCATCGGCAAGGGGAGGTGGAGTTACAGGTCGTCTGCGCGGGCACGATGCTGCTGGAGCGCTTCGGGCGCGCGCGTGACGTGGTCGAGAAGGACGGCTTTCCCATAGCCTCGGAGATTTACCTCGAAGTCGAAGGCTCGGTGCCCATCACGATGACCAAGGGCATCGGCTTGGGCGTCATCGAGTTCGCGTCCGAGTTTCAACGGCTCAAGCCGGACTTCGTGCTGATTATCGGCGACCGTTACGAGGCGCTGGCGGCGACGGTGGCGGCGGTTTACCAAAACTTCTGCCTGATCCATCTCCAAGGTGGCGAGGTGTCCGGCTCGATTGACGAGTCCACCCGCCACGCCATCACGAAGCTGGCCCACTATCATTTTCCGGCGACGAAGCGGGCGGGCGAATACATCGTGGCGATGGGCGAAGATCCCGCGACGGTATTTCCGCTGGGCTGCCCGTGCTGCGATGTGGTAGCCGAAGCGACGAAGCAACCGCCCGCCGACGTGCTTGCGCGCTACGGCGTGGGCATGCCGATTGATTTCACGAAGCCCTATCTGCTCGCCCTCTTCCACCCGGTGACGACCGACTATAGCCATCAGGAAGACCAGATGAAGGAGGTGCTGACCGTCGTCGAGAAGCTCGGCACGCAGACCGTGCTGCTCTGGCCGAACATTGACGCCGGGGCCGACCGCATCTCGAAGGCGATCCGGCGCTTCCGGGAGTTCCATCACGACTTCCCGCTGCATGCCTACAAGAACTTGGAGCCGGAAGTTTATCTGCCGCTGCTGAAGAACGCGGCTTGCTGCATCGGCAACTCTTCCTCCTTCGTGCGCGAGACTTCCTTTCTGGGCACGCCAGTGGTCCTGGTTGGCTCGCGGCAGGATGGTCGCGAGTGGTCGCCGTCAGTGCGGCGCGTGGAGCCGCGCGCGGAGGAAATTGAGGCCTCGGTGCGGGCGCAACTAGCCCACGGTCGCTACGCGCCTTCGGACATCTATGGCCAATCTGGCGTCTCCGTTGCGATTGCCCGGCAGGTTGCGCAATTGACGCCGTATGTTCAGAAGCGCCTGTACTACACCAAGACTGCCGCAGTGGTGAACTGACTCATGGCTGAACCGCTTTCCAAGACCGAGATTGCTGCCGGCTACGACCAGATCGCCGAAAAGCTGGCCATGTCGCCGAAGTTTTACCGGCTTTGTCGCCGGTTGCTCGCGCCGCAACTTGGGCCGAACAGCGTGCTGCTCGATGTTGGATGCGGGCAGGGTCGGTTGCTGGCGGAGTTCCGTGCCGCGCTCCCCAAGGCGGAGCTGCATGGGCTGGACATCTCGCCGAAACTGGTCGAGATCGCGAGGCAGAACGTGCCCGGCGCGCAAGTCATCACCGGCGACGCGGAAAATCTCTCTTTCAAGGACGGCCAGTTCGACGCCGTGGTGATGACCGAAGTGCTGGAACATCTGGGTCAGCCAGTCACAGCGCTGCGCGGGGTCGGGCGTATTCTTAAGCCCGGTGGCTGGCTTTTGATGACCGTGCCAAACCGAGACTGGTTTCGTTACGAGGAATACAACACCCGCCGCCGCCGCTACCAGCCGGTGGACGACCAGTGGTATTCCGTCGCGGAGGTGACGGGCTTCTTGAAGGAGGCGGGCTTCGAGCTGCAATGCATCCGGGGCGGCGAGAATCTTTACTTCGGCGGCGGGCTTCTCCGGCTGGGCGAAAAGCTGGCGCTGGCGGTCTGGCCGCGTTTACACCAGAGGATGAAACGCGCGCTGTTTCTGGCGCAAAAACCAGCGGTGTAACGCAGTTCATGGGCGATTTATGGCAACTTGCTTGATCTGTGGCTCGGGGCAATTGGAGGTGTTCTACCAAGGAACCATCCGCATGGGTTCATTTGGCAAGTGGTCCGAGACCGACCACACAATCACCCAATGCCGGGACTGCGGCGCGCGGCATTTGCCGCCCCTGATGGGCAATCTCGACGACTACTACCGTGACGGCACCTACCGGCAGGACCTCGACCAAGGCAACACGCTCCGCAAATACTTCGAGCTGACCGACGACGACCAGCCGCACCGGCTCCAGTTGCTGGGGCCGCACACGGCGCGGGGCAAGGTGCTCGCCGACATCGGCGCAGGTGCGGGGCCGTTCCTTGATCTGGTAAAGGGAATGGCCGCCACGACGATTGCGGTGGAGCCAAACGAGGCCTATCACGCCTCGCTCCAGGAACGCGGCCATGTCTGCTACGGTTCGACCGCGGCCATGCTGCGTGAGTGGGCGGGCAAGGTGGATGTGGCGGTTAGCTTCAGCGTCATCGAGCACGTCGAACGGCCCCGGGAGTTTCTGGAGGAGATTCGCGCCGCGCTCAAGCCGGACGGACGGCTGCTCACCAGCACCCCGAACGCGGACGACCTGCTCTTGGAAATCTGCCCGTCGTATCCGCGTTTCTTCTATCGCAAGGTCCACCTCTGGTATTTCACGCCGGCCGCGTTGAGCCGGCTGGCGAATCTCGCCGGCTTTGCCGCGTGCCGCATGATACACCAGCACCGGTTTGACCTCGCCAATGCCATGCTGTGGCTCCGGGACGGCAAGCCTTCCGGTGTGGGCAAGATCACCACGTCGCCCGCGCTCGACGATGCGTGGCGCAACTTCCTCCAACAGTCCGGACGCGGCGACTACCTCTACGCGGAATTGAAACTCAGCTAGCCGGCGCGGGCGTTTTGGCCGCTGACAGCCGGCGCAGTGCCGCCACCCAGCGCTCGTTGGTCCGCCCATCGGCGAAGCCCACCAACCGCTCCAGCATCCGTCGGCGTTCGGGGGATTTGGCGGAACGATCCCGCAGGACCAGCCGGAGTGTGTCGAGCAACGCAGCATCGTCTTTCACAACCCAAGTTGCGTTTGATGCCAACGCAGGCTGGCAGTGCGCGTAGGCGAAGAAACGGTCCACCGACTCCCACGGTGGCACTCTCATGCCGGCGTCGTAGGCGAGGTTGATGACCGGCACGTCGAAACAGCATGCGTCGAGCACCATCGAGGATGAGACGCTCAGGATGACGTCGCTGTGCTTCACGGTGGCGGCGCGCTCACGCTCCTCGCCGGCGGCGGGCAGCCACTTGTGCGCCCCGTAGAGCGTGCCTGAACCGGCGGGATACTGCACGGTGACATGGGGCTGGCCTTCGAACTCCTTGTAGAGGTGGAATAAGTCCTTGGGGCTGACGCGCACGAGCAGGTGGCACGGTTCGCCAAGCTGGCCCGACGCAATCAGCCGCTGGAGCACGCGGATGAATTCCTGGTTGCAGCGGATCAGGGCACTGTCGCCGGTTGCGTAGTGCAGGATGCGGCAGGCGGGATCAATGCCCAGCCCGGCGCAGAAAGCGGCGCGGTCTGGCAGGTCTTTTGCGGCAAAGTAGCTCTCGAAGTAAAGGACGCCCACCGGCGCGATGCGCTCCGCCGGCAGCCGGTGAAAATGCACCAGCTCGCGCTTCATCTCTTCGCTCCATGCGAGCGCGTGATCGGGTGGCACGAGCAACGGGCCTTTTGAGGTTGGGTTGTCCCAACTGGCGACACTGAGGACGATGGGAATGCCCTGTCGGCGCGCGGCCTTCAGCCACGGGCCGACCCCTGGCAGCATGGTGGAGAAGACCACCAAGTCCGGGCGTTCGCGCTGAAGCAAGGCGTCGAAATCCGGCTCCACGCCGACGCCTTCGACCCAGCGCATTACCGCACGGGAGGTGAAGCCCAGCGTGCGGAGCAGCCGCGCGAGGGTCATGCGGACCGCCAGCGAACGACGCTCGTGCTGGTCTGCCTCGACGAGACGCTTCTGCGCGAAACTGCCGTCCGGGCGTTCGAGCACATACAGGTCTTTGGCCACCGAGTAAGCGAGGTCCGTAAGCCAGTTGGTGCGCGGGGGCTGGAGCGGGTGGACGCGCAGGCGGGCATGGGCGAATTCCAGGGCAATGGCGTCGGCCGAATAGGTGCTGGCGACGATCACCTCCGTGCCTTCAACCGCCAGCAATCGCGGCAGCACCGGGCTGCGAAACACGTCACGGAAGAATTGCAGGTTGTCGATCAGGAACAGCAGCTTCATGGGAGCCAGCGGGCCACTTGCACTCGGCGCACAATGATGCGAGGAAGGCCGCCGCTGACGCAAGGCCGCGCGTGGCGGGAATTTTTGTGTCGCGGGGCGAGCAAAGCAGGACAAGTTTGGGAGTTAGCAAAGCAGGAATCTACTGTCCCCACCGCCATTCTTGGAGGAGGGCGAGCGTAGCGATGCCCGACGGAAAGAATGGCGGTGGGGACAGCTTTGGCGCGTAGCCTGCCCGTCTTTGAAAACTACCAACAGCTCGCTCACCGTCATGCGCCCGCCTTTATCCGCGAC
>CAMCFN010000106.1 GCA_945874145.1 Akkermansia muciniphila
CGACTTTCTGGGCCAAAGCTGGCCCATCGCCCCCACCCAACGCGCCGCCATCACCCTCATCCATCACCCCCGCAGACAATTCTGGGCCGTCACGCAACCACCCAGCCCACCCCTCAACAACTGGCCCGAAATCCTCGGAAAATTCTCCCCGTAAAAACTGTCCCCTTTTGAACTCGCGCAGCAATCCCCTTTTGAACTCCCGCCGACAAGCATTGACTTGCGCCTTGCAGTTTTGGGATCGGTGGTTAGTTTCCCGCGCGTGCCGAAGCCGTCGAAAAAGCCAAAGCCCGCGAAAGCCCTGCTGCTCGGGGTGGGGCTGGATTCGGATGGTCACAAGCGCGTCACCACCGGCCCAAACTTCGCCATGGTCGGCGGCTCGCAGGAGACGCACGAGGCGATGACTGAGAAGGCCATCAAGATCAACGAGAAGCTCAAGCAGAAAGGCAAGCAACTCGAAGAGGTCTCGCACGAGGAGTTTGACGACATCGCGCAGTCTGTCGGCCTGCACCGGCACAACCCGCAAGCGAACTGAATTCTCATGGGCGCGGACAAACATCCTTATCTCTTCCTGTTGGTGTTTTTCTTCATGGCGGCGGGCTTCGCGGTCGGGCCGCTCATCCTCGCGTGGCTGTGGGCGAAGACCTTCTCCCCGGCGAAACCGGGTGAGATGAAAAACGCGACTTACGAGTGCGGGCTGGAGTCCAAGGGCGACGCCTGGGTGGCGTTCAAGTCCGAGTATTACCTGTATGGCATCCTGTTTCTGATCTTTGACGTGGAGACGATTTTCCTGCTGCCTTTCTGCGTCGCCTTCACGGGCCTGTCCGTGGGCGCGTGCCTGGCGATGCTGGTGTTTGTGCTGCTGCTCGTCGAGGGACTGGCTTGGGCGTGGGTGAAGGGTGTGCTGACGTGGAAGTAAAGGGACCTGCCATGGACGACGGACTCCGCAACGAACTAAGCAAGCAAGGCGTGGTGGTGGTGAAGCTGGAGGAGCTTTACAACTGGGGCCGGAAGAACTCCGTCTGGCCCTTGTCGTTTGGCCTGGCGTGCTGCGCCATCGAGATGATGGCGGCCAGCATGGCGCGCTATGACTTGTCCCGCTTTGGCGCGGAGGTGTTCCGCCCGTCACCGCGGCAAGCGGACTTGATGATCGTCGCCGGCACGGTGACCAAGAAGATGGCCCCGCAGGTGGTGCGGCTCTACAACCAGATGCCGGAGCCGAAATACGTTATTGCCATGGGCGCGTGCGCGATTTCGGGCGGGCCGTTTAAGCAGGGTTACAACGTGCTCAAGGGCATCGACCGTTTCATTCCGGTGGACGTGCACATCCCAGGCTGCCCGCCGCGTCCCGAGGCGCTTATCCATGCGTTCATGATGTTGCAGCGGAAGATCGACGCGCAGAAGCTCACCGGCCCGAACCGGGCGCGACACTTGAATTCGGACTTGCCGAGCGAATTTCCCGTCCCGATCTTCGGCGAGCACGACCTAGTGCCGACGAAGAATCCGCACGTCTGGGAACCGGCGGTGGTGGTGCGGTGAGGACGGGGTTTGGCCCGGAAATTCTGAGTCTGGCCGTGTCGGTAGTGTCGGGAGTTGACAACTGGTATATGCGCCCTAGCTTTCAGTAGCTTTTTGAAGCTTGATTCGGGTGGCAGCACGTTTCTTCAGCGGGATTCCCCATCCCCACCTCCTTGGCGTCTGCCGCCCGAATCTCTTTTTGGACAGGCAATGTTGATTAGTTGCTCGCTTGGGCCTTCATGTGTTGGGTGATGGCATTGCGCATGGCGGTCCCGGCTTTAGGTGTGCTGGTGTGGCCGGCATCTGGGTCGTTGTGGATGGATTTCTTCCCGCTGACGTTGTTGTAGGTCGCATAAACACTCGACGGCGGGCAGGTCGTGTCAATGAACCCCACCGTGAAGATCGCGCCAGCCTTGGTGCGGGTGGCGAAGTTCATTGCGTCGTAGTAGCGGACGGCCTCGACGATGTTCGCGGGCGGCTGCTCGCCGCCGGCGACGAACTTCGGCCAGCCATTGATGCGTCCGGCCTTGAAACCCGTGTGGTCACAACCCGCCGGCACGCCAGCGGCCAGGAACGTGACCCGTGCGTCTAGTCCGGCGGCCACGATGGCTTGATAACCGCCCTGACTGGAGCCCGACACCACCACCGTCTTGCCATCCCACTCGGATTGCGCCGTGAGAAAATCCAGTGCGCGCACCAGGCGGAGGAACATTCCCCGGAAGTAAACCGCCTCGCGCGACTCGCGGCCACGGGCACGGTAGTCCTTCAAGTCGCCGTTGCTCAGGTCCGAGTAAAACTTGTCCGGCTGGCCGTTGGGCAGGCCGTGCGCGTTGATGTCCATGGCGAGGAAGTTCTGTTTCGCCCAGCCTGTCGCGCTGCCGAGGCTGGAGCCGCGCACCCCCGCGCCGTGAACGGTCAGGATGATGGGCAGGCTCTTTGGCTTCGCTCCCTCGGGCTTCGCGAAGTAGCCGGACACCGGCGCGCCGATGGAATCCGCCTGCAAGTCAAACGCCACCACTCCCGCCGTCGCCTGCTTCACCGGCGTGAGCCGCGCGTTAACCGGCACGGCGGCGAGCTGCTTCTTTTGGTCGGCCCAGAAAGCATCGAAGTCCGCCGGCACCGGCTGGCTTGGCTGGATTTTCAATGGGTCAATGCCTGCGCCGCCGAGGCCGGTGTAAGCCTTCTTGTCCGCGCTGGTGAAGGTTGCGCGGCACAGGAGGAAGCCCGGTTCCTCCAGCTTGCCGGTGATGGTCGCCGCGCCCTTGGCGAGCTTCACCTTGCCGCTCGTGGTGGGCGGCACGCCGTCCTTGGTGATGGTCCATTGCACTTCGGCGTCGGCGACGGGCTTTTTGTCCAGCGTGAGTTCGACTATGAAATTCACCGTCTCGCCGGATTTGTAGAGCGCGTCGGCGCGGTCGGTGGTGACCTTGAGGACGTAGTTGGTGGAGGGCTTGGCGTCTTGCGCACGGACGAACAGCGCAGGCGCGAGCAGCGCGGCGGCCAGGAGAAACGAACGACGAACGAGGTGTGTTTGCATGGCGCGGTTATCCGCGACACCGCGCGCGCCGACAAGCGAATCTCCCGCGCGCTGGATTTTCAGTTTCCGCCGGCCGGCTTTTTTCCTAGCCTGCGCCTATGTTCAAGCCGACCGACCTTTTCGACCTCAGGCAGACGGAGCAGGCCGCGCTCTTCGACGGCTGTGAGTTTGCTTGGGACGCGCTCAAGAAGCTGAAAGCCTTCATCGAGGCGCGCGCCAAGGACGCCCCGCCGCACGCCTTCGGGCCGCACGTCTTCATCGGCAAGCACGTCCTCATCGGCAAGCACGTCCTCATCGGCGAAGGCACCGTCATTGAGGACGGCGCGATGATTAAGGGCCCGGCCATCATCGGGCGCGGCTGCGAGATTCGCCACGGCGCTTACATCCGCGACCACGTTGTCCTCGGCGACGGGTGCGTCATCGGGAACTCCTCCGAGCTTAAGCACTCCTTCCTCTTCAACGGCTGCCAGGTGCCGCACTTCAACTACGTGGGCGACTCCATCCTCGGCCACAAGGCCCACCTCGGCGCGGGCGTCATCTGCTCGAACCTCAAGTCCCTCCCGGGCAACGTCACCGTGGAAGTCAACGGCCGGCCGCACGACACCGGCCTGCGCAAGTTCGGCGCGATGCTCGGCGACAAGGCGGACATCGGCTGCAACTCCGTGCTCAATCCCGGCACCGTCATCGGCCGCGGCACCGTGATGTATCCGCTTACCAACTGGCGCGGCGTCGCCGGCCCGAACCGCATCGTGAAGAACAGGGCGGCCGTCGAGGTCGTCGAACGTCGCGCGAAGTAAATCGTCCACTGCTCACACGCCTATGAAACTCCCTCACCTCACCGCCCTCCTCCTCGCCACCCGCGCCTTCGCCGCCGATTTTGAGATTAAGAACGCCGCCGAGTTCAAGCTCTGCGTCCCTGCCAACGCCAAGGTTGAGCGCCTCGGCACGGACATGAAGTTCCTCGAAGGGCCGCAGTGGGTGCCGGCGGATGGCGGGTATCTCGTCTTCAGTGACATTCCCTCCAACGAGCTGAAGCGCTGGACCAAGGCCGGCGGCGTCACGACCTTCCGCGCGCCCAGCCAGAACGCCAACGGCAACACGCTCGACCACGACGGCCGCCTCGTCACTGCCGAGCACAGCGGGCGGCGCATCTCCGTCACCGGGAAGGACGGCGCCATCAGCACCCTCGTGGACAAGTTCGAGGGCAAGCGCCTCAACTCCCCCAACGACGTCGTCGTCCAGCGCGACGGCTCCGTGTGGTTCACCGACCCCGACTACGGCCTGCCCACCGACCCCGCCACCAAGCAGAAGACCGGCAAGGAGCAGCCCGGCAACTACGTCTATCGCTTCGACCCGAAGAGCGCGCGGCTCACCGCCGTGGCGAAGGACTTCGACAAGCCCAACGGCCTGTGCTTCTCGCCTGACGAAAAGCGCCTCTACGTCGCCGACTCCGGCGCGCCCAAGCACATCCGCGCGTTCGACGTGAAGCCCGACGGGCAGCTCGCCAACGGCGCGGTCTTCGCGAAGATTGACAAGGGTGCGCCCGACGGCATCCGCTGCGACGCCGCCGGCCGGGTGTGGTCCAGCGCGGCGGACGGCGTGCACATCTTCGCGCCCGGTGGCGAACTCATCGGTAAAATCATCGTGCCCGAGAGTCCCGCGAACCTCGCCTTTGGCGGCAGCGATCTCAAGGTGCTCTACATCACCGCGCGCAAATCGCTCTACGCGATTCCGGTGGGGGTGAAGGGGATCCGCTGAATAGGGCGCTTGGCGGGCGTGCCTGTCCTCAGCGCGCCGCTGAATCATTTGCTGTCACCATCATCTGCCTTCGACCGCGATTCGCAGCGTGCGCTTCGTTACTCAGGCAATCTCAGCAGGACGCGGCCACAGCAGGAGCCGCAGGCTGTTCAGCACCACTATCACCGTGCTGCCTTCGTGGCCGAGGACGCCAAGGGTGAGCGGGACTTTGCCGAACAGCGCGAACCCAACTAGCACGACGACGGTGCCGAGGGAGATGACTACGTTCTGCCGGATGACCGCCCTAGCGCGCTGACTGAGGCGGTAGGCGGCGAGGAAGTTCTCCAAGCGGTCGTGCATGAGGACGACTTGCGCCTGCTCCAGCGCGGCGTCGGAGCCGCGCGCGCCCATCGCGACGCCCACGTGCGCGGCGGCGAGGCTCGGTGCGTCGTTCACGCCGTCGCCGACCATCGCCACGCGTTTACCAGCCGAATTGAACTCGCGGATGGCCTCGACCTTTTGCTCGGGCTTCAGGCCGGCGCGGAGTTCGTCGAAGTGCAGTTCGCGCTTGAGCAGTTCAGCAGCCTCGGGGCGGTCGCCGGTGAGGACGACGGTGCGGAGGCCGGCGTGTTGGAGTTCGTTGAGCACGGCGGCGGCTTGGGGACGGATGTCGTCGCGCAGGAGGATGCGACCGAGGAGCTCGCCGTCGCTGACCCAAACTTCCGAGATGCCGGCAGCGGTCGGCGGCGCATCGGGATGCGAGCCGGCCGGGAGCTTGCTCAGGACCAGTTCGCGCCGCCCCAGCAGACAAGTCTTTGCCCCGAGCTGCGCACGGAGACCGAGGCCGGTGATGGACTCGAAATGGTCGAGCGCGAGCGGCGGGAGGTTTTGTTGTTTGCCGTAGCGCGTGATGGCGCGGGCGAGCGGGTGGGTGGAGAGCCGTTCCATCGCGCACGCGAGGGCGGCCATGTCCTGCTCGCGGCCCGGCGGAAAGCTCTCGACCTTTTCGACCTGCAACTCACCGGTCGTCAGCGTGCCAGTCTTGTCGAGCGCGACGACGTTCACATCCGCGAGTTGCTCGATGGCCGCGCCGCCCCGAAACAAGATGCCGCGCCGCGCGCCCCACGCGATGGCCGCGAGCACGGCGGAGGGAATCGAAAGCACCAGTGCGCACGGCGATGCGACGACCAGCAGCGCCATCGTGCGGTAGAACGCGCTGTTCGTCTCGCTCGTGCTCGTGAACGCGGGCAGCCCGAAGCCCTGCCACCACACGAAGAACATCGCGAACGCCAGCCCGGTGATGGCGTAGGTGTAGGTGCTGCCGAACTTGTCGGTAAAGCGCTGCGAGGGGGCCTTGAGACGCTGCGCCTCGCGGATGAGACGGATGATTTTCTGAAGCGCACTCTGCTCGGCGGCGCGGAGGACGAGCACTTCGACCGCACCCCAGAGGTTCAGCGTGCCGGCGAGCACCGAGTCGCCGATGTTCTTCTCGACCGGCGCGGCCTCGCCCGTGAGCGTGGATTCGTCAGCGGCGGTCTTGCCCTTCACGACCTCGGCATCGAGCGGGAACTGCGTGCCGGGCTTGATGAGCAGGCGCGCGCCGGGCTGGAGGCTGGCGACGGGAACTTCCTGCTCGTGCCCGGCGTCGTCGAGCTGCGTGGCGGTCTTGGGCGCGGCCTTGAAGAGTGCGCCAATCTCCCGCTGCGTGCGGCCCATCGCGTAGTGCTCCAGCGCGCCCGAGATGCTGAAGAGGAAGAGCAGCATCGCGCCTTCGTCCCAGTGCCCGATGAGCGCGCTGCCCAGCGCGACGGCGAGCATGAGGAAATGCACATCCAGCACGCGGTGTTGCAGTCGCTCCCAAACTTCATGGGCGGCGAACCAACCGCCGCTGAGGTAAGCGGCGAGGTGGAAGCTGAGTTGAACCGGACCGTCCCCGACCAGCGCGGCGATCAAGGTGGTCACACCGCAAATCCCGGCGGCGACCATCTGCGGCTTCCATTCGTCAAGGTCGGCGTCCGCCTCCGGGATTTCGACTTCGCGCGGAATGATTTTCGGCAACGGCAAGTCGCGCCAGCGCCAGAAACGCGGGGCGGTCGGGCAGGTGATGCGCGCAATGAGCGAGCGGTCGCCGTCGCGCGTCACGGTCACGGTTTGCTGCTCGGCCGGCGAGAGCGGGATGTCGCACTCGGCGCAGTTGCCGGTTGGGGCGAGCAGTAGGCAGCGATGCCTTTCGCTGGTCTGGCGTCCGGCGGCGACAGCGGCGGTGACGCGGTCAGCGAGGCCCTCGATCTCGCGGTTGCCGAGCGTGGCGATGGCGATGGCCGGCTCGGTGCGGTTGATAGTGACAGCTTCGAGCGCCGGCTCACGCGCGAGCATGGCGGCGACGGAGCGGGCGAGGCAGGACGGCCCTCCCACGGTGCCGGCGTTCGCGAGATTTGCGCTGGGTTTAGACACACCGTTCACCGCGCCAAGCTGAACGCAGCGCCGGCCAAAGACAAGTCACCCGCTGCGATTGGGTGGCTCCCGATTGCGAAATGTTCGATGAACAGTGGTTTTCGCGGCACCCCGGTCAGGACCGAAAGGAAGGTTGGTCCGTTGCGTTCAGGTTAGCTGTGGCAGTTTAATCAGTGCGGAGCACAAGTCCGCCTTCGTGGGCGACGAGCTCACGACTCCGGCGGCGTGGCACAACGTAAAGCCTTCGCCTGCGGCGCGGCCGTTCAGGACGCAGAAATCGGTGCGGGCTTCGGTAAATTGCCGGTGAACCTTGGCCAATGATTCGGCACGGGTGCCGGTGAGTTCGTATTTCCACCCGACCAGCAGGCTGCGCGGAAAAAGCGGGCGCAGTTCGCCAATCACTTTGGTGGCGGGCTCCAGATGAAGCGTGAGGGCGCCGGCACGGCTGGCGATTTTCGCGGCGTGGAAGGCGTTGCCGGCGTCGTCGCGCACGGTGGCGACGCGGTAGTCGCAGAGCGCGGCGGCGTGGAAGACGGCCCCGACGTCGGGTTGGGTGCTGAGTTCGCGGAGCAGGGCGAGCAAGTCGTCGTTGGTGTCGAAGCCCCTGAGGTGACAACGCGGGCTGGGCGCGGGGCCGGGGTGGGTGGCGCCGCTGCCTTTGAGGCAGAAAACTTCGTGGCCGGCGGCAGCGAGTTGCTCGGCGAGTAGCACGCCGAGTTCGCCGGTGGAGAAGTTCGTAAGGCGACGGACTTCATCAATCGGCTCAAAGCTCGGGCCGCAGGTGACGATGGTTTTCATCTTGCAGGGGTGCGAGCGCCAGGACCTAAGGCGTCGCCCTTCGGCGGCACGTTCGCGCGCCAGCCGCTTGTGGTCGAGCCCAGTTTGCGGTGGATGTGCTTTACGCGAAGTTTCGCGATTGAAGCGGTTCTGCGGCAGTGGATTTTGACGCGGGCTGCCAATAAGGCTGCGAATATGGCGCGAATATGGAATTGCCAGCGCGGGTCCGAACGGCGGAACATCCTCCACCTTCTGCCTATGAAACATATTGTGACTTCGCTGGTCTGGCTTGGGTTGACTGCCATTTTGACGGCGGCTCCGTCGGGCAACTCCGCCGACGGCATCCTGCGCGGGTCGTTGTTTTCCGGCACTATCTTGTCCAGTGACGGCAAGCAGCTCGCCGCTGGCAAGGGCATCGTCGTTACCGTCGGACCGAACAAGGACCACTACCTTTGCTACGACACCGACACGCTGCGCTGCGCGCTGGGCTGGTCGGGGGACTTCCTCGAATTCGGCAAGACGCAGGAACGCATCGAGTGGCCGCCGCCGCCGAAGATCAAGGGCAAGCTCGCCTTCGAGACGAAGATTGGTCCGGGCTGGGCCAAGCCCGGCAGCGGAGGGGATAACTTCAGCGACCCACGTGCCAATCAACAGGGACCGCTGCCCAAGGATTGGGCGAAGTATCGCGGGCTTTACGCTCACGGTGACCAAGTGGTGTTGTCTTACAGCGTCGGCAGTGTCGGGGTGCTGGAATTGCCCGGGTTTGAAACAGTTGAAGGCGGCTTCGCGGTCCTCACCCGCACTATCCAACCGGCTAGGCTGGAGCGCATGCACCTGCTCGCGGCGAGCTTTGGCGAGGGCAAGGCGGTTCATCAGGGGCTGAGTTTCGGCGTTGAGGGAACGAACGGGATCGTGTCCGCCGTGTCCCTGCTCGAAGGTTCCGGAAACTTGGAGATGACCCCGGGCAACAGCGGCCTGCGCTTCTCCCCCAAGCAACCGCTGATGGCCACCAAATTGGCCTACTGGATCGGCCCGGCGGCTGACTTCAGTCGCTACGCCGAAGCCTCGGAAAAGCACCGGATAAGGACTGCCAGCGGCAAGCGCATTGACCTCACCTCGCTCACGAAGGGCGGCCCCGCCCAGTGGCCTGCCGTAGTGACTGCGGGCAGCCTCGGCACCAACGCCGGCCCCTACGTCGTGGACCACATCACAGAGCCGACACCCAACCCGTGGAACGCCAAGACTTACTTCGGCGGGCATGACTTCCTCCCCGACGGTCGCGCGGCGGTCTGCACCTTCCACGGCGACGTGTGGATCGTCAGCGGCCTCGACGAGAAGCTGGAGAAGGTCACCTGGAAGCGCTTTGCCTCCGGACTGTTCCAGCCGCTCGGCACGAAGGTCGTGGACGGGAAGGTTTACATCACGGGCCGCGACCAGATTACGCGCCTGCATGACTTGAACGGTGACGGCGAAGCGGACTTCTACGAGAACTTCAACAACGACACCTTCGTCACCGCGAACTACCACGAGTTCTGCCTCGGCCTTGATACGGACAAGGCCGGGAACTTCTACTACGCGAAGGGTGCGCCGTGGCCGCCCACAGTCCAGTCGCCGCATCAAGGCACGATGCTCAAGGTCTCGAAGGACGGCTCGAAGCTCGACGTGATTGCCACCGGCTTGCGCGCGCCCAACGGCATGGGCATCGGGCCGAACGGCTGGATTACCGTCAGCGACAACCAGGGTCACTACATGCCCTCCAGCAAGCTAAACCTCATCCGCGACGGCGGCTTCTACGGCATGCGCCAGGCCGCGCACGGCAAGGCCCCGCCGGATGACAACATCCACGCCTACGACCAGCCGATGTGCTGGTTGCCGATGAACATGGATAACTCCAGCGGCGGCCAGGTCTGGGTCGAGAGCACGAAGTGGGGCCCGCTCAACGGCCAGTTGCTCTTCATGAGCTACGGCAAGGGCACGCTCTTCTCCGTGATGCCGCAGGAAGTGGACGGCACGGTGCAGGCGGGCATGGTGCAGTTTCCGTTGAAGTTCCCCAGCGGCACGATGCGCGGTCGCTTCAGCCCCAAGGACGGCCAGCTCTACACCACCGGCCTGCGCGGCTGGCAGACGGCGGGTGTGCGCGACGGCGGGTTCAGCCGGGTGCGCTACAACGGCCAACCAGTGCGGATGCCGCAGGCGTTGCACGTCTCGAAGGACGGCGTGCGCATCACCTTCACCACGCCGCTCGACGAGGCCAGCGCCAAGGACTCCGGCAACTGGAACGTCGAAATGTGGAATTACATCTACTCCGCCGGCTACGGCTCACCCGAAGTCTCCACCAAGGACGCGAAAGTCAAGCAGCACGACAAGCTGGAAGTGACCGGTGTCGAGCTCAGCGCCGACAAGAAGAGCGTCACGCTCAAGCTCTCTGAGCTGACCCCGGCAATGCAGATGAAAGTGAAGTTCAACCTCAAGGCCGCCGACGGCTCGCCGGTGAACAGCGAGATTTACAGCACCATCCACAAGGTGGCGGGGAAGTAGCTGTTCCCGCTTTGATAGGAAATCGCTTGCGTGAACTGTCACTTGCCTCAAGCCGGACCCGTTGCCACCACCACAGAGCTAAAGGCCGTAACTGCGACCCATCGCTAGCCGTAGCGAAACAATCCCAACCGTCCGCCAATATTATGCAACAGTTTGCCCTCGCCACCACACTACTCGCCTTGGCCGTCTTCGCTTCCGCCGCGCC
>CAMCFN010000107.1 GCA_945874145.1 Akkermansia muciniphila
TTCTGCGCATAGACCGTGCAGATCTCCACGACCTTCTTGCTGTCCTCGATGCTCGCGGTGGCGGCGTCGAGCTTCATGTTTTCCTTGATGAAGACCACCGCGCGATACGCGCCGGTCACGACCGCCTGCATGCTCGCGCCGGTGAACCAGTAGATCACCGAGCCGCCCATCAGCAGGCCGAGCAGAATCTCGGGTTGCACGACGCTGAGCGCGGCGATCACGCTGGTGATGGCATCACGGAGCACCTCGGGCGTGGGGTTCGCGCCAGCCTTCACGTTGATGAGCATCATGATGATGCCAAAGACCATCGTGGTCGCGCCGACGACCGCCGTGCCGATGAGCACGGGTTTGGCGGTGGCCTTGAAGGTGTTGCCCGCGCCGTCGCCCTTTTCGAGCTGGAGCTTGGCGTCGGCGAAGTCGGGCTTGAACCCGAAGTTCTGCTCGATGTCCTTGGTGATGTTGGGCCGCCCCTCGATCTGGCTCAACTCATAGACCGACTGGGCGTTGTCCGTCACCGGGCCGAAGCTGTCCACCGCGATGGTCACGGGGCCCATGCCGAGGAAGCCGAAGGCCACGAGGCCGAACGCGAAGATCGGCGCGGCAAACGTGTAGGCGGACGGCATCAAGGCCGCGACCGGCGAGCCGCTGTAGGTCGCGGTGAGGTAGCTGATCAGCATCAGGCCCAGGATGCACAGGCCGGTCCAGAACGCGGAGAAGTTGCCGGCGACGAGGCCGGACAGGATGTTCAGCGAAGCGCCGCCGTGGTCGGACGCGGTGACGACTTCCTTCACATGCTTGGAGTGCGGGCTGGTGAAAATCTTGGTGAACTCGGGGATCAGCGCGCCCGCGATTGTGCCGCACGAGATGATGATCGAGAGCACCCACCAGAGGTCGGGCATGGCCGCGCCCGCGCCGTCCTTGAAGCCCGCCAGCAGCAGGTGGCTGGCGACGAAGGTGACGACGATGGAGACGATGGACGTGAGCCACACGAGGTTCGTCAGCGGCGCTTCGAGGTCGAAGTCCTTCTTCGCGCCGAAGAGCGACTTGCTCAACACCTTGTTCGCCTCATACGAGCCGAGCGAGGTGATGACCATCAGGATGCGCATCGTGAAAATCCAGATGATGAGCTGGCCGCAGACCTCCGTGGTGCCCAGCGCCAGCGCGAGGAACGCGATCAACGCCACGCCGGTCACGCCGTAGGTCTCGAAGCCGTCCGCCGTCGGTCCCACGGAGTCGCCCGCATTGTCGCCGGTGCAATCCGCGATGACGCCGGGGTTCTTGGGATCATCTTCCGGGAGCTTGAAGACAATCTTCATCAGGTCCGCGCCGATGTCGGCAATCTTGGTGAAGATGCCGCCGCAAATGCGCAGCGCGCTCGCGCCGAGCGACTCGCCGATGGCGAAGCCGATGAAGCACGGGCCGACGAGTTCCTTCGGGAGGAAGCACAGGATGCAAATCATGAAGAACAGCTCCACGCACACCAGCAGCAGGCCCACGCTCATGCCGGACTGGAGCGGGATCATCAGCGTGTTGAGCGAGTTGCCCTTGAGCGCGGAGAACGCGGTGCGGGAGTTCGCCACCGTGTTGATGCGGATGCCGAACCACGCCACGCCGTAGCTGCCGAGGATGCCCAGGATGGAGCACAGCAGGATGACCACCACGTCCACGATGCCCTTATGTTGCAGCACCTTGAAGTAGTAGAAAATGCACGCCGCGATGAGCACCCAGAGGATGGCGAGGAACTTGCCCTGCTGGAACAAGTAGGCCTTGCAGGTGTGCCAGATGATGTCCGAGACCTCGTGCATGGACTGGTGAACCTGGAGCGCCTTGGTCTGCTGATACTGCACCCAGCCGTAGAGCGTCCCCAGCGCGCACACCACGATGCCAAAATACATCAGCGCAAAGCCACTGACCTTGCTGCCGAAGAGCTGGAACGACACCTTGCCCAAGTCCGGCAGGTTGATGTCCGCCTCGCCGGCGAAGGCCGGCAAAGTGGCCAGGAAAGTAATCAGGAGCACCCCTAGGAACCGCATTTTACCTTTCAACATAATGAGTCTTTTGGACTTTTTTCGGGTGCAAGGTCGTTATCGACACTGCACCACGGTTGTTTTTTGTGTGGCGAACGGGCCAGTGAGTAGAGGGAAGCAAACAGAGGGTCAAGCCCTATTCCGGGCATGGCCGCAGCCAAGTCGCGCGGCCTGCTCCTCCCGGTCAAAATCAATTGCCCGAGGCCGCGTCTGGCTGCGCGGAGAGTTTTCCGGTCAGCAAGTCGGTGAGGTTGTATTTGGTGTAGCGCGTGTGGCTGGCGACGTTCTTCGAGTCCGCGTTCGCCACCCAGAAATCCAGCGTGTCCGGCGCGAAGAGGACGGAGTGGATGTTCGAGTTCATGCACACGGGCCGCGTCATCAGGTCGCGCGCGCCGTCGGCGTCGAGCTTGCCGAAGCCGCTCTTCACGCGGCGGGCCAGTTCTTCATAGCGGTCGCCCGCGCTCATGAGCACGGCGTCCTTGATGGGATGCGGGAGCTGCGGGTGGGCCTGGTTGGGCAGGACGACGTCGAACTTCGTCGGCGTGGCCGCGATGCCCACGGCGCGCTTCGTCTTGCCGTCGGCGATGACGTAGTAGTATTCGCAGGTGCGCGGGCCGCGCCGCATGATCGCCACCGCCTCGTCGAGCGTGCCGGCCTGCTCCATGACTTCGCGGATGAGCTGCGCCATCGGCTTGCCGTCCCACTGGCCTTCGCCGCGCCCGCCCATCTCGCCCACGGAGATGTGCTTCGCGTTCATGGCCGTGACGGAGCCGATGAAGCCGGCGTAGCTGATGTTGACCCACGCGTGGCCTTGCTCCGGCTGGTGGACGATGACGGTGGCGTTCTGCTCCAGCCCGATGCCCTTCATGTAGTCGAGCACGCGCCCGTGGAAGATGCGCCCGCCCGCCGTGGCGTCGCCGAAGACCGCGAAGCCGCTGCAATGAAACAGCTCGGGGAAGTAGTTCGCCAGCCGCGCCTCCTCGCGCAGAACGCCCGCCGCCGAAGCCATCGCGTCCATCTCGCGGGTGTAACGCGGGTCCACGAACCTGCCGAAGCGGCCCGTGGCCTCCTCAATCTCGCTGAAGAACCAGCGCGACTTCGCGAACGAGCTGCCCACGCCGACGCCGTAGAGCACGCGGTCCATGAGGTTTTGCACCTCGGCCTTGAGCAAGGTGCCGTGCTGCGCGCCCATTTCCTCGGGCGTGCCCTTGAGGAAAAGCACCTTCGTCCCGTCGTGGACTTCCAGCCGACCCGCGCCGTGCGACGCGATGACTTTGCGCTCGCCGGTCACAGGGCCGAGCGAGGGGACTAGGTTGTTCAGCATGGACGGTGCGATTTGCAGGAAGCGCACGAGATGGGCGAGGGCGACCTTCTCCACTTTGTCGCCGGCGTTTGCTGGCAGTTGCCACCTCTCGGCGGGCCACGCGGCTTCTTGCTTCAAGTTCCGCAAGTCCACGGTCACGAAGACTTTCTTCCCATCCGACCAGCCGAGCCGCGCGGGCAGCGAGTCACTCGTGCGAACCCATAGGTGCAGTGTGCCGGCGGGAATCTTCAGCGCCTCGATGGCCTGCGGCTGCGGCGTGGCGCGCAGCAAGCGGCAATTGACGCCATCGAGTGGCTCGTCCGCGCCTTGCTCGACCTTGCAGAGCAACGGCAGCAACGCGAGTTGCTCGCGCGGCAACGGTAGCTTCCACTTGCCGAGCTTGGTGTCGTCCAGCTTGTCCGGCGCGCTGGCGAAGCGCGCGACGCCGGGCTGGCCGATGACGCCGAACTTCTTCCCCGGCGCGTGAACCCAGAGCGACTCGCCATCGCGCCCCACGGCGTAGCGTTCGCCGTTGATGTCCGCGAGGAGGCGGAGACGGTTCGGAGCCTGCCACGCGAGGTCGAGCTCGCGACCGAGCAGATCGTTGGGCAAGCCATCGGCGCGGGAGATTTTCAGCAAGACGGAAAGGCTCTGCGCAGGCGTGCCGGGAGCGGGCTCGATGAGCGCGGCGAGCTTGAGCAGGCCTTGGCTGAACAGCTCGATGGACGAAGGCCCCAGTTTTTCCTGCGACCGGGTGAGCGGGACCGCGAGCAGCAGTGCGGCGATGAGCAGCAGACGGACTTGGTTCATGGCCCGACCGTAGAAGTCGCGCTTGGGACGCGCAAGGCTCCGCTGGCTATCTATCGGCCTCGATCGAGAAAGCAGCCAGCACGGGCCGGTGATCCGAGGCTTCACGCCACCACGGGAGCGCCAAAACGCACGTCAACTCCGGCACCAGGCGGCTGGCCAGCGGCCGATTTGCCAGCAAGTAATCGAACCGTGAATAGGTATCCTCCCGAGCGTAGAAGTAGGTCCAGGTGACATTGGCAGCGGAGCGCTGGAGTGGGCCGCCGGGCGTGACCTGGAAGGCCTCCTCCGGCCGCAGGTCCACGAGCGCATTGCGTCCCCGCCCGATGAGTGCGCGGACCGGCTTGGCATCCCGCGTGTCATTGAAATCACCCAGCACCAGGAGCGGGGCGGCGGGGTTGGCCTTGAGCCGCGCATCAATTTTCTCCCGGAGCAGCCGAGCTTCCTGCTCGCGCAGCTCGGCTTGATCAGCCTCGGGAACCGGGCGCTTGGACTTCAAGTGCGCGGCCAGTAGGGTGAGTTGAAATTCGGGCGTCACCTGAAGGTCCACTTCCAGAAACCCCCGGCTCACATGACAACGCCGGCCTTGCAGGAGGAAGCTGTCGTCCGTGTGCGGTCGCCGGGCGGTGATCGGGAAGCGGCTCAGCAGCGCCACATGGATGTTGGTGTCGTGGCCACGCACATGCTCCCAGTGCGGATAGCTCAGACCCCCGGCCGCCAACGCCGAGCGGAGCTGGAGCAGGGCGTTGGTGCCGCCCATTTCCTGAAGCGCGACGACGTCCGCGCGCAAGGCCAGCAGCGTGTCCCGCACCCGCGCCTTGGCTTCCGGCGGCTTGGCGATGCGCCCCGGCACCGGCGCGTCGAGGTAGTTCTCGACGTTGTAGGTCGCGACGCTGAAACGATCTGCGCCCAACCCGCACGCCCCCAGCAGCCAGCCCATGGCCAGCAAGAGCGGGAAGCGGAGGTTCATGCGCCAGCTTTAAGGGAAAACACCCCGCACGGCAAGCGACAGGCCAAGTCGGTGAACGCGGCACGATGCCACAGGCTGCGACTGGTGCGACGCATAACATGGGAGAACATTTGGCATTTGCCCGTTAGCTGGTTAGCCTGCGGCATGATTCGAGCCAATGAAGCACCAGCCGGTCGCGCTGCCGCCGCGAAGCGCAAGCCGCGGGCAAAAGCCCCGTTGCACGACGTGCAAAGCGGCCGGGACCACCGCGAGCTGCGCATCAACAAGGTGGGCGTGCGCAACCTCCGCTTCCCCATCCGGATTCGCGACAAGGCGCACAGCCACCAGAACACCGTCGCCACCCTTGCGATGTGCGTGGACCTGCCCAAGGAGTTCAAGGGCACCCACATGAGCCGCTTCATCGAGGTGCTCAACGCCCATGGGGACATCGTCCACGTCGAAAACATCGAGGACATCCTCCACGCCATGCAGGCCAAGCTGCACGCCGAGACCGCCCATCTGATCATGGAGTTTCCCTTCTTCCTCACCAAGAAGGCACCCGTGACCGGCAAGGAAGGCGTGATGGACTACACGGCGCGGTTCGAGGCCAGCGCCCTCGGTCAGGAACTGGACTTCATCCTCACCGTCATCGTGGGCGTCACCACGCTCTGCCCCTGCTCCAAGGCCATTTCCAAGTATGGCGCGCACAACCAGCGCGGCAACGTCACCGTCTCCATCCGCTCCCGCAAAGTCGTCTGGATCGAGGATCTCATCGCCCTCGTCGAAGCCAGCGCCAGCAGCGAGCTCTACTCCCTGCTCAAGCGGCAGGACGAAAAAGCCGTCACGGAGCGGGCTTACGACAACCCGGTGTTCGTCGAGGATTTGGTCCGCAACGTCGCCCTCAAGCTCAACGCGCACCCGGACGTGTCATGGTATCAGGTCGAGGCGGAGAACTTTGAAAGCATCCACAACCACAACGCTTACGCCTGCATCGAGAAAGGCTAACGGCCAAACGCGCAGCCGGGCCGGAACGCCGGCCGAAACCTTTCCGCCTTGGGACTTGATTTGCTTCGCGCCTTTGCCGGATAGTCCCGCTCGTTTGCCAGCGGACTTAAACCATAAAGTGCGTCCGTTGGTCAGCTGATGGAATGAACCGGGGCCGTTTGCAGGTCTTTTATTCTGGCCGTGTGCAGGGCGTCGGTTTCCGCCACACTGTGAAACAGGTGGCGGCGGGATACGATGTGACCGGCTCGGTCCGCAATCTCCCCGACGGGAGAGTGGAGCTGGTGGCCGAAGGCGAGCGGGAAGAGCTAGAAGTCTTCCGGCAGGGCATCCGGGATGCCGGGTTGGCTGGCTTCATCCGGCAGGAAGAGGCCCAATGGCTGGCCGCCAGCAGTTTATTACGTGGTTTTGAAGTAGTTCGTTAGAAGGCCGTTGAATGAAATACGCGATCATCGCCGACATCCACGCCAACTGGGAAGGGCTCCAAGTTGTGCTGGCGGATGCTCAGGCCAATAAATGCACCCACTACGCCTGCCTCGGAGACGTGGTCGGCTACAACGCTAACCCCAAGGAATGCCTCGATGTGGTTCGCTCCATGGGCATGCCCGTGGTCAAGGGCAACCACGACGAATACTGCTCCGTGGACTCCGCCCTTGAGGGCTTCAATCCCCACGCCGCCGAGGCCGTCAATTGGACCCGCTCCCAGCTCGCCGAAGACGACATCCTCTGGCTGCGCGAGATGCGCTACATCCGCCTCGTAGCCAATTTCACCATCGTCCACGCGACGCTCGATGGCCCCAAGCGTTGGGGCTACGTGTTTGACAAGCTCGCCGCCGCCGCCAGCTTCACCTACCAGAACACCGGCGTCTGCTTCTTCGGCCACACGCACGTTCCGGTCGCCTTCGTGCGCGACGCCACCGTGCGCGGCGGCACCTACTCGAAGTTCAAAGTCGAGGCGGGCAAAAAGTATTTCGTCAACGTCGGCAGCGTCGGCCAGCCGCGTGATGGCAACCCCAAGTGCGCCTACGTCATCTACGACATGGACGAGCAGACCATCGAACTGCGGCGCTTGGACTACGACATCGCTACTGCGCAGGCGAAGATTCGTGCCGCCGGCCTGCCGGAGCGTCTCGCTGAACGCCTCGCGCTGGGCAAGTAGCCCTTAAGTCTTTCATCCGGCGTTCGACCCAACCGTCGAACGCCGGTTTTTCTTTGCGTTCCTTGCGTCCTTTTGCGGCAATCGTTTTTGTTTGAAGGTTCTCATCCTCAAACCCAGCTCCCTCGGCGACGTCGTGCAGGCGCTCCCGCTCCTGCGCCTGCTCAAACAACACCGCCCCGAAGCGGAAATCCACTGGTGGCTCGCGGCAGAGCTGCTTCCCTTGCTGGAAGGCGACGTTGACCTCGCCAAACTCATCCCCTTCGAGCGCAAGCGCTGGCGCTCGCCCGCCTACTGGCCGGCGGGCTTGGAGCAAATCCGCGCGATGCGCGCCGCCCGCTACGACTGGGTGATTGACCTCCAAGGCCTCGCTCGCAGCGCCCTCTTCGCGTGGCTGGCGGATGGAGCCTTCACCGTCGGCCTCGAACTCGAACGCGAAGGCGCGCACCTTGCCTACGACCTCGCCGTTCCGCGCCCGAAGCACAAGCCCCACGCCGCGGACTGGTATCTCGCCGTCGCCCGCGCGCTCGACATCCCGGTGCATGACAAATTCGAGTGGCTGCCGCTGCGCGCCGAAGTTGCTACCCTCGCTGAAACCAAGTGGCCACGCAACGGCTCCCGCTGGCTGGGCATCAACCCCGGCGCGCGCTGGGACAACAAACGCTGGCCTGCCGAACACTTCGCCGAACTCGTCCGCCAGCTCGCCGCGCGCGATGCCAGCTTCCGCTTCGCCCTCTTCGGCGGCTCCGGCGACTGGCCACTCGCCGAGACCATCCGCCGCGCCGCGCCCGACCGGTGCGAAAACTTCGCCGGCCGCACCACGCTGCCGGAACTCATCGAGCTACTACGCCGTTGCGAGCTGCTCGTGACCAACGACACCGGCCCCATGCACCTCGCCGCCGCGCTGCGCCAGCCCGTCGTCTCTCTCTTCGGCCCGACGCGCCCCGACCAGACTGGCCCTTACGGACAAGAAACCTTCGCCCTCGGCCATCCGCTTCCCTGCGCCCCGTGCATGAAGAGCCGCTGCTACTGGGCGGAACCGCTGGCGTGCCTTAACGGCATTTCCGCAGCGCGCGTGGCGGATGCCGTGCTGACGCGGCTGGGGAGCAGTGTTCAGCAATCAGTACCCAGTGTTCAGTGAAAACGGCTCTCGAACACTTCGAGACGTTTTGCCGCCAGACTGAATACTGAACACTGCTGACTTGCCCCGCCCCCGCCCGCGCCTACATTGCCCCCATGCCGGAGACGCCCGCTGCCATTCCGAACACCCTCGCCGCCGTCCGCGACCACACGCGCGTTTACAAGGATTTCACCTACGTCTATCCCGTCATCTCGCGGCGCAGCGGCGGCCTCTCCATCGGCATCAACCTCAACCCCGACAAGGTCTGCAACTTCGACTGCGTGTATTGCGAAGTGGACCGCAAGACACCCGGCAAGACCTCCGTCGTGGACCTCGCCCAGCTCCGTGAGGAACTGACCGCCCTAATTCACTTCGCCCGCGACGGCGGCCTCGCCCGTGAGCCGAAGTTCGATGAAGTCCCGCTCGCGCTCACGCAGACGCCGCGCGACATCGCCTTCAGCGGCGACGGCGAGCCGACCATGCTCCATAACTTCGACGAGTGCGTGCGCGTCGCCGCCGAGGTGAAGCGCGCCGAGGGCCTCGCCGCCACCAAGCTCGTCCTCATCACCGACGCCGCCGGGCTCGACACCGGCAGCGTCAAGCGCGGCCTCGCCATCATGGACGCCAACGACGGCGAAGTCTGGGCCAAGCTCGACGCCGGCACCGAGGCCTACTTCAAGCTCGTCAACCGCACGCACGTCCGCCTCGACCGCATCCTGCACAACCTCCTCGTCACCGCGCGCGCGCGGCCCATCATCATCCAGAGCCTCTTCCTGCGGATGCACGGCCAGCCCATGCCGCCGGAGGAACTGGCCGAGTATTGCTTCCGCCTGGCGGAACTCGTCCACGACGGCGCGCAAATCCGGGAAGTCCACCTCTACACCATCGCCCGCCCCACCCCCGAGCCGTTCTGCGGCAAACTGACCAAGGCCGAACTCGAAGCGATGGCCGAGACCGTGCGGGCGAAGACGGGGCTGAAGGTGGTGACGTTTGACTGATTGGAATTTCACAACTTGCCTTTCAAAATGCGAAAGCCACAACACGAACAGCCCCTCGGGGGGGGCGCTGGCGGGCGACGCAAGCATCGGGAAGGCTTTGGGAAGCGCGGTCGCGTCTGCCGCCGTTGTGTTCAGTCTCTGGCTAGAGTGCAAATTCGCCGAGCGTCACTGGCAACTGGATTCCTTTTCGGCAGAAGTCCTGCGATCCGGCGCTGTTTGCGTCGTGGTGTTCTGGCTACTTGTGTTCCTCCTTTGCCGCAACCGCACTGAACCCCAGCTTTGGCGAAAATGGATGGTCGCGAGTTTCGCGGTCATGGCTTTGACGGGCTTTGCGGGCGCACTGATTCTCCTTCAGATAGTTTGGCACGTCCGCGAGGAATTCAGCGTCATGCAATCGCTCGCCCCATTAGCTTGTGTCGGATGGATTGCATGGTCGTCGTGGCTCTTCTGGTCTGAACTCCGCAGTCGCCTAACTCACGGAAAAGTGAGGGTTCTCGGATGGTTGAGTTGAAGACGCTACAGACTTCCATTTCCGCCGACCTGCCTCAGCTTCTCGGCTTGAAAGACGCCTGCATCGTCTCGATGCGCGCCGAGGTCCGAACTGCCCGACGACCGAAAAAGAACGGGCTTTCCGCCGCTCGGTGACTATCCTTTCCCCATGAGCAAAGCCGACATCGCAGCGGAGATTCCGCGGTTGTCCCATCAGGAGCGACGCGACCTCGTGCGCCTGATCTTCGAGGCGGAACAGGACGCAGCGACGCTGGCCGAGTGCGAAAGGCTCGCGCTCGAACGCTTCCAGATGCTCGATGCGATGGAGGCGCAGGATGAGCAGGCCGCAGCCCGGTGAAGTGTGGTGGGTGGACTTCGGCATGGTGGCCAAGGTCCGTCCCGCCCTCGTCATGAGCGAATACCCGCGTGACGAGGAACTGGCGCTCGTGGTCGTCGTCTCACACACCACCGCAGTCCGTGGCAACCGCTGGGAGCTGGCCCTGCCCAAGCCATTTCTCAAGCCGGGTGTGTTTCACCTGCAACAACTCCAGCCCATGCCGCTGGTTCGGTTCGAGGCCCGGCTGGGCGTCTTGAGCACGGAGGAATTC
>CAMCFN010000108.1 GCA_945874145.1 Akkermansia muciniphila
TCGACCAGTTTTGCGCGTGCGGAGCAGCTTCACCCCTTTGGGGTTCGGCTGCGCTCGGCTCGCTACGCTCGCCTTCGCTCCGCCTCACCCCAAAGGGGTGAAGCTGGAGGGAAGAAAGACAAATTACAGAAGCAGGTTTACACCGGCGGCCCCATGACAGCGAATCGGTTCTTCATTGCTGGCCTTCCATTTTGGTGCAGTATCATAAACGACAAAAACCATGAAGCTGCTTGCCTATTGTCTCACTGTCGTCCTTACGACTATTGGAACAACTGAAGCGCAAACAGATGCCGGGCATAAATCTTCGCGCGACGCATTTCAGCCCGCGGCTCACTATCTCCGCACCTGCAATGGCCACGCGCTTCTCGTCTATCGTGGCAGTCAGCTTCTTTTTGAGGACTACCTCAACGATCACATGTTCGATCAGCCGCATCGGCTTGCCAGCGGCACGAAGAGCTTCGTGGGCGTGCTGGCGGTCATGGCGGTGGAGGATGGCTTGCTAAAACTAGACGAGAAGGTTGCGGACACGTTGACCGAGTGGAAGGACGACGTCCGTAAATCCCAGATCACCATCCGCCAGTTGCTCACGCTCACCAGCGGCATCGCGGGCGGAGAGGTTGGCGACGTGCCGAGTTACAAGGAGGCGGTGCGGCTCGCGGAGGCGAAGTTTCCGCCCGGCGAGAAGTTCCAGTATGGCCCGGTGCCTTTCCAATGCTTTGGTGAATTGCTTCGCCGCAAGCTGGAGCCGCGCAAAGAAACCGTCCCAGACTATCTCAAGCGTCGTCTTCTCGACCCCATCGGCCTGAAGCCGTCGTTCTGGCGCAAGGACGCGGATGGGAATCCACACCTACCCTCCGGCGCGATGCTCACTGCGCGCGAGTGGGCGAAATTTGGGTTGTTCGTGCTGAATCGCGGCTCGTGGAACGGCATGCAACTCGTCTCCGAAAAGCTGATGGTTGAGTGCTTCCAAGGCACGAAGGCGCATCCCACCTACGGGCTCACGTTCTGGCTCAACGCCTCCGACGAGCGTCCGCGCGACCTCGTGATGGCCGCCGGTGCGGGCAAGCAGAAGCTCTACATTGTGCCGTCGCAGCGGCTGCTCGTCGTGCAGTTTGCCGAGGCTCCGCGCCGGTTTCAGGAGCGCGAACTGATGCGGCTGATTCTCGATGGTTTGGGCCGGACGGAAGCGGTCGCATTACCATCAAGTTCCAAGTAACCACTGCGCCCGTTGGGCGTCGTCAATGCTGTGTTGAGTTCAACTTTCTGTCGGCCATGAAAAAGCTTCTCTGGACTCTCCCGTTCGCGCTCGCATTTGCCGCCGTCGCGATCGCGCAGCAGTCGCCCGGCAAGAAAGGTCCCGGCGGTCCGGGGCGTCCCGGCGGCAACGAACCAACGCAGCCGCAGTTCGCCGGTCCAAAATCCGCGACTGCTGCGAAGCAGCCTGAGCGTGCCGCGTCGCCGGAGGAACTGGCCTTCTTCGAGTCCAAGATTCGCCCGGTGCTCGTCGAGAAGTGCTACAAGTGCCACGCCACTGGCGAAGGCAACAAGATCAAGGGCGGACTCGTGCTGGACACCCGCGAAGGCGCGCGCCAGGGCGGCGATTCCGGCCCAACCGTCGTGCCCGGCGACACAAAGAGATCGCTCCTGCTCGAAGCCATCCGCTACACGAAGAACGACCTGCAGATGCCGCCGGAGAAGGACGGCGGCAAGCTCTCCGACGCCGTCATCAAGGACTTCGAGCGCTGGATTCAGACCGGCGCTGCCGACCCGCGCACCGGTGGCGCGGTGGCGAAGAATGAATACGACGGCTCCAAGGCGAAGGACCATTGGGCCTACCAGCCGCCGAAGAAATCGCCCGCGCCCACTGTGAAGAACGTCGCGTGGCCGAAGACAGACATTGACCGTTTTGTGCTCGCGAATTTGGAAGCGAAGGGCCTCGCGCCCGTCATGGACGCCGGCAAACTTACGCTGCTGCGCCGCGTCTATTTCGACCTCGTCGGCCTGCCGCCGACCTTCGACGAGGTCAATGCCTTCCTCGACGACAAGTCCGGCAACGCGCTCGCGAACGTCGTGGACAAGCTGCTCGCCTCCCCGCAGTTCGGCGAGCGCTGGGGCCGGCACTGGCTCGACGTGGCGCGCTATGCCGAGTCCACCGGCAAGGACGTGAACACCGCCTACCCGCACGCGTGGCGCTACCGCGACTACGTCATCGCCGCGTTCAACGCCGACAAACCCTACGACCGCTTCATGCGCGAGCAGGTCGCGGGCGACTTGCTGCCATCCTCGTCGGACAAGCAGAAGGCCGAGCAACTCGTGGCCACCGGCTTCCTCGCCATTGGTCCGCGTGGCCTTAATGAGCAGAACGCGCGGCTTTTCTACCTGGATGTCGCGGACGAGCAGATTGACACGCTCTCGCAGGCGTTCCTCGGCACAACCATCGCGTGTGCGCGCTGCCACGACCACAAGTTCGACCCCATTTCGCAGAAGGACTATTACGCGTTGGCCGGGATTTTCCTCTCCACGGACACGCGTTACGGCACCACGCAGGGCGTGCAGAACCGGCGTCCCGCTGAGCTGATTGAGCTGCCGAAGAGTGCGAACGCCCAGACGCTTGGTCGGAGCATGAGCCGTGAGGAGCGCGCGCGGGTGGAGAAGCAGCTCGCGGACAAACGCAATGAGTTGCGTGACCTGTTCATGCCGGCACCCGGCCAGAAGGGCAAGGGACCGCAGGCGGACAACGACCCGCGCCGCACGCTCGACCGACTGCGCCTGCTGTTTGAGACCGGCCAGCTCGAATCGCGCCTCAAGCAATACGACGCGACCACCGGCGACGAGAAGGCGCTGACGATGGGCGTGCAAGACCTGCCGCGCACGCAGACCTCGGAGCGGACGGCGAATTTCCGCCGCTTCGCCGAGGGCCGCATCGGCGGCGGACGCCCGGAGGAGTTCAGCGCCATTGCGGATTCGGCGCTCTACACGCGCGGCGACGCCAGCAAGCCGGCCGAGAAGATTGCGCGTGCTTTTCCCGTCGCGCTCACGCACAGCACGCCGCCGCGCATCCCGAATTACGCCAGCGGCCGCAAGGAACTGGCCGAGTGGCTCACCGCCACGGGCAACCCGCTTACCGCGCGCGTGTGGGTCAACCGCGTCTGGGGCTGGCTACTCGGCGAAGGGCTGGTGAATTCGCCGGACAACTTCGGCACCACCGGCGGCAAGCCCGCGAACCAAGCGCTGCTCGATACGCTCGCCGTGAAATGCAGCGAGAGCGGCTGGAGCACGAAGCAGCTCATCCGCGAAATCGTGTTGAGCCGCACGTATCAGTTGTCTTCAGCCTACGACGAGAAGAACCACACCGCCGACCCGGAGAACCGTCTCCAGTGGCGCATGTCGCCACGCCGACTCGACGCCGAGGGCGTGCGCGACGCGATGCTCCACGCCTCTGGCCGCCTCGACCTCAAGCCGCCAGTAGGCTCCATCCTGCTCACGGCAGGTGACCAGCCGTTGGACGGTCCGAACTTCAGGGGCCTGAGCGATGGCCAGCTTAACGCCGACACCACGCACCGGTCGGTCTATTTGCCCATCGTGCGCGACCGGGAGCCCGAAATGCTGGATCTGTTTGATTTCCCCGACGCGAGCCTGGTTGCTGGCAGGCGAGAGAGCACGGGCGTCCCGGCGCAGGCGCTTTTCCTTCTGAACAGCCCGTTCGTCGCGGACCAAGCTGGTTCGCTGGCGAACCGCCTGCTCCGCTGGCAGTCCTCGGGCGTCAGCACCAACCCGGACGCGCAGCTCAAGGAGCGCGTGGACGTGGCTTACTGGCTCACCCTCACCCGCCCGCCCAGCGCGAACGAACACAAGGCCGCGCAGGACTTCTGCAAGAACTTCCTCGGCACGAACCCAGCCAGCCCCGCGCTGCAAGCCGCCGCGTGGACCAGCTACTGCCGCGCGCTGTTCGCGAGCGCGGAGTTTCGGCAACTGAACTAAACCGTGGCCAAACCCTTCCTCCACCTATGAACCCGGCCTCTCCCTTCCCGTGTGAGCAGTTCACTCCGCTGTTGTCGCGCCGCGCTGCGTTGAGTTCCGTTTCCTGCGGCTTCGGCTGGCTGGCGTTCTCGGCGCTGGCGAACCGTCTGAACGCCGCTGCCGCTGACAAGCCGCTTGCGCCCAAGCAGCCGCATTTCACCCCGCGCGCCAAGCGCGTCATCTTCCTGTGCATGAGCGGTGGGCCGTCACATGTGGACACGTTCGACTACAAGCCGCGCCTCGTGGCTGATGACGGCAAGCCCGGCTCGCGGCCCGGCAGCGTGTGGATGGCTCCCAAAGCTGAGTTCAAGCAGCGCGGCAAGTCCGGCCTGTGGATTTCCGACTTCTTCCCGAACGTCGCCCAGCACGCGGACGACCTCGCGCTCCTCCGCTCGATGCAAACGGATTTGCCCGCGCACCCGCAGGCGTTCCTGCGCATGCACACGGGCAGCTCGCAGTTCGTGCGTCCGTCGCTCGGCGCATGGGCGACTTACGGGCTCGGCACGGAGAACGAAAACCTGCCCGGCTTCATCACCATCGCCCCGCCCAACAACGTCGGTGGTGCGCAGAACTTCGGCAGCGCGTTCCTGCCGGCGATTTACCAAGGCACGCGCATCGGCAGCGGCGGGCGGTTCAACTCGCAGGCGCAGGTGAAAAACCTTCAGCCGCCCGGCACCCCGCAGGCACAGCGGCTCGAACTCGATTTGATCCAATCACTCAACCGCGAGGCGCTCGCCCGCGACCCGCAGAACTCGGAAGTCGAGGGCGTCATCGAGAGCTTCGAGCTGGCTTTCAAGATGCAGAGCCAGATGCCCGCCGTGCTGGACCTCGCCAAGGAGAACGAGGCCACGAAGAAGCTCTACGGTGTCGGCGACCGCGACACGGACGACTTCGGGCGGAAATGCCTCATGGCCCGGCGCTTCATCGAGGCGGGCGTGCGATTCGTGGAAGTGGGCAGCGGCAACTGGGACCATCACTTCAATCTCTCCACCGCGCTCGCCCGCAACTGCTCAAGCGTGGACAAGCCCATCGCTGGCCTGCTCACCGACCTCAAGCAGCGCGGCCTGCTCAAGGACACGCTCGTCATCTGGGGCGGCGAGTTCGGTCGCACCCCCTATGCGCAAGGCGGCGACGGGCGCGACCACAACAACAAGGGTTTTACCCTCTGGATGGCTGGCGGCGGCACGAAGGGTGGCACCAGTTATGGCGGGACCGACGAACACGGCGCGGAAGCCGTGCAGGACAAGGTAAGCATCCACGACCTGCACGCGACGATTCTGCACCTACTCGGCCTGAACCACGAGAAGCTCACCTTCCGCTACGCCGGCCGTGACTTCCGCCTGACCGACGTGAAGGGCGAGGTGGTCAAGGGCATGCTGGCGTGAGTAGGAGACGAGGTGGCGAGGCTCTGATCTCCAGCGTGTGGTTTCATCGTGTCCGCCCGGCAAATCCATTGGAAGAAACCGAGGCGGGTGACGTGTGGGGCTGTGATTAGCTGACGGGTGCGACTGCGGCTTGGCGGGCGCGGTGCCAGGCCAGCGGGGTCAGGTGCTTGACGTCCCCGGTGCTGGTTCGGCCGAGCTTGGGCAGCACGGCCAGCAGATAATCGCGTGGGTGGATGCCCAGCCGGCGGCACGTGGCCAGCACGCTCAGGATCGCCGCGATCTTGGGCCCGGCCTTTTCATCTCCGATGTGCAGCCAGTTTTTGCGGCCTAGGGCGATGGGGCGCATGGCGTTCTCCGCCAGATTCGTGTCGATTTCAACCTGCCCGTGGGCGAGGAAGACTTCCAGCCGGTCCCAGATGCGCAGCGCGTAGTCGCAGGCCTTGGCCAGCTGGCTGCCGGGCAATACTTCCGCCCGGATCGCCAACAGGCGGGCTTTCAACGCCGCCACTTCGGCGGCGCTCCGTTCCTGCCGCCGTTGCTGGCGGGCCACGGCGGTCAGCTGTTCTGCGCGGGCCTGGGCTTCGACGACATAGAGTCGGCCGATGCGTTCGATCACTTCACGCGCCGCCGCGTCGGCGGGGTCGAGTTGGTGGGCTTCGTGGAACTTGCGCCGCGCATGGGCCCAACAGCCGGCGTGGATCATGCCCGGCCCCATGACGGAGTCGTAGGCGCTGTAGGCATCGGTCTGCACCACGCCGCGATAGTTCTCCAAAAATGCGGCGGGTCCCGCCCGGCTGCGGCTCATTTGAAAGTCGAACACGACCGGGCCGCCGGGAACACTATACTGCCATTGCCACGCCCGGTGGTGCTGGCCCTTGGGGGGCGTCGGGACTTGGCACGCCCACCGGGGTTTCGTCGGCTTGTAGATAATTACCGGCCAGGAGTTCCAGGCGCTGGGCGGCGTTGACGGGGACCAGCAGCGCGCCCACGGCCATGACCCCGTCGCCCAGCACCGAGGGGCTCACGTTGACCTGCGCGTCGCGCCACAGCGCCGCGCTCTGGCGGAAGAGGGGTTGATGGTCGAGATACTTCTTGAGCGTCGCGTCGGTGATGAAAGCGTCGCTCAACTTGCCCCCGGGGACAATGCGATCCGGCGCGGGCAGGCGAGCTTCTCGCGTTGGATCACGCGCACGAAGAGTTCCACGGGCTGGAGGTCCAAAACTTCGGTGACATCGTGGCCCAGCGAACACTTCGCGCACCCGCAGGTGGCGCAGTGACGTTCGCTCTCCGGCACGCGAATGATCTCCTCGATGCGGGGCAGATGCGCGGGCAAGGGCAGCCGTCCGTGCGGCGCGGACTGGCGACGGAGTTGTTTTTCCCGTGCGGGTTGTGCGGCCTCGGTGGCGACTTCCTCGCGGGTCACGCCCGGTTCGAGCTCCAGCAGGGCGAGTTGCGCGTCGGAAAGTTGTTCGGCCTTGGGGCCATACTTGGAGCGCAGCAGGAGGCGGATGCGCTCCTTCAACAACTTGTTTTCCATCTCCAAGCGGCGGCGTTCAAGCTCGGCCTCCTGGCGAAGTTCTTCGCGCTGAACGCGAGCCTCATCGCGCTCACCGACGATGCTTTGGAACACCTCCCGGAGGGGTTCGGAGAGCGTGTTGAGATCGAGCACGGCGGGCATTTTAACTGCCCAAAAGCCTGCCGGAATCCGTGGTCAAATGCGAGGTAAAAGAAGCGAAATAGCCAATAAATATGCGGGTGTTGTTCACTCCGAGCGCCACCAGTCCTGGCGCTTCACCCGGGTCAGTTCCAACCCACCCAGGAGCAGCGCCAACTCCTCCGCGCACAAGCGCACTTTCGTGCCGACCTCCGCCCCGGGCCAGGTGAAACGGCCCTTCTCCAGCCGCTTGAGTCGCGCAACACACTGCCGCCAGAGTCTACGTTCTTCATATGCAGGGCATTACGGTTTGACCAGCTTCCTCACGCGGACTTCGTAATCCCAACTTGGCCGCGCGGACGCGAGTCGTGACTTCCGGGCGCGCGAGATCCTGCCGTTCGATCATCCAAGGGAGACCTGCGGCAATTTGACGCGCTGGCAATTTCATTTGTTTCACCATCGTTCTGACCACGGCCACACTGACGCCCAACTCGGTCGCCGCCTCTTCCATGGTCAGCCAAGGGCGGACAGCTTCCACCGAGAACACTTTGATGTCGTGTTGACCGCGAAATGACTTTACGCGGTTTTCGCTCCAGCTGTTGCCCGGACCAGTGCGGGAACCGATGCGGTTCAGCATCTGGGCGATGTAGCGGTCTGACCATCCCCGGGCCAATTCCCGCACTAACCCCACGGTCTCCTGGCTCGCCGCGTTCTGGTTGCGACCGACCTTGTTCTTGGTCACCCGCAGCCGGGTGTGCGCTCCCCCAGCCCAGTGAACCGCCAAATCGATTTGCCCGGACGTGCCGTCGGCTCCGATAATGATCTCCCGAATGGCCGTGCGGAGGATCCGCTTCTTCAATTCCAGCGGTGCCTTCGGATCGTTCCAGGCGCGGTTAAGATTCGCCCCGAGTCCCAGGATCTGCTGCCGCTGCTCATCGCTGAGCGCCGTCGGTTCACCCGTCACGCTGGCCAAGCGCGACTCCGCCTCGGTGGCATTGACCAGCGCGAGGTTCCACCTGGCCTCCAGTTCCGCAGCCACCAGCCGGTTGGCGGGGTCGACCGCATCGTACTGGCGGCGAGCCCGATCGGCTTCGTAGCGGGCCTTCTCCAGCGCGATCTCCAGCAGCCGGTGCTTCTGTTCGGTATCGGTTCGGGTTTGGGTCAAAGCCTGAAGGGATGCCTCAATTCCCAACGGCTGGCAGGCTTCCAGGACCTCCCTCTCGACGGCCTGATCGACCCGGAAAGCGGCAAAGGACTGGCAGACCGGCTTCCCCTGTTCCCGCGCTCCCGTCATGCATTGGTACCGCCCATTCGGTCCGTTACCCCCGCGATAGGCGACGGACAGTTTCAGCCCGCATTTCGCGCACCGAAGTAACCCGGAGAGCATGGCGCTGCCAGTTCTCGGGGCACCGGCGTGTGCCGCATGGGCCTTGGTGCTGTTGGCTTTGAGCATGGCCAAGTTTTTCAAGTAGCGTTCCCAACTGATGTAACCCGCGTGGTGGTCCTTGATCAAGACCGGCCACTGCTCCATGACCACCCGCCGGCCCGCGTTCTTCCGCGAGCGACCGCCGACTACCTGAGTTTGCGATCGACTCCGGCCATGTGCGAATGCGCCTGCATAAGTGGGGTTTTTCACGATGCGAATCAGGTGCTGGTAGTCTGGGAGCCGCCACTCGACAGTGGTCACGCTCAGGCGGCGACGCTGTCGTGGAAAGGGCAACTGTTGCTGATGATACCAGAGCAACACCTGGCGCAGCGTTCCCATGGCCTCAAGCCTTTCGAACAAGCCCCGGATCGCCGCTTGAATCTGGCGGTCAGGGGTCATTTCGATGCCGATGCTGCCGCTCCGTTCGTAGCCGACCGGAACCAGCGTCATGACTTCCCCTCGCTGGATCTTCTGCCGGTAGGCCTCCTGGGCTCGTTGGCGAAGGATGCCAATCTCAAACTCACTCATCGTCCCCTTGAGCCCCAGCAGCATCCGATCGTTGAGTGAGCGAGGGTCGTAAACCCCTTCGGCGTCGATCACGAGGGTCTCGGTCAGCACGCACAGATCGATCAAGTGATGCCAATCGCGATTGTTCCGTGCCAACCGTGAAGCCTCCAAGGCAAACACGGCCCCGACTTCACCGTTGCACACCGCCGAAAGTAAGCGCGCAAATCCTGGCCGCTCGCGACTCCCGGTTCCGGAAATCCCGAGGTCCTCGTCGATGACAATGACAGTCTTGAAACCCAGTTCCTTGGCCCGGCCCGCCAAGGCGTATTGCCGCCGGCCGCTCTCGGTATTGTTCCGGACTTGGTGCAGCGTAGACTGCCGGATGTAGACGACGGCCGAACGGGTCAGGTGCCCTTCGTTGAGCTTGTCACTCATCGGCCCCTCCCGCTTCGCGAGTTGGGCGACCGGCGACCGTTTCGATCAGCGTGCGCAGTAGAGCGAGGCACTCGGCCCGCTTTTCTTCCGGGATTTGGCTGCGGGCTTCCGGAGGGTCGAATCGAAGCTGTGCCTGTATCGGCACGGGCGAGCGTGTCGCCGACAAGGGTTGGGGGTTGGCTTTCATCGCCCCCAGTACGGTTGCCCCAACCGTTCCGTTCAAGCAGATCGACGATCCTGAGGAGCGACTTCGCCTCCACTACCGGGCGGGGAGAATCGCGAACTCTGGCGCACTCCACTTCATCGAACATCCAGGCCGGAATCCCGCGACGAGACCCGTCCTGCAATCGGACCACGATCATGTCGGATCGCAGGCCGATTACTTCCAACACCTCCGGACCGTTGCGGAACAACGGATGGTACGGATAGAACAGTTTCGCCGCCCGCGTTAAGCGGGCAGTGTAAGACGGGTCTGTTTGCGCAAATCCATAAACCACTCCCGTCAAAGCAGAGAACCTTGAGCCGGGTGTGCAGGCGGTTGCAGAAGAGAAAGAGATGGCCGGAGCGCGGATCCTCCTTGAGTTGTGCCAGCACCAAGCCGTGCAGGCCATCAAAGGAACGCCGTAGATCGGTGGGGCCGGGGGCCAGGAAGATGCGCGTGGCCGGACCGGGCACGATCATCGCAACGCCTCCCGCACGACCAGCAAGAGATTGAAGACTTCATCCGCGTCGAACCCGGCGGGCACTGAGACCCTCGCTCCTTCCGGCAAGTCCACGACGAAGACCGCACTCAGATTGGTTCCAAAGCCGGTGTAAACCTGCTTCTGTAATTTGTCTTTCTTCCCTCCAGCTTCACCCCTTTGGGGTGAGGCGGAGCGAAGGCGAGCGTAGCGAGCCGAGCGCAGCCGAACCCCAAAGGGGTGAAGCTGCTCCGCACGCGCAAAACTGGTCGAG
>CAMCFN010000109.1 GCA_945874145.1 Akkermansia muciniphila
TTCGTCGTGCGCGGGCTGGGGCTCGTGAAGTCGCTCGCGGACTTGGAGAACATCGTGTTGATGGAGCGCGGCGGCATTCCGATTTACCTCAAGGACATCGCCACCGTGCAAATCGGCGGTGACTTCCGGCGCGGCACGCTGGACGTGGACGGACGCGAAGTGGTTGGCGGCATCGTCGTGATGCGCAACGGCGAGAACGCGCTCGCGACCATCAACCGCGTGAAGGAGAAAATTCGCCAAATCCAGCCAAGCCTCCCGCCGGGCGTGACCATCAAGTCCTTCTACGACCGCGCCGAACTCATCGAGCGCACCATCGACACCCTCAAGCACGCGCTCGCCGAGGAAATCCTCCTCGTCACCCTCGCGCACATCATCTTCCTCTGGCATTTCCGCAGCATCCTCATCGTGACCGTGCCGCTGCCGCTCTCGATTCTGGTGTCGTTCATCCTCATGGAGAAGTTCGGCATCAGCTCGAACATCATGTCCCTCTCCGGCATCGCCATCGCCATCGGCGTGCTCGTGGACGCGGGGATTGTGATGACGGAGAACGTGATTCGGCATTGTGAACGAGCGGAGGAGGAGAAGCGGCAAAAAGTAATTAGTGCGGGAGTGATTAGTAATCAGTCGTCAGTCAGCGGAGCGCCGGTCTCCAACCCGGCAGCAAGCGCGACCGCACCAAGCGCCGGGTCGGAGGCCGGCGCTCCGAACTCAGCCGCGTCCTCGCCCACCGCCCCACTAAGCACTCCAGCACTAATTACTAATCACTCCTCCGTCCGCCTCACTGCCGAGGAAACTCTCGCCGTCGTCCTCACCTCCGCGCAGCAAGTCGGTCGCCCTATCTTCTTCGCGATGGTCATCATCATCCTGGCGTTCCTGCCGGTGTTTGCGTTGTCGGGGCAGGAGGGCAAGCTGTTCCACCCGCTCGCGTTCACCAAGACCTTCGCGATGATTGGCTCGACGATTCTCGCGGTGACCATCGTGCCAGCGCTGTGCTCGCTCCTCGTGCGCGGCCCGTTCCACTCCGAAGACCGCAACTGGGTCATGCGCGTGCTGCTCGCCATTTACGACCCCATCCTCGACCTCGCGCTCCGCTGGCGGAAAACCGTGATGGCGGGCGCGGCGCTGCTGCTCTCCGTCGCACTCGCGATGGCCTTCGGCGTTCCGCGCGAGTGGGTGCAACAACTCGAGAAATCCGGCCATCCCAAACTCGCGCACGCGGTCACCGGCTTCGGCAAGGACTTCATGCCCACGCTCAACGAAGGCTCGCTGCTCTTCATGCCCGTGTTGCTGCCGAGCACGTCGCTCACCGAGGTGAAGCGCGTCATGTCGTGGCAGGACCGCGTTATCCGCAGCTTGCCGGAGGTCGAGAGCGTCGGCGGCAAGCTGGGCCGCGCCGAGACCGCCACCGACCCCGCGCCCGTCGAGATGATTGAGACCACCATCATGCTCAAGCCCGAGTGGCTGCCCACCAACCGCACTTACCTCGGCTTCATCAAAATCCCGACCGTCTATCGCAACCCCGCGTGGCGGCCCGATTCCACCAAGGCAACCCTCATCGCCGAGCTTACCGAGAAACTCTCGAACGTCCCCGGCTACGTGCCCGGCTTTTTGCAGCCCATCGAGAACCGCATCCTCATGCTCTCTACCGGCATCCGCGCGCAGCTCGGCGTGAAGATTCTCGGCGGCTCGCTCGACGACTTGCAGCGGAAAGCCTTCGAGGTCGAGCGCGTCGTGCGCGAAGTGCCGGGCGCGGTGGGCGTCGCGCCAAGCCGCGTGCAGGGAAAACCGTATCTCGAAGTAGAAGTGAACCGCGTGGCGATGGCGCGCTTCGGCCTGCGCGCGCAGGATGTGCTCGACGCCGTCGAGACCGGCATCGGCGGCAAGGTGATTTCCACCACGTATCAAGCTGCCGAGCGCATGGACCCGCGCGAGCGCACCGGTATCCAAGTCCGTTTGCAACGTGACGAACGCGACGACCTCGAACGTCTCGGCGACGTGCTCGTTGCCACGCCCAGCGGCAAGCAGATGCCGCTCGGCCAGCTCGCCACCATCCGCCGCACGACGGGCCCGAGCGAAATCGCGAGCGAGAACGGCCGCCTGCGCGTCTTCGTGCAGGCGAACGTGCAGGAGCGCGACCTCACCAGCTTCGTCGAGGACGTGAAGCAGCGCGTGAGGAAGGAAATCGAGCCCACGCTCCCGCCCGGCATGACCATCGAATACAGCGGCGAATACGAGAACCTCGTGCGCGCGCAGCAGACGCTCTTTTACATCTTCCCCGCCACGCTGCTCATCATCTTCCTGCTGCTCTACATGGTCTATCACTCGGCGAAGGAGGCCGCGCACGTCATCCTCGCCGTGCCCTTCGCGCTGACCGGCGGTGTCTTTCTGCAATACATCTTGGGCTACAACTTCAGCGTGAGCGTGTGGGTGGGTTACATCGCGCTCTTCGGCACGGCCATCCAGACCGGTGTGGTGATGGTGGTTTACCTGGAGGAAATGGTGGCGAAGAAACAAGCCGAGCGCGCCGCCGCCGGCCAGCCCTTCACGCGCGACGATCTCATCCAAGCCATCAAGGACGGCGCGCGCCTGCGCCTGCGTCCGAAGGTGATGACCGTGGCCACCATCGTCGCGAGCTTGCTCCCCATCATGTGGAGCCACCGCCCCGGCAGCGAAGTGATGCAACCACTCGCGACGCCCGTCATCGGCGGCATGGTGAGCAGCCTCCTGCACATCCTCGTGGTCACGCCGGTCATCTTCGCGATGCTGCGGGAGCGGGAACTCCGGCCTCAAAGTCCCGCCACGGCCAAGCCCTGAACGATTTTGCGCGCGATGTCCTTGCGCCGGGCGGGCGTCACTTCGCCCCGCCTCCGCGTCAGCTTGGCCTTCGGCATCGTCCAGAGCAGGTCGCAACGCACGAGCGTCTTCCAATCCAGTCCGTCAGCTTCGTCCAGCAGCGCTTCATTGACCTCGGCGTCGCGCTCGGAGCCGGGGCGGAGCGTTCGGCACGCGAGGACCACGACTTCCGGTTTACGTTCCACGCCCACGGGGTTGGAGACGATGACCGCCGGATGTGTTCCCCACGCGAAGTCGTAGTCCCACACTTCCCATGGCCTCACTGCGGCTCCTCCTGCACTTGCGAGGCAGCTAACTGCGCGGCCGTGACCCCGGCGAACTCGTCGGGCTGTGAGTAAATCCGTTCCCACTCAGCACGCGACAGGGGATTCACCGTGGAGACGCGGGCGGTATGAGGCTCGCGCAGCAAGTCGAGGAAAGCGTTTAGCCGGTCGCCCGAAACTTCGGCTTCGGGGAATGAGATGTGTGTCACGCCATTGAGCCGTTCGACCGTAATCAAGGCATCAACTTAGGTGTCTCCGCCCGCAGCGTCAACGGTGGCATGGTGAGCAGCCTCCTGCACATCCTCGTGGTCACGCCCGTCATCTTCGCGATGCTGCGGGAGCGGGAGTTGAAGACGACGGCGGCAAAGTGAGTTGCAGGAAACTCACTTGTTTCCATAACGGGCACGTTATGTCAGGTTGCTTACAAGCCACGCAAATTTCTGTCTTGTTATGCAACCCAAGATCCAATCACGCCGACTAGGGTTCACGCTAATAGAACTGCTCGTCGTCGTTGCGATCATCGCGATCCTGGCGGGGATGCTGCTCCCGTCGTTGGCGAAGGCGAAGGGCAAAGCGCACGGCATCCACTGCGTGAGCAACCTGAAGCAGGTGATCGTGGGCGGTCTGCTTTACGCGGACGACAACAATGATTTGCTGGCACCGGGCCACTTCCGGTGGGTGAACGGGGCCACGGTGGGCGAGACGTGGGCCGAGCACTTGCTGCCTTACCTCGGGACCACGAACATGTTCCGTTGTCCCAGCAGTCCCAAAAACGTGGCGGAGCGTTCTTGGAGCGCCAGCATCATCAAGAACAATTACGCACTCAACTTCGACATCGGCAAACGGGCCACGGAACGGCCCACGTCCAAGGCGGATGTCGCCCGCCCCAGTGCCACGGTGGCCATCACGGATGGCGGGACGTTGGCTTTGGATTCCCCGGATGGGAATGTGGCTGTAACGGCGGCTTCGCCGTATAAACCGGGCTGTTGGATTCTTATCCGGCCGGCGGGCAGTGAAGCTTTTGGCAGCCTCCAAGCGACGACCACCACCTCGCCCAACTCACCGGACTGGGGTGGCCCGCATCTGCGGCACAACAAACGCAGCAGCGTGAGCTTTGTGGACGGCCATGTGGAGGTGCTGGAGTCCAAGGTCTGGTATTACTCGAACACACCTTGGACGGACCCGGCCTTGGGCGGTCAGTGAGCGGCCTGGCAAGTGGTTGATTTCGGGTTGAGTTTGCTGAGGCGTGACGGGTTGGTGTGAGCGTTGGCAAACCCCACCCCGGTGCCTTGCGCGATCGCGGTCTTGGCCTTGTTCAGCGTCATCTCCCCCGTTGACACCCCCCCGCCCTTTGTTAGTGTCGCGCCTCATTTTCTCGGGGATTCCCGACGATCAACACAGACCGACACATCCAGATTATGGCTAAAGCAACGAAATACGTTTACACGTGGGGCAACAAAAAGGCGGACGGCGACGGCTCCATGAAGGCCCTCCTCGGCGGCAAGGGCGCGAACCTCGCCGAGATGACCCGTATCGGCTTGCCCGTTCCTCCCGGCTTCACGATCAGCACCGAGGTCTGCACGTATTTCTACGCGAACAAGCGCTCCTACCCGAAGGAACTCCAGGCGCAGATGGAAGCGGGCGTGGCCAACATGGAGAAGATCATGGGCACCAAGTTCGGTGCCACCGCCGGGATGCCGCTGCTCGTCGCCGTGCGCTCCGGTGCGCGCGATTCGATGCCGGGCATGATGGACACCATCCTCAACCTTGGCTTGAACGACCAGTCCGTGCTTGCGCTCGTCAAGGCGACTGGCAATGAGCGGTTCGCGTGGGATTGCTACCGCCGCTTCATCCAGATGTATGGCGACGTGGTGATGGGCGTGCAGAAGCGCGAGGGCGAAGACCACGATCCGTTCGAGCACACCATCCACACCTTCAAGCACGAGACGTATCACCGCGACATCATTGATTCCGAGCTGACCGCTGCCGACCAGCAGGAGCTCGTGAAGCGATTCAAAGCGCTTGTGAAGGCGCGCACGAACAAGGCGTTCCCCAACAATCCTTGGGACCAGCTTCGCGGGGCCGCCGGGGCCGTCTTCGGCTCCTGGATGAACGACCGCGCCAAGGTCTATCGTGCCAAATACAACATCCCCTCCGAGTGGGGAACCGCTGTCAACGTGCAGGCCATGGTCTTCGGCAACACCGGCGAAACCTCCGGTTCCGGTGTCGCGTTCACCCGCAACCCGGCCAACGGCGTCAACGAGTTCTACGGTGAGTTCCTCGTCAACGCGCAGGGCGAAGACGTCGTCGCCGGCGTCCGCACGCCGGAGCCCGTGCTCAAGCTCAAGGACGTCATGCCCAAGTCCTACGCCGAGCTGCTCAAGGTTCGCGCGACGCTCGAGAAGCACTTCAAGGACGTGCAGGACATCGAGTTCACCGTGCAGGAAGGCCAGCTCTTCATGCTCCAGACGCGCAACGGCAAGCGCACCGCCGCCGCCGCGCTCAAGTTCTCCATGGACATGGTCAAGGAGAAGCTCATCGACGCCGAGACCGCCGTCCTGCGCAACCCGGCCGACCAGCTCGAACAGCTCCTCGCGCCCATCTTCGACCTCGCCGCGGTGAAGAAGGCGACCGTCATCGCCACCGGCCTCCCCGCTGGCCCCGGTGCTGCCACCGGCAAGGTTTACTTCAACGCTGACCGCGCCGTGCAAGCGGCGGCTCGCGGTGAAAAGGTGCTCCTCGTTCGCGTCGAGACCTCGCCGGAAGACTTGCGCGGCATGATTGCGGCGGAAGGCATTCTCACCGCGCGTGGCGGGGTCAGCTCGCACGCGGCGCTCGTCGCCCGCCAGATGGGCAAGGTCTGCGTCTGCGGCGCTGCGGCGCTCCAGGTGGATTACGACAAGAAGACCGTCACCGTCGCCGGCACGACCTACAAGGAAGGTGACTTCCTCTCGATTGATGGCACCGCCGGCACCGTCTACGCGGGCGAAATCAAGACGGCTCCCTCCGAAATCATCTCGGGCCTCATCAACAACGACAAGGCCGCCCAAGCCACCGAGAAGTTCAAGAGCTTCAACCAGCTCATGAAGTGGTGCGCGCAGTTCACCCGCCTCCAGGTCCGCACCAACGCCGACAACCCGGAGCAGACGAAGAACGCCGTCGCGTTCGGCGCGACCGGCATCGGCCTGTGCCGCACCGAGCACATGTTCTTCGAGGGCAACCGCATTGATGCCATGCGCGAGATGATTCTCGCCGACACGCTCGAAGCCCGCGAAGCCGCTTTGGCCAAGCTCCTCCCGTATCAGCGCGAGGACTTCCTTGGCATCTTCAAGGCGCTCGACGGCTACCCCGCCACGATCCGCTTCCTCGACCCGCCGCTCCACGAGTTCCTCCCGCACGACCAGGCCGCGCAGGCCGACCTCGCTGAGAAGCTCGGCGTGAAGGTTGAAAAGATCAGCACCCGCGTGCATGAACTGCACGAGTTCAACCCCATGCTCGGCTTCCGCGGCTGCCGCCTCGGCATCAAGTATCCCGAGATCACCCGCATGCAGGCCCGCGCCGTCTTCGAGGCCGCCGCGCAATGCGTCAAGGCCAAGATCAAGTGCAAGCCCGAGATCATGATTCCGCTCGTTGGCTTCAAGCGCGAACTCGACCTCCAGACCGCCATCGTCCACGAGACCGCCAAGCTGGTCCAAGCCGAGCAGAAGGTGAAGATCAGCTACAGCGTTGGCACGATGATCGAAGTCCCGCGCGGCGCGCTCACGGCCAACGAGATCGCCGAGACCGCCGAGTTCTTCAGCTTCGGCACCAACGACCTCACGCAGACCACGATGGGCATGAGCCGCGACGACTCCGGCTCCTTCCTCGGACCGTATCAGGAGGCCGAGATCATGAAGAAGAACCCGTTCGCCTCCATTGACCAGACCGGCGTCGGTCAGCTCATGGAAATCGCGATCGCGAAGGGCAACCAGACCCGCCCTGGCATCAAGCTGGGCATCTGCGGCGAACACGGCGGCGACCCCGACTCCGTGAAGTTCTGCCACCGCATCGGCCTCACCTACGTGAGCTGCTCGCCCTTCCGCGTGCCCGTCGCCCGCCTCGCCGCCGCTCAGGCCGCGATCGAGGAGAAGCGCAAGGCCGCCAAGCCTGCGAAGAAGAAGTAAGTTTGTCTCCGCAAGGAGACCTTGTGCGGCCGCTTCGGCGTCCAGCACGCAGGGTTAGCCCGCCCTAGTGGTGGGTGCCCAACTGAGCCGCTCCGGGAAACCGGGGCGGCTTTTGTTTGTCACGAGGAATCTCGACGCAATGCAGCGTTCCAAGTAGCGTTAGTGCGTGGACAGTCTCGAAGAGCTATTGAACCGGCTGGCGATTTGCATTCGCAATGAATCCTACGAATCGCTGGAGACGGATTGGCTGGAGATCAAGCCGGTCCCGTCCACTGGCAACGCCTGGGATTCCATCCGTGAAACCATTTGCGCCTTTCTCAACACCCGGGGCGGAGTTGTTTTGCTGGGAGTGAAAGAAGAGCAACATCCCGCTCGGCACTTCAGCTTCACCGGCTACACCGAGAACAACAGCGGCAATCTTTCTGCCTTGCGCTCCGCATTCACTGACGCCCGACGCGATCCAATCGAGATCGGCGACTGCCTGCGCGTGGAGGTGCGTTCCTTCGAGACGGGACAAGTTGCATTGGTGCGGGTCAGCGCGTTGCCGGAAGATCGGAAGTTTTGCCTCTATCGCGGTGAAGCCCGGGAAAGAATTGCGGACCGGGATGAACGGATTTCACACCCGCGAATCGAGGAGCAAGATGAGCGCAAGCGCGAGATGGAGACGTTTCGCGAACTTCGTCCGGTGGACGGCGTCGCCTTGGAAGATTTGAGCCTCCAGCGCATCAACGAGCTGGTGCTCCTCATCAACCAAGGCCAGGCCCAACAGATTGTAACGATCAAAAGCACGCTGGCGGCTGCGGTGCCATTTCTTGAGACGCGCCGCTTCATGTTGAAAGACAGTCGGATCACGACCCTGGGCGCGCTGGTGTGCGCCAGTCGTCCAGAGGAACACCTGCTGTTTCGCAGCCAGCTCGATGCTTTCGTGGACGTCCCCAATGCCATCGCTCAGGACAAGAAGACGTTTCGCGACAACATTCTTCAGCTCATGGAAGCAGGCCGTAATTGGACGCTCCGCAACATCATGACCGGCATCTCCGCAGAAGCGGGCGGCACACTGGAGGCGGAGTATCCTGAAAAACTAATTCGCGAGTCCATCAACAACGCCCTGGCACATCGGGACTATCACTTTGATCGGCCCGTTCAATTGACGCTCAAGCCACGCCACTCCCTGACGATACGGAATCCGGGTCGCCTCCCACACGAACTAGTCTTTGAAAAGCTGGACGATGTGATTCCCGTGCGGCGCGTATTCGCCAATCCGAGGGCCAGGAACCCTCGCCTCGCGGACATCCTCAAACTGCACAACAAGTGGGAGGGGCGGGGAGTGGGCATGTCCGATCTCGTCAATTTTGCCCTCGCGAACCAGATTGGCCTGCCCCACTACCAATTCCATTCAGCCGATGAGATTTCCCTCTGCATCCCGGCCGGCAAACTGCTGGACGAATCCATGGAAGCGTGGCTGGACCTCTTAGGCGGCTTCATTGAGCGCAAGGCTCAGGGAAGAGCGTTGAGTAACGAGGAAAAGCTCGTTCTGACCTACGTGATCAAGAGCGAACTGGCCAATCGGCAAGGTCTCTACACCCTCGCCCTTACGCCTGGAAACAATCACTTTGGAGCGATCGCCGACTTAAAAGCCTGCGGCCTGATCAGCCTCCATCCGGTAAGTGATCGCTTCCGGGAGGTTTATGTTTGCGCTCGTGAGTTTGTTTCGGACGACAGCCGTGGTGAGTTGCGCGCGATCTTTGCCAAAGACTTTGATAGGTTGGATGCGTTCAATCAGCAAACGCTGAACATGATCCTGCTGGCTGAGAAATATTCCAAAGCCGGAGGTTTGAACGCCAAACAAGTGACTCGGCTCCTTAAGCACCGTCTGCCCGAGGAGTTGCACAATCGCGGGGATGATGAATTCTACCGGGCCATCCGGTATCGCATTGAACGATTGGCACCTGACAAGAAGTCGCTGGACCTGGATGCGGATCGTTGGCACTCGGTGCCGGAAAGCATGTTGAGCATTCATGGACCTTCAAACCGACCGTTGTTCCGCGTGAATCGGAGCTATCAGTCAGGGTTGCTTTGAAAGGGTTTTTGCGGGTCTCAGGGAACTTTCCGCCCAGTTAAGCCAGTGCCTGCCGCCCTCGCCGATCTCGATCCCGCCACGCTCGCGCAGCAGTTCGCTGCGTGGGGCCACAAACCCAGTCACGCGGCGCGCGTCCTCCGCACTTTCTACTCGGGCGGCGAGGTTGTTGGCTCGCCGGCGCGCGGGCTGCCGCAGGGATTGGTGGAGCGGCTGCGCAAGACCTTTCCGGCCAGTGCGGCGGCGCTCGCAGCGCGGCAAGTGGCGGCGGATGGCACGACCAAATTGCTGCTGCGACTCGATGACGGGCGCACGGTGGAGTCGGTGCTGATGCCGGACTTTCGTGTGGACCGGGCGGCGGGGTGCATCTCGTCGCAGGTGGGTTGCGCGATGGGGTGTGACTTCTGCGCCACTACGAAGACCGGCTTCGAGCGCAACCTCAGTGCCGGGGAAATCGTCGAGCAGTTCCTCGCGCTGCGGCGGGAGGCCAACGCCGTCGGGCGCAGGCTACAGACCGTCGTCTTCATGGGCATGGGCGAGCCGATGCTGAATCTCGACGCGGTGCTCATCGCCGTGCGCCGGATCGCTGACAACGCGCTCGGCGCGCTGGGCTGGCGGCAGATCACCGTCTCCACGGTCGGCATCGTCCCGGGCATCGA
>CAMCFN010000110.1 GCA_945874145.1 Akkermansia muciniphila
ATCGGCCACTTCGAGCTCATCAAATAGCCCATGCGCCTGAAGGTGAAAATCTGCGGGATCACTCGATTGCCCGACGCGCTGGCGGCGGTCGAGGCCGGGGCGGACGCGCTGGGCTTCATGTTTTTCGAGGGCAGCAAGCGTTTCATCACGCCGGCCGCCGCCGCGCACATCATCCGCGCGCTCCCGCCGTTCATCGCCAAGGTCGGCGTGTTCGTGAATGCCAGCGCGGAGTCGGTGCGGGCGACGGTGGCCGAGTGCGGCTTGGACACGCTGCAATTTCATGGGGAGGAGTCCGCTGAGTTTTGCGCGCAGTTTGCGCCGCTCAAAGTGGTGAAGGCCTTCCGCATTCAGAACGCGGCGTCCCTCCAGCCGCTGCCGGACTACGCGGTGAACGGCTGGCTGCTGGACAGCTACGTCGCCGGCCAGCGGGGAGGCACCGGCGAGAAGTTCAACTGGGAACTGGCCGCACAGGCGAAGGAGCTGGGCCGGCCGGTCATCCTCGCCGGCGGCCTGACGCCGGAGAACATCGCCGACGCCATCCAGCAGGTGTGGCCCTTCGGGGTGGATGTCTCCAGCGGAGTTGAAACCGCGCCCGGCCAGAAGGACCTCGGGCTGGTGCGGCAGTTTGTGAGCATCGTGCGGCAAACGGAGCAAGAGCTGGCCTGACAGCCGCGCCCCGTGGGGAGTGTAAACGCCGCGCCTCAGCCGCGTTCCGCAAAATCAATAGCATTGACACCCACCCCGCTTGTCCGCCAGTTTGCGCCCGAATTAACCGCAAGATTCCCGCTGCCCTTTGAGCGGGTGAATCCCCAGCAGAAGTTCCCCGGCAGTGTTGCGTTAGATTGAACGCCTTTCCGTGGGATCGAGTCTAAGACGGCTCGCCTACTTGGCTTCAGTTGCCAGAATTTAATCTTAACTTAGTTTCCATCGTCATGCCGCCCCGCATTGCCAAGCCGAAAACCGCTAAACCTAAACGCGCCGCCGCGCCCGAGGTGCAACCCGAGTTGCCCACCGCCGCCGCGCCTGCGCCTGCGCCGACGGAACCCGCGCCCGCTGTGGTCGCTGCCCCGATGTTTGCCGATGAGCCGGTGGCGGCTCCGGCTCCCGAGATCGTGGAATTCTCACCGGGGACGGGCCCCAGCTCCGCGCCGGTTGCGGTTGAGCGTCGGGCCCAAGTGCCTGCGACTTCCGAAGCCCCCAAACCCGCTCCCAAACAGCAGCCGAAGCCGAAGCATAACAAGCCCGCCCCCGCGCCCGAGCCGGTGCGCACCGCCCCGGAGCTGAAAGGCGAACCGCTGGCCATCTCCACCCTTCAAGCCCTGTCGATCGCTGATCTCAACAAGATGGCGCGGGAGATGGGCGTGGAAAACTACGGCACCCTGCGCAAGCAGGAGGTCATCTTCGCCATCCTGAAGAAGAACGCCGAAAGCGCCGGCGGTCTGTTCGCCGAGGGCGTGCTGGAAGTTCTCAGCGAGGGCTTCGGCTTCCTCCGTTCGCAGGCTTTCAACTACCTCCCCTGCCCGGAGGACGTTTACGTCTCGCCCTCGCAGATCCGCCGCTTCGATCTCCAAACGGGTGACCTTGTGGCCGGCCAGATTCGCCCGCCCAAGGAGAAGGAAAAGTTCTTTGCCCTGCTCAAGGTCGAGTCCGTCAACCACATGGAGCCGGACAAGGCGAAGGAGAAGACGCACTTCGACAACCTCACGCCGCTCTTCCCGAACAAGCGTTTCATCCTCGAAACCACCTCGGACGAGCTGTCCACCCGCGTGCTCGACCTCGTCTGCCCCATCGGCAAAGGCACACGCGGCCTCATTGTCGCCCCGCCCCGCACCGGCAAGACCGTGCTGATGCAGAAGCTGGCCAACGCCCTCATCAAGAACAACCCCGAGAGCTACCTGATCATCCTGCTCATCGACGAACGTCCGGAAGAAGTGACGGACATGGAGCGTTCGTGCAAGCCGGCGGAAGTCATTGCCTCCACCTTCGATGAACCGCCCGAGCGCCATGTGCAGGTCGCGGAGATGGTCATCGAAAAAGCCCGCCGCCTCGTCGAGCACAAGAAGGACGTCGTCATCCTGCTTGATTCCATCACCCGTCTCGCCCGCGCCTACAACACCGTGCAGCCGCATTCCGGCAAGATTCTCTCCGGCGGCGTCGATGCCAACGCGCTGCACAAGCCCAAGCGCTTCTTCGGCGCGGCACGCAACATCGAGGAAGGCGGCTCGCTCACCATCATGGCCACCGCCCTCGTGGACACCGGCAGCCGCATGGATGAAGTCATCTTTGAAGAGTTCAAGGGCACCGGCAACATGGAGGTCCACCTGGATCGTGGTCTGGTGGATCGCCGCATCTTCCCGTCCATCAACATTGAGCGCTCCGGCACTCGCAAGGAAGAGCTCCTTTACCACCCGGACGAATACAGCAAGGTGGTCCTGCTCCGCCGCGCGCTCACCGGCGTGCCGCCCGTCGAGGCCATGGAGCTGCTGCTGAACAAGCTCAAGAAAACCCCGAGCAACATCATGTTCCTGCTGGGCATGAACGCGAGCTGAACCATGGAAGCCACCGGCCCAATGAAAGTCGTCGGCAGCCGGTTGCCACCAGTCACCCCGGCGGAGTGTCGGCGGCGAGCGTTGATTCTACAGCGGCAAGCCGACCGCTTGAATCCTTATCCCAAGGCGCGCGGCTTCGTCTTCCGTGCCAAGTCGTGGGAACAATATGCGGAGTGGCGGAAGCAGCAGGACAATCCGCGACTTTGGTGAGCTAGCATGGCGGTCCAAGATCCACTTCTGCGCGTCTGCGATCTGCTCAACCGTCATGGAGCCAGATATCTTATTGCCGGCGCCCAAGCCTGCATCCTGCACGGCCTGGTCCGGACAACCGAGGACGTGGACATTCTCATTGAAGCCACGGAGGAAAACGCCACCCGCGTCATTGCCGCCCTTTCCGAACTGGAGGATCACGCCGCCGCCGAGCTGACGCCGCGCGAACTGCTGGAGAACGTGGCGGTGAAAGTTGCGGACGAAGTGGAGGTGGATGTCAGCACGCATGCTTGGAAAGTCAACTACGTTGACGCGGCTCCAACCGCACAAGAGACAACCATCGACGGTGTCCGTATCCCGTATCTCAGCCTCGACTCCCTCATCGCCAGCAAGGAAACCTATCGGGATCAGGATCGCATTGACCGCGCCCGATTGCTCGAGCTTCGCCAGCGCAAGTCCCTTGGTTGAGTTGCCCCTTTCGTTACTTGCTTGGAAAATGGCTCTTCCGGGCTATTTCCCAAGTTTCCTGAACATCCCCTTTGAGCCCGGGGTCTTACTTTGGCCGTGCGCTTGGGTTGGCAACTGCCTGCGCGCCCGCTACACTCATTTGATTCGTGACACGCTACGCTTTGCCATCGCTTAAACGCCCGCCGACTTGTGTCCTGCTCGCCTCTCTAGGCTGGCTCCTCGTTGGCTGTCAGAAGGAAGAAATCACCGTCTATCGGGTGCCGAAAGAAATGCCCGGCCAGGCGGCGGCTCCACGTGACTCAGCGCGCGGTGCAGCCCGTCCGCACGTCCATTGGGACAAGCTTCCCGCCGGCTGGCGCGAAGAACCTTCCACCGGCACGCGCGCCGCAACCTTCTCCATCACGGGCACGGACGGCAAACGCGCCGAGGTGGCCGCCATCGGATTTCCCGGCATGGGCGGGTCGGACCTGCAGTTCGTGAACCTCTGGCGCGAGCAGCTCGGCCTGCCTCCACTCACGGAAGACCAGCTCCCCAAGCTCGTTCAGACCGCAGTCATCGCCGGAGCGGACGGCAAGCTGTTTGACATCACCGGGGCCACCAAGTCCGGCGGCGCTCCGACTTCTGAGCGCATCATTGTGGCGCTGCACAAGACTGAGGGCACCTCGTGGTTCATCAAGCTCACCGGCGATCCCGCGCTCGTTGAGCAGCAGAAGGCCCCGTTCATCGGCTTTCTCAAGGGCCTGTCCCTCCACATGGAATCCCACGACGCGCCCGAGCGCCCGGCGATGACCGCGTCCGCCGCCCCGGCGGCAGGCGGTGCCGGCCAGCCCAACTGGACCGCGCCCGCGAATTGGAAGGCGCAGGCCCCCGGCGCGATGCAGGCGGCGAAATACACCGTTGGCGAGGGCAAGGCCACCGCCGAAGTCACTGCCGTCTTTCTCGGCGGCATGGGCGGGGCGCTCAAGGCGAATCTGGATCGCTGGCGCGGTCAGCTTGGCCTTCCTCCCGCCGCCGCCAACGAGGTGGACCAGCAGGCGAAGCCCTTCGCCGCGCTCGGCACGGGTGCGCGTATCGTGGAACTCAGCGGCACCGATCTGAAGGAGGGCAATCCCGCCGACATGATCGTGCTGGTCGTCCCGGCGGGCGCGGGCACCTGGTTTTACAAGCTGATGGGCGACAAGGCGCTCGTTGCCAAAGAAAAAGACGCGCTCATCGCGTTCGTAAAATCGGCGAAGAACTGAGTTCAATTTTCCACCGCCCATCCCAATGGCCAGCGCATGCCCCATGACGAACGCCCCATTATCCCCGCCCGCTGATGCGATGCGCGGTCGGTGGTCCGTGTTCCGTGGTCTGCGGTAATTTTCCCTTTCATGTCCGACCGACTGTTAAAAACCCTTTCCTCCCTCCGGCTCACCGTCGTCCTGCTGGTGCTCGGCCTGGTGCTGATTTTCATTGGCACGCTGGCGCAAGTCCATGAGGGCCTTTACAACGCCCAGGTCCGCTACTTCAAGAGCTGGGTCATCGTCGGCGCCACGCTCTTCGGCACCAAGATGCCGTGGCTTATCCTGCCGGGGGGCTACACGCTGGGCTCGGTCCTGCTCGTGAACCTCAGCGTCGCGCACTTCACCCGCTTCAAGTGGACCTGGCGCAAGTCCGGCATTTTCATGACCCACCTCGGCATCATCCTGCTGCTGCTGGGGCAGCTCGGCACGGATATCCTCTCCACCGAGAGCGCCATGCGCCTAGAGGAGGGCGAGACCAAGAATTACTCCGAGGACTTCCACGCCAACGAGCTGGTCTTCGTCAACAAGTCCCTGCCCAACGAGGATGAAGTGGTCGCCATCCCGGAGTCGTTGATGCCGGGGAAGGGGGAGCTCAAGCACCCGCAACTGCCCTTCACGGTCAAGGTCAAAGAGTATTGGCCCAACTCCTTCCTCACCAACTTTGGCCCCTTCATCGCGGAGTCGCTTGCCAAGGAAGGCTTCGTCCGGCCCGCTGCCGATCAGGGCATCGGCCCGAAGGTCATGGTGCTGCCGATACCCGTCGTGACCGCGATGGACAGCCGGAACATTCCCAGCGCGGTCATCGAGGTCGCGGCTGGTGGCGCGGTGAAAGGCTCATGGCTCGTCTCCAGCCAGACCAGCGCGAAGCAGGCCGTCGAGATCGATGGCAAGTCTTGGGAGATGGCCCTCCGCTTCAAACGCCACTACAAGGCCTACAGCTTCACGCTGCTGGACTTCACCCACGAGCGCTACCCCGGCACGGACCTGCCCAAGGACTTCCGCAGCCGCGTGCGCGTGGTCAACCCGTCCAAGAACGAGGACCGCGAGGTGGAAATCTTCATGAACAACCCGCTGCGCTACGACGGCATGGCCTTCTACCAGGCCAGCTTCGAGCCGGGCGACACCGTGACCGTGCTGCAAGTCGTGAAGAACCCGAGCTGGCTTACCCCTTACCTAGCGTGTTTGTTGGTGGGCCTTGGTTTGATCGTCCAATTCATGATTCATCTGGTCGGATTTGCCCGGAAGCGTGCCACGCCCGCGCCGGTGCCCGCCGGGAGCGCCAAGGGAAAGCAATCCCAGCCACAAAAAGGCGCGGAAGTCGCAAAGAAGTGAAGTGATGAAGACGAACGTCCATCGCTCAACTTTCAATGTGTGCTCCGTTCACCTCACCGCATCTGGTTGCCGCCGCTCTGAACGTTCAACGTTGGGCTTTGAACGCTTTCCCCTTTTCCCCACTGCGTTCTCTGAGCCCTCTCGCGGCTAACTCCCCCGTCCTATGAAAAAACACTGGCCCTGGCTCCTCTTCGCCGTCTTCGCCCTGGAGGCCGCGTTCTCCCTCAAGCCGCGCGCCGACAAGCCGGATGAGTTCCAAATCCGCGAGTGGGCCAAACTCCCGGCCCTCGTCAACGGCCGGGTCCAGCCCTTTGATTCCATCGCGCGCAACAGCCTCGTCATCATCCGTGGCAACACGGATGTGCCGCTTGAAGGCAACGGTGCCGACGGCAAATGGGGCAAGTGGGAAACGCTCCAGTCCCCGCTCACCGAGCGCAAGTGGTATCAGTTCGACAAACGCCCCGCGAAGCTCAAGCCCGCCGAATGGCTCCTGGAAGTCTTCAGCCACGCGGAACGCGCCGACACTCGGCCCATCTTCCTTATCCATCACCCCGAGCTGCTGGGGGAGCTGAAGCTCCAGAGCAAGGGTGTCGAGCGCTCCGGCCTGCGCTACTACACCTTCAACGACCTCAAGCCCAGCCTGGGCCTGATGGAGCGCGAGTCCAAGCAAGTCGGCCAAATCAAGCAGGAGCTGCGCACGCCCTACCAGCGTTCGTTGATGAGTTTGCACAACGGCCTCCAAACCTACCTGCGGCTCAAGAACAGTCTGAAGCCCGAGCGCAGCGCGGACTTTGCCACCGAGCTGACGCAGTTCGAGAAGCTCATCCCGGCCGGCTTCCGCGCCATCCGCGCGCAGCAGGCCGGACAGGAGTTCGACAAGGAGCTCTTCGAGAAGTTCCTCAGCTACGCCGAGCCTTACGCCATGATGGCGCAGATGGCCTATCCGTTCCTCGTCCCGCCCACGCAGCCCGGCCAGAAGAAATCCGACTGGGCCAACATCGGCCAGGCGCTCATGGACGGCATTCGCAGCGGCGCTGTGCCAGCGGCCGTCCAAGCGCACGCCGCGCTCGCCACGGCCTACGCGCAGGGCAAGCCCGCTGACTTCAACCGTGCGCTCTCCGAGTATCGCAACTCGCTCGCCGGCCCGCTCGCCACCGAGCTGAAAAAAGGCCGGCAGGAATCGCTCTTCAACCAGTTCCTCCCGTTCTACCGCAGCATGATGATTTATGTCATCGCGCTCATCCTCGCCGCCGCCTCGTGGTTGAACTGGTCCGAGAACTTGAACCGCGCCGCCTACCGCCTCGTCTCGCTCGCGCTGGTCATTCACACGGCTGGGCTGGTCTTCCGCATGTTTCTCGAAGGCCGCCCGCCGGTGACGAACCTCTACTCCTCCGCCATCTTCGTCGGCTGGGGTGCGGTCGTGCTGGGCGTTGTGCTGGAACGCATCTTCCGCAATGGCATCGGCAGCGTGACCGCGTCGGCGGTGGGCTTCATCACGCTCATCATCGCGCACCACCTCGCGCAGACCTCCGCGACCGGCGACACGATGGAGATGATGCGCGCCGTGCTAGACACGAACTTCTGGCTCGCGACGCACGTGACGAGCATCACCATCGGCTACGCCTCGACCTTCCTCGCCGGCTTCCTGGCGATGATTTACGTGCTGCGCGGCGTGTTCACCCGCACGCTCGACGAGGCCACGGCCAAGAGTCTTTCCCGCATGGTCTATGGCATCGTCTGCTTCGCCACGCTGTTGAGCTTCGTGGGCACGATTCTGGGCGGCATCTGGGCGGACCAGAGCTGGGGCCGCTTCTGGGGCTGGGACCCGAAGGAAAACGGCGCGCTGCTCATCGTCATCTGGAACGCCATCATCCTGCACGCGCGCTGGGGTGGCATGGTGCGCGAACGCGGCCTGATGAATCTCGCCCTCTTTGGCAACATCGTCACCGCGTGGAGCTGGTTCGGCACGAACATGCTGGGCGTGGGCCTGCACAGCTACGGCTTCATGGACGCGGCCTTCAAGTGGCTGATGATCTTCAACGTCAGCCAGCTCGCCCTCATCGGCCTCGGCTGCCTGCCCGACCGTTTTTGGAAGAGCGGGAAAGGCCCGGCCGCCGGCGACTCCGGCCCGACCGGAGCCGCGCCGATGAAGCCGCAGGCGGCTTGAGCGAAGGTCCGCTGACGTTTGACTGCCGAGCGCAGTTTGCATGACCAGCTCGCAGCGGTGGGAGTGCCACTTCTTGTCTGTGCTTGGTTCGCCCATGCGATTTCAATTTCAGAGCCCAGTTTTAACCAGTCCAGTTTTAACCATTGCCCGACGGGGATCAGCTTCCTAACCTACTTTCCCGGCGGGGTGCCACAGCGTCTGTGGTTCCCGCCGTTACGCTTTCCATGAAATACATTTTCGTCACCGGCGGCGTGGTCAGTTCCCTGGGCAAGGGGCTCACCGCCGCCGCGCTCGGCACCCTGTTGGAGAATCGCGGGCTCAAGGTCGCGCTGCAAAAGTTCGATCCCTACCTGAATCTCGACCCCGGCACGATGTCGCCCTACCAGCACGGCGAGGTCTATGTGCTGGATGATGGCGCGGAGACGGACCTCGACCTCGGGCACTACGAGCGCTTCACCAGCACCAAGCTTTCGCGCAAGAACAACACCACGAGCGGCCAGGTTTATCAGCAGGTCCTCGACAACGAACGCAACGGCGTCTACCTCGGCAAAACCGTCCAAGTCATCCCGCACATCACCGACGAAATCCAGCGCCGCATCCAGGTGCTGGCCGACGACGCTAAGGTGGATGTCATCATCACCGAGGTCGGCGGCACGACCGGCGACATCGAGGGCTTGCCGTTCCTCGAAGCCATCCGTGAATTTGGTTTGGAAGCCGGGCTGCACAACGTCTGTTTCATCCATGTTACCTACGTCCCGTTCATCAAGGCGGCGGGCGAACTCAAGACCAAGCCCACGCAGCAGAGCGTCGCCAAGCTGCGCGAGATCGGCATCAGCCCGCACGTCTTGGTTTGCCGTTGCGAGAGGTCGCTCGACAAGGAGCTGCGCCAGAAGATGGCGATGTTTTGCAGCGTGCCCTACGAGGCGGTGGTGGAGCACAAGGACGTGGACCACTCGATTTACGAGGTGCCGCTCATGCTCCAACGCGAACGGCTGGATGACCTCGTCTGTCGCGTGCTGGGTCTCACCGTGCCGGCGGCCAACATGGCCCCTTGGCAGGAAATCATCCGCAAGCTCATCGCCCCGCAGCATCGAGTCCGCATTGGCGTGGTGGGCAAATACATTGAGCTGCAGGACGCCTACAAATCCGTTTACGAGGCTATCATCCACGGTGGCGTGGCCAACGACTGCGGCGTGGAAATCGAGAAAATTGACTCCGAGGACATTGAAAAAAATGGGCCGGACAAAATCCTGAAAGGGCTGGGCGGCATCTTGGTGCCCGGCGGCTTTGGCGAACGCGGCACGGAAGGCAAAATCCTCGCGGCCAAGTATGCCCGGGAGAAGCAGGTGCCCTACCTCGGGCTGTGTCTGGGCATGCAAATCGCCACGATCGAGTTCGGTCGCCATGTGCTCGGCCTCACGGGCGCGCACTCGACGGAGTTCGACCCCGCCACGCCGCACCCCGTCATCGCGCTGCTGGATGATCAGCGGCAGGTGACGAAGAAGGGCGGCTCGATGCGGTTGGGCGCGCAGCCCTGCCAGCTCGTGATGGGCAGCCGTGCGCAGCAGCTCTACGGATCGTTTGTCGTGCTGGAGCGCCATCGCCACCGCTACGAGTTCAACAACGCCTACCGTGAGCGTTACGAGGCGGCGGGCTTCTCCTTCAGCGGCACTTCGCCGGACGGCAAGCTGGTCGAGATCATCGAGCTGAAGGGCCACCCGTTCTACGTGGCGAGCCAGTTTCACCCGGAGTTTCTCAGCAAGCCTGACGCCGCGCACCCGCTCTTCCGTGGCTTCATCGCCGCCGCGCACCTGCAACTGCACAAGAAGGCGCTGTGAAGCCCCGGCTCGCGGCTGTGTGCGC
>CAMCFN010000111.1 GCA_945874145.1 Akkermansia muciniphila
CCGCGCTGCAGGCCGCCGAGGCGGCATTGCGCACCGGCAAGTCGCAGCCGCTCGTGCTTGGCGTGACCGTGCTCACCAGCCTGAACACAAATGATCTGGCTGAAGTGGGCATTTCGCACGACGTGGGGAACCAAGTGGAACGGCTCGCCAGTCTCGCGGCCAAAGCCGGGTTGGGCGGGTTGGTGTGCTCGCCGCTGGAAATTGCCCGCCTGCGCGAAATCTTACCGGCCTCGGTGCAGCTCGTGACTCCGGGTATCCGCTTAGCAGACAGTCCTGCCGATGATCAGAAGCGGACGCTGACGCCCAAGGAAGCGATGACGGCGGGTGCCAGTTGGCTGGTGATTGGGCGTCCCATCTGCGCCGCGCCCAATCCCCGCGCGGCCGCTGAACGAATTCTCGCCTCGCTCTGACAGCCAAAGGGTGGGGCCTGTAGCAGCGCGCTGCGAGCGCCGACTTGCGAGGGCATGCAGTCTGGAGCGTTGGCACCAGACTGCAGCAAGCAAAAGGCCCGCATCAATGCGGGCCTTGTGACTGTGCTGGGAGCGCCCGGCGTCAGGCGCGTTCCATGTATTTGCCGGTGCGCGTGTCCACCTTGATCTTCTCGCCGGCCTTGATGAAAAGGGGCACTTGGATGGCGACGCCGGTCTCGAGCGTGGCTGGCTTCTGCATGTTGTTGGCGCTGTCGCCGCGGATGCCTTCGGGGGCTTCCTTCACGGTAAGAATCACGCTGGAGGGCAGTTCGACAGAGACGGCCTTGTCCTCAATGAAGACCATGGTGACGCCGCCGTTTTCAACGAGGTAGTTTTTGCAGTCGCCCACGAGTTCTGGCGGGAGGTTGACGGTTTCGTAGTTCTCCGGGTTGGTGAAAACGTAGTCCTCGCCGTCCTTGTAGCTGAACTCCATCTTGGTGGTCATCATCGGAACCACGTCCACTTTCTCACCCGAAGCAAAGCGCAACTCGGAAGTCTTGCCAGTCTTGATGCTACGCATGGCGATCTGGACGAAGGCGCGCAGGTTGCCGGGGGTGCGGTGGGTGACTTCGAGCACGACGACCACGTCACCACCTTGACGGATGGCCATGCCTTTGCGGATCTCAGTTACGTTTGCCATAAAGTGTTTGGAATTGAACGCCGCCTGCGGAGTTCTGGCCGCAGCGGAGGCGCGACATTAGCGGTGTGTCTTGGAGTGGCAAGCTTGGATTTCGCCTGCGAATGCTGGTGGGTGCGAAGCGCTTGCGGGGGCCAACCACCAGCGCGAGCGGGGTCAACCCCAACCCAGCAGCTTGCCGCCTTGATAGGTGAGGAAGGCCATCCCCCACGCCAGCGCGGTCATGTAGAGGAGCTGGAAGAGCGGCCACTTCCACGAGTTCGTCTCGCGGCGGACGACGGCGATGGTGCTGACGCATTGCAGCGCGAAGACGTAGAAGACCATCAAGGTCACGCCCACGAGCGAGGTGTAGGCGGGTTGGCCGTCGTCGCGCTTCTGGTCCTGCATCACCTTGGCGAGGCTGGCCACGCCCGCGTCGGAGTCGTCCGCCTCGCCGACGTTATAGACCACGGACATGGTGCTCACGAAGACCTCGCGCGCGGCGAAGCTGGCGACGATGCCGATGCCCATCTTCCAGTCGAAGCCCAGCGGCGCGATGGCGGGTTCAATCAAGTGGCCGAGGCGACCGGCGAAGGAGTGGCGGAGTTTTTCGCCCTGCTCCTCCTTGTCGATGCGGGCGTGCTCATACTCAAGCTGTCCTCGAATCTTCCGCTCAATTTGCGCTCTATCGGCCCCCGTAAACTTGGCTAGATACTGGGGCAGGCCATCCTCCATCGGCTTTAACTTTTCTCTCTGTTGATTGAACCGTCCTTCAATTTCAGCATCCTTCGGATACGTCGCCAGGAACCACAGCACGATGTTGATGCCCAGAATCACCGTGCCGGCGCGGCGGAGGAAGAGCTTCGAGCGGTCCCACATGTGGCGGAGGATGGTCGTAGCCATGGGGCGCTTGTAGGGCGGCAGTTCCATGATGAGCATCGGCGTCTCGCCCTTGAGCAGGGTCTTCTTGAACAGCCACGCCATCCCCAGCGCCATCACGGTGCCGAGCAGATACATCGCGAGCAGGGTCAGCCCTTGCACACCGAAGACGCCGCCGAGCTTCGTGTCCGGGATGCACGCGGCGATGAGCACGGCATAGACCGGCAGGCGCGCGGAGCAGCTCATCAGCGGCGCCACGAGGATGGTCACAAGCCGGTCCTTCGGCGTCTCGATGGTGCGTGTGGCCATGATGCCGGGGATGGCGCACGCGTAGGAACTCAGCATCGGGATGAAGCTCTTGCCGTGCAGGCCGACCTTGCTCATCAAGCGGTCCATGAGGAACGCGGCGCGTGACATATAGCCGGTATCTTCCAGCAGGCTGATGAAGCAGAAGAGTAACAGAATTTGCGGCAGGAAGATGACCACCGCGCCGACGCCAGCGATGACGCCCTTCACCAGCAGGTCGTTCAAGTCGCCCGGCGGCATGAGTCCGCCGACCCAGTCGCCGAGGCCGTTGACCACGGTTTCAATCCAGTCCATCGGCACCTGCGCGAAGGTGAAGATGCCTTGAAACATCAGCGCCATAAGCCCGACGAAGATGGCGAGGCCCCAGAACTTGTGCGTGAAGACGCGGTCGAGCTTGTCGCTGACCGTCTCATGCGGGACGGCTTCCTCCGTCACGCTGGCGGCGATGATGTCGGCGATGCGAGCGTAGCGGGCCTCGATGGTGACGGTGCGCCAGTCTAAGCCGGCGGCTTCGAGTCGGGCGCGGGCGGCGGTGACGGTGGCGCAGAACTCGGCGGGGTAATGCTCGGTGTTGCTGGCAAGTGCCTTGTCGTCGGACAGGAGCAGGAGCGCTTCGGCTTGGGGTGAAGTCCAGCGCTTGGGGAAGGCTTTTACCAATGCGGCGGCGATGTCGGTGAGTTCTGTGGTGAACGCGGCGGGGAGGGAGACGAAGAGCGGCGATGCTGGAGGGGAAGTTGATTTCGGCTGGCTGCTACCGAGGGTTGCGACGATTTGCTTCGTCAGCGCGGCCACGCCTTCGCCTTGGCTGGCGATGAGCGGGAGGACGGGCACGCCGAGTTCCTTCGCGAGCGCGGCGGCGTCCACGCGGTGGCCGTTCTGCTCGGCCACGTCGGTCATGTTCAACGCGAGGACGGTTGGGTAGTCCAACTCGATGACTTGCGTGGCGTAGTAGAGGTTGCGCTCTAGGTTCGACGCGTCCACGACCACGACGACCAGCGCCGGCGCGGGCACGTCCGCGAGTCGGTGGTAGAGGATGTCGCGCGAAACCTCCTCGTCGAGCGACTTGGGGCTGAGGCTGTAGGTGCCGGGCAGGTCAATGATCGTGATGCGGTCCGCCCCCTTGAGCTCACCCTCCTTGCGTTCGACGGTGACGCCGGCGTAGTTGCCGACCTTGGCGCGCAGGCCGGTCAGCGCGTTGAACAGCGTGGTCTTGCCGCAGTTCGGGTTGCCCGTCAGCGCGACGTGGAGTTGTGGGGAGTCGGGCATCGGAATTAACGCAAGGACGCCAAGACGCCAAGACGCAAGGAAAGGAAATGAAGGGCACGGAACCAGAGCGGTTCAATCTCCGCGCCTTTGCGCCTTTGCGCCTTTGCGTTGAAAAAAGCCGCGTTCACTTGGGTTTCACCAAAATCAGCTCCGCCTCGTGCTTGCGCAGCGTAAGGTTGTAGCCGCGGACCTTGATTTCCAACGGGTCGCCCAGCGGGGCAAAGCGCACGAGCTCGACCTGCGTGCCGACGAGCAGGCCCATTTCCATGAGCCGGGACTTGTCGGCGGGCGGGACGTTGATGGCCGCGACCTTGGCGATGGCGCCGAGGGCGAGGGACGTGAGCGGTTGTAATTGGGCGTCCGGCATGGCGCGGGCAAAGGCCGAGGTTAGACAGGCAAGGGGAGGACGGCTTGCGGTGGCTTGCGATTTGTTTCCGGTGGCTTGCGCCCGGGTCAGGTCGGCTTGGGCTTGGCGGTGGGCGCGGGAATTTGCTCGACCATGATGGTCTTGGCGAGCTGCGAGCTGATGCCGAGGCGGGCGTTGCAGACCTGGCAGATAATGTTGGTGTGGTTCATCAGCAGCTTGATGCGCTGCTCCTCGCAGAAGCCCATCTCGCGGAGCCGGTTGGTGACTTCCGCCGAGCCGTTGAGCTGCTTGATGCGGACGGACACGCCGGGCAGCACCGAGTCGAGCGCGCACAATTCGGGCTTCGGGCATTCTCCGGGCGGCTGGCTGGACGATTCGTTTCCGCTGGTCACGGCGCTGTCAGTTAAGGCGAGTTAGGACTGCGATTCAAGGGCTGCGATTCAGCGTGCGCCCCTGCTGGTGGGTGCGAGCAGCATCGCGCAGTTCCAAGTCAGAAACTCCCGAATGACGGGCAGGTGAACAAGGAAGGCGAACTCCGGGTAGTAGCGCGGAGCGAGGTGCTCGATGCGGAGCGTGGGGTTCGCTCGCAAGGTTCTCAAGGTTTGCCCGATGGACGTGTAGAACAGATTTTGCCCCGGCGTGTGCATCCGCTGCTTGCCGGTCACGCGCTCCCAGACGCGCACGCCGCGTTCCACGCCGAGATAATGAAACGGCGAGAACTCATGCCCGCCCCACGGGGAGAGCCAGTTCGTCCAGCTCAGGTAGCAGCGCCCGCCGGGCTTGATGAGCTGTGGGAGGGCGGCGAGCAGGCGGTCGGGGCGAGGCAGGTGTTCAAGGACGTTCGAGCAGATGACCAGGTCGTATTGGCCGAGCGTGGCGAAGTCGTCGCGGTCGATGTTGAATTTGCGGAAGGGCAGGGGAGCATTCTCCGGCAGGACGTAGCTGTCGTCGTCGGACAAGGTGACTTGTGCCCCCGTCTTGGCCACCTCGCCGCCCACGTCGCCGTAGCCACAGCCGAGGTCCAGCACGGTCGTCGTCGGTTCGAACTTTACGCCCTGCCGCCGCATCCACTCGATGGCGTCGCGCGCCTGGAGTTGGTAAAACTCCGGGCTGCCGCCCTTCGCCTTCAAGAAGCCGTAAATCAACTGGTGGATAATCATCCGGTTTCGGGGCGGGACATTGGCGAACGTGCGCAGGACGGGCGAGGAAAAAGCAGTTAGAGGCGTGGGATGGTCACAGCTTGTTGCCCCTCGAATCCAACGGCACCGGGGGACGGCGTCTACCCCGCTTCACGGTCCGCACGGTCACAGACCAATCGGCTTACCTCTGTCCGTTCGGACGCTGAAACGGCCTCAAGGCCGCGCAATGGGGGCCAAAGCACCATGCTTCTTTGGAAGTTGAAAATCAGGCGTTGGATGTTGGACGTTAGCTCGCACATGAAATCAGCCATCACCATCTCCCTTGTCTCCGAAGCTCGCGGCGGTCCCTTTGTTTATTGGGACGATCTCGCCGCCGGGTTCGCCGCTGCCGCCCGGCATGGCTTTGACGCGGTGGAAATTTTCCCGTCAGCCGCCAACGCCGTTTCCATCGGCGCGGCGCGTGCGTTGATGGAGAAGCATGGGCTGAAAGTGGCCGCCGTCGGCACCGGCGCGGGCTGGGTGAAACACAAGCTCCGTCTCACCGATCCTGATCCGGCCGTGCGTGCCAAGGCCCGCGAGTTCATCTATGGCATCATCAACCTCGCTGGCTATCTGGGCGCGCCCGCCATCATTGGCTCCATGCAAGGCCGCTGGGAAGGCACGGTGCCGCGTGACCAGGCGCTGGCCTGGCTGGCGGAAGAGTTGCAGGCGCTGGCCGAAAGGGCCGCCGCGCATCAGCAGGTGCTCCTTTACGAACCGCTCAATCGTTACGAGACGAATCTGCTCAATCGCAACGGGGACGCGGTCGAGTTCCTGGCGCAGCACGGACTCGCCAATGTGCGGCTGCTTTGCGACCTCTACCACATGAACATCGAGGAGCAGAATCTCGCCGAGTCATTGCGGCAGACGGGGGCCCGCGTGGGCCATGTTCACTTCGCCGACAGCAATCGGCGCGCAATTGGCTTTGGTCATACGGACCCGGGGCCCATCGCTGCTGCGCTCCGGGAGATTGGCTATGCCGGCTACCTTTCGGCGGAGATTCTCCCGCTGCCCGATGCGGAAATGGCGGCGGCGCAAACCATCACCAGCTTTCGCCAGGTGTGCCATTTGGCCGGACGGTGAAACAGCGGGGCACCGGCACCAAGAATCAAGCCCCCCAATTCAGGGACCGGGCGCAAGTTTTGCACTGAGCCGGAGCGCCGGCCGGCCGCTATCGACCACAGCATTGCTTGTATTTCTTGCCGCTGCCGCAAGGGCAGGGGTCGTTGCGACCAACCTTGGGTCCGGTGCGAACGGGCTTGGCCCTGGACATGGCATCGGCGGCCTCACTCACCATGTCGGAGGGCTTGCCCTTGACGGGCGGCTCCGCCCCGCTCGGCTGGCCTGGTTCGCCGTGGGTGGCAATTTGCGGGAGATTCCGGAGGAAGTTCTCGAATGCCATCATGCTCGACGCGCTGCGGAAGATGTTGTGACACATCTCCGTCTTGATGTTGACCATCAACTCGTCGAAGAGCTTGAAGGCTTCCATCTTGTATTCGATCAGCGGATCCCGCTGGCCGTGGGCACGCAGGCCGATGCTCGTGCGCAGGCTGTCCATGTTGTAGAGGTGCTCCTGCCAGAGCTTATCGATCGCACTCAGGACGATGTAGCGCTCAACGTTCTTGAGCGCCTCGGCGTCCTCGTAGCGGATTTTCAGGTCATAGGCATCGCGCACCGCCTTGGCAACGTGGTGGCAGAGGGCGAACTGCGCGGCGCTCAAGCCATCAAAGGCTGAACCGGGCACTGGAGCCTCGCCGCCAGCTTGGGCGACTTTCAGCATGTCGTCTTCCGCTAGGCCGATGGGGAAGTTGAGGTTCACCCAGTCGGCCAGCGCGCGAATGTTCCACGCTTCCGCGTCGGTTTCATTGGAGGTGAACTCGTCCACCTTAGCGATGACGACTTCCTCCATGATGTCCATGAGGCGGTCGCGCACATCGTCGCCGTGGATGATCTCGTTGCGGAAACCGTATACGATTTCGCGCTGCTTGTTCATCACGTCGTCGTATTCGAGCGTGCGTTTGCGGGCCTGGAAGTTGTGCTGCTCGACGCGCTTCTGCGCGGTCTGGATGGAGCGGTTGAGCAGCGGGTGCTCCAGTTCCTGGCCTTCTTCGAGGCCGACGCTTTCCATGACCTTCACGATGCGATCAGAGCCGAAGAGGCGCATCAAGTCGTCTTCGAGGGCGATGAAGAAGTGCGAGGAGCCGGGGTCGCCCTGACGCGCGCAGCGGCCACGCAACTGGCGGTCAATGCGGCGGGACTCATGCCGTTCGGTGGCCAGCACATGCAGGCCGCCCAAGTCGGCCACGCCGGGGCCCAGCTTAATGTCCGTGCCACGACCGGCCATGTTGGTGGCAATGGTGATGGAACCACGCTGGCCGGCGCGCGCGACAATCTCGGCCTCCTGCTCGTGGAACTTGGCGTTCAGCACCGAGTGGATGAGACCGGCACGTTTCAGGAGGCGGGAGAGATGCTCGCTCGTTTCCACGGCCACGGTGCCGACCAGAATCGGGCGGCCCTGGGCGTGGACGCTCTGGATTTCGCGGAGCACTGCCTCAAACTTCTCGCGCTTGGTTTTGTAAACGGAGTCGTTCTGGTCCTTGCGCGAGATGGGGCGGTTCGTCGGGATGACGAGCACGCCGAGTTTGTAGATGTCGAAGAACTCCTGCGCTTCGGTTTCCGCCGTGCCGGTCATGCCGGCGAGCTTCAAGTAGAGGCGGAAGTAGTTCTGGATCGTGATCGTCGCGTAGGTCTGGGTCTCCTCTTCGATGATGGCGTTTTCCTTTGCCTCGACGGCCTGATGCAAGCCGTCGCTCCAGCGGCGGCCGGTCATGAGGCGGCCGGTGTTTTCGTCCACGATGATGACCTTGTTTTCCTGCACGACGTATTGCACGTCCTTCTCGTAAAGGCAGTAGGCCTTGAGGAGCTGGCTGATAACGTGGATGCGCTCCGCCTTGGCCTCGAAGGCGGCCTGCACGGCGGCTTTGGCCTCCAAGCGCTTATGGGCGTCCTTCTCGGGGCCACTGTCGATTTCGTGAAACGCCGTGATGATGTCCGGCATCATGAAGGCATCCGGATCGTCCGGGGAAAGGTGCTTGCGGCCCTTTTCGGTCAGGTCCGCCTCATGGCTCTTTTCCTCCATTGCGAAGAACAGTTCTTCCTTCTGCTCGTAAAGATCCTTCTTGGACTGGTCGAGGTGCAGGTCCAGCTCGGCCTTGTTCATCAACTTGATGTTCTCGGGATCTTCCAAGACGCGGGCCAAGCCGGCAGCGCGTGGTTGGCCGAGCTTCACGCGGTAAAGCAGGAGGCCGACTTCTTTCGCCAACGCCTCGGCTCCCAGCGGTTGTGAATTGTCGGTGGGGCGGAGTTTTTTGAGCAGCTCTTCCGCTTCGCGCAGATAGCGTTCGCAGAGCTGTTGCTGGGCGCGAACGATGCCTTCGATAGAGGGTTTGTAGTTCGAGTAAACCTGACTGTCCCGGGCCACGACGGCCGGGCCGCTGATGATGAGCGGGGTGCGTGCTTCATCGATCAGGATGCTGTCCACCTCGTCCACGATGGCGAAGTAATAGCCGCGCTGCACTTGATCAGCGGCGGTGGTGGCCATGCCGTTGTCGCGGAGGTAATCGAAGCCGAACTCGGCATTGGTGCCATAGGTGATGTCGCAGGCGTATTGCTGGCGGCGGACGCTCGGCGGCTGGTCATGGACGATGCAGCCGACGCTGAGACCGAGGAAACGGTAGATTGCACCCATCCATTCGCTGTCACGCTGGGCGAGGTAATCGTTCACGGTGACAACGTGGACGCCGCGTCCGGTCAGGGCGTTGAGGAAAGTCGGCAGAGTGGCGACGAGGGTCTTGCCTTCGCCGGTGGCCATTTCCGCAATCATGCCCCGGTGAAGGGCGGCCCCACCGATGAGCTGCACGTCGAAGGGCACCATTTCCCAGCGCAGCGGGTGATCGCGCACGGTGACGTCGGTGCCACACATGCGGCGGCAGGCGTTCTTCACCACGGCGAACGCCTCGGGCAGGATGGCCTCCAACTCGGCCGCCAGTTCGGCGCTGTCCTTGATGGTGGAAAGCTTGGTCTTCCACGCGGCGGTCTTGTCGCGAAGCACCTGCTCCGGCTGAGATTGCAGCGCGGTCTCGAACTCGTTGATGCGTTGCACCAGCGGCCAGAGGCGCTTTAGTTCGCGCTCGTTCTTCGAGCCGAAGATTTTTTTGAAGATAAGTCCGAACATGTCAAATCAGGGGCGCGACGCTACGGGAAGGGCGATGGGGCGTCAAAGGGGAAGAAATGTGCCGGGGAAGGTGAGGTGCCGCCGGCCCTGCCCCGAACGCACCGGGGCCGGGGCGCGGCCTTTGCGCCGATTCACGGTCCGCACGGCCATCGGCCCAGTTGGTTTGGCTTCGTCCGCCCGGACGCGGAAGAGGTCTCAAGGCCGCGACTCGTCTCAAGGCCGCGACTCATGCGCCAGGGTCTTTTGTTTTGAGTTGGTGATCATGCGCGGAGGAGGCGGAGGCCGTGGTGGGGGTGGGCATGAAAATGTTCCAGCCACGGGGGCAGGGGCTGTTCGGGATGGTGCTCGGCCAGCACCGCCAGCACCGCACTGCGCAGCAGC
>CAMCFN010000112.1 GCA_945874145.1 Akkermansia muciniphila
TGTCCACCGTCTCACCCACGTTGAACCCGTGCGCCGCCGAAGTGGTCAACGTCGCCGTGCTCGTGGCGTTGACCATCGCCTTCTGCGTCACCGTGGCAGACAGTGTCTTCGCGTAGCTGAAACTGCTCGAAGTGGGCACCGCCGTGACCACCGCTCCAGTGTCATTGAAAGTTCCGTCCACTCCGCCTACGCTCAACACATTGCCCACCACGTAGCCGTGTGCCCGATCCGTGATCACCGTCGCCACGTTGTTAGTCAGCCCCTTGCTGGTGACGCCGATCTGAAAGCTGGGGCCGGTGAAGCTGCCGCCCAGAAGGATGTTGCCCGACCCATCTATCGCCACGGAGGTGATGGCACCGGCCGAGGGACCAGAACCCGGATCAAACGCGGTGTCCAAGGTGCCGTCCACATTCAGCCGCGCCACGCCATTGCGGGAAACGCCGCTGACGGTCGTGAATGCACCGGCCAGCAGCAGCTTACCATCGGATTGGCGTGCCGTGCCCGTGATGGCGCCGTTGAATTCTCCACCCACGGCGAAAGTTGCGTCCGCCGCGCCGCCCGTCGTGAGGCGCGCCACGCGATTCAGCGTGGTGCCGTTGATTGAAAGGAAGTCACCGCCGATGATGCTGCGCCCGGCGGCATCCAAGGCGAGGGCGTTCACAGCCCCGCCACTGGCCCCGGTGCCGAAGCCGGTGAAGGTCGTGGTGTTGGCGCTGCCATCGGCATTCAGCCGCGCCACCTCGCTCCGGGCGGTCACACCCACCGTGGTGAAGGAGCCAGCAATCATGATTGTGCCACCACCCTCAACTTGCACTGCGCTCACAGCGCCGCCGGTCACCCCGTTCCCAAACGCGGTGAAGGTAGTCGTGTTCACTGAACCGTCCGCGTTTAACCGAGCCACCCGGCTGCGCGCCACCCCGCCCACACTGGCGAAGCTGCCCGCGATGATGTAGGTGCCACCCGACTCGCGCGCGACGGCGTTCACCACGCCGCCTGCCACGCCCGAGCCGAGCGCGGTGAAGGTGGCGTTGTCAGTGACTCCAGCCACGGTCAGGACCGCGACGTTGGTCCGGGCAAGTCCGTCCACCTGCGTGAACGAGCCGCCGATGAGGACGTTATCTGACGGGTCAATCACCAGTGCGTTGACCGAACCGCCGGTCACACCGGCGTTCAGCGCCGTGCCGAAGGCAGCGACCGCCGAGCCATTCGTGGAGAGCAAGGCCACACCATTGAAGGTCGCCGCCCCAAAGGCACTGAACCCGCCGGCCACGATCAACCCGTTAGTGCTGTTAAATCCAATGGCATTGATGGCCCCGTTGGCGGTCGCGGTGGCGTAGTTGCCCGAGAACGTAGTGTTCACCGCGCCACTGGCGGCATCCAGCATGACCAGTCGAGAAGTGCCGGGCGCGCCGTTGAAGCTGGTAAAGCTGCCGGCCACGGCCGCGTTGCCGGAAGCATCAATCGCCACGGTGCTGATGGTGCCGCCAGCAGGGCCGGTGCCAACGCTGAAGCTATTGTCCACCGAGCCGTCGGGGTTCAGCCGGGCCACGCCATTGCGCGCCACGCCGTGGACGGAGCTGAAGTCACCGGCGATGAGGTATTTGCCGTTGTGCGTGCCGCTAGTATATGCGGCCACCGCGCGGATGGTGCCGTTCGCCCCGACCCGTGCCGTGCTGAGGAAGCTCGGGTCCAGCGTACCGAAGGCCAGTCCCGCGCCGCCGCCCACGTTATTCAAGGTCAAGTTGATCGTCTTGCTCGCGTTCTGGAGCAAGTTGTCCACGATGCCCACGCTGAAGCTGCCCGCCGTGATGCCGGGGGCCAGAGTAATCGTGCCGCTGCTGTTCGTGTAGTCCGAGCCGGTGGCCGAAACCGATCCGCCGGGATACGGCATGGCGGTGCCGAACGTGGTGGCGTAGTCCGCCGTCACCGTGCCGCCGCGCCCACCGGTGCGCACGACGGTAATGGTGGCCGCCCCGCCATCCTCCACCACGGCGTAATTGGACTGGCTGAAACGGACGGTGCCAAAGGTGTCGTCATCCGTAATCGAGATGACCGCGTTGGTGAAGTTGCCGGAAAGCGCGGTGAGGATATTGGTGAGCACGACGCTGAAAACCCGGGTCCCATCCACATTCAAGTTGTCCGCGACCAGCACCGTAATCACCCGGCTCGAAGCATCTCCATTCGCCCACGTCAGGTTCGTGAGGACGCTGGTGTAATCCGCTCCAACCACCGCCACTCCCACGGTGGGAGTGGCATTCGTCGTGTAAAGGTTCGCGCTGGCACTGCCGACACTGCCGCCGTTACGCAGGACGGTGAGGGTCACACTGCCCGCGTTTTCCGCCACGGTGTAGGCCGCGTTTTCGAGCGTAAGGCGACCCGCCGCAAAGTCGTCGTCAATGATCCACAGGGTGGCGGCGCTGAGGCCCAAGGTTGATCCACCAGTCGGGTTGGAGAGGGTTAAATTGATGGACTCGTCCGACTCGACGCTGGCGTCGTTGACGATGGCCACCGAGAAGGTCTTGCTGGTTTCACCGGAGAGAAACGTCAACGAACCGCTGACGCTCGTGAAATCCGCGCCGGCGGTGGCACCGCCCGCGGCCGTCGCATAGTTCGCCGTCACCGTGCCAATGCTGCCGTTGGTGCGGGTGACGGTGATGGAGGCGCTGGCGGTGTTTTCGTTGACGTAATAGGTGTCGGCACTGAAACCCAACACGCCCGGCGGAAAATCATCGTCCACAATGGTCAGCACCGCCGTGCTCTGATAGCCAAGGGCCAGGCCAGAGAAGACCTGCACCGGAGCGAGCGGCGGACCAAGGGTGTAATTCGCCGTGACTCCGTTAGGCTGGTTCAGGCTGAGGGTCAGGTTGACCGTTCGGTCTCCGTCAATAATGGAGTTGGGCAAGATCGTGATGTTGAAGAAAGAATTGTTGACACTGTTGCCCTGAACTCCGCTTTCCCCCGTTTGCAAATAAGGACCGCCAGTCGTGGCCTGCCCCCTCCAATTGACCAGCGTAGGCCCCACCGCCGTGTAATCCGTGCCAGCCACCGCAGTCCCATTGGCACTGGTATAAAGTGCCGATGCGGGCCCGATGGGGGTCGTTGATTGTCCTACGACTCCGCCCGTCCGCTGCGCACGGATGACAGCCGGGGAAACCCCCTCGCTCACAAAGTAGGTGGGGTTTTCAAACTGCATATTCCCCGGGCCGGGGAACTTGCGGCCCATAATGCGAGCTACGTTCTGCCGTGGCTTGGTTTGATGCCAGCGCATGTTGGTGTAGTCAGAGCTGTTGAGAGGCATGCCGGCCTGATTGAGATTTGGGTTATGACTGGGAGTGGTGGTTGCCGCCAGAGAATACGGCGCACCGATATTGGTGAAGTTACCGCTGATCATCACGTTGCCGTCAGTCTGCACGGAGAGGGACGTGATGAAGGTGTCATTGAGCGCCGGCTGCCCCAAGTAGCTGCCGCCATTGTTCGGACCGGCGTTTTGATTGAAGGTGGTGTCCATCCAGGTGGTGTCCACGGAACCATCTGTCAGCAGCATGGCCAGGTTGGTGCGGGCGGTCCCATTGTAGAGCGTGAACTTGCCGGCAATGATCGGCTGGCTGTTGGTCCAAAAGGTAATAGCCTGAACGGTATTATTCGCCCCGGCGCCGACGTTGAAGGCGGGGTCAGTCGTGCCATTGGCAAGCAACTGGACGATGCGCGGCTTGGTGGCCTGGTTGAAGGTGAGAAAGTCGCCACCGATAAGCACCAACCCGTTGGTGGTGGACACGCCCAAGGCCCGCACCGTGGCATCGGCACCCGTCCCCGGATCAAAGCCGGTGTCCAGCGTGCCGTTCTGCCGCAGCAGCGCGATCCGGTTTCGCGAAATGCCGTTATAAGCAGTGAAATCACCCCCCAGCAGGATCTCCGGCTGCGTCGAGGATGGTTGAACAGTGCCGCTAAAGGTCCAACCGCTCGAGGTAGCCAGCCCTTCATCAATCACAATCGTCACCGTGCTGAACGGGCCGCCCACCCCGCCAAAAGCAAAGGTGTTGGTGCGCCCCCCGCTGAAGCTCGCATTGGTCAACTGGACCGTCGTGCCCGGAGAGGTGACACGATCTCCGTAATAAACCCGGAGATTGTTCGTCAACTGCTGAAAATCCGTGACCAGAGTGATGGTCCCCGCCGTGGCCGCCAGCGTAATTACATTCGTCGAAGGCAGCGTGCCACTGGTCCGCTGCGCAATGGCCACCGGCGGCGGCGTCGGCTGCAACGCCAAGGCATAGACCGTGTCATTGGGGCCGGACAGAGGGTCAAAGGTGGTGTCCAAGGTGCCGTCAGAGAGAAGGCGGGCGATGTTGGTCCGGCTCACGCCATTGAAACTGGTGAAGGTTCCCGCCACCACGACCTTGTCGTCAGGCTGGATGACCACAGCGCGCACAGGGCCGTCGAAGCCCGCGCCGGGATTGAACGACGTGTCCAAGGCACCAGTGCTGGTCAGGCGCGCGATGCGATTGCGTTGGGTGCCGTTCACCGCGGTAAAGCCGCCGGCGATGACGATCGCGTCGGTGAAGCCGCTGGCGTTGGTGTGAATGGCGATCGCGCTGACCACCCCATTCGCACCCGTGCCCGGCAAGAAAGCTGAATCGTAGGCACCATTGATGGTGGCGCGGGCAATACGGTTAATGGGGAAGCCATTGTAGCCGGTGAAATCGCCGCCTATCAGCGACCTGCCAGCGGAATCCACCACCACCACGCTCACCAAACCGTTGGCCCCGGGCATCTTGTTGTTGGGAGGCACCGTGCCGAAACTATTATCCACGTTCCATGTGCGATCCAAACCGGCACCCGGCTGGTCCGTATCTATGATTGTGGTGCGCGCAACCCCACGGCCAAAGGTGAACGGCGCTATAGGGACCGTAATCACCCCATTGACTTCCTCACCAGCCGCCGTGCCCGGGTTTCCGCCGCTGTCCTGAATCGTCACAAAGGACGAGTTATTGATGAGGTAGCCTTGCCCGGCAGGGTCAATAAGTCCGAACAACTGCACAAACACATCCTTGTTATGCTCTGCGGTGATGGAGGTATCGTCGTCCAGCAAAGCGATGGTAATGTCTTGGAACGCGACTGTATCCGTATTGGCGAAGGTGACCGAACCGGAAGCCGAGGTGTAGTCCAGTGCAGGTTGGGCGTAATCCGATCCGATGGCCAAAAAGGTGCGCAAAACAAAAGGGGTTCCGCCCGGCACATCTGCGGTCCGCCAACTCACAGACACTGTGCCAGCAGAGCTGGGTAACGGACTAATCCGAATCCGGAAGGTGATGTTTTTGTTGCCCTCCTCAGTGACCGTCGTCCGCGGCGAGATCCCAACGGTCTGAGCGTGAATTTGCGCGGGCCAAGTGACACCGGCAATCACCAAGGCGCAAAGGATCAACCAGCGCCGCACGCGCGCGAAACCGGCTACCCCTTGGAATAAATCAGTAATCTTCATAAAAAAATGCTCCAAAACTGGAGAGCACCCGGTCGAAGGTGAAGCAAGCAAACATTTGCGTAACCATTGGCGCTGGCGGACATCAATTTGAGCTGCCAACGTTAGGCTGAAATCACGTTTTCCAGCAAGCCCATTCTCCCTCGCCCGCCTACAGGATTCCCCCTAAAGCCAAAGCCAACCGGCTACCCAGCCGGTCAGCACCTCCTATTCTTGGTAAATCGGCAGGTAGTGGTAGCGGACCGAGAGGCTCAGGATCGCCAGCGCGGTGCAATAGGTCCGCCCTTGCCCGGACTCGGCAGGGTCCGCCCCTTCCCAATTGCCCTGAGGCTGCTGGTGGGCGAGGAGCGCCCGCTCCACCTGCTCCTGGGCTTCCCGGGCGACCTCGCCCCCCCGCTTGTGCATGCCTTGGGCAAAGTAGTAGGTGCCGTAGAAGAACCACTGCGTCTCCCAGACCGGCCGCACTTCCCGCAGCCATTCCGTCGCCGCCCGAACCTCCGGGGCCTCGTGCAAACCACACACTTGCATGGCCAACAGGCCAGCGGCAGCCATCGCGTATTGCGGCGGTTGGCCAGGGACGTAGCCAAAGGCTCCTTTGGCGATGGGCTCACCCGCAACCGCCGCCCCCGGCCGAGGCCCCACGTAGCTTCGGCGCAGGTAGGCAACGGCGGCGTCAATCGCCTCCTTGGGAACGGCCAAACCGGCGTTCTTGGCCGAGCGCAAGGCCATCAATTGCCAGACCGTTACCGATAAGTCTGCGTCGCCAGCGTCGGGTGAGTAGCGCCAGCCACCGATAAAGCGTGGATCGTGCTTTTTAACTCGTTGCGCGGCTAAGATAAGGCTCACCCCCCGCTGCGCCCGCTCGCGGAGCAAGCCGTCCTGAACCTTGTCCGCCCCCATGCCCAACAGCTCAGTCAGGGCTAGGGTAACGATACCGTGACCATACATTCGCGAACCATCCCGTCCGCCGAAGTAACCGCTCTGGGCTTGGATGTCCGCCCGGAGCAGGAAAGCCACCGCGCGCCGCATGGCCTCGCCCGCCGGATTTTTGTCAACCGGTTGGTGACCGGCCGCCGCCAAGGCCATCACGGCCAAACCGGTCATCGCCACCCCATGGCTTTGTCGCTTGTCGGCGTCCTGAACCATGCCGGAAGCATCTTGCGAGCGGGTCAAATAGCGGACTCCGGCTGCAACTGCGGCATCCACTGGATCGGGACGCAACGCCGCCGGAATCTCAAACGCAGCCTGGCTGAAAACAGAAGGCACAAGCCACAGCAAGACCGCCGCCCCCATCCCTCGCCGTAGCCGCCGACATGCGGAGGCGGATTGGCTGGGGCGCAAGGGAGTCCGCCGCCCCACGTCGGCGGCCACCTCGGAACTGGGAACCTTGAACGTCACTTCCTCGCCTTTTCCGCCAACGCCTTAAAATATTGTTCCACGGAGACCCGATAGTCCCCGGAAACCCCATTCCGGGCGGCGTCGCGGAGGTCTTGGGCCAGTTTGGGTGGCAACCGGCCCCAATCGCCATCCACTGCGGCAACCGCAGCGGGCAACGCCCCCCCGGGTGCGCTGCCGCCACCACCGCCACTGCCAGCACCGGAGGTCCCCGGCGACTGCGCTCCGGCTCCCGGGGCCATGCGCCCCAAGGCCCCGCGCGCATCCGCTTGTGCCCGACCCGCAGCATCACGGGCTGCTTGCAGTTGCTTGGCCACCTGCTCCAGTTGGTCCCCCATTGGTGCCGGGGTCGAGGAGCCTCCCTTTCGTTCGCCCATTTCCCGTCCCACCTGCTGACCAGCGGAGCCGCGCATGGCCTCGGAAAGACGCGCGGCAGCAGGCTCCCCGAGCCCAGAATTGCGGGCCTCGCGTTGCGCAGCCACCGACTGTCGCTCCATCCAGTTCCAGTCCCGGGGCCGGCTGGTGGTGCTGCCCGGGGACTGCGCACCAGCGCGCTCCTGCCGAGCCAGTTCCTCGGCCGCGCCGGCCAATTCGCTGACTTGCCGACCGGCTTCCATCCCGCGAACCGCCTGCTCCACCCGGCCCAACCGCTGCGGGGTGGCGGGGCTTTGCGCCTCACCGGCATTCGGAGAGCGGGTGGCCTCGACGGCGCTGGCTGCCTGACGCAAGCCCTCGGCGAAGGCCGCATCCGCATCGCGACGCGCGGACTCCGCACGCGCGCGGTCCTCCAGTTGTTCGCGAACGGCACTTCGACGTGCCTCGGTTTGCGCCCGCTCCGCTTCGGCCTGGGCCTGCTGGCGAGGGTCCACCGCACCCGTGCGTTGCGACTCGGCGAGCCGTTCCTCGGTGGCTGCCAGGCGCTCGCTCTCCCGCCGCAGCCGGCCAACTTGATCGGCGCTGCTTTCCGCCAGTTTGGCCAAGTCTCCCCGCGCCTTTTCCGCCCGCATCGCCACCTCCCGGCCGAGCGCCCGCGCGTCGTTGGCCGCGCGCTCCGTGGTGTTGCGCATCGTTTGGGAAGCCGCCCCCAGTTCCGGCCCGGCGGGCTGCTGAAGCGCGGTCTCCAGCTCCTGGCGGGTGCCACGCAACTTCTCCTCAACCCGGGCGGCGCGGTCGGCGGCGGGCTTCGGCAACCGCGTTTTCAGATCCTGCAATTCCCGCTCGGCCTTGGCCACCTCAGCAGCCGCGCTGGTTTGCCGCCGCGCCACCTGCGGCCAGGCATTGGTCCCCGCGCCCGCCGTCTCCGCCAACTGCTGCACGCGCTGCTGTTCGCGGGCCAATTCCTCCAGTCGCGCGGAGAGCGCGTCCGTCTGATCGGCGGCGACCAGCGGATTGAAGGCGGCGGCGGTCTGCGTCGTGAAATCCGCGAGGCGCTGCGCGGATTTCGCCGCTTCATTGAAAGGGTTGCGGTCAGATGGAGCGGGCGCATCGGCCGGCTTCGGCGTGGCCCGGGCCAGCGCGGCGCGGTCGGCCTCCGCTTTCGGCAGCAACTCGCGCCGGGCCACGCTGATCGCGCCCGCCAAGGAGGCGAGTTCCGCAGCTTGCCGACCCGGCTGGGCCTCCCGCAAAGCAGCGGTCGCCTGCTGATCGGCGCGGTCCAATTGTCGCCGCGCATCCGCCAGCGCCGTGCTCGCGGTGGCGGCGGCCTGCTGCCGTTGCAATTCATCGCCTTCGCGAATTTTTGCCGCAGCCTCGGGCGAATACACCTTGCGCGCCTCCGCTGCGGCGCGGGCGGCGGCTTCCAAGGCTTCCTGCACCTGCTGCCGGGCGGCCAGCGCGCGCGCGCGTTGCGAATCCAGCTGCTCCGCACCGACGAGGAGCCGCACTGGGGACGACTCCGAGCGCGTGCCGTTCACGTCCACGGCCACCAGCTTGGTGACCACCCGGTCGCCGGCGGCCAAGCCCAGCGGCAGCAAGTCCCAGCGCCGGGTGAGCGGCGTGTTGGTGCGGTTGGCAAGGCTCAAAGGAACTTCCACCCACAACCCCGTGTTGACCTGAAAGTGGTGGGCAACCGACGCCAGCCCAAGGTCATCCTCGGCCGTGCCGGTGAGCGCAAGCACTTGATCCGGCGCAACGACGAGTTCATTGCGCGGCTGTTCGAGCGCCACCTGCGGCGCAAGATCCGGCTCGGCACGAATCTCATACAACGGGCTGAACTTGTTCCCCAACCCCGACTCGGCGGACAAGAGCCGCACCTGATAGGTGGCGGCAACTGCCACGGGCAGGCGCGCGTGGATGAACCCCGGAGCGGGCAGCGTGAGCGCGAGAAGATTGGTGCGGCCGGCGGTAATCATGACCAGTTCGCCGGCCCGCACCGGCTGGTTCACGCGCATCCGCAAATCGGCGAGGCTGCCTGCGAGTGCGGTGAGGTTGCCGTGTTCCTCCAGCACCCGGCGCGCGGGCAACTGCGAGTAGGCCGGCGCTTCGTATGTCTTCTCGAATTCGACCACCGCCGGACGCGCCCGAGTGGCCAGCTTGACCGGTCGGGTGAGGGCATCGCCAGCCCGCACGCGGAACACAAAATCTCCCTGACCCACCGGCACGGTGGCGGCAAACCGACGCCCGCCGGCCGGAGCCATGACCACCCGTTCCGCCGCAGCCAGGGCGGTGCCGGAGAGCAGTTCCAACACCGCGCCATCGGCCGCCGCACCCGCCAGTTCAACCATGATGGGTTGATGGTCCCCTTG
>CAMCFN010000113.1 GCA_945874145.1 Akkermansia muciniphila
TCTTTGAAAACTACCAACAGCTCGCTCACCGTCATGCGCCCGCCTTTATCCGCGACGTGCTCGCAAACTTTTGCCAGGACTCCCTCACCGCCGCTGCGGCCGCCGCAGAACTCAGCCTCGCCCGCAGCCGGCTCTACGCCCTGGCCACCGCTTACCGCCGCGCCCGTGCCCGTAAGCTCGGCGCAGCCTGGACTCCGGGCCGCTCCGGCGGCGACCACGCCGCCCCGTGGCCCCAGCCCGTGCTGGCCCTCCTGACCAAACGGCTGGCCTGCTCGCCACCCTGCCCCTACAGCTTCGTCGCCGCCGAGGCCCTGCGCCTGCACGCCTTCAAGCTGGACCGCGCCCAAGTCCGCCGCTGGGCGCTGGCCCACAAGCTGGCCCACGCCGTCCCACCCAAAAAAGTGCTGGCCGCCGTGCGCCGCTGGCAACGCCACCGCATTGGGGAACTCTGGCAACTGGATGCTTCGCCCCACCGCTGATTCCCTCACTCCAAGTGCTCCTTCTCCATGCTCAACATGCGGGATGACTGTAGCCGCCTCTTCACCGGCTCGAAGACTTACGAGCGCGAACTCCTGCTCTCCGACTTCGACTTCCTGCCTGCCGCTTTTCTGGCCCACGGGCGGCCCCTACAGCTCTACGTCGATTACCACCGCCTCTTTTTCACCCAGGATCCCGCCGCCCTCACGCAACTGGGCTGGGCGCTGCGCTTCTACGACATCAGTCTGCGCTACGCCCCCACGCCCCAGGCCAAGGGCAAGGGCGAACGCGAACACCAGTTCTGGCAGGGCCGGCTGCCGCCTTACTTCGCCAGTGAGCAGATCACCGAAATCGCAGTCGCCAACCGGCACATCGACGCCCTGCGGGCGCATCACAACACCAGCGAAGTCCATCGCGAACTGGGCCAGACGCCGCACCGTGCCTGGGCGCAAGCCCGGAAAGAAAACCGCTCCGCGCTGCGCCCGGCCCCCCGCTGCCCGTGGTGGGACTTTGTCTGGAGCGTGCGCACGACGCTCAAGATCGGCACCGACGGACGGGTGCCCATCGGGACGCAACGCCTGCGCCTGGAAAAACCACCCGGCACCAAGGTCGTGCTGTGCCTCCACCCCGACGGCCACCACTCCGTGCTGGCCGCACCGCCAGACCCCCAGCAAAAACCCCTGCGCCTCTTCACCGATCGGCCGAAGTGAAACTGTCCTGCTTTGCTAACTACAAAAATGTCCTGCTTTGAAAACTACGCGACATTCCAATGCGCTTTACTTGCCCCGGCACGGGACTTAGAAGAACACGCGCTCTTGGCGGGGACCGTCGGGAGCAAACACCCTAATGGCTGACCAATCCATTTACATCGCCGGACATCGCGGCCTCGCGGGCAGCGCGCTGCTGCGGCATTACTCGCGGCTCCCAGGTTGGCGTGTCATCACACGGACCCACGCGGAATTGGAGTTGAAGGACACCGCCGCCGTGCGCGACTTCTTCCAGCAAGAACGGCCCACCCATGTCATCCTTGCGGCAGCGCGCGTTGGCGGCATCCGCGCCAACCAAACCGAGCAGGTCGAGTTTCTGATCCATAACCTGCGCATCCAGAACAACGTCATTGAGTCCGCCGCCGAGTCGGGTGTGGCCAAACTGCTTTTTCTCGGCAGTTCGTGCGTGTATCCGAAGCATGCCCCGCAGCCGCTACGCGAAGACGCCCTGCTCACCAGTGCGTTGGAGACGACCAACGAGGGCTACGCGCTCGCCAAGATCGCCGGCCTCAAGCTCTGCGCCTACTACCGCCGGCAGTATGGCCGTAATTTCATCAGTGCGATGCCGACGAATCTCTACGGTCCGAACGACAACTTCGACTTGGAGAAGTCCCACGTCCTGCCTGCACTCCTGCGCAAGTTTCACGAGGCGAAGGTCGCCAATACTCCGACGGTGACGCTCTGGGGCACCGGCACGCCCCGCCGCGAATTCCTCCACGCCGATGACTTCGCCGAGGCGTGCGCCGCGCTGATGGACAATTACGAGTCCGACCAACTCATCAACGTGGGCGTGGGTGAGGACGTGACCATCCGCGAACTGGCGGATTTGATTCGCGGCATCGTGGGCTACCCCGGTGAGGTTATCTGGAATCCCACCATGCCCGACGGCACGCCGCGCAAATTGTTGGACGTGTCCCGCATCAACGCCCTCGGCTGGCAGGCGCGCATCTCACTCGCAGACGGCATCCGCAGCACATACGAGTGGTTTCTGGCGAACCGCGCGGGCAAGTGACTGCCCTGGAGATCCGGCCTTCAGGCTGCTTCAGCGTCTGGGCGGACAATGGCAAAACGATTGGCCTGTGGACTTGTGGACAATGGACGCCTCCCGGCGCTCTCGCAATGTCCACCGGCCATCGCAACTTTTCATGGCCGGAACGCCGTGATTCTTGCTAGCCTCCATTCCCGATGACTCCGAAAGTCCCGCAGAAGCGGCGCGCAGCCATTGCCGCCCAAGTTGAAAAGGCCGTCCTTACCACGCCGGTCTATGACATTCACACGCATCTCTACGACCCCGCGTTTGGCGAGTTGCTGCTGTGGGGTATTGACGACCTGCTGGTCTATCACTACCTCGTCGCGGAGGGGTTTCGGCAGTTCGACCTGACCTACGAGCAATTCTGGGCGATGCCCAAGTCGCAGCAGGCGGACGCGATTTGGAACGCGCTTTTCATCGAGCACTCGCCCATTTCCGAGGCCTGCCGTGGCGTGCTCACCACGTTGAACCGCCTCAGCCTTGACGTGCGAAAGCGCGACCTGCCCGCGCTGCGCAAGTGGTTCGCGAAGTGGAAGGTCGCCGACTACACCACGCACGTCATGGACGTGGCGGGCGTGAACCGCATCTGCATGACCAACTCGCCGTTCGACGACGTCGAGCGCGTGGTGTGGGAGCGCGGCTTCAAACGCGACGAGCGGTTCACCGCCGCGTTGCGCATTGACCCGCTGCTCCTGTCCTGGAACGACACTGCCGCCCCGCGCCTGCGCGACTGGGGCTACGACGTGACGCCTGAGCTTTCCGAGAAGACCGCCAGCGAAGTCCGCCGCTTCCTCGCCGACTGGACACGCCGCATCAACGCGCAATACCTCATGGTGTCGCTCCCGCCGGACTTCACCTATCCCGGCGACAACGCCTGCGCGCGCCTGATGGAAACCGCCGTGCTCCCGCACTGCCGCGAGTTCGGCCTGCCCTTCGCGATGATGCCCGGCGTGAAGCGCGCCGTGAATCCGCTGCTCAAGCTGGCCGGCGACGGCGTGGGCCTGTGCGACACCGCCTCCTACGAAAGCCTCATCGCCGCGCATCCGGACAACCAGTTCCTCATCACCGCCCTCGCGCGCGAGAACCAGTATTCGCTCTGCGTCGCCGCGCGGAAATTTCGCAACCTGCATCTCTTCGGCTGCTGGTGGTTCACGAACATCCCGTTCCTCATCGAGGAGATGACCCGGATGCGACTCGAACTCATCGGCCTGTCCGTCACTCCGCAGCATTCGGACGCGCGCGTGCTGGACCAAATACTCTACAAGTGGGAGCACTCGCGCCGCATCATCGCCCGCGTTCTGGTGGAGAAATACGCCGACCTCACCGCCACCGGCTGGGAACCGACGAACGCGGAAATCCAGCGCGACGTGCAAGACCTCTTCGGCGGCGCGTTCGAGTGCTTCTGCTCGCGGCAGTCCGCTCGCGAAGCGCAAACGATTCGACCCACCGTGGCCGCAAAAAAAGGAAACCGCGACCAGCGCAGCCGAACCACGCCGAAGACGTGACCTTCGCACACGGAGCGCGGCCCTCAGGTCGCTTAAAGGTGAAACGCGCGTTGACCAGTGAGTCTCCTGCCGCAACCGGACGTTGAAGCGGAATTAATTCCGCGCTCCCAGTTTGTCATGCGCGCCTGCGTCATCTTCAATCCGACCGCCCGGGGCGACAGAGCCCGGAGCTTCCGCCGCCATCTGGACGAATTCGCCGTCGGGGTCGCGCTCAAGCCCACGCAAGCCCCCGGCGATGGCCGCCGCCTCGCGGCGGAAGCGGTGCGCGATGGCTTCGACACGCTGGTGGCCGCCGGAGGTGATGGGACGCTCAACGAAGTCCTCAACGGCATTGCGGACGCTCCAGACGGCTTCGCCCGCGCCCGTCTTGCCTTGCTGCCATTGGGGACGGTGAACGTCTTCGCGCGCGAACTGAGGCTGCCCTTGGGTTTGCGCCCGGCGTGGCAGGTCATCCTCGATGGCGGGGAGCGGAGGATTGACGCGCCCTTTGCGGACTACGCCGACGCGGCGGGAACGCAGCGTCGTTACTTCGCCCAGATGGCTGGCGCGGGCCTTGATGCGCGCGCCATCAGCCTCGTGGACTGGGAAACCAAGAAGCGCTTCGCGCAATTCGCCTACGTGCTGGCCGGCTTGAAGGCGATGCGCGAACCGCAGCCGACCATCACCGTCGAGGGGGACGGGCAGGCCGCGACCGGAGAACTGGTGCTCGTGGGCAACGGACGCTTCTACGGCGGCAGCCTGCCGGTCTTCCCGGACGCCAAGCTCGATGACGGTCTGCTGGACTTGTGCGTCTTCCCCCGGGTGCATTGGGCACTTATCGCGCGCTACGCGTTTGGCTTTGTGACGGGCCGCCCGCTCGTCCCGCGCGACGTGAAGGTGCTGCGCGTTCCGCAGGCGAAGCTCTCGGCGGCGGCCCCCGTGCCATTCGAGGTGGAAGGCGACTTGTGCGGGAGGCTGCCCGTGGAACTCGGCGTCCTGCCGGGAGTCTTGCGGGTGGTCACGCCGCGCTGATTACTTTCCCGCGTCCTTGCGCAGGAACAGCACCGACGGTCCGGTCCAGTTGAACAGGGTGTAATTCTTCCCGGCGAGCAGCTTGAACTCCGCCGAGGCCATCAAGTCCTCCAGCGAGCGCACATGTGACTCGATGATGACCACGCGCGGCTGGTAACGGTCGAAGTCGAGCGACCGCAGCACCGCCAGTTCGTGCCCCTCCACGTCAATGCTCAACGCATCAATGCGCCGATCGCGGAACTCAGACTCGTCGAGGATGCTCGTCAGTGTGCGCGCCGGCACGACCCGCTCCACCAGCTGAACGCCACGCGAGCGCAGCTTCTCCGCCGTCGCTACGTCCGCCGTCTGCGTCAGCGACCACGGGCCGGGGGTAAAGACGCGGATGTCACCCGGTTGGTCGGAAACGCAGCAGGCAAGGCTCAGGTCACGTGGGCGACGCAGGCGGAACGCGGCAATCTTCAACTCGTCAATGTCCAGGTTGATACCGCGCCAGCCAAGGCGGTAGAGCTTGAACGTGTTGTTGTTCTTCACCGGGTGATAGCAGCCCACGTCCACGTAGAAGCCCGATTTGCCGAGGTTGAGCACGCGATCCAGCACGATGTCCTCGCCGTATTGCGACCAGTAGCGCCGCGAGGAGCGGGTGAGAAAAATTTTGCGCAACAAGTAGAGCCAGCGGAACGGCGGAACAGCAAGCAGGCGTTCAGTGAGCGTGGTTGACATGGCGGCGCGTAGGCTGCGAATTAGGTGAGGACAGCGTGATGGTGTCAAGCAGGCAGCCCTGGTGACAAGCGCTCTATGCAAGCGCTCAAGTCTGCGACCTCATAAAAGCAAAAGGCAGGCTGAATGCCTGCCCTTGCAAAAGGAAGCAGAGTATCTCTACGCGGCTCAGGCCTTAGCAGCGCGCGCTTTGCGCTCGGCCTTAACTTCCGCAGTAGGCGCGACGATATCACCCTTGGCTTCACGCCGCCACTTTCCGCGCTTCTCGGTTTCCGGGGCAGTGGACACGGCGGCAGCCGCCTCAGGAGCAGGCAAAGGATTGGTGCTGTTGATGACGACTTTGAGGTTGGTGTGAACCTCCGCGTGGAGACGCATTTGAACCTCATGCTCACCGAGTCCCTTGATGGGCTTCTCGATGTGAATCTTCCGCTTGTCGAGCGCGACGTCGAATTGCTTCTTCAGCTCGTCGGCGATGGTGCCGTTGGTGACACTGCCAAACATCTTGCCGTCGTCGCCGGTCTTGACGGCGATGATCAGGGTCATCTTGGTGAGGCTCTTGGCCAGCTCGGTCATGGCGTTGAAATCATGAGCCTCACGTTCAGCACGACGCTTGCGGAGTGCTTCCAATCGGCGCTTGTTGCCGTCGGTGATCGAAATGGCCAAGCCTTGCGGCAGCAAAAAGTTGCGCGCGTAGCCGCTGGCGACCCTTACTTGGTCGGACTCGGCACCAAGGCCAACGATGGGATGGGTGAGGATGACTTCAACTTTAGGCATAGGAAAAAGAGTTTAAGAGTCGAAATAATGAAACAAGGAACCGGGGTCAGAAAGGCACGTCGTCACCCTGAGGCGGCTCATCCGAGCCAGCATCAGCAGGTGGGGGTGCCGCGACAGAACGGGCTGGGCGCGCGGCCGGAGCGGCCGAGGGGGGCGGGGCTGCCGAGCCGCCTTCGCGGTTACCACTATCGAGAAAAGAGAATGATTCGAGCACCACTCCGAGCTTGCTGCGTTTCTGGCCGGTCTGCTTGTCATCCCACTGGTCGAGCTTGAGTCGTCCTTCAATAAGGATGGAACGGCCTTTGCGCAGATATTGGCTGATCACTTCTGCCTGCTTGCCGAAACAATCAATATCAACAAAGGTGACTTCCTCGCGGGACTGACCGTCTTCAGCAGTCCACTTACGGTTGACAGCCAAGCCGAACTTCGCAATAGCCGTGCCTTTGGGAGTATAACGCAACTCGGGGTCACGCGTCATATTGCCCGCCAGAATGACTTTGTTGAAGTTGGCCATACGCGGGGTGGCGTCGGGTTACTTCTTGTCGGCAACCGGCTCGGGCGCGTTCGTAAAGGAAACGCGGAAGACATCAGTGTTGATGGCGAACCGGCCACGCAACGGGGCGATGGCTGCGGGCGGGGCCTCGAAAATGACGTTCAAGTAGAAGCCGGAGGAGTGCTTCTTGTCGGCAACCCGGGCGAACGGGCGCTTGTCCATCTTCTGGACGGTTTCGACTTTGCCGCCGGCGGCGTTGATTTCCGACCGCACCTTTTCGATGATGTCGGTCACGCCTTCTTCCTTGCCGGCGGTGTTCAAGATGAACAGACCTTCGTAACGTTTCACGGTTTGTCTTTCTGCTGGGGCTGGCTTTTGACCGGCCCGTTAAACTGACTCATTGCCTTCTGGATACCGGCCCCAAGCCAGCATCCGATTTGTTCGCCCGCCTTCGCGAGCACCTGCGCGAACAGCTCCTGCTCGTCCACGCCAAATTTGCCGAGCACATGCCCGGTGATCTCACGCACCGCCGGATCTCGCCGACCGATGCCGATCCGCAACCGCGGATACTCGCGGGTGGCCAGATGCTGCTCGACGGACTCCAGCCCGTGATGTCCGCCGCTGCTGCCACTTTGCCGGAGGCGAAGCTCACCCAGCGGCAAGTCCGCATCATCCACCGCCACCAGCACCTGCAGTGGCGGCACCCGATAAAAACCGGCGACCGCCCCGACGGCCTCGCCGCTCAAATTCATAAACGTCTGTGGTTGCACCAGCAACACACGATGTCCTTCGCGTTCCGCTTTGGCGACGCGGGAGTGAAACTTCCGTTCCAGATCCCACCGGGTCCGCCACTGCACCGCGAGTCGCTCTACTAACAGGAAGCCAGCGTTGTGACGCGTCTGGGCGTAGTCTGCTCCCGGATTGCCCAGTCCCACGATGAGAAACAGGTTCTCCATGCGTAGGAACGGGCAGCACGCCCGGGCTTATTTCTTCTTCTCGGCGGGCTTCTTCTCGTCCGCCTTCTTGTCGCCTGCCTTCGCCGCAGGGGTCGCGCCCTCTTCCTTCTTTTCCTTGAGCATCTCTGGCTGGGCTGGCGTCTCTCCAGCGACTGCGGTGGCGGCAGTTTCCTGCGCCTCAGTGAGCGGGGCCGCAACGGCGAGGACAGTGAGCTCCTTGTGGCCCAGAATCTCGCAGCCTGCGGGGGCGGCAATGTCTCCAATGTGGATGGCCTTGCCAATTTCCAAGCTACTCACGTCCACCATGATGAGCTCAGGAAGATCCTTGGGCAGAGCGCGCACCTTCAGGCGGAAGAGAACGTGCTCAAGCACGCCACCGCCAGACTTGACGCCTACCGCTTCCCCAGTCGCTTCCACCGGGACTTGAATGGTGACGTGCTCATCGGGAGCCACTTCATGAAAGTCCACATGCAAAATTTTGCCAGAAACCGGGTGGTGTTGGATTTCTTGAACAAGCGCGAGCCGTTGCGGGCGCTGATCTCCCTTCACCGCGAGATCCATTAGGATGTTCTCGCTGGCGTGATGGGCGATGGCGTCGCCAAACTCGCGGGCGTTAAGTTCGAGGTTCTGCGGTGGCGCGATACGGCCATAAATGACCGCAGGAACAACACCGGTGGAGCGCAGTTTTTTAACAGCGGAGCGTCGAGTCGCCGCGCGCGGCTGCGCGTTCATGGAAACAGATTTCATGTCAATTCTACTTCGAGTCAGTCGGCTGAACACACGTTCAACTCGTCCGCCCGCCCTTAAATTCAAAAAGCGAGGTCACCGACGAATTACTGTGAATTCGTTTGATGGCTTCGCCGAGCAACGCTGCCACGGACAAGGTCGTTATCGGCACCCCGTCCAGGGCAGGGCGGAGGACGCTATCAGTCGTAATGAGTTCGTCAATCTTTGATTTTCGCAAACGGTCGATTCCGGTCTGGTTCAGGATCGCGTGCGACACACAGGCGAAAATCTTCTTCGCCCCCTTGCGCTTGAGCAGGGTGGCCGCCGACGTGAGCGTGCCCGCAGTTTCGGTCAGATCGTCCACGAGCAAAACATTCTTGCCACGGATGTCGCCGATGACGGCCATGGATTCGACCTCGGTCGCACTTTTGCGACGCTTGGCCACGATGGCCAATCCGGCCTCCAGAACCTGCGAATACGCATGCGCCATCTTGATGCCGCCCACGTCCGGGCTTACCACCACGAGATCCGTGAGGGTCTTTTGCTTTAGGTAATCATACATCACCGGTGCGGCGTAGAGATGGTCGACCGGGATGTCGAAAAAGCCCTGAATCTGCTGCGCGTGCAGGTCCATCGTGAGCACCCGGTTCGCCCCGGCAGCAACGATGAGGTTGGCGACGAGCTTGGCGGTGATGGGCACGCGGGGCTGATCCTTGCGGTCCTGCCGGGCATAGCCGTAGAAGGGCAGCACCGCCGTGATGCGCTTGGCACTGGAGCGGCGCAGCGCGTCGATCATGATGAACATCTCCATCAGATTGTGATTGGTCGGCGGGCTCGTGGACTGCACGACGAAGACATCCTCGCCCCGGACGTTCTCATCAATCTTCACGAACGTCTCCCCGTCCGGAAACGCATCCACCGTGCAGGCGCCCAAGGGCATGCTGATGGAGTCGCAAATCGCCTGTGCCAGAGGCCGGTTCGAGGTGCCGGTAAAGATTTTCACAAATGCGCGCTGCCAGTTCTGGGTTGGTGAAATAAAAAACCGCCCCGCCGGCGGTTGAAATGTGGGCGGACTGTAACAACGAGGTCACGTGTGGCAAGCCCGAAGCCACCAGC
>CAMCFN010000114.1 GCA_945874145.1 Akkermansia muciniphila
GGGACGCTCGGTTATGGGTCGGTCTGTAACCATTCCATGAAAAACGACGCCCTTTTGCTTGGCAATGCCTTTGGCATGGCTGTTAATTTCCGCAGTCGACCACCACAAAACCAAACCAAGCAATCCATTATGGCCAAAGCCCTGACCAAGTCCCAAATCGCCGCAGAAATTGCCGCCAAGAACAACCTCACCAAGAAGCAAGCCGCCGAAATCATCGAATCCCTTGTGCAACTGGCCTACAAGCACGCGAAGAACAGCTTTACGCTTCCGGGCCTGGGCAAGCTGGTGCTGGTGAATCGTAAGGCACGCAAGGGCCGCAACCCAGCGACCGGGGAGACGATCCAGATCAAGGCCAAACGGGTTGTGAAGTTCCGCGTGGCCAAGGCCGCCAAGGATGCCATCTTGGGCACGAAATAAGACAGCGTCGCTTTCTCCAAGGCGCTCTGTCCGCCTGACTCGTGAGGAGACGGTCCGCTTCGGCGAGGAGTTTTGGCATGCGAGTTGGTTCACGCGGTGGTGGGTTGTGCGGGGCGGCTGCGCGGGAAGTGCGCCGCGCCAACGGGCTGAAGCCCACTGCGGCGAGCGCGGCAGCGATCCCAAAAGTGCGGCGAGCGACTGGTTGGCGGGGTGGTTTCATCCGTTGGAGGCTGGGCGCGGATGCGCGGCTGTCGTTCACTCCGCTTTGCAAATTCAATGAATGGCCATGGCCGGCAGCGAAACGAGCGACGCCTTCCTCGCCGCCCGGTTCCTCTTGAAGCCGGGGCGCAAATACGAGGAGGCCGTGAAGGAGTTCAGCCGAGTCCCGGCGCGCTGATATTGCCGGAGAAGTCGCCGCCGCTGGTCTGCGTGCCGCGTGAATATTCACCCACCGCCCAGCCTCTACCTCTCCATGCTCCGACGGCCCGCTCTCGCCGCTTTGCTGCTGCTTCCCCTGGCTCCGCTCCACGCCGCCGGGCCGACAGTTTCTGCCCCGATCGAGTTTAACCGCGACATCCGCCCGATCCTCTCGGACACCTGTTTCCAGTGCCACGGCCCGGACAAGGCCAAGCGCAAAGCGGATCTCCGCCTCGACCTTGAGGCCAGCGCGAAAGCAAAGCTCGGTGAACATTTCCCGATCGTCCCCGGCCAGCCTGCGAAGAGCGAACTCTTCCGTCGCGTCACGACGAGCGATGCCGACGACCGCATGCCGCCCGCCAAGGCCGGCCGCCAGCTCACGCCGCAGCAAGTCGAGCTGGTGCGCCGCTGGATCGAGCAAGGCGCGAAGTGGCAGACGCACTGGGCGTTCATCGCGCCGAAGAGGCCGACGGTGCCGAAGGCAAGTAAGCAGTATTCAGTGTTCAGTGTTCAGTCGGGGAATCGAGGTTTGAGCGCCACACTGAATACTGACTCACTGAAAACTGAACACTCGAACGCGATAGACGCCTTCATCCTCGCCCGGCTGGAGCGCGAAGGCCTGATGCCTTCGCCCGAGGCGGACCGCACCTCCCTCATCCGCCGCGTGTCGCTCGACCTGACCGGGCTGCCGCCGACGCTGGCCGAGGCGGACGCATTTCTCGCCGACACGTCTGCGCAAGCCTACGAGCACGTCGTGGACCGCCTGCTCGCCTCGCCACGCTACGGCGAGCGCATGGCGAGCCGCTGGCTTGATGCGGCTCGTTACGCGGACACCAGCGGCTACCAGAGCGACGGCGACCGCTCCATGTGGCGCTGGCGCGACTGGGTGATTGACGCCTACAACCGCAATCTGCCCTTCGACCAATTCACCATCGAGCAGCTCGCGGGCGATCTGCTGCCGAAGGCGAAGCTGTCCCAGAAGATTGCCACGGGCTTCAACCGCAACCATCGCGGCAACGCCGAGGGCGGCATCGTGCCCGAGGAATATGCGGTCGAGTATGTCGTGGACCGCGTGGACACGACGGCGACTGTGTGGCTCGGCCTGACCGTGGGCTGCGGCCGCTGCCACGACCACAAATACGACCCCGTGACACAGCGCGAGTTCTACCAACTCTTCGCCTTCTTCAACAACGTCCCGGAGAAAGGCCGCGCCGTGAAGATTGGCAACTCGCCACCGGTCCTCACCGCGCCGACGGACGCGCAGTCGAAGGAGCTCGCGACACTCGATCAGCAACTCGCCGCCGCCGAGACGCGTCTGCGCGGGCTAGAGCCGAAAATCGCCGCCGCGCAAACGGCGTGGGAGAGGACTCTCGCCACCGCGCCCGCGCTGCTGTGGACGGTGACGAACGGTTTGCTCGCACGCTTTGAACTGGCCGGCAAACTAGCGGATGCGTTCGGCACTAACCCGCCGGCGAAGTTTGAAAGTGGTGAGCAACTCTTCGCGTCCGGCCAAGGCGGCTCTGCTGCGGTGCTGGACGGGAAGCGGTTTATCAACTGCGGCGATGTGGGGAACTTCGGCTTCTTCGACAAGTTCACGCTGGCCGCGTGGATTCAGCCGCGCGGCACGAATGGCTGCGCGATCCTCTCGCGCATGGCCGAGCAGACGGAGGACTCCGGCTTCGCCTCCGACTCCGAGGGCTACAGCGTCCATCTCAAGGCCGGTCGCCTCCAGGTCCATCTCACCAAGCGCTGGCTCGACGACGCGATGCGCGTCGAGACCGAATCTGCGATCGCGCTCGATCGCTGGCAGCATGTGACGGTTGTCTATGACGGCTCGCGTCTGGCTGCGGGCGTGAAGGTGTTCGTGAACGGCCAGCCTCAGAAGTTGCGCGTGCTGCTCGATGAGCTGAACCAAAGCTTCCAGACGAAACAGCCACTGCGCATCGGCTCGGGCGGCGCGCCGGGCGACCGCTTCCACGGGCTCGTCAGCGACGTGCGCGTCTATGCCCGCGCGCTGACGGCCGAGGAAGCCGGCATCGTGGCCACGCCGGAAACCGTGACGGAGCTGGCCGCGATCCCCGCCGCGAAACGCACCTCGCCGCAAGCGGCGAAGCTGCGCTCCAGCTTCCTCTCGGAGAACGCGCCGGCAACGCAACGCGAGGCGCAAGCAACTGCCGCCGCGTTGCGCGAGCAGCGCGCGAAGTTCGTCGAGAGTCTGCCCACCGTGATGGTGATGGAGGAGATGGCAAAGCATCGCGAGACGTTCGTGCTGAAGCGCGGCGAGTATGACAAGCACGGCGAGCCGGTGACCCCGGGCGTGCCCGCGAGCCTGCCGCCGCTGCCGTCCGGCTCGGCGCGCAATCGGCTCGGCCTTGCCCAGTGGCTCGTCAGTCCCGCCAACCCGCTCACCGCACGCGTGGCGGTGAACCACCAGTGGCAGATGCTCTTCGGCACGGGGCTGGTGAAGACCACGGAGGACTTCGGCTCGCAGGGCGAACCACCGAGCCATCCCGAGTTGCTCGACTGGCTGGCCACGGAGTTCGTCCGCACGGGCTGGGACGTGAAGCGGCTGCTCAAGACGATGGTCATGAGCGCGGCCTACCGTCAGTCATCGCGCGTGACGCCTGAGCTGCTTGCGCGCGACCCGGAGAACCGCCTGCTCGCGCACGGGCCGCGTGTGCGGCTGTCCGCTGAGATGATCCGTGACCAGGCGCTCGCCGTAAGCGGTCTGCTTGTCGGCGAGATCGGTGGGCCGTCGGTGAAGCCGTATCAGCCCAAGGGATTGTGGAAGGAACTCACCGGCACCGACTACGAGCCAGACCGAGGCGACAAGCTCTGGCGACGCAGCCTCTACACCTTCTGGAAGCGCACCAGCCCGCAGCCGACGATGACGACCTTCGACGCCGCCGGCCGCGAGGCCTGCTCCGTGCGTTCGATCCGGACGAGCACGCCGTTGCAGGCGCTGGCGCTCATGAATGACGTGACATTCGTCGAGGCCGCGCGGTGTCTCGCGCAGCGTGTGCTGCGCGAAGCCACGACGCCGGAAGCGCGCGTGCCGCTGGCTTTCCGCCTCGTGCTCGCACGCGAGCCAAAGCCGTCCGAGCTCTCGGTGCTGCGTGAGAATTTGGAAGCAAACCTCCTCCGCTTCCGCGCCAACCCGACCGCAGCGCAATGCCTCATCAACGTCGGCGAATCACCCCGGGACGCGAAGCTCGACACAATTGAGCTGGCGGCTTACTCGGCGCTGGCGGGTCTGATCCTGAATCTCGACGAGGCCATCACCAAACAATAGCCGCGCGCATGAACCCGTTCCTCGACCATCGCTTACTCGTCAACCGCCGGCATTTCTTCGGACGCGTTGGGCTTGGTGCGACGGCGCTCGTCGCGTTGTTCAACGAAGAGTCGTCTGCCGCAACGGGCTTCGACACTCCTGCCATCGGCGGCCTGCCGGGCCTGCCGCACTTTGCAGCCAAGGCCAAGCGCGTCATCTACCTCTTCCAGTCTGGCGCGCCCTCGCAACTGGACTTGTTCGATCACAAGCCACAGCTCGCCACGCGGCACGGCGCAGACCTTCCGGACTCGATTCGACAAGGCCAGCGGCTCACGGGCATGACGGCGACGCAGGAGCATTTTCCCATCGCGCCGACGCGCTTCCGCTTCGCGCAGCACGGGCGCGGCGGCGCGTGGTTGAGCGAGCTGCTGCCGCACACGGCGCGGGTGGCGGACGAGCTGTGCTTCATCAGGACGCTGCACACGGAGGCCATCAACCACGACCCGGCCATCACGTTCTTCCAGACCGGCGCGCAGCTCGCGGGCCGGCCGAGCATCGGCTCGTGGCTCAGTTACGGGCTTGGCAGCATGAACCGCGACTTGCCGGCGTTCGTCGCGCTGCTCTCCAACGGCACGGGCAACCCGGCGGACCAACCGCTCTACGACCGCCTGTGGAGCAGCGGCTTTCTGCCAACGACGCATCAGGGCATCAAGTTCCGCTCCGCCAGCGATCCGGTGCTCTTTCTCACAAATCCCGACGGCCTCCACGCGGCAGCGCGCCGACGGATGCTCGACGACTTGGCGAAGTTGAATCAGATGCAGCTCGCGGAATACGGCGACCCCGAGATCGCCACGCGCATCGCGCAATACGAGCTGGCGTATCGGATGCAGACCAGCGTGCCGGAGCTGACGGACGTGTCACGCGAACCTGCGAGTGCATTCGACCTCTATGGCCCCGAGGCGCACAAGCCGGGGACGTTCGCGGCGAACTGTCTGCTCGCGCGCCGGCTGGCGGAGCGCGGTGTGCGGTTCATCCAGCTCTTCCATCGCGGCTGGGACCAGCACCTGAAGCTGCCCGCGCAAATCGCCGGCCAGTGCCGCGACACCGACCAGCCGAGCGCCGGGCTGATCCAGGACTTGAAGCAACGCGGCTTGCTCGACGACACGCTTGTCGTGTGGGGCGGCGAGTTTGGGCGAACCGTCTATTGCCAAGGCCGGCTCACGAAGGAGAACTACGGTCGCGACCATCACCCGCGCTGCTTCACGATCTGGCTCGCGGGCGGCGGCATCCGTCCGGGCGTGACCTACGGCGAGACGGACGATTACTCCTACAACGTCGCGAGCGACCCGGTGCATGTTCACGACCTGCACGCGACGTTGCTGCACTGCCTCGGCATTGACCACACGCGGCTGACGTTCAAGTTCCAAGGCCGCCACCATCGCCTGACCGACGTGCATGGTCAGGTGGTGAAGGGAATTCTCGCGTGACCAAGGGCGAGACCGTGGTCACGCCATGATGCCCTTGGACACTTCCGCAACGGCGGCATCGCCGCACAGGCGGCGCACCAACGCGAGGCCGAACTCCACCGAGGTTGCCGCCCCGCGCGACGTGATGAGGTTGCCGTCTTCGACCACGCGCTCCTGCACCTGCGACTTCGGCAACTCCGCGAGGACACCGGCGTGCGAGGTGAAGCGCTTGCCCGTGAGCAGCCCCGCGTCGAGCAGGACGGTGGGTGCGGCGCAGATGGCGGCGACGGGTTTGCCCGCCTGCGCGTAGGCTTGCGCGAGCTTCGCGGCACGACCGTCGGCGCGCACGGCCTTGATGCCGGGGCCGCCGGGGATGAGGAACAGATCGAAGTCCTGGTCCACCACGTCGGCCAGCGCCGCGTCGGCTTGCACGGTGATCTGGCAGCGACCGGTCACGAGCTTCTCACCGGTGAGCGAGGCCACCACGACCTCGACACCCGCGCGCCGGAGCAAGTCCACCGGCGCGACTGTTTCGATCTCTTCAAACCCGGTGAACAGCAGACACAAAACTCGTTTCTTCATAAGGGTGGTCAACGCCAATTATTCCTTTCGTACCCGTTGCCTCATCTCAAAATTTTACCAAGCTTGAGGGGCGATAAGAAGCTGCTTTTTCCTATGTCGCTGCGCGTTGTTTCACGCGGTTGAGACACCTGCAGGGTAAGCCACGACGGCCTGCACATCGTTGCGCTCCACCAAAGACAAGCCGGCGTGCCATCGTTCCTCTCCACTCGCCGACACCGCTCAAGTGCGAGTGTGCCCACACATTCTTCGCGAGTCCCAACGGACTGTCCAGTTCGCCATCGGGGCTGCGACAGAAAATCAAGCGCTCCTTTGAAAGGCCTGCGCTGCCTTCGCCGCAACACTCAATGGGCCCCTTCCACGCCATCGAGAGCATCAGCCCGGAAAGCATCGTCGCAATGAAACTGGTTCTCAGGCAGAATACGGGGAGTTGATGTTGATGAGCCTATCCCACGAATCCGTTGAAGCCGCTGGTGGTCAGCGTAGGCCCAGCGGTTGCGTTGGGACGGGGGAGATCATTTATGAACGGGTTCAAGCAGCGACTTCCTTCGTCATCTTCGATCTGGAGACGACCGGGCTTTCTCCGCACGATTGCGAGATCATCCAGATCGCGGCCACCCGCTTCCGCAACGGCGAGGTCGTGGCCGGCGATGAGTTCTTCAGCTATTGCCGCCCGGCCGGCCCCATCTCTCGCTTCATCTCGGACTACACCGGCATCACCGATCGTGACGTCCGCGATGCGCCACGCCCCATCGAAATCCTGGAACGATTCTCCCGATTCGTTGGCGACTCGGTGATCATGGCCCACAATGGCCACCGCTTCGACACCAAGTTCCTGGAAGCCACCTGCCACCAGCACCAAGCGCCGCGGCGAACGGTCGAATCCATCGACACCATCGCCATTTCCCGGCGGCTCTTTGGCGCTGCGGCCGGCACCGGCCATTCGCTGGACCGGGTCATGCAGCGGCTCGGACTCAATGCCTCCCGATACCAGCGCCACGATGCCCGCGGTGACATCCAGGCGTTGGGCGATGCGGTCCGAATCATGTGGCGGCGGCTAGAACTCGATCAGCATGGCACCGGCATCCCCCGGCGTGAAACAGTTCTTCCGGCGCTCCGGACCGAGTAGGAGGACGTCGCAGGGGTGATGGGGAACCAAAGCGCTTTGCGGCCTCAGCACGAGACGCTTTCCCGTGACAGCCATAAGCGCACCGACTGGGCCGTGGCCGGCGAAACCGGCAGGTTGCAGGCCCGGAGCAGTTGCTCGATTTCCCAGCCACCGTCTGCCCCCAAGCGAAGCGACAGGGTCGCCCGTTCCGGCTGCAGCACGCGGTAGACGAACACCTTTCCTGCCACGACCCGCGGGCCGTAACCGCCGACGCAGTTGCGCTGCGCCCGGCCCTCGTCCAGCAGTTGGCCGGCATCGGTGAGGGGCACAATGTCCACTGTCCCCGGCACCGGCGGCTCAGGAAAGCTGCCGGCTTCACGCTGGACGTCCACGTGGTTTTGAAACTCTTCGGCCACCTCGTGGCTGCGCTGACGCAGATTGACCAGGGTCTTCAGGCTCGCGACGCGGGGACGGCGGCCCATTTGCTCCAGTTCGCACACCATGTCTTCCAAGAGTCGCACCGCCGACGCTTGCAACCGTTCCTCCTCCGCCGTGGCGATCTCGTTGAGCAGGGCAGGGGGGACCTGCGCCAGCAGGTTGGGCTGGTTCGCCAGTTCCAGCAGGCCGGTATTGATGGCGGGGACATGCGCCAGTCGCTGCGTCACTTCGGGGACGGTAGCCACCGCTCGCAGCGCCAGTGCCCGCTCGACCGTCACGGTCTCGGGCCGAAGCTTGCGCACGATGTTGACCCACGCCTGCGTGTCGGGAAACCCGAGCCACGCGAGCACCTCGCGTTGCGGGCGGCGGGACAACTCGGCGGCCTGCTTCCCGAGGTTGCCAAAGAGCGTCCGAAACTTGCCGAGGTTGGCCGTCGCTGTCCGGGTCGGCACTCGGGTCGGCATTTGGCACGCCAAAGAACCACGTGGACCACGCCTCGTAGGTTTCTGGAGCACCAGTGGGTGTCACCTGCAAGTCCACGCGCAATTGCAAGCCACGGTCCACTGCCGTCACGGTCAAGGTCGGCCCGCTCGCGGCAAGAATCGTCGCATTCGTCCCGTTGAACTTCGCCCCCCGACCCACGCTCGTGCTGCCCGATGGCAGCGCCAGCGTATTCGAGGACAACGTCAGTCCGGCCATCACCGTCTCGAAGGGCATTTCCACCACGTAGAGGAACTGCCCGTTCACGTTCGTCACCGGCGCGGCCAACTGCTCCAGCGCCCGCTGCGTGCCGTCTGCCTTCAGCGTCCAGCGGAACGTGTCCGCCGGCTCGCCTGCGTCGGCTCCCACCTTGCCCAGCGTGGTTCCCACCACCTGTATGCTGTTGCCGGGGCGGCCCACCAGCGCGGCGATGGGCTCCGACTTCTCGCTGCCGAGGAGCTGGGACCATTCGAGCGTCCATTGGGCCGCCGTCGCGGTGGGCCGCGCCCTCAAATGTCAGGCTCAACGCTTGCAATGCCTCGTTCACGCCGAGCTTCTTGGGCTTGCCGCGCGCGGCCACGAACTCGGTCTTCAAGTTGCGGTGCGGTCCGGCGAACGGAAAGCCCACGCGATGGAACGCACTGAGCCCGCATGCCCGCATATGTGGGGCGACGAAGTAGGCTCCCCAGAACCACTCCCGCAGGGTCTGGGGAACGGTGCTTCACGCCATTCCGGAAGCATCCGCTAATCCATACCTGAGTCGGCGGGCGAAGGACCAACCGCCAAAAGGCAAATCCACTTCTGGTTGACGGCCAGACGGCGTTTCCATTTCGGCAGCTTCCACGCCTTTCGCAGAATGCCCCCGCAGACAGACTCAAGCAGTTCAGAGTCTTCGATTACGCCGCGTTCAAGCAGGATGTCCGCCAAACTCTCCACCGTGGCCCAAACGTCGGGCAGATTGAGCATTTCCTTGGTCCACTCTGCCGCCTGCTCCCGGATACGGCGCTCAGACATGCCCGGGTAGCTGATCGCCTTCGCAACTGCGATTGCTCTGAAGAGGTCGGTGCCTGATTTTTCACAGTCGTCCGAGTCCGTGTCGACCAGCCAAAAATCTTCGTCGACCTCTTCATCACGCTTAAGGGCTTCACGGCACTCAAGCAGGTGAACAGCTTGACGGCCTGCAAGTTGATAAAGAAGCTGCGATCGTCCCCAGGATAGCTTCTTTCCC
>CAMCFN010000115.1 GCA_945874145.1 Akkermansia muciniphila
GATTCCGTTGCTTCCCGCCGCCATCGCCGCAAAGTTCCCGCGCGCATGATTCGGAACATCATCTTCGACTGGTCGGGCACGCTGGTGGACGACCTGCCCGCCGTCCTGCGCGCGACGAATCACTGCTTCACGTCCGCCGGCAGGCCGGAGATGTCGCTCGACCAGTTCCGCACCGAGTTCTGCCTGCCGTTCCAGCCGTTCTACGACCGCCACCTGCCCGGTGTGCCGATGGCGCAGCTTGAAAAGTGGTTTCACGAACGCTTCCGCGAGGTGCAGGACCTCGTCGAGCCGCTGCCGCACGCGAGAGAGTTCCTTGTCTTCTGTCGTGAGCGCGGCGTGCGGACGTTTCTCCTCAGCTCCGTGCATCCCGATCACTGGGAGACGCAGGCGGCGAGCTCGGACTTTGGTCACTTCATTGACCGGCCCTATATCGGCGTTTGGGACAAACGGAAAGTCATCCAGCAGCTCATCGCTGAGAACGGCCTCGATCCGCAGGCCACGGTCTTCATCGGCGACATGGCGCACGACATCGAGACGGCGAAGCACGGTGGCATCCACTCCGTCGCCGTGCTGACCGGCTACAACAAGCTCCCGCAGCTTCGCGCCGCCGCGCCAGACCTCATCGTCGAGCACCTCGGCGAACTGCGTGACCTGATGACGCGGAACGGAATGGCACTCAACTCTCAACTCTCAACCTTCAACTCTCAACCGCTTCCCATCTCCACCGTCGGCGGCCTCATCCTCGACGCGGATGATCGCGTGCTCATGCTGCGCACGCACAAGTGGTCGCATCTCTGGGGCATCCCCGGTGGGAAGATCAAGTGGGGCGAACGCTCCGAGGACGCGCTCCGCCGCGAGCTGAAGGAGGAGACCGGCCTGGACATCACGGACATCCGCTTCGTCATGGTGCAGGACTGCATCCACTCGAAGGAGTTTTACCGCGACGCGCATTTCCTCCTGCTCAACTACACCTGCCGCGCCTTCAGCAGCGCCCCGCCGGTCACGCTGAACGACGAGGCGCAGGAGTTCCGCTGGGTGACGGTGGCGGAGGCGATGGGGATGGAGCTGAACCAGCCAACGAGAGTTCTGCTGGAAGAAGTGGTGAACGCCATCTGAACATGGACACGATTTCCCTCACCGACCTCGAAGTTCGCTACCACGTCGGCGTGCCGGACGCGGAGCGCGCGCAACCGCAGCGCCTGCTGCTGACTGTCGAGATGCAGCATGACTTCACCCGCGCCGCCGCGAGCGACGACTTGCGCGAGACGATTGATTACTACGCCGTGTCACGCCGGCTGCTGGCCTTCGGCGAGGGCCGGAGCTGGAAGCTGATTGAGAAGCTCGCGGGGGACATCGCGGTGATGGTGCTGGCGGACTTCGGCGCGGAGGCGGTCACGGTCGAGGTGAAGAAGTTCATCATCCCGGAGGCGCGCCACGTCAGCGTGCGGCTGGCGCGGCACCGCAGTTGAGGTGGTTCCACGTGCCGGGCAACCACCTCGGAAAGTAAAAACGGGTTCCGACGTAAACGCGGGATTGAAAGCGCCGGAACCCGTGCTTCGCCACTCAGCGAAGCAACTGGAACCTGAACCGCCCGGGTTACGTTCTTCCGCCCGCCACGTCACGATCCCGCAACGATGCACCCGCCGACGTTTCACCGTGATTTAACCTGAGCGTAATACATCCGCCACCTGCACCCGCCATGCTTGTCATTCACATAGATGTCACTTGCAGATGCTCAAATCCTCGTGGCGCTGTCCACGGACGAAGACGGCGGGATCACCGCGGCGCTGCGCGCCCTCGGCTGTCGCATCCTGCCGGCCAGCAACGGCGAAGCCGCCCTCGGCCTCGCCCGCGCTCATCTGCCGGACCTCGTCTTGCTGGACCTGCAGCTCCCCGGTCTGGACGGGCTCACCATCTGCAAGGAACTCCGGCGTGACCCCGGCACCACCCAAGTGCCCGTGTTCATCCTCAGCACCCATGACAATCCCATGGACCGGTTGCTGGCCTTCGAACTCGGGGCCGACGAGTTTCTGCTGCGCTCCTTCCCGCCCCGTGAGCTGGGCGCCCGGGTGCGCAATTTCCTGAAACGCCTGCACCCGGAGAATCCCACCCCGCCCAAGCGGCCCACCATCGAGTTCGTCGTGGACGTCGAAGCTCATCAAGCCCTGGTGCGCGGACGGGAGGTGCCGCTCACGCCCACGGAGATCAAACTGCTCAGCGCCTTGTTGGAGCATCCTGGCCAGGTCTGGACGCGCCAGCGACTGCTCCAGGCGGCCTGGCCCGGTGCGGAGTTCGCCACCGAGCGCACCGTGGACACCCACATCCGCCGGCTGCGCATCAAGCTGGGTAACGCCCGCAATTGCATTCGCACGGTGCGCAACGCCGGCTACGCCTTCAGGACTTTGTAGTCCCGAATCCGCGACCAGGTCGCTCAACGTTCGTTCCACGCCCGCAACAGAGGAGCACGCAGACACCCCCCCTGTGGATGGCCAAGCAGGCGGCCAATTGGCGAGCCCCGATGCTTGCGCATATCCCTATACCAGCATATTCTCTCGTTGGGTATGCAACCGCAGCCACTAATCCAAATTTACAACTGCCTCTGCGACGAGACCCGGCTGCGCATGGTCCATCTGCTCGCGCAATCCCCGCTTTGCGTTTGCCACCTGCAGGACATCCTCGGACTGACCCAAGTGGCCGCCTCGAAGCACTTGGCATATCTACGCCGCCATAGGCTGGTGGAGGCAAGGCGCCATGAGCAGTGGATGATCTACTCGCTGCCCGCCGCGCGCCCGCGCGAGTTGGACTGGCAGTTGCGCTGCCTCCAGGACTGCCTGCCCACCCATCCCGTGTTCCGGGACGATCTCCGCCGTCTAAAAGCCCGGCAGGCGGATTGTTGCTGGGTGGCAGAAGCGGTCGGAGCCGCTTCAACTGCAACCCAAGGCTCCGTAAAAACCAAACCCATCAAGAAACCAAAATGAACAAGCCCGCCGTTCTCATTCTCTGCACCGGCAACTCCTGCCGCAGCCATCTGGCTGAAGGCATCTTGCGCGCCGTCGCTGGCGACATCCTCGACGTTCACAGTGCCGGCTCGAAGCCCGCTGGCTATGTGCATCCGCTCGGCATCCAAGTGATGCAGGAAATCGCCATCGACATCTCGACTCACCGCTCCAAGCACATGAACGACTTTCTCCAGCAGGACATCGAAACGGTCATCACCGTCTGCGGCAACGCCGACCAGGCCTGCCCCATGTTTCCGGGGCAGTTGAGCCGGCACCATTGGGGCTTCGACGATCCGGCGCATGCCACCGGGACGGACGAGGAGAAGCTCGCCGTGTTCCGCCGGGTGCGGGACGAGATTCGCCGGGTGTTCACCGCCTACGCCGAAGGTCGCCGCGACCAGATCAAGGCCAGCAAATGACGCGAACATCAATGCTTAGGTGTGGGTAGCTCACCCCATTGCGGAGGATCAAAGCGGAAATCACCCTCGACCAAACCGGGGTTAGCGAACCGCAGCTAACAAGCTCAATTTCACCTCATCAACTCAGCCGGAGAACCTCCCTATGAAAACCATCCAAGTCTATGACCCGCCGATGTGCTGCTCGACCGGCCTCTGCGGCAACGAGATTGATCCGGCGCTGGTCAGCTTTGCCGCGCTGCTCACGCAGTTGAGCCAGCACGGCGTGAAGGTGGAGCGCCACAACCTCGGCCAGCAGCCCATGGCCTTCATTCAGAATACGGCGGTGAAGGTGCTCCTGGACACCGAAGGCGTAGCGGTGCTGCCGTTGCTCTTTGTGGACGGCGAAGTGCGTCTGAAGGGCCGCTACCCGACGGACGACGAGCGCGAGGCGCTTTCCCGTGGTGCCCTCGGTGAAAGTGTTGGGGCGTCATCGTGAATCTGCCCCTCTATCGGCCCGCCCCGGCGAGCACGACGCGCTACCTGTTCTTCACCGGCAAGGGCGGCGTCGGCAAGACCTCGCTCTCGTGCGCAACGGCGTTGAAGCTGGCGGAGTCCGGCAAACGCGTGCTGCTGGTCAGCACGGACCCGGCCTCGAACCTGGACGAGGTGCTGGAAGTTTCCTTGAGCAACCAGCCAACCGCGGTTCCCGGCGCGCCGGGCCTGCACGCCTTGAACATCAATCCAGTCGCCGCCGCAGAGGCCTATCGCGAGCGCGTCATCGGGCCGATGCGAGGACTGCTGCCGGAGGCGGCGTTGCGCAGCATGGCGGAGCAGCTTTCCGGCTCCTGCACGGTCGAGATTGCAGCCTTCGACGAGTTCTCCGGGCTGATCGGCAATCCCGAAACCACGAAGGATTACGACCACGTCATTTTTGACACCGCACCGACCGGCCACACCTTGCGGCTCATGAGCCTCGCGAAGGCCTGGGACCAGTTCCTCGACCACAACACGAGCGGCACTTCCTGCCTCGGCCCGCTGGCTGGGCTGGAGAAGCAGCGAGCCGTCTACGAGGCCACGGTCAAGACGCTGGCCGATGCGACCGCGACGACGCTCGTCTTGGTGAGCCGCCCGCAACTGGCTGCACTCAACGAGGCGGAGCGGACTTCAGCCGAACTGCGTGCGCTGGGCGTGGGCAACCAGCAGCTCGTCATCAACGGCATGTTTGCGACGAAATGCCCGGAGGACGTTACTTCGCAGGCGATGCAGCGACGCGGTCTGGCGGCGCTGGCGGCGGCGAAGAGATTCATCGGCAGCCTGCCCAGCTTCATCGTGCCGTTGAAGCCCATCAACATCCTCGGCCTTGGCGGCCTGCGCGTGCTGTTGGGCAACGATGCCGCAGCCGCCGGCACCCCGAAGCACTTGAGTGACTGGACACCGCCAGCCATGGAAAGCCTCGAAGCACTCGTAGCCGACATCGAACGGCAAGGCAGCGGCGTCATCATGACGATGGGCAAGGGTGGCGTGGGCAAGACGACCGTGGCCGCCGCCATTGCGGCGATGCTGGCGCGGCGCGGTCATGCGGTGCATTTGAGCACGACCGACCCCGCCGCGCATGTGGCGCAGACCCTTGCGGGACAGGTGCAGGGCCTGACCTTGAGTCGGATTGATCCCGCAGCGGAGACGAAGGCCTACACGGCGGAAGTCATACAGGCCCAAGGCGCCAAGATGGATACCGCCGGGCGCGCGCTGTTGGAAGAGGACTTGCGCTCGCCCTGCACCGAGGAAATTGCGGTGTTCCGCGCGTTCGCCCGAGAGGTGAGCCAAGGCCAAGACCGCTTTGTCGTCCTCGACACCGCGCCGACCGGCCACACGCTGCTGCTGCTGGATGCCAGCGAGGCCTACAACCGCGAACTGCAACGCCAGACACGCAGCACCCAGCCCGAGTCGGTGATGCGCCTGCTGGAGCGGCTGCGCGATCCGGCATTCACGCGCATCCTGCTGGTCACCCTGCCAGAGGCGACACCTGTCCATGAGGCGGCGGCGTTGCAGGAAGATTTGCGCCGCGCGCACATTGAGCCCTTCGCCTGGATCATCAACCAGAGCCTGCTCCACAGCGGTTCGTGCGATCCGCTCCTGCAGTGCCGCGAGGAATCCGAGCATCGTTACCTGCGTGAAGTGGTGGAGAAGCTATCCCCCCGCACTGGCTGGCTGCCGTGGCAGCCGGAAGAACCCATCGGCCCCGAAGCGCTGGCGCGCTTGGCGGGTTCCCGTATCTCAATCGCATCCCTCCCATGACCTACCTCTACGCAACCATCCCGAACAACGAAGGCGACAAGGTGAAGCATTACGAAATTCAGCAGAGCATGAACGATGCTCCACTGACCCAGCATCCCGACACCGGCGAACCGATCCGGCGCGTGATTCTGGGTGGTTGGGGCACGTTCATGCCCAAGGCGGGCGGCAACGCAAAAGCAGGCGGTTGCGGCCCCAGCGGCTGCTGTTGAGTCCGCCTCCACATTAGGGGTTCGCCTTGGTGAAGCCTCTCTGATGGCGCAAAGCGTCCCGCCTACGCCGACGGCCGCCGCGACCAGATGCGCGCCTCCCGCATCACGGGTTGAACAGCCGCAACAGCCCGAACGCCAGCCCCGCCAGCAGCGCCGCGCATGGCAGGGTGCTGACCCAGGCCAGCAGGATTTCCCCGACCTTGCGCCACTTGGCCTGCCGCGTGGTGATACCGATGCCCAGCAGCGCGCCGACGCTCACATGAGTTGTGCTCACCGGGAGGCTGTGGAAGCTCGCGGTCGTCACCAGCACGGCGGTCGCGAGGTTAGCGGCGAAGCCCTGGCCGGGGTTCATGTCCGTCACCTTTTTACCGAGCGTCTCGGCGACCTTCTCGGCGTCCAGCAGTGCGCCCAATGCGATGGCCAGCGCCACGGCCACAAAAACCCAGCGGAGGTCAAGGCCCTGCGCCACCAGCAGCAGCGCGGCCATTTTGGGCGTGTCGTTCAACCCGCGTGCGAAACTCGCCGCCCCCGCGCTCAAGTAGTGCAGCGCGTCGAGCGTGCGCGTGCGTTGGTCAGGGGCAAGCCGCGCCGACTTCAAGAGCAGGTAAATCGTCCCGCCAGCCAGCACCGCCACCACCGGGCTGAAGAAGAGCGGGTAAACAAAGTTCCTCCCCAGCGCACCAACATGGACTTCCGCACCGATGCCCACGAAGCCCGCGCCGACTAGCGCACCCACCAAGGCGTGGGTCGTGGAGACCGGGAAGCCCAGCTTCGTCGCCAGCAGGCTGGTAAGCGCCGTCCCGAGCGCGACGGCGAAGAGAAAGTCCGGCGATTGTGCCAGCGCGTCCGGCACCACCCCCCGCCCGCTGAACTTCTTGAGCATCCCCTCCGCGAGGAATAGAGCGGCGATGGAACCGGCGAAGGTCGTGGCCGTGCCCCACCACAGCGCACCGCGTAGGGTTGTCGCCCCGCTGCCGTAGAGGGACGCCACGCCCTTGAAGTTCGCGTTCGCGCCGTTCGTGTAGGCGACGAAACAGACGGCCAGGAAGAGCAGCGACGAGAGCAAGTGGCGAGGTCAGCGAGCCTGGTTTTCCTTCGTCTCTGCCGGGTGCTGCTTCAGCGCCGCGTATTCCTTCCACGAACCTTCATAGAGCCGCACCTTGGGATACTTGGCCACATGCTTTAGGTAGAAGCGCAGCAGGCTGCCTTCGCGCGACGTGCCGCAATAGACAACGATGTCCTTGTCCGGCGTGAGGCCGGCCGCTTCGAGTTCCGCCTTCACCTGCGCAAACGGCTTGAACTGGTGCGTGTTGTCCTTCGCCATCAGCCGCGCCCAATGGAAGCTGATGGCTCCGGGGATGTGGCCCTTGCGCAGCCACACGTCGTCATGGCCGAGGTATTCGTTGTGCGGACGCGCATCCACGAGCACCGCGCCGGCGCTGCTCTTGGCCTTCAGCACATCGCCAACCGTAATCCCGATGCCCGGCTCGCCTTTCGCAGGCAGCTTGCCCGGCGGGTTGCCGAAATACTCCTGCGTGGTCGGATAGCTGGCGGCCTTCCACGCCGGGATGCCGCCGTCCACGATGCGAATGTCCTTCACGCCGAATTTCTCCAGCACATACGCCACCATGGTCGCACTCAGAATCTCGTCGTTCGGCAGCGCCTCGCCGGTCGCGTAGATGAGGTGCGTGCGGTTCTGATCCACGCCGGCGCGGGCGAGCAGCGCCTTCGTTATGTCGTCCGGCAGATACTGCACCGGCACGCCCTTGTCCGTGCCGCGCAGCGTGTCGAAGTTGATGTGGTGCGCCGTGGGCAGGTGGGCGCGGAAGTAATCTTTGTAGCCGCCGCGTGTGTCGAGGACCACGGGGCGCTTCGCAGCGTCGGCGGAATCAATGAGCTTCTTCGCGTCCGCCGGCGAGATGACGCCGATCTCAGCGCGCAACGCGGTGGCCAGCAAGACGAGAGTAAGGAGGGACAGAATGGGCTTCATGGGTTGGGCAGCAAATACGTATTCTTATGACGGCATACGTCGGTGCGCCTCCGCAAGAAAATTTCGCCCGCCCTCCAAAAACTTCTGCCGCCTACTTCCTCGGGGAATTGAAGTCGAACGAGCAGCACCCAAGGTCCAGCCGGTTTTTGTTCTTGGTCAGCTCTGCCCGAAACGCCTCCGCGATGCCGCCCCGCACTTCCTTGCCGACGCGCTCCGTCACCACGATGCCGGCGACGCGCAGCACGTTGAGATGCTTGGAGACATTGGGCTGCGGCATCTTCAGCCGCTCGCCGAGTTGCGAGACGCTCAGGGATTCCGCCAGCAGCGTCCGCACGATGTCCCAACGATGCTCGTCGGCCAGCGCCTTGAGCATCGTCACGCAGCGGTCGGCCTTAACCTTCTTCGTCGCCATGCGGGTAAGATAAGCGCCCGCCCGCCCGCAGGAAGCAGGAAAAATCGCACTGCTTGCCATGCTGGTGCCCATCTTCGCCTTCCAGGCGGACAGCATCCAGAACGAAGGCGGCTACTGCCCGCGCAAGGATGAAACCGGCCTGCGCCGTTGGATGGGCCTGCCGGTGTCGGAGCCAGCCGCCTCCGCCTCCGCCTCGCCGTGAGCGGAAACACCAATCGCACGCCCCGTCGTCAACGCCACGTGCGCGGCCATGACGGCGCCGCTGCCGGCCCTCACCGTGGGCACGACGACGCTCGCACAGTTCCAAACGGCGCTCACCAACCACGCGACGCTGCTGCAAACCGTCGCCGACAAGGAGAGCGGGCTGAGCCGGAAGAAGAGCCAGCTCAAGGCCACCGACGCGCGCGTGGACCGGAACAACAAGCGCTGGTATTCGGCGTGGAGCGCGAACTTCACGGAAGGCTCGCCGGAGCACGACGCGTTGAACCTCATCACCACCGAGGAAGGCACCGCCAGCCCGACCGCGCTGGAAATCGCCACGCGACTGCCAGCGGCCTCAACGCCTCCCTGACCTACGCCAGCGGTGGTGGCGCGCATGCCACGAGCCTGCAGCTCGTGCACAAAGTGCTTGGCGTGGACACGGAGTTCGCCCACGCCGTCACCGTGGTGCTCGCCGGCCAGCAAGTGGGGCCTTTCGCGGCCGGGCAACCGGTGGAGTTCAAGGTGCTGGCCATAAATTCCACCAGCACGGTGGAAAGCGCTGTGAAGACCATCGCGTTCTGATTTCCTGCGCCCACTGATGCGCAGGCCGCGACCGGAGGGCCGCGGCCTTTTGCGTTTGATCTGCCTGAGTCAGAGACTCCTCACGTCGTCTCCTACGACTTGAAAATCAAGGCAGGCCCCAGCCGCACACGATTTCGGACTGGAGCCTGCCGTCCCCTCACACGAGGGAACTCGGGAAGCGGGCCGCCGGGTTTGCTCTTCCGGCGGCCCCTTGAGTGATGCGCCTTACGGCGTGGGCACCGCGCGGAAGAACCG
>CAMCFN010000116.1 GCA_945874145.1 Akkermansia muciniphila
CACGCTGCCCGCCGCCCACCAGCAACGGATGCGCACCTCCAATGCGCTGGAACGCGTCAACCAAGAACTCAAGCGCCGCACCCGTGTGGCCCGCGTCTTCCCCAATGAAAAATCCCTCCTGCGCTTAATCGCCGCCCTCCTGGCCGAGAACAGCGACGACTGGGAAACCGGAAAAATCTACCTCAACATGGAACCAGTGACCCAACCCGCAACCTGATGATCGCTGCTTTTACAGAAAAGAAATTGCGCCGCCCGTGGCCACGGCACTGGTCTCCCCGGTGGGCACCTTGGTGCGTGAGATCGTCGTGCTGTTGCGCACGTAGGCGATGTAGGTGTCCGCTCCCACGGTCTCAGCCACGCCCCAGTAGGCCCAGTTTTCCGAACCGGTGTGGCTGGGGGCGCTCATAGCCCCGAGGTCCGTCACCGTGCCCGTGGGCAGGCTGATGCTGTAGGCCCGCGTCCCGTTATGCACCACGATGCGGTTCCAACCCGAGAAGATGCCGATCGTGCTGCCGGTGCCCGCCAGCGGGATGGGGGAGGAAAGGAGGACGGTGGTGCCATTGGGCGCGCCCGTGGTTCCGTCCACTTGCAGCAGCGAGTTGAACGTGCCCCCGCCGTAGGCCAGCGGCGTGCTGCCGTTGCCCAGCAGGTAAACCGTGTCGTTCGCTAGGTTGGCCACCAACCCGTCGCGCACCGTGCCCACACTCACCCCGCCGGCGAGCGTGTCCCGGTTGAAGCGCCCGGTCGCCACGTCACCCGTGAGGAAAACCTGTGAACTGCTCACAGCGATGCCGCCGCGGTCATCGCCAACTATGGGGTTAGCCTCGACTACCACGGCATTGTTGGGCGTGAGGGTGGTGATCCGGAAATCCTGGGCCACCACTGGGCTTACCAAGCCTAGCACGGCTAAGACACAGAACAGGCGGGGAAAGTAGCTGGGGGTAGTTGTTTTCATGAGGGGCTGCTTATTATTCAAATACCGCGTTACTCTCTGCTAAAGCTGTTTGCGAACTGATCCAGACGACAGGGATATGCCCTCACTCCTCCGCTCACAAGGGAAAGCTACCAAAAACTTCCTAGGGAAATTCCTGACCCACGCACTCACTGGTCCCAATCCTTCCGGGCCACCAAGCCCGCCTCTCAATGACGTTCGCACCACATGGTGGCGTAACGCAACAAGCTGGCCGAATCAGGCAAACCCAGCTTGCGCTTCAAGTTGTCGCGGTAGGTCTCCACCGTCTTGGGGCTGAGTGCCAGCAACTGGGCGATGGCCTTGTTGCTTTGCCCTTCCCCGAGCAAGTGAAACACCTGCGACTCGCGCGCCGACAGGCTTTCCATTCCCCGCGCCCCCTTGTCCACCCGGCCCTCGTTGATGCGTTTCCAAACCTGCGCCGCCAGCTTGCCGCTCACAAATCGCTCGCCAGCCAGCACTGCGCCCATCGCCTGCAAAATCACCGCCGGAGGCTCCGCCTTGGTCACAAAGCCATCCGCTCCACAACGCAGGGAACGCTCGGCAAAGACCGCCTCGTCATGTCGGCTGATGACCACCACCTTCATGGCCGGCAGCATTTGCTTCCACTCGCGAATCAGGCCAAACGCATCCTCCTCCCCCAAGGTCAGATCCAGCAGCACCAGGGCCGGCACCAATTTCCTCACCGCCGACCGCGCGGACTCCACCCCATCCGCATCCCCACAACAGATGAAGGCGTCCGTCTTGTTCAACAATTGCGCCAAGGCGTAGCAAACGAGCGGATGATCATCCACCACCAGAACTTTTGCCCGTCCTTTGGCCTTTTGCAGTTTCACGTGTATTGAGCGGCGCTGCTCCGCGCCTCCAAATCCATCCCGTTTAGCGTGCCGGATGGAAGCATGATCAGAAGCGACGTGAAAAGCACTTTCTGGCAACCCCTGACTACCCAGACCGTGCTGCCGACGCCCCGCACTCCGCGCTGGCTCGCCGAGCTGCCGACACCAAATCGCTCTTTGAGAGAGCCCCCGCTTGGACGGGCAACTATTTGGTAACAGGCTTGGCTTCCGGCTTGGACTCTTCCTTCTTCTCCACCATCAGGTCAGCCCGGCTCTTGAGCACGCTGTCGAGCGTATATTTCGAGACCAGGTAGGTCCACTTGCCGAACTTCGCGTCGGCAGCGAGCTTGTCCGCGAGCTTCTTCTGCGCGTCGGCAAACTCCTTGTCCAACTTGTCCTTGTCCTCGGGCTTCTCGTCCTTTGCAGGCGTGCGGGCCTTCGGGAAATTGCCGGCCGCGCTGATTTGGAACGGATAATTGTCGCCGCTCGCGGTGCCGGCCTTCGCGGTGTAGATGAAGCCGTCGAAAGTCTCCAGCACGAGCGTCGCGGGCTTTTCGAGGCCGAGCTTGTCAGCTTTCGGGTCGGCAACCACGTCGCTGAAGGTGGGCGAACTGAGCGGGCTGCCGAGGGCGGAGAGCTTGTTCGTATCCACCTGCTCAGTGGGCTTCACGCCGGCCAGCTTCCACTCCGCGCCTTCAGTTTCGCGCGCGACTTTCCAGCCGCTCGCGGTGTTGGTTGCGTAACTGACGGCGACGGACTTGAGCTTCTCGACCTTGAGGAAATCCTTCTCCAGCCAGTTCTCCGGCTTCGCCTCGGCGTCGGCAAACTGCTCGCTGGTCAGGATGACGGAGTCCTTGCTCGCAGTGTCGCGCACCCAACGGCCCACAGGAAACTCCCCGCCACCGAACGGCCCGCCCTCGGATTTTTTGATCAACTTCTTGCCCAGCACGACGGACTTGAGCGCCTTGCCGTCCTTGCCCTTCAACTCGACCAGCGTCCCCTTGCCTTCGCCGTCGCCGGGGGCTTGCAGCTCCAGCCGCGCATACTGCGACGCGCCGACCTGCTCGGTCTGCACGGCCTTCACGTCGGCGAACTTGCGGATGAGGTCGGCAATACTGCCGAAATTGGCCGCGTAGTCGCCACGCTCCTTCACCACCCACGCGTCGCCGGACTTCACGAGGTTCAACTCGCCCGCGCTGGACTTGATGCTGACGGCGGCGACGGCGTTCACGTCGAGCGCCCCGGCGAGCTTCTGGCCGCCGCCGGAGGAAGACTGCTGCCAGTCGCCCTGGCGCTGCTTGTTCACGAGCAAACCCGCGCCGCCAATGACGGCCACGAGCACGAGAAGAATGAGGAACTGCTTGCGGTTCATGCTTGGGAAAAGTTGCGGCTTATCGCGCCGCCGTGCGTTTGCGTTTGAAGACAGCCAGACCGATGCCGCCGATGGTCACGAGCAACGGCATCCCGGCGATGTTGGCCCACTTGAGCCGGTTCTCCATGGACTCGACTTCCTGGCGCAGGTCGCGGCGGAGCAGCTTCAGCTCGACCTTCACGTTCGCCTCCTGTTTGCGGAAGTTTTCCAGTTCCTTCTGCTGCTCCGGCGACATCACGAAGCGCTGGCCCTTTTCCTTGTTTCGCTGGAGTTCGTTTAGCTTGCGTTGGGTCTCCTGCAGGCTGTCTTCGAGGCTCTTGATTTTCGCACGGTAGGCGTCCTCGGCCTTCAACTGCATATCGCGCACGCGGGTGAACTGGCGCTGCACGATGGCGCGGCTGCGGGTGTTCATCAGCGCCGTGTCGCCGGACATCTGCTCCACGAAGTTCTGTGCGATGTTTACATTGCCATTGCGCGGAATGACGACGCGCTGGCCGAAGAAGTCTTGCACTTGCACGCAGAACTGGTCCGCGAGCATGTCGGCATCGGCGACGAGGATGACGTGGTTGTCTTCTTTTGATTCCTTGAGCGCGTCGGGCTTCGCCTCGGCGGGCTTGGGGGCCTCGCCAGGGGCCGGCGTTGCGGCGGGCTTTCCATCGGGGAAAGCAGTTTTGAACTTGCCACTCAACTTGACAGCCAGCGCGTATTCCGTGCCGCTGGGCTTGAAGTCTTTCACAATGGCTTCGCCGGACATCTGGGCGAGGAAACCTTCGACGAGCTGCGACTGGGCGGTGGACTTGATGAGCACCGTCTTGGTCAGGCCGGCAGCTGGCGTGCCGGTGAATGCGCCGCTAAATCCCATCATCAGGCTGTCCACCTGGCTGGTGGCGATGTCGTTGCGGTCGATCGCCTCGACGGTGAGCGAGAGCACGGCGGGCTGCTGCTCCACGCGCTGGCCGCGGCCCATACGGGTGGCGTATTTCATGTCGGCGATGCACTTGGACTTGTCGTAACCCAAGCCCCATGCGGCGAGCAGCTTGTCGAGCGAGGAACTCGTCGGCGGGCCGCCGCCCATCATCGGGTTGCCGCCCTGCCGCTGCTGGTCAACGTAGGAAACGGGGTCAAGGAAGGCGACGAGCTTGCCGCCACGCAGCACGAACTGGTCAATCGCGAACTGCGTCGCGTCCGTGATGTCGCGCGGGTGGACGACGAGCAGCACCTTCACGTCCGCGGGAATCTCGGTGACGTTCATCTCAAGCTGCTTCACGTCGAAGTCGTTCTTCAGCTCGCTGATGAGATACCACGCGGGCTGCTGACCGCCCTGCTGGCCCATGCGCATCATCATCGGGTTCATCGGCGTGCCGAAGATGGGCAACGCGGACATGACCCCAACAACGGGCTTGATCGGGTTGGCGACGCGCGCAATGGCGCGGGCGAGGTCATACTCGAGCAGCTTCTCGCGCTCCGGCGAGAGGAACGGCAGCGCGACTTTCTGGTCGAGGCAGTTGATGGAGATGCCGAGGTAAATCTTCTCGCCGGTCTGCGTGGGCTGCCCTTCGACGCCATCGAGGTTGGCCGAGTCTTCCGCATCGGAGTCAGGCTGCGGGTCGAGCTTCTCGATTTCGATGAACTTGGACTGCTGCTTCAGCTCGACGAGCAGGTCTTCGACACGCTGGGCGTAGGTCTTGAGGAAGACCGGCATCGCGTTGTCGCGCTGCGAATAGTAGAGGCGGATTTTGACCTTCGTATCCAGCTTGCCGACGATTTTCTTCGTGCCGTCGGAGAGTGTGTAGAGCTTGTCGGCGGTGAGGTCCACGCGCGACCGGAACGTCGCGGCGATGTAGTTCACGGCCACAAGGATGAGCGCCATGGCGACGATGCCGACGGCGGAGTAGAGCAGCGTTTCAAGTTTCTTCTGTTTCATGTGCTCAGGAAAAGGGGTTACGACCGCAGGCTGCGCAACGCGACGCTGGTGCTGAAGAGCGAGAAGCCAATCACCGACAGGAAGAACAGCAGGTGCCGCGAGTCCACCACGCCGCGTTGGAAATCCTCGAAGTGCGTCATCACGCTGAAGGCCGAGACGAGCTCGACAACCCAACGGTTGTCCGGCAGGGCTTTGGTGAGGATGTTCGTCACCGGCGGCCAGCCCGCGAGAATGAGGAAGAGGCACACGACCACCGAGATGATGAACGCGATGACCTGGTTCCGCGTGAGCGCGGAAGTCAGGCAGGTGATGGCCAGATACGCGCCGGCCAGCAGGAAGCTCCCGATGTAGCCGCCCGCCACGACGCCGAGGTCCGGGTTGCCGAGATACTTCACGGTCACCACGACCGGGAAGGTCAGCGCGAGCGCGAGCGCGAGGAACGCCCAGCTCGCGAGGAACTTGCCCATGATGGCCTGCCACGGCGTGATGGGCATGGTCATCAGCAACTCAATGGTGCCCTGCCGCTGTTCTTCCGACCACACGCGCATCCCGACCGCCGGGACGAGGAAGAGGTAGAGCCACGGATGCCACAGAAAGAATGAGATGAGCGATGCCTCGTTGCGCTCGAAGAACCCGCCGACCATGAAGGTGAAGAACCCGGTCAGCAGGAGGAAGATGACGATGAAGACGTAAGCCACCGGCGACGCGAAGTAGGCGCTCAACTCGCGCTTCGCGATGGTGGAAATGTTGCCCAGTGAATTGCTCATGGTGAAAAACTCCGATTCAAATCGCTCCTACTTCTTCGCGGTGTCCGACGCGGTGATGCTGCGGAAATACTCGTCCAGCTTGCCTTCCTCGATGTGCAACTCCTCGACGCGCCAGCCTTGCGCGGCAGCGCCGACGGCTTTGCTAAACTCGCCGTTCGAGGAGGACTTCGGGAAAACTCGCGCCGTCACCGTGCCGTTCTCGTCCTTCACGAGCTGCACGCGCTCCGCGCCATCCACCGCGCGCAGCTTGCCGGTCACGGCCTCCGCCGCGACGCCGCTGACGCGCAGCAGAATCGCCCCGGCGTTCGGAGCCTTGCGCTTGAGCTCCTGCGGTGTGCCGTTGGCGACGACCTTGCCAAGGTCAATGATGATGGCCCGCGTGCAGGCGGCCTCGACCTCTTCGAGGATGTGCGTGCTGAAGATGATGGCCTTCTTCTCGCCCATGCGCTTGATGAGCTGCCGGATTTCGTGCTTCTGGTTCGGGTCCAAGCCGTCGGTCGGCTCGTCCATCACGAGGATTTCCGGGTCGTGGATGATGGATTGCGCGAAGCAGGTGCGGTGGCGGTAACCCTTCGAGAGCGTGTCCACGCTCTGATGTAGAACGTTTTCGAGGAAGCACATCTCCACCGCGCGGTGCACGGCCTTTTTAATGGCATCGCCGCGCAGGCCGCGGATTTCCGCCGCGAACGACAGGAAGCCATGCACGGTCATGTCGCTGTAGCACGGCGCGGACTCGGGCAGGTAGCCGATGAGGCGCTTGGCCGGCACGGGGTCTTCCAGCATGTCGTGCGTGCCGATGGTCACGCGGCCGGCGGTGGGCGGGAGGAAGCCCGTGACCATGCGCATGGTGGTGGACTTGCCCGCGCCGTTCGGCCCGAGGAAGCCCAGCACCTCGCCGCGTTCGACGGTGAAAGAAACATCGTTCACGGCCACCTTCGGCCCGAACGTCTTGGTCAAATTTTCGACTTTAATCATGTGGCTGCTCCGGCTGCCCGGTCATGTAACGGCGCGTATTGTGCATGGCCTGTCAAGGTTTCCGGCGATTTAGACACGGTTTTGGGAATTCGTTCAAAGAAATTTTCACCGAATTAAGCTGGTAGAGGAACCGCAGCGGCAGAGAGAACACAGAGGGGAAAACGTCCAACCGGAGGGCAAACAGGGGGACACGAATGAAGTTCGGCTTCTCCTTGCCGGCTTTCAGTCTTCACCCTGTGTTCTCTGTGCCACTTGTGGTTCAACCTCACTTCGCCGTCGCCTGAATCTGCTTCCACGCGGCGAGGGCTTCGTGGAACTCGGCCAGGGCCTCCGCCGGGAGGACGCCGGTGTTACGGGCGATTTCCTCCTCGGTGCGCTGGACGAACCAGTCCGCCTGCTCGCGCCGGGGCCGGAGCGGTTTGCCCTCGATTTCCACCCACCACGGCGCGGTGTGGGCGAAGCGGAGGCGGCCATCGGGCTGTATCTGAAGGCAACGAACTGCAACCCAACCGGAGTCGGTCATCTCAATTTCGCGCGTGGTAAACGCAATGTTGAAGTGCTCACTATCCTCGTTCAGCGAGATAGCCCTTAAGTTGGAACCGTCGCCTGAATCAACCACTTCGCCATTAAGAACAAGCTGAACCAGATACCGAGCAGAAGCCTGTCTAGGAGCGCCGAACGAAGCACGCCCCTGGAATTTGAGCGCAGTCTTTCCCGTCGATTTTATAACTTCACCCGGCCTTCCCGTTACACTTGGACCCGTCGTTCCCACGCCGGGCTTTAGAATATGCAGGGGGATACCACCAAATGCGTCCAGCATCGGCCCCGTCGTCACGAAGCTCCTCCCTTCGCCCAGCCCCTTCATCCACTTCTCGTAGCTGAAGCCGCCTTCGCAATGCACATACACGCGGCTGAAACCCAGCGGCACGGGATGCACGCCGTTCGCCGTGCCCGCCGTGGGCTTGAGGCGGAAGCCGCAGTTGAGCAGCGCGTAGTAAGTCTCGAAGCCGTAGTGCGTCCACGCCAGTTCCGTGTCCGTGCCGCTGCCGTTGCCCCGTCCCTTCGCGGCGAAGTTCATCCACTTGGGCGCGGGCACGGCCCAGTTGCGCACGCCGAACTCGACGCGCCAGTGGTGGTTGTTCGCCAGCTCGAAGAGGTCCGGCTTGAGCACCGGCACGATGGCGACGGACCACGGCCAGTTGTGCTTCTCCAAATCAATCAGCCCGCCCTCCGCGTGCGCCCGCTCGGACACGCGTCGCAGCGGGAACACCGGCACGTCGAACCGCTCCTTGTGCCCGAGGATGAGCAACGCGCCGAGCGTGTGGGCCTTCCCGCCGGAGCGGAAGATTTCGTATTCCGTGTTGCGCGGGAACCAGACGTGCGTCGGGTCCACCACCACAGGCTGCGCGCCGAAGTCGCCCTTCATGTTCTTGTCACTGAGCGCGGGTGGCACGGCGTCCACGGTGGTCCAGTCAATCATCGGCAGCGCGACGTTCACGTCCTCGGCGAGCATCGCGGACGGCAGCTCGGCGGGCGCGCGGTGGTTGTGGGCGTCGCCACTGAACCACCCGCGCTCGGCCATGTTCACCCAGCGCTCGAGCGGCAGCTTTACCTCCACCGGCTTGGCCGCGACGGTGAACTGGTTCGTCAGCGGCAGATACTCCTTCCCGCGCTCGACGACGGCGGTGTAGCGCCCCGGCGGCAGCTCCGCGACCCATTGGTGCGCCGAGAGCGTGGTGTGATACTCGGTGGCGTTCGTGTTGAACCCGCTGCGCTTCTCGTAACGCACAGCGACACCGAACGGCGGCACGGACTTGGGAAAATGCCATTTGCCGTCTGTGTCGCTGCGCAAGTAGAGCCGCGCGGCAACGGGTTTGCCGGTGGCGGTGTCCGTAATGTCGCCATAGACGGGGACGGTCTGTGCGGCAGCGTGGCCGGCGGCATACGCGAACAACAAGCCAGCCGCGACCCGAGCAGGTAGATTGGGCATGGGGAAAACCTACCTTTCCCCTGCCCACTGGGAAACCGGTAAATCGCCTCCTGCTTGCCGCACTGACAACCGGCGACACCCTGGCCAATGCGCCCAACGGACCCATGCCGCTAAAATCAGACTTGCACCGACCCTTCATTGATGGCTAACTCGCCGCTCTTTGGTTCGAAATCAGGATTTTTATGGCACGTATCTGTGAACTGACCGGCAAGCGCCCGATGAAGGGCAGCAAGATTTGGCGTAGTGGTAAGCCCAAACGTGAAGGCGGCATCGGCACGCACGTCACGGCCATCACCAAGCGGCGCTTCTTCCCCAATCTCCAGCGCGTGAAGGCGGTCGTGAACGGCGAAGTGCGCTACATCCGCGTGACCGCCGCGGCCATCAAGAAGGGCCTGGTCGTCAAGCCCATGAAGCGGACTTGGAAGAAGACGGA
>CAMCFN010000117.1 GCA_945874145.1 Akkermansia muciniphila
AAGCTCCAGCTCGACCACCCCATCAACATCCACCTCACCGGGTGCCCGAACTCCTGCGCGCAGCACTACGTCGGCGACATCGGGTTGCAGGGCGTGAAGGTCGGGCAGGCCAGCAGCGAGGGCTACCACGTTGTCTTCGGCGGCGGCACGGGCGCGGATGCGGCCATCGGCAAGCAGGTCTTCACCGGCATCCCGTTCAGCGACCTGCCCACGCTGTTGGAACGCGTGTTGAAAACCTATCAAGCCAAGCGCCAGCCCGGTGAAACCTTCGCTGCCTTCACCCGCCGCCACGAGGTGAAGCAACTTCAGGAAATGTTCTCCGAATGAACCAGCAGAATTTTGTCCCTGTTCTTCCCGACAACGCGCCGTTCACTCCGGAGCAGCGCGCGTATCTCAACGGCTTTCTCGCGGGCCTGTTCTCCCGCGCACCGCAGCCGAATCTCGCGGTTCCCGCGTCCGAATCGAAGCCGCTGACTCCGCTCACCATTCTCTTCGGCTCGCAGACGGGCAACGCGGAGAACCTTTCCAAGCGCATCGCCAAGGAGGCGGGCAAGCGCGGCTTCGCACCGACGGTTCAGGACCTCGGCAAGTATGCCACCGCGCAGCTCGCGTCGGAGCGGGCGCTGCTGGTCGTCACGAGCACCTTCGGCGATGGCGAGCCGCCGGACAACGCCAAGACGGTTTGGGAGTTTCTGAGTAGCGACGCCGCACCGAAGCTGGCGCAGACGAAGTTCTCGGTGCTAGCGCTGGGCGACACGAACTACGCGAAGTTCTGCGCGTTCGGAAAAAGCGTGGACGAACGGCTGGAGCAGCTCGGTGCGGCACGCGTTCATCCGCGCACCGATTGCGATGTGGAGTATGAGGTGGCGTTTGCGAAGTGGATGAATGGTGCTTTGAGTGCGCTGGCACCGGCGGCGGCGCCCAAACCGGCGGCGTCCCCCGTGGTCGAGGCCGCGCCGCCAAAGACAACTTCCACCTACTCGAAGTCACATCCGTTCCCCGCGCCACTGCTCGCGAATGTGAGGCTGAACGGCGAAGGCTCGGCGAAAGACACACGGCACTTCGCTTTTTCGCTCGAAGGTTCCGGCCTGGGCTACGAGGCAGGTGATGCGCTTGGAGTTCGCGCCACGAACTGCGCCGAATTGGTCGAAGAATTTATCCGCGCGCTGGGTCGCTCCGGCGAAGAGCCGGTGCCCGACCGTGACGGCAAGGAAACGCCGCTGCGCGAGGCGCTGATTCATCATTACGAAATCACGCGCATCCCGTCACCGCTGCTCAAGGCCGTGGCCGAGCGCTCGGGCGACGCGGTATTGCTGAAGCTCACCGCGCCCGGCGCGAACGGCGAGCTGACCAAGTTTCTCTGGGGCCGCGAAATCATTGACCTGCTGCACGGGCATCCGGCGGCGAAATTCGCGCCGACTGAATTCGTCGCGCTGCTCAAGAAACTTCAGCCGCGCCTCTACTCGATTTCCTCCAGCCCGAAGGCGCACCCTGGCGAGGTGCATCTCTGCGTGGGCGTGGTGCGTTACGATTCACTGGGTCGATCACGTAAAGGCGTTTGCTCCACCTTTCTCGCCGAGCGCGTGCCGACGGGCGGCGCAGTGCCGGTGTTCGTGCATCACAACAAGAACTTCCGCCCGCCCGCGAACCCCAACGCACCGATGATCATGGTTGGTCCCGGCACGGGCATCGCCCCGTTCCGCGCATTTCTTGAAGAACGTCGCGCGTCCGGAGCGAAGGGGAAGAACTGGCTCTTCTTCGGCGACCAGCGAGGCGCGACGGACTTCCTCTTCCGCGGGGAAGTCGAAGCCATGCAGCGTGACGGCATCCTGTCCCGGCTCGACCTCGCGTTCAGCCGCGACCAGGCGGAGAAGGTTTACGTGCAGCACCGGATGACGGAGCACGCGAAGGAGCTCTTCGCGTGGCTGGAAGAAGGCGGCGGCTTCTACGTCTGCGGCGACGCGTCACGCATGGCCAAGGATGTGGATGCCGCCCTGCACCAAGTCATCCAGACCGCTGGCGTCAAGAGCGCGGAGGAAGCCACCGCCTACGTCGCCGCGCTTAAGAAGGACAAGCGCTACCAGCGGGACGTGTATTGAATCGGGCTCCGGTGACGGAGCCTCGGCGGCGAGCGCTTGTTTCCTCGACTTTCCTTCGTTGCGTGGAATGCTTCGCGGCACGACACGCATGAAAATCCGTTTATTTTCTTTCGCGGTGGTTGCCAGCGCGGCGCTGCTGCTCTCCGGTTGCAAGAAGGAGGGAGATTCCACCCAGTCCAGTCCTCAGGCTTCAGCGGCGGCTGCGGCCCGTTCAGCGTCCGCACTCAAGACCGAGCCGCCGCTGGTCAGCGAGTGCGAACCCGGGGTGCGGGGGGGACGTTTGGTGATCGCCACGTTTGGGGACCCCAAGACTTTCAATCCGATCACCGAGAACGAGTCTTCGTCGCGGGACATCATCCGGCTGCTGTTTGTTTCGTTGGTGGACTTCGACTGGGCAACGGAGAAGGTGAAGCCGTCGCTAGCCCACGCTTGGTCCGTTGAGCCAGACCAGAAGACTTGGACTTTCCAATTGCGCAAGGGCGTGCAGTGGAGCGACGGCCATCCACTCACGGCGGATGATGTTGTATTTACTTGGAACGACGTGGTTTACAACCCGCATATCGTCAACGTCACCCGGGATTTATTCACCATCGACGGGAAGATATTCCAAGTCAGCAAGGTGGATGATCACACCGTTCGGGTGGTCACGCCGGACATTTACGCGCCGTTTATCGAGTATTTTGGTGGGGTGGCCATCCTGCCCAAGCACAAGCTGGCCAAGGCCGTGGCGGAGAAGAAGTTCGAGTCCGCCTATGGCATCAACACGCCGCCGGCCGAGCTGGTGGGCAGCGGGCCTTACAAACTCAAGCAATACAAGGCCGGGGAATTCACCCTGATGGAGCGCAACCCGCTCTATTTCGTGCAGGACAAGGCCGGCACGCAGTTGCCGTATTTCGACAACCTCATCTACAGCGTGGTGCCGGACATGAGCGCCATGTCGTTGCGTTTCCTCGCCGGAGAGAGCGACATCCACGAGAACGTGCGGCCCGACGAGTATGAGCGGTTCAAGGCGGGTGCCGATAGCGGCAAGTTCAAGCTGGAATCCCTCGGCGTCGGACCGGAACGGGCGTTCTTCTGGTTCAATCTGAACACGAATCGCGCGGCCCAGCTCGAGTTTTCTGTGGAGCCTCCAGGTGCGGAGATCATTGTGGACAAGCGCAAGTTGCAGAAACTGCCCGAGGTGAAACGCGTTTTCATCGGCAAGCAGACAATTAGCGCTAAAGTAGGCTCTGGAACCGAGCAAAGCAGCCAGATTGTGCTCACGGAAGGCATGCCGTTGCCCATCACGGTGAAGTTTGAGGGGGCCACCTTGACGCTCAAAGACCCCAGCAATAGTCCGAAACTCGCGGCGAAACCGTTGGTGGACCCGAAGAAATTGCGCTGGTTTGGCAACGCCAAGTTTCGCCAGGCGATGCAGCATGCGATTGATCGGCCCAGCATCATCAAGAGCATCTATGCCAACCGGGCCGAGCTCGCCCACGGCTACAATTCACCCGCCCTTAAACGATGGCACAATGCTGCGGTGCCTCAGTATGTCTACGATCCTGCCCAAGCCCGGGCGGTGCTGAAGGAGATTGGCATTGAGGATCGCAACGGCGATGGCACTTTGGAGGATGCGGAGGGTAACCTGCTTGAGTTCGAGCTCAACACCAACGTTGGCAACAACGTCCGTGAGAAGGTCGCCATTTTCGTCCAGGCCGACTTAAAGAAGCTCGGTATCAAGCTAAACTTCCGGCCGATAGACTTTAACGCTCTAGTAACGAAAATAGACGACACTTTTGACTATGAATGCATACTTTTGGGCTTGGGAGGCGGTGGGACCGATCCCGCTTCCAGCTTGAATGTCTTGAAGAGCGATGGGTTCACTCACTTCTGGTTCCCGATGCAGAAGCAGCCCGCCACAGTGTGGGAAGCGCGCGTGGACAAGTTGATGAACGACCAGCTCAAGACCCTGAAGTTTGAAGAGCGCAAGGCACTGTATGATGAGGTGCAGACCATTCTGTCCACTGAGTTGCCGTTCATCTACACGGTGGCCCAGCACAATTTCGCCGCTTATCGAAAAGACTTGGGGAACATCCGACCCACAGTGCTTAGCAGCTATCGGGTGACTTGGAACGCTGAGGAATTATATCTGAAGAAGAAGTAATCTTGGCACGCCGATTGGTGCCCCCAACGAGGGAGCTGCGCCATTGGCACTTCCCCGACGGCTGGCCATCTTGCCTCGTGAGCTGCCGGACAGCTCAACACTACCCATCGTATGGCATTCGTTTATCCCAAGCAGTATGACGTCATCGTCGTTGGCGCGGGGCACGCGGGCGTGGAAGCCGCACTAGCCGCGGCCCGTATGGGTGCGCAGACCCTTTTGCTGACCATCAATTTGGACACCATCGGTCAGATGTCCTGCAACCCGGCAATTGGGGGATTGGCGAAAGGCCATCTGGCCCGTGAAATCGACGCATTGGGTGGGGAGATGGGCCGAACAACGGACATGACCGGACTCCAGTTCCGCATGTTGAATGCGACCAAAGGGGCCAGTGTGCGGGCACCTCGGGCGCAATGTGACAAGAAGGCCTATCAGTTCCGGCTCAAGTGGTTGTGCGAGCGCCAGCCCAACTTGGATTGCAAACAAGGTCAGACGGTGCGTCTGCTCCATCAGGATGGGGACATCAAGGGGCTGGAGACCACACTCGAAGTGCAATACTTGGGCAGGACTGTGGTCATCACCACCGGCACCTTCTTGCGGGGGCTAATGCACGTGGGAGCCAACCAGCAGTCCGGCGGGCGGGCGGGTGAAGCGGCGGCCATGGGACTGTCCGGCTCGTTGAAGGAGATTGGCTTGGAACTGGGTCGCCTTAAAACCGGCACGCCACCGCGATTGGTGCGAAGCTCCATTGACTTCAGCCGCACGGAAACCCAGCCCGGTGACGAGCCGGTGCCTTGGTTCACCTATTGGAAAGAAGACCTTTGGGCAGAGGAATTGTTCCATATGGAACAGGCCAAGGGGCGGAGAAATCAGTATCCAGTAACTAGTGTTCAGTCAGGCCCACTGAATACTGAACACTGTGCACTGAACACTGGCCCCTACCCGCCCGGTTCTATTCTTGCTCAAGCTGGTGGCCAACTTCCCTGTTACATCACTTGGACTACGGACCGGACTGCGGAGATCATCCGGGCCAACTTGCACAAGTCGCCCATGTATTCAGGGGTGATCGAAGGTGTCGGTCCACGGTATTGTCCCAGCATCGAGGACAAGATCGTCAAGTTTCCGGAGAAGGAGCGACAGCAGATCTTCTTGGAACCGGAAGGCATCGCCACCGATGAGATTTACGTCAATGGATTCTCCACCTGCCTGCCGTTTGAGGTGCAATATGAGATGGTGCGCAGCATCGTCGGGTGCGAGCGCGCGGAAATCATGCGGCCTGCCTATGCGGTCGAGTATGATTTTGCCTTTCCCACGCAATTGCATGCCAGCTTGGAGACCAAGGTTTGCCGGAACCTGTTCTTGGCGGGACAGATTAACGGCACTTCCGGTTATGAGGAAGCCGGCGCGCAGGGGCTGATGGCCGGCATGAACGCGGCGCGGCGCGTCCAAGGGCGTGAGCCGGTGGTGCTGCGGCGGGATCAAGCCTACATCGGGGTGCTGATCGATGATCTCGTGACCAAGGGCACGGTGGAGCCGTATCGGATGTTCACCAGCCGGGCGGAGTATCGCCTGCTCTTGCGCCAGGATAACGCGGACCTGCGGCTTTCGGAGATCGGTCGGGATGTGGGGCTGCTGCCGGAGCGGTTGTGGCAGAAGGTCGCGGCCAAACGGGAGGCCATCGCGACGGAGCTGGACCGCCTAGGCAAGACGCACGTGGGTTCAGATTCGCTCGCGCGGATTTTACGTCGGCCAGAGGTCAGGTATCAGGATTTGCCCAACCGCGATGCGTCTCTGCCGGCCGAGGTGATTGAGCAGGTGGAAATCACGCTCAAATACGACGGATATATTCAACGCCAAGAGAGCGAGATTGCGAAGTTCCGCACCATGGAAGACAAGCGCATCCCCGGCTGGCTGGATTTCACCGCGCTCCGCAATCTCCGTCCTGAGGCCCGTATCAAGCTCACCCAGATTCGGCCTGCCACACTTGGTCAGGCCGCTCGCATCTCCGGTGTCAGCCCGGCCGACATCAGTGTGGTCATGGTAGCCATGAAACGCGGTCCGCAGGAGGAGTCGGTTGTCTGTGGTGCCGCCGAGCATCAGGATGAGGTGCCGGGACACGCGGGGTGCTGCGGGGATTTGTAGCCACAAACAGGCCCAGCGTTGCGGCAATAGCGGAGGCGACCCGAGGCGGTTGCTTGTTCCATGTGGAACATGTTCTTTGCGCCTTTTTGTGGCTCTTTGCGGCGATGCTTGAACTTCCCTTTGACTCAGGCGTCGAACGAACTACACTGGCAACGCGTGAAGGCCATCGTAACCATCCTGTTCAGCCTCGCACTGGTGCTCTCGCACCTCCCTGCCTTCGCGTCTCCCGTCAAGCAGCACTGCCAAAGCGAGATTCCCTGTGGGTGTGGCGATTCCGCCTGCTGCGTGAAGTCGGCGGCCCCGACTCCCGCTCCTGTTGCCCCCATCCCATCGCCTGGCCATTCTCGCACGCAATGGGTCGCCATCCTTCAAGCGGTCCTCCAAATCGTCTGCTTCCAGACTGAATCCGTCGTTCCGCGCGCTTTCCTCCCTGCTCCCCCCGCCCCTGCTGCCGTTCCGCTCTACGTGTGGAATTGCAGCTACCTCATCTGATTCACGACGCCCAGTCGTAGTGTGTCCACGCATCAAGCCGAAGCGTGGATTGTCCCCTCTGTAAAGTTTGATCAGATGATGTTTTGCTATGAAGTCGCTGTGCTATATCCTCTTGATGGCCAATGTATTGTATGGAACTAGTTCGAGCCTTGGAGTTGAGTCCATGGCGGTGGGCACGACTACGATTTCTCTCTCGCCGACCGTTCTGACCACTTTATTTGAGGAGGCCCGCACAAACAATTTTGGACTCCGCGTGGCGGAATCGCGCCTCACAGCCAGCCAATTGGCCGTGGAAACGGTGCGGGCTTGGGAAGATCCGCGCGTTAGCCTAGGTGGGTTGATCGGTCCGGCCCGCCGCATGCCCAGCCAAGACGGTGATTTGGTCTATGGCGTTGAACAGATGCTGCCGCTGTGGGACCGGCCCCGGTTGAACCGGGAGATCCTTGTGGCTGGCACACAGACGCAGGCGAGTGAAGCCGCCTGGCGCCAAAGTCAGCTCCGCCGCGATCTCGCCCGCGCGTTGCTGCGGCTCTCGCTCGTGCATCGGACGAGCGGTTTTCTCACCAATGACGTGGCATGGCTGGACGCCTTGGTCGCGTTGGGCGAGGAGAAGTTCCGTGCTGGGATCGGTTCGCACACGGACTTGCTGCAACTTCAAAACGAACGGAGTAGGCGAGCGGATGCGTTGCGCACCGAGCACAGTCGTCTTCGCACCGAACAGGCGGCGTTGAACCGGCTGCTGGGCCGCGATTTGCAGGGGCCTTGGCCCCGCGTCGAGTTGCCGCGCCTCGTGCCGCCCATTGCTTTTTCGCCCGCCCTCGCCACCTACGCCATGACCAATGAGCCGCGCCTCAAAGTGCTCCGGCAGGAAAAAGCCCAGGCGGAGGCCGTCACCCGGCTCACTGAAACGATGCACCGGCCCGACGTCAGCTTCGGCATCCAAGCGCGTCAATATAGCGGGGACGGTGGCATGCGGGAGGGCATGTTCACCCTGAGCCTGAACCTGCCGTGGTGGAACGCGCCCAAGTATCGGGCTGACTTGCGCCGCGACGAGGCCAAGGTCCGCACCGTCGAGGCGGAAATGGCTGACTACGAGTTCAATGTGCGCGAGGAAGTTCTGCGTCTCACGCTCGCCACCGACACTGCGCATCGCGAGGCGGTCCTCTATCGGGATGAGATTCTCCAGCGCGTCCAGCAGGCGGCCGCCTCGCATCAAGCCATGTGGGAGCTGAACCGCGGCACATTGCGCGACGTGCTCGACGCCCGCCGCTCCTTCCTCGAAGGTCAGCTCATGCACGACCGCGCCATCGTCGAGCAGCATCAGGCGCTTGCGGACCTCGCCGCGCTGTGTGACTTGCCCGACTACTTCCAACTCGCGCGCCTCCTGGTCCAAATCACCGGCCCGCCGAAGCACCCGCACACGACTCCGGTGCCTCCAGCCGAATAGAACGCACACGTATTGTCCACTGATTAACCACATTTTCGGCATGAACGCCAAGCTTCCCCTCGCCTTCCTCGCCATCGCCGTGCTCGCGGCGGGCGGCGGCTGGTTCGCCGCGAACCATTTCGGCGGCGCGCACAACCACGCACCCGCCGCCAAGTCCGATCCCACCGGCCGCAAGGTGCTTTACTACCAAAGCTCGATGCACCCGTGGGTGAAGGCGGACAAGCCCGGCAAATGCACCGTGTGCGGCATGGACCTCGTGCCGATTTACGAGGGGCAGAAAAGCTACGAGCTGGCCGCCGGCACGGTGAGCCTCGGCACGAACGCGATCCAAGCCGTGCACGTGCAGACGGCCGAGGTGAGCAAGCGCCCGCTCATCCGCACGCTGCGCGTGGCCGGCACGATTGATGACAACGACGCGAAGCATCGCCGTCTGTCCGCCTACGTCGAGGGCCGCATCGAGAAGCTGCATGTGAATTTCATCGGCGCGGAAGTTAAGGAAGGCGAGCCGCTTGCGACCTTCTATAGCCCGATGCTCCTGAACGCCGAGCGCGAATACACGTTGCTCTTCCGCCAGAGCCAGATGGCGCACAGCTATGCGCTCACCGCCGAGCACAAGCGCCTGATGAGCGCCGCCGAGCAGCGGCTCGTGCGCTACGGACTCACCACCGCGCAGCTTGCGAAGCTACCGTTCAAGTCGGAGACGAATCACCTCAGCGAAATCCTCGCGCCCATGAGCGGCACCGT
>CAMCFN010000118.1 GCA_945874145.1 Akkermansia muciniphila
GCGGGGCTCCCTCCGGGCTGGACGCGGGGAGGTCCGTCTGCGAGCGTCCTCTCCAGACAAAAAGCACGACCCTTGAGGAACCATTTCAGACCCCAAACCATAACTTAATTCCGACCAAAAGTGGTCCAACGATCGGGGTCCACCTTACACCCCAAAGGGGTGAAGCTGGAGGGAAGAAAGACAAATTACAGAAGCAGGTTTACACCGGCAGATAAAGCATCCATGACCGTAAAAAGGGTGAAGAATCTTTTAGGTTTCAAATACCAAGAGGAATTGATTTATGCGCCCGCGACATTCTCGGAAAAAATAGCGCAATGGAGTAAATACATATCCATTACGTTTCCGAACTCGCTCAAGATTGGCCAAATCGCAGCCATTAGATCCGGAAGCAAGATCGTCGTTTTTCGTCTTGATGCCTGCACGAGATACTCCTTATCGATTGCCATTTGGGATTTTCAAAAACAAGCCTGGATAGGCAGTCATTCAGAAGCGTTTTTTGACTCTGGCCCTATCCCGATTTACTGGGCTTGCCTTGCAGTTGATGAGATCGTTTTATTTTCTGAACCGCTAATAAATGGTAAACTGCGAACGGATTCTTACCGGGTAAAGTATCCTCTTTTGCTAGGAGACATCAAAAGTGCTACATCGCTTGCAACTAACACATTTTTCTTGTTTCCATGGGAAATGAAATGACTGGATCATGGCGGGCCACTTTTCTTTAGCAAAATGAGTGCGGCTGGGGACGCGGTTGCTTGTTTCATGCTGCGATGGTTCCAGCACCGGGCGTCCGAGCGGTAATTAAAATACCCAACCCGGCTATTCAGACTCCTGCGGCCTAATAGAAGAAAAAACTCCGGTTCGCAGTGCGAACCGGAGTTTGGCTGCAGGAGTTGGGGCGGGCTTACTTCGCACCCTGGTCAATCCACGCGCGGATGAGGCCGATCTGCTCGTTGGTCAGGGGCTTGCCCTTGCCTTCGGGGGGCATGGCGTCGTCTTCCACGACACGAGCGACTGCCTTGACGAGGGAACTGTCGGCGCTCTTGCCGGGGAGGACGGACTTGCCGTTCTCACTGGCCTTGAGCGTGTTGGCGAGGGTGTCGAGGCGAAGCTTGCCCTTTTGCTTCTTCTCGCCGTGGCATTCCACGCAGGACTTCTCGAAGATCGGCTTGATGTCCTTGTCGAAGGTCACGCCGGCTTTCTTGGCGGCCGGGGGAAGTTCCTTCTTGCCGGCGGCGGTGGCGGAGACGGCGAGCGCGAGGCCCGCACAGAGACTGAGGGCGATGGTGAATCGTTTCATAAGTTGTGTGTTGTCAGCGCTGGCTGTGTAGCTGGAGGGGGGACGCTTTGCACGCAAAAAGATTCGGCGGGAGCAGCGTCGCGGCTTGACCGCTGGCGGTCGGATGCGGCTGAATTTGCCCGCTGACTCACAGTCCATAGGCACATGCAAAAAATCCACCCTGCGTCCGGCGCGCCGGAACCGCCAACCGAGCGGCGGGAGTTCATCAAACAGGGTTGTGCGGCCTGTCTGGGTTTGGCGGCGGTCGTGGCCCCGGCGGCGATTGGCGCGCGGGTATTTCTGGACCCGCTGTCGCGTTCCAACGGCACCGAGGCCTTTGTGAAGGTGACCACGATTGACTCGCTGCCAGAGGATGGCACGCCGGTGCAGTTTCCCGTGCTGGCGGACAAGCGGGATGCGTGGACGAAGTTCACGCAGGTGCCCGTGGGGGCGGTGTTTCTCCAGCGGCGCAAGGCGGGCAGCCCGCTGGCCTTGAGCGTGGTTTGTCCGCACGCGGGCTGTTTCGTGGATTATCTTGAGGATCAGGAGGCGTTCTTGTGTCCGTGTCACAACAGTTTCTTTGCCAAGGATGGGGCCTTGAAGGATGAGCAGAGCCCCAGCCCCCGGCCGCTGGATTCCTTGGAAGTGCAGGTGCGCAACAAGACCGAGGTCTGGGTCCGCTTCCAAGATTTTCAACTCGGGATCACGGAGAAGAAACCAGTCACATGATGAAGCGCGTTTTGGGGTGGGTGGATGAACGCACGGGGCTGGGCCGCTTTATCGAGGCGTGCTTGTTTCAAAACCTGCCGGGCGGGTCGCGTTGGCGTTACGTGTGGGGCACGTTGGTGGTGTATGTGTTCCTGCTTCAGGCGATCACGGGGTTTTTCCTGTGGACCGGCTACAGCCCCAGCACGCAGACGGCGTGGGAGAGCATTCACCACATCCAGCATGAGATGACGGGCGGATGGATTCTGCGCGGGCTGCATCACTTCGGGGCGCAGGCGTTTGTGGTGGTGATCGTGCTGCATCTCCTGCAGATGGTGGTCTATGGCATCTACCGGGCGCCGCGCGAGGTGAACTTCTGGCTGGTGATGTTGTTGCTGCCGCTGGCCATCGCCATGTCGGCGACGGGGTGGCTCTTGCCGTATGACCAGCATGGTTATTGGGCTTCCCGGGTGCCCATCGGCATCATGGGCGTGACGCCGGTCATCGGGCCACTGCTGCAAAAAATCGCGATGGGCGGTTCCACCGTGGGGCATCACACGCTTACGCACTTTCTCGCCCTACATGCGGGTCTGTTGCCGCTGTGTGTCGCCGGCATCCTTGGGCTGCATTATTTTCTGAATCGGAAGCACGGCCTGGGCGATGTGCCCAAAGACTGTGCCTGTCCGGATGAGCGGTATTTCCCGACGCAGTTTTTGAAGGACGCCGCCGCCTGTCTGGCGGTTTTTCTGGTGCTGCTGGGTTTTGTGCTGTTCCCGTATTGGCAAAATCCCACGGCCACCCCGGGCGTGCATCTGGGCGCGCCCGCGGATCCCTCCGAGCAATACAGCGCCGCGCGACCGGAGTGGTTCATGCTTTTCCTGTTTCAGTTCCTCAAATACTTCCCGGGCGGCACGGAAGTTTGGGGCGCGATGGTCATTCCCGGACTGGTGGGTGCGGTGGTGGCACTTATGCCGTTCGTTGCGCAGTGGAAGCATGGGCATCGCTTCAACGTGCTTTTCATCAGCACCCTGCTGGGCGCGGCAGTCATCCTTGGGCGCTTGGCGGCGGTGGAGGATGGCAAGGACGAAACCTATTTGGCCGCCAAGGCGCAGTCGCGTCGCAATGCCGACCGGATGCACCAATTGGTCGCCGAACGGGGCATTCCGCCCTCGGGGGCGGCGGCGCTCTTGCGCGATGATCCGCTCACGCAGGGGCCGAAGCTCTTCGCCAAGAACTGTGCGAGCTGTCATCGGTTCGACGGGCACGATGGCTTGGGCCACAAGCCGCTCACCACCCACACCGTTCGCACGAATGAAACTTGGGAGAGCATCGCCGAGTTTCGCTTCATGAAGCTGGCGCAACTTCGCCAGTTGAACCCAACCTTCACCAACCCGCTCAAGCCCGACGACAAGATCGTGGCGCAGGTCCGCCCGTGGGCACCTGATCTCAAGGGTTTTGCGAGCCGCGAGTGGCTGGCTGGCCTGCTCGATCCCGCGCAAGTGGATGGCCCGCACTACTTCGGCGGCACGAAGTTCAAGGAAGGCAAGATGTCCAAGTGGGTGAAGAAAAACGCCACCCCGGAGAAAGCCGATGATCTCAAGAAGGTGGTCATTGCGCTTTCGGCTGAGGCCCGGCTCAAGTCGCAGGCTGGCGCGGACAAGGCCGGGGCTGAACTCATCAAGCAAGGCCGGGCGCTCATGGTGGGCGACATGGCCTGCACCGACTGCCACAGCTTCGGCAAGAAAGACCCGGATGCCACGGCTCCCGACCTGACTGGCTACGGTTCGCGCGCCTGGCTGATACGTTTCATCAGCAACCCGGCGCACGCGGATTTCTACGGCAAGCGCAACGATCGCATGCCCGCCTTCGCCGACAAGAAAATCCTGGACGCAAAGCAGCTCGGCCTGCTGGCCGACTGGCTGCGCGGGGATTGGTATGAAGCGCCGAAGAACGGGGTGAAGTAATCAGTATTCGGCAACCAGTGTTCAGCGACGGTCCCGGGCCGCAGCCCAGTGAACGCTGAAAACTGACTGCTGAACACTTTCTCGGAGCGGACTCACCGCACCAAAATATCCGGCCGTTGCCAGACGCCTTCGTCTCCTTCCACGCTTACCATGGGCCAGTCCCGTGCTGCCGTGATGACCTCCGGCCCCTCGTTGGTGGCGAGGATGGTGTCTTCGCTCTTGGTGCCCGTGATCGAAGGGTTCCACGCAAAAGGCTGGTTTTTCAGGACGACCCCAGGAGCGGTCAGCGTGCCGAGGTAGTCACGGCCTTGATAGCCGCACGGCCCACCTTGGTGATGCAGGTGCCATTCGTCCGCAAACCCGACGGCATCATACGCCGCAATGCCTTGGCGGAACACGTCCTTGATAGCGGTGCCGACCTGCGACGCGAGGTGCAGCTCGGTGTCCACGGCGCACACGGCGTCGTGCCGGCTGCGCAGTTCCTTGGAGATTGGGCCGAAGTGAACCATGCGCGTGAGGGCCACGATCAGCCCGTGCTGCCGGGCGCAGAGGATGACTTCAGCAAACTTCTTCAGCTTTTTCGCGGTCGGGCGGGGGTGACGATAGTTCTGGATGCGCTCATCCGTAGCGACGAGGACGACGATGGGCGTGAGGTTTCGCGCCCAGGCGCGCTCGGAGAGCACGCCGGCGATTTGGAACTCCGACTGGCCCGGCTGGAGGCTGCGGCAGGTTTCGTTCAAGGCCGCCTCCGCTGCCTTGCCGAGCGCGCGGTAGCGTTTCACCTCGGCATCCTGCAAGGAATAGTGCAGCGGGGCGAAGAGATCGGGCCGTGCGGTGGTGCCCCAGTCGCCGCAGTCGGACAGCGTCTTCTTGGGATCGGCGACGGAGTTGAGCGCCTTGAGCGCGCTGGCGCTGTCGTCCCATTCCCAGAGCAGCGGCTTTGCGCCGAGGCCCTTGACCACCTCGTCTTGCAGGCAGCGCATCTCGATGCGGTTGGCGAGGAGGTAGAAACCCTTCGCGGTCACGACGAGCTGGCCGAAGCTGAGGTTGCTGTTGAGCGGGATGTGCGCTTCGCCGCCGCAGGCGAGCCAGGAGAAGTTCGGTTGCAGGCCGAGCAGCGCCGCCTCGGCTTGGTGTTCTTTCAGCAGGGCGCGGACCTGGGCGAGTTTGGTTTTGAGTTCGAGGTTCATGGGAAAGGGATTGCCGACGGTTTTCCGCCGCCGATATAGTCTGCGCATCCTAAGCGCCGGTGCGCTCAACTCAACTTTTTTGCACACGTTTTGATGACCGACTGGAACTTCCACAGCCGCTCCCACGCCTGCCAGGCTTGCGGGCAGCCCTTTGCCAATCGGCAGGCTTACCACACCATCCTCGCCGTTGACCGCCATGAGCTGGCGCGGCAGGACGTGTGTGAAGCGTGCTGGAAGGCGCAGTTCAGCGAGGGAGCCAAGGACCGCAAGGGTTTCATCTCTCATTGGGTGGGCGAATATGAAACCCCGCCGGCGGCCGCACCGGACCCCATCATGAAGGAGACGGCCGAGACGATCCTGCGCAAGCTGATCGAGAAGAACGATCCGCAGTATCGCGCGGCGGCGTTCATTCTCGCCGTCATGCTGGAGCGCAAGAAGCTGCTCAAGGTCAAGGCGCAGACGCGCGAGAACGGGCAGCGCGTCTTTGTCTATGAACAGCCGAAGACCGGGGATCTGTTCACCATCCCTGATCCAGACCTGCAACTCACGCAGTTGGAGGCGGTCCAGCGGCAGGTTGCCGCGCTCATGGAGGGTGGCTTGGACACGCCAGTGGAACCGCCCGCGCCCTACATTGCGCCGCCGGACCAGCCCCCCGTGGCTGCTCTCGCAGGCGGCGGTGAGGAGGGCGCGCGATGAGGCAGGCCGGACTCAGCCGCCGACTTGTGTCATTCGCCATTCATTCACTCGCCCGTGTCTAGCCTCGACGCCCTCCAAACCCGCATTGGGTATCATTTCCGCGAGCCTTCGCTCCTGCTGCTGGCGTTGACGCATCCCTCTGTTGCTCACGAACTGGGTTCCAGCTTGGTGCATAACCAGCGGCTCGAATACCTCGGCGACGCCGTGCTGCAGCTCGCCTTGTCGCGGGAAATCTACGACCGCTATCCGGCCCACGATGAAGGCCCGCTGACGAAGATTCGCTCCCAACTCGTGAACCAGACCTCCCTCGCCGAGCAGGGGCGCAAGCTGGCGCTGGGCGACCATCTCGTGCTCAGCCGGGGCGAGCAGCTCAGTGGCGGACGCGAACGCAGCTCGATTCTGGCCGATGCCTACGAGGCTTTGCTGGGTGCCATTTTCCTCGATGGCGGTTTCGACGCGGCGCGGACGTTCATTGTCGATTCCTTCCGCGAGCACCTGACGGAGATCGCCGACAGCTCCATCCACGACAATCCCAAGGGCGCGCTCCAGGAAGTTCTGCAAGCCGGCTCCGCCGAAGCCCCGCTTTATCAAGTCCTCTCCGTCAGCGGCCCGGACCACGACCGCAGTTTTGAATGTGCGGTGACCCATCAAGGCGTGGAATTAGGACGCGGCAAGGGTAAGAGCAAGAAAACTGCGGAAAGCCAGGCGGCAATCGCCGCCTTGGAACGGCTCGGGACGAAGGACAGTCCCAGTCCGCCGCCCGCACCGTAGAACGCTGCTCAATTCTCGTCCGGCCCTCCCGTGAATCTTCGTAGCCGACGACGTGAGTAGGTGGACTGCGCTTATGCCCGACCAAATCCGTCTCCTCACGTCGTCGGCTGCTGGTGAAACTCTCACGGATTGACATCATCGCCCAGCGTCCACGCGCCTATCCCCTTGACCCTGCTCGAATCGCTTGCGACAACCGACCTCATGAAGCCCTTGTTCCCGCTGTTGCTATTGCTTGGTGTCTCGGTGTCCACCACCGCTGCTGACCTCATGCTGCACTCGTTCAAGAAGCAGCAGCTCGACAAACACTACTGGTCCGAAGGTGCCATCCTCGGCGACCTCAACAAGGACGGGAAGCCCGACGCCATCTCGGGGCCTTACTGGTGGGAAGGACCGGCCTTCACCAAACGCCACGAGATTTACCCCGCCACGCGCACGACGAAGACCAAGAAGGACGGCGCGGACATGGAGTTCCCCGGCTTCGAGGGCGCGCTGGGCAGCAAGAATTCCTATTCGTCGGACAACTTCTTCGCGTTCGTCCACGATTTCGACGGCGATGGCTGGAATGACGTGCTCACCTACGGCCTGCCCGGCACGCCCGCGTTTCTCTACCTCAATCCGCAGGGCAAGGAGCAGCACTGGGCGCGGCATCAGGTCTTCGACGAGGTGGACAACGAGTCGCCGACGTTCGCGGACCTCGATGGCGACGGGAAGCCGGAGATTGTCTGCAACTACAAGGGCAACTTCGGCTACGCGAAACCCGACTGGAAGAACGTCACTGCCAAGTGGGTCTTCACGTCCGTCAGCGAGAATGGCAAGTGGGGCAAGTTCACCCACGGCCTCGGCGTCGGCGATGTGAACGGCGATGGGCGCATGGACTTGCTCTGCAAGGACGGTTGGTTCGAGCAACCGGCCAAGGGTGCCACGGGACCGTGGAAGCACCACAAAACCTTCTTCGCCCCGAGCAGCTCGCAGATGTTCGCCTACGACGTGAACGGCGATGGGTTGAACGACATTGTCACCGCGCTCGCGTCGCACGGCTACGGCCTCGCCTGGTATGAGCAGCTCAAGGAGCGCGACGCCGCCGGCAGCCCGCAGTTCAAGGCCCACGTCTTCATGAACAAGGAAGCCCGCGAGAACCGCTACGGCGTTGCCTTCTCGCAGCTCCACGCCATCGAGCTGGTGGACCTAGACGGCGACGGGCTCAAGGACCTCGTCACCGGCAAATGCTTCTGGGCGCACGGCCCCGGCGCGGACCCCGGCGGCAACGACCCCGCCGTGACTTACTGGTTCAAGCTCGTGCGCCATGCCGACAAGTCCGTGGACTGGGTGCCGCAGCTCATTGACAACGACTCCGGCGTGGGCCGCCAAATCGGCCTCGCCGACGTGAACGGCGACGGCCGCCCCGACTTCGTCATCGGCAACAAGAAAGGCACGTTCGTCTTCACCAACGAGGCGAAGAAAGTTTCCAAAGAGGAATGGGACAAGGCGCAGCCGAAGGTGCTCTTCGCCGACGCCGACAAGAACGCGGTGAACGCAAAGGACGTCGTCGTCCGCACCGGCGCAGGTGGGGCGAGCCTTCCGCCCGGCCCGGCAGGAGCCGCGCCTCACCCCAATGGCCTCCTGCCCTTCGGCCCCGACGGCAAGCCGCTCAACACCGACTTCGAGACCGGCGACTTGCGCGATTGGACCGCCACCGGCGATGTCGCGAAGGGCCAGCCCACCAAAGGTCCCATCAACCAAGCCCGCAAGTTCGGCGCGGGCCGTGTGGCGAACCACGTCGGCGACTTCTGGTTCGGCGGCTACGAGAAGTTTGAGGACCAGCCCAAGGGCACGCTCGTCAGCGCGGCGTTCAAGGTCACGCAGCCATGGGCCGCGTTCCTCATCGGCGGCGGCAGCCTCCCGGAAACGCGCGTGGAGTTGGTCGCCAAGGACGGCGGCAAAGTCTTCTTCACCGCACGCGGGCAGAACAACGAGACGATGCTGCCCGTCGTCGTGGACTTGGCGGCGCAGCAGGGCAAAGAGATTTTCATCCGCATCGTGGACGAGCACTCGGGCGGCTGGGGGCACGTGAACTTCGATGACTTCAAGCTCTACAAGGACAAGCCCGCGTTCGCCGCCGCGGCCGCTTCCGCTGCCGTCGCGAAGCCCAACCCGCTGCCGCAGGACGACGTGAAGTTTGCCGGCCTCACCGCTGCGGAAGTGGTGAAGGCCGCGACGCTGCCGCCTGGTTTCAAGCTGCACGTCTTCGCCGCCGAGCCGGACGTGAAGCAGCCCATCGCCTTCTGCATTGATGACCGCGGGCGGCTCTGGGTCATCGAGAACTACACCTACCCGCAGCGCCAACCCGAGGGCAAAGGCACCGACCGCATCCTCGTCTTCGAGGACACGGACGGGGACCACAAGTTCGACAAGCGCACCGTGTTCATCGAGGGGCTGAACCTCGCCAGCG
>CAMCFN010000119.1 GCA_945874145.1 Akkermansia muciniphila
CCGCTGATGACCGCATTGAGCCGGAAGAACGAGTTGTTCACCCAGTCCAGCCTCCTTCGCCGGGCGAGGAAGTGCTCGAACAACAGGCAACCGAGAATGAGCACCAAGCCCGCGTAGTAGGCGAGCCGGAAGCCACACGCCAGCCCGTAGAACGCCAGCAACACCCACATGATGAAATGCGCCAGCAGGGAGGCGGTCAGGGCGTTCTTCGTCCCCCAGGCCACCACCAGCGAATGCAGGCCATGCCGGCGGTCGAACTCGAAGTCTTGAATCGCGTAAATGATGTCGAAGCCAATGAGCCAGAAAACCACGGCGAGGGCGAGAATGAGCGGTTGCAGGCCAGTCAGGCCTTGCTGGGCCACAAAACGTCCCAAAGGCCCCGCGCCGAACGGTTCTGGCTGCGGGCTGAAACCTAGCTGGCCTTTGACCGCCAGCCAGGCGCCAACGGGGGCCAGCGCCAGCGCAATGCCCAGCCAGAGGTGCGTGTAATTCGTAAAGCGCTTCGTGAGCGAGTAGAAGCAGACGAAGAACAGGGCGACAGGCGAGAGGTAAAAACAAACCGGGTTCAAAAGCCAGGCCGCCCCGATCAAGCCGGCCCCGCTGGCCACGCACAAGGTCCACGCGCTGAGCAACGAAATGGCCCCTGATGGCAGGTGGCGATTGGCCGTGCGTGGGTTTTCCGCGTCAAATCGGCGGTCCACGATGCGGTTGAAGGCCATCGCGCAGGTGCGTCCGCAGAACATGGCGAGGAGGATGAGTCCAAAGATACGCCAACCCGGCCAGCCCCGGGTTTCCCGGGCCGCAACCGCCATCGAGGCCAGCGCGAATGGGAGCGCGAAGACCGTGTGCGAGATCTTCACGAAGTCAGCCCACTTGCGGAGGGTTGCAAACATCAGCGGGATGCTGGCAAATCGCCGCCCTGAGCGCCACGCAGAACCGCACTCAGGTTTATCAGGCCCACCGCCGTTCCACTCTGCGGGGGTTCCACCTCAATCCGGGAAATGCTCCAACACGCGCAAACCGGGAATGGCCTGAAAGTGCTTGTCGTGGGTGAGCACCGCTCCTCTGGTCTTCATCGCGCAGACGGCGATCACGGCGTCGGTGAGCGGGATTTTGAAGCCGCGCCGGTCAGTTTCCCACAGCAGGTTCTCGGCAGATTCCCAGATGCTGTTGAGGGTCGGGATGTAAAGCAGGCAGTCGAAGTAACCCGCCAGAGCTGCCCGGGCCTTCGGCGTGCGCATGCGACGCAAGACTTCGCAGCGAATCACGCCACACGTCGCGAGGTCGAAGTTTTGCGCGTAAGGCGCGAACACTCGAGCAGGGTCGCGCCCAGCGCAGAGGTGTTCGATGAAAATGCAGGAATCAATGAGGATCACAGGAGGAGTGGCTCACTGCTTCTTGCGCTTCAACTTGGGGTAGGTGATTGACCCGGAGGGGGCGATCGCTGGCGTTGCGTCCGGCGATTCCGCCAGCCGCAACGCCATGAGGTCATAGCCCGGGTCCACGGCTTCGAGGAGCTCGGCTCGGCTCAAGCCCAGGCCGGTTTTGCCGAATTCGGCGAGCCTGGCCTTCCTGTCCATCTCTTTGAGAGCGAGGTCCACCGCCTCGGTTTTGCTGCCGGCTCCGCTCCACTTCATCACTCTTTCGAGGATGCCTTCGTCAATGTGCATCGTCATCTTCATGCCCGCAGTATGGCATGCATGCCATACTGCGCGCAAGCTCATCCTTTTATCCCGCCGACGGCATTTCTCCTCAGGCGATGATGGCTTTCACGATCTCGCCGTGCACATCGGTGAGCCGATAATCGCGGCCCTGGAAACGATAAGTCAGCCTCGTGTGATCGAGGCCGAGGAGATGCAGCGCGGTCGCGTTGAGATCGTGGATGTGCACGGGGTCCTTGACGATGTTGTAGCTGAAATCATCCGTCTCGCCAAAGGCTTGGCCGCCCTTAACGCCCGCGCCGGCCATCCAGACGCTGTAACAGCGCGGGTGATGATCGCGACCATAGTTGTCCTTCGTCAGGACCCCTTGCGAATACACGGTGCGGCCAAACTCACCGCCCCAGATGACGAGCGTATCTTCGAGCATTCCGCGCACCTGAAGTTCGGCCAGCAGAGCGGCGGTGGGCTGGTCCGTGTCGTGGCACTGGCTCTTCAAGCCGCTGGGCAGGTTGTTGTGCTGGTCCCAGCCGCGATGATAAAGCTGGATGAAACGCACGCCGCGCTCGGCGAGCCGTCGCGCGAGGATGCAGTTCGCGGCATAGCTGCCGGGCTTCTTCGACTCAGGGCCGTAGCGGTCGAAGATGTCCGCCGGTTCCTTTGACAAGTCCGCAAGTTCCGGGACCGTGGACTGCATGCGAAACGCGAGCTCGTATTGGTCAATGCGCGCCTGCGTCTCGGGGTCTTGATATTCCGCAAACTTCATCCGATTCAGCGTTGCCACATCATCAAGCATGGCACGCCGACGCTCCGTCGTGATGCCGGGCGGATTCGAGAGGAACAAAACGGGATCTTTGCCCGAACTGAAGCGCACTCCTTGATGGCGCGACGGGAGAAACCCTGAGCCCCACATGCGCTCGTGCAAGGGCTGCGCATTCGTCGGACCGCTCGGGCGCGAGATTAGGGCGACAAACGCTGGCAGATCGGCGTTCTCCGAACCGAGGCCATACGATACCCACGAGCCGAAGGCCGGTCGTCCGCCGATTTGGTGACCCGTTTGCAGCAGGGTCATGGCCGGGTCGTGATTGATCGCCTCGGTGTGCAGCGAGCGAATGACGCAGATCTGGTCCGCGAACTTCGCCGTGTGCGGCAGCAACTCGCTCAACCACATGCCCGACCGGCCATGCTGCTGAAACTTGAACACCGATGGCGCAACCGGGAAGCGCTTCTGCCCGGCCGTCATGCCCGTCAGTCGTTGCTCACCGCGCACGGAGCTGGGTAAATCCTGGTCGAACTGTGAAGCAAGCGCCGGCTTGTAGTCGAACAGGTCCAACTGCGACGGCGCACCCGCCTGCGTGAGCCAGATGACGCGCTTTGCTTTTGGGCTAAAATGTGAGAGCTGCGTCGCGGCGAACAGGCGGGGGTTCATCAAGGATGCCAGGGCTGCGGCTCCGATGCCCGTGCCGGTGCGGCTCAGGAAATGACGGCGGGAGAGCTCGGGGTGGAGTGTTTGAGTCTTCATGAGTTCACTCCTTCGTGACCGCCTCATCCAGGTTGAGCAGCGTGCTGGCGACCGCGGTGAAGGCGGCGAGTTCAGCGGCATTCAACTTCACATCTACGCCCGCAGCGCCCACCGCGAGCAGCGACTTGGCCGCTTCGACATCTTTGGCAAAATCAGCCCGCGCACGTTCATACGCCGTGCGCAGCACCGCGAGCTCCGCTGGTTGTGGCGGGCGCGCGAGCAGCAGCCGGAAGCCGTGCGTAAGTCGTGCGTCCACCCGATCGCCGCCATCCCGCATCATGCGTTGTGCGAGGAAGCGCGAGGCTTCGACATACGTCGGGTCGTTCATGAGGTTCAGCGCCTGCAAGGCTGTGTTTGTGCGTGGACGCCGCAGGGTGCAGCTCTCGCGGAATGGCGCATCAAACAGCAGCATTGCCGGATGCGGAACGGAGCGCTTCCAATACGTGTAGAGGCTGCGGCGATGCAGATCCTCGCCTTTGCCGGGCACGTAAGTATTGTAGCCATTACCAGCCGTGATCTGCTCATAAAGTCCGGGCGGATGATAGGGCTTCACCGATGGGCCGCCGGTTTTCTCCAGCAGGAGACCGCTGGCCGCGAGTGCCTGATCACGGACAAATTCGCCCATGAGCCGATGGCGCGGCCCGCGGGCAAGCAACTGATTCTCGGGGTCTCGCTCGTGCCCCCGGGGAGTGTGTTGTGACCGCTGCCGATACGTCGCGCTGGTGACCATGAGTTTCATGAGCTGCTTCGTGTCCCAGCCACTCTGGATGAACTCCTGCGCCAGCCAGTCAAGCAGCTCAGGATGGCTCGGCAGTGCTCCCTGCGATCCGAAGTCCTCGCTCGTCTTCACCAATCCAGTGCCGAACACCTGCTGCCAGAAGCGGTTTACGGTGACGCGAGCCGTGAGCGGATTCAGCGGGCTCACCAGCCATTTCGCAAGCCCAAGCCGGTTGCGCGGCAAATCATTCGCCAACGGAGGCAACGCCGCCGGCGTCGCTGCCGTGACCGCCGCCGCTGGCTTGTCGTAAGCCCCACGCATCAGAATGAACGTTGGCCGCGGCTCCTTCTGCTCCTCCATCACGAGCGTAGTTGGGATCTCGTTCTCGGCAGTCGCAACCTGCTTCTTCAGTGCGCTAAGCTCACCGCTCAGGGTGCGATGTGCCGGCTGCTGCGAGATCCGGAACGCCGCGAGTTGTTTGCTCTCGGCCGCAGTGCGGCTCGCCGCTTCCTTTTTCGCGATCACAAGAACACTTGATGGCGCGAGCACGTCAGCCTCCGCATCCGTGACCAACACCCGCCACCGCGATGGCCCACCCGCATTCTCCACCCCGATTTCAATTTGGAGCTCGCTCTCTGAGTCCGCCGCCCCCAACGCAGACTCCAGTTCAAACACCGCCTGCACCGGACGTTCCGGCTTCATGGAAAGCGCCACACGGGTCTTGCGATCATTATCCAGCACCTTCTCTATCTCCGTGCTAGCCAGCGAATCACCCCATGCCGTCGCGCGCAACCTGTGCTTCACCACCTTGAGCTCACTCCACTGAAAGCTCGCTGAAGCGGCTGTGGTTGCGCACTCGATTCGTAGTGCGGTGAAACGTCCCCTGGGCAGGCGCGCCGTGATCTTGAGCGTATTTGCGCGCGTCTCTTGCGGTGCCACCACAAGGGTGCTGCTGGCCAGGTCAATGCTCGGTGGCTGATCCCCGCCACTCGCTGCGACCAGTTCGAGCACCTCCCACTTCACCACGCCGGCGGCCACCCGCCGCGACCATTCTTCGATGCCAGCCGCTGATTTGCCCGTGAGAGCGGCGATCTGGTTGGTCACCGCCATCACCCTTGCATTCAAGGCGGCTAGTTTCGCCTCAACCTCCAGCGTAGGCAGCTTCACGAACGGCGGGGCATTTTGGCGGATGGGATTGGAGTAGATGCCCACACCCTTCTCCGGGACGTTGTGGAAGAAGGCCTTCAGCGAGTAGAAGTCGCGCTGCGTGAACGGGTCAAACTTGTGGTCGTGACATCGGCAGCAGTTGAACGTCTGGCCCAGCCACACCGCCGCCGTCGTCTCCACACGGTCGGCGGTGTATTCCGCGAGGAACTCCTCCGCGATGATTCCGCCTTCCTCGTTCAGCATGTGGTTGCGATGAAAGCCCGTCGCAATTATCTGTTCAAGGGTCGCATTCGGCAGAAGATCGCCCGCCAACTGTTCAATGGTGAACTGATCGAAAGGTTGGTTGTTGTTGAACGCGCGAATCACCCAGTCCCGCCACGGCCACAGCTCACGATCACGGTCCACCTGATACCCGTTTGAGTCCGCATACCGGGCCGCATCCAGCCAGTCAATCGCCATGCGCTCACCGTAACGAGGGGACTTCAGCAGTCGCTCTACGACTTGCTCATACGCTTGTGGGGATTCGTCTGCTACAAAGGCGTCTACCTCCGCCAAGGTCGGCGGCAGCCCGGTCAAATCGAGCGTCACTCGGCGAATCAGCGTTTCCTTCGTCGCCTCGGCTGAAGGCGCGAGGCCGGCGAGTTCCAATCGCTCAAGGACGAACTGGTCGAGAGGATTGCGCGACCAGCCACCACGATGCACGCTGGGCACATTAACCGGCACAAGCGCTGCGAAGGACCATTGCTCCTCATACTTGGCCCCCTCTTCGATCCATTGCCTCAGCTTTGCCTTCTGCGCCACCGTCAAGGTCTTGTGCGACTTCGCCGGCGGCATCACATCATCCGTATCGCTGCTGTTGATGCGCGTAAGCAGCGCCGACTTCTTCACCTCACCCGGCACAATGGCAATGCCGCCAGATTTCGCCGCCTGGAGCGCTTCCTCGCGCACATCAAGGCGCAGTCCGGATTTACGCTGTTTCACATCCGCCCCATGACAACTGAAGCAGTTGTCCGAGAGGATGGGCCGGATCTCCCGGCTGAAACTCACCGGCGCTTGTGACTGAGCAGGCATCGTAGCCAGCAGCAGGGCGGCGAGCTGGGGGAGGAGTGGGTATTTCATGGCCGTGTTGAAGCGGACAGCAGCGCTTTCATCAGGGGTGCGAGTTCATGGCCTAGTGGGCGTCCTTTCGCCGCTGATCTTAAGGTTGCGCACCTTGACTGATTTGCCCGCTGCAATCCAACTGCGGGACTTGGGAGTGGCGAGGAATGGGTGTTGGGCGCGAAGCTCCTTCCCGTCCAGACTGGCCGCCATCTGCTCGCCCTTCCACTCCACTCGCAAGTGCTGCCATTCGCCCGTTTTCACGGGGATCGGCAGCTTGGCAATGGTATGGGACGGCTTCACGGAGTCCTCCGCTATGCTCAGGCCTGCCGCGTTCACCACCACCCGGCCGACGTGCTTGTCCGAATCACAGCCCACCAGAAAGCTGCCGGGGCCAGCCAACATAAACTCCACCTCAATGACCGCAGCCGTCAGCCCGACCCTGTGATGCAGCACCGGGATATGCTTCTCTTCCGGCAGGTCGAGCACGTTCAACACCCCCTCGTGCGGGGTCCATTTCCCTTTGGCGATGCTGAAGCTGGCGTCGAGCGGTTCCTTGAAGCTGGGGGCGGCGACTGCGGGCAGTTGGCGCTCGTGCAGCAGTGGTTTGCCCTCCTGGGCCGAGGCGGTGAACGCGAATCCGAGAAAAGCGGCGAGAATGTGGATTCGTGGTTTCATGGCTTGTGCGAGCCTCGCTTGAGGAGATGGCTTGAGGGGGTGCTTCATGCTAGTTCGTATCGTGTGACGGCCACCTTGCTGCGAAAATTGAAATCCTTTGTGCGACTCTTGATGGGAGCTCAATGAATTTGCGTTTCGGGCGCACAACCCGGCAAGCAGGGCGGCGCGTGCTTTTTGGAGGCAGCAGGGCAGGGGAGGCCCAGCCCCAGAGGTGGTTCGTGCTTGGCGCTTGGATCGGCACCGCTTTCCGTCTAGCTTACGTTGGATGAACCGCTGTCGGCTGATGTTTGCTCTGCTTTGTGCCTGGGTGACTCCAGCCGCACGCCCTGCCAGCCTCAACTACGTCACCTCCAAGGAAGTGCCTCCCGCCGTGCAGCGCGAGTTCAGAGGCGTGTGGGTCGCGTCTGTCGGCAACATCGACTGGCCGTCCAAGGCGGGCCTTTCCACCGAGCAGCAGCAGACAGAGCTGATTGCTTTGCTCGAGAAAGCTGTAGCCCTCCGCTTCAACGCCATTGTCTTGCAGGTGCGACCGGGCTGCGATGCGCTCTACGCCTCCAAGCTCGAACCGTGGACCGAGTATCTCACTGGCACGATGGGCCGCGCGCCCGAGCCGTATTATGATCCGCTGGCCTTCGCCGTCACCGAGGCGCATCGGCGCGGGTTGGAACTGCACGCGTGGTGCAACCCGTTTCGTGCTCGGCACGCCTCGGCCAAAACTCCCGTCGCCGCCAGCCACATAAGCCGGACGAGACCCGAATTGGTCCGCACCTACGGCAAGCTCCTTTGGCTCGATCCCGGTGAACCGCTCGTTCAAGAGCATTCCCTCCGGGTCATCCTTGATGTCGTGCGCCGCTACGATGTGGATGGGGTTCACCTTGATGACTACTTCTATCCCTACCGCGAGAAGGACGCCGCGAAGAAGCCGATTGATTTCCCTGACGACCCGAGCTGGCGCAAATACCAGAAGGCCGGGGGCAAGCTCGACCGCGAGGACTGGCGGCGCGACAATGTGAACCGTTTCATTCAGCGCCTCTACTCAAGCGTGAAGGCGGAGAAAGCCTGGGTGAAAGTCGGCATCAGCCCGTTCGGCATTTGGAGGCCCGGCGTCCCAACCGGCATTCGCGGTATGGATTCAACACAGGAGATTTACGCCGATTCCTTGAAATGGTTTCGCTCCGGTTGGGTGGATTATTTTTCACCGCAGCTCTACTGGAGCATTGATGCGCCCGAGCAGAGTTTTCCCGTCCTGCTGAAATGGTGGGCAACCCAAAACACGGCGCCGCGCCATCTTTGGCCGGGCCTGTCCGCCGCCACCATCGGTCCGGCCCGGAGTGCCGATGAGGTCATCAAACAGCTCCAGCTCACACGGGCCCAGCCCGGAGCCAGCGGCTCACTGCAATGGAGCATCAAAGCACTGCATCAGAACCGGGACGGAATCGCGGACAAGCTGGCGAAGGTCGTCAACCAACAGGTTGCACTCGTGCCGGCCTCGCCGTGGCTGGAAAAAAGCATCCCGCTGAAACCGGTCGTTGCGTTTGGGCAGGATGCCCGGCAGACGACCTCTGTCTTTCGCTGGGAACTGCCCGGCGGCTCGATTCCAGCGTGGTGGCTGGTGCAAATGCGCTTCAATGGTCAATGGCAGACGTCATTGATCCCCGGCGGCCAGCCAACGCGCACTCTTACCGGGGGTAATGCGATGCTGCCAGAAGTCATCGCCGTCACCGCCGTGAGCCGCTGCGGAATACTGAGCGCTGCCTTCGTAGCGCAGCGGTGAGTGGTTGGGGCGAAACGAACACCGATGTTGTGCGCAAACAGGGCAGGGGGCTCGTCAGGAAACACAGCCATCATGCTGCCCTGCGAGGGCCAGCTGGTTGGCGGCTGAAGAGGAATTCCTTGGTGCTCAAGGGCGAACAAGTAGAGGTCCTCGATATCGACGCGACGTTCGGCTTCGCCGGCATCGGCCAAGGGTTTCGCAGGAGTGAGTCTTTTCCGTCGCTGTGGATGGGCGGCTCATCGTGCTGAGGAAGGTTTTGTCGAGGACTTACTACCTAGTCAGTAGTATAGACTACAGTTTCGGCCAAAAAGAAGGAGGCCACGAGGATTGCATCCCTGCTGATGTTGGCCAAGTCCTGTTCTACCCGCGCGCGCAGGGATTCGTTCGTCTTGAGCGGCTTTTTGGATACTCCG
>CAMCFN010000120.1 GCA_945874145.1 Akkermansia muciniphila
CTCTTCAGCCTCGCCGCCATGCTCAAGCGCGATGCGCAGGACGTGCCCAAGAGCAGCTCCATCCCGGCCAACGCGAACATCGTCGTGGGCAAGCGCATTCAAGTCACCTTGCACCCTGGCGAGAAAGTCACGCCCGCGTGGACCTTCGCGTCCTACGGCGGTGCGGCCTCGGCGGACTTCGCGCGCAAGGCCGACGACACCCGCGAGCAACTCGCGGCCTACATCACGTCGCCCACGAGCGACCGCTTCGCACAGGTCATCGTGAACCGCGCGTGGAAGCGCTGGCTGGGCTGGGGCTTCATCGAGCCGGTGGACGACTGGGAGAACAAGACCGCGTCGCACCCCGAGCTGCTGGCGTGGCTTGCGCGCGAGTTCATGGTGAACGGCTACGACCTCAAGCACCTCGCCCGCCTCGTCTTCAACTCGCACGCTTATCAGCGCGTCGCCGGCCTGCACACGCCCGCGTCCGATGAGCCGGCGGACCGCCTGTTCGCCTCACCCGCGCGCCGCCGCCTCGCCGCCGAGCAGCTCGTGGACTCGCTCTTCGCCGTGACCGGCAAGCCGCTGTCCTCCGAGCTGCTCACGCTCGACAACGACGCCAAGAGCGCCGCGAAGGACTTCCTGAACCTCGGCTACGCGCGGCGCGCGTGGCAGTTCACCGGCCTCTCGAACGACCGCGACCGCCCCGCGCTCTCCATGCCCAAGACGCAGGCCATCGTGGACGTGCTCCAGATGTTCGGCTGGCGCGAGACGCGGCAAGGCCCGCTCTCCGCGCGCGACCACTCGCCCAACGTGCTCCAGCCCGCCGTGCTCGCCAACGGCGACATGGGCAACGGCCGCATCGCCCGCCTCACCGACGACTGCGCCGTGACCGACCTCTGCGTGGAAAACCAGCCGCTGCCCGCGCTCGTGGACGCCGTCTTCGCCCGCGTGCTGTCCCGCGTCCCCTCGGCAACGGAGCGCGCAAAGTTCGTGAGTTACCTCCAAGCCGGCTACGCCGAGCGCGTCGTGGACTGCGGCCCGCGCAAGTCCCGCAAGGATTTCGACCACGCCCAGCTCTTGAGCTGGACGAACCACCTCAACGCCAAGGCCAGCGAAATCAAATATGTCGTCGAGGAAAAAGCCCGCCAAGGCGACGAGCCGACCCCGCGCTTAAAGAAGGATTGGCGCGAGCGCATCGAAGACGTGCTGTGGGCAATGGTGAACTCGCCGGAGTTTGTGTTTGTGCCGTGAGCCAATTGAATCACCCGACAAAGTGAACTAGCCTGCTAAGCATGACAGCGACCACCGAAAAACTGATACTCGAACTGGGCGCCTTGCCGGCCAACGAACGGGCCGAGGTCGCGCACTTTCTACTTCACTCGTTGGATGGCGAAACTGATTCGGATGCGGAGGCCGCATGGGACGCCGAGTTGGCGCGACGTGCCGACCTGATTCGCTCCGGTCATGCCACTGGTGAGCCGGCAGAGCAGGTCTTGGCGGAACTCCGGCGGCGTTTCGCGTGAAGCCGCTCCTCATCCAGACCGAGGCGAAACTTGAACTCGCGGAAGCCATTGCTTGGTATAACGGACAAAGGCCCGGTCTGGGACTTGACCTGCTGGCCGGAGTCGAACGGGCGTTTGACCGGCTGCGCCGTTACCCAGAGCGATGCTCCCCTCACAAGCATGGCTTTCGGAAACTATCCGTGCCCGGTTTTCCCTATCGCGTGTTCTTCATGGAGGAGCCGGACGCAGTTTGGGTCGCCGCGGTTGCCCACAACCGTCGGAGGCCGGACTTCTGGATGCACCGAAGCCGCGGGACTGAGTGATTTCGCCTAGTGAACACCGAAGACAAAGCGACTGTGATGGACCTCGTGAACCGGATGCCGGAGCACGCGACGCTGCTCGACTTGGCGCGGAAACTGGCGTGCGCGGCCCGGCTGCAAGCGCCCGCCTCGCGTTCCGCGAGCGGCTGGCTGATTGGCCAGGCGTGCCGGGAAGAATGGCACCGGCTGGCCCGCGAGCGGGCGGTGCTGTTGGTGCAACGGATGCTGCCGGTGTTCAGCCACGGCAGAAATTGATGACGAACAAACTTTGAGACAGAGACATGAACACGCCCCTTGAAACCACCTCGTTGAACCGCCGCTCCTTCCTCACCCGCACCGGCACCAGCGCAGCCGCGCTTGGTCTCGGCGGACTTTCCCCGCTCTTCGCGCAGGAGAAGAAGACCTACCCCAAGGGCAAGGCCGAGCATTGCATCTTCATCTGGCTCGGCGGCGGCTGCGCGCACACGGACACGTGGGATCCCAAGCGCCTCGGCGACCCGCAGAAGAAAATTGCCGGCTCCGCCTACCCGGCCATTGACACCGCCATCCGCGGCGTGCAGGTCTGCGAGCATCTCAAGGGCACGGCGAACCTCCTCGACCGCTTCGCGCTCCTGCGCACGGTGAACCACGACATCATTGACGAGCACGCCGCCGCGACGAACTTCGTCCACACCGGCCGCCGCCCGACCGGCACCATCACCTACCCGAGCCTCGGCTCGCTCGTGTCACACGAGCGCGGCTCGCTGGCGGACGGCATCCCGCCCTACGTCGTCATCGGCTACCCGATGGTCATGCGCGGTCCCGGCTACCTCGGCGCGAAGCACAGCTACGTTTATCTCACCGACACGGAGAAAGGCCCCGCCGGCCTCACGCGCCCGCCCTACGTCAACTCCGCCCGCCAGACCGACCGCGAGCAGCTTCTCACCGAGTTGCGCAAGGGCTACGGGGAGCGCACCAAGGGTGACAAGGTCATCGCCGACTACGACGAGGCGCTCGCCGCCTCCGTCACGCTGGCGAACGGCGATTTCATGACCGCGTTCAAGCTGGACGGCGAGGCCTCAACGCTGCGGCAGGCGTACGGCGGCGAGTTTGGGCAGCGGTGCATGCTCGCGCGTCGGCTCGTGCAGCGGGGCGTGCGGTTCATCGAAGTCTCCTTCAACCTGAACTTCATCAACGGCACCGGCTGGGATACGCACAACGACGGCCAGCTCAACCAGCACATCCTCATCCAGCAGCTCGATCAAGGGCTGGCGACGCTGGTTTCCGACTTGGAGAAGAACCGGCTGCTCGACAAGACCCTCATTGTGGTGGGCACCGAGTTCGGCCGCCCGCCGGAGTTCGATGGCGGCGGCGGACGCGGCCACCAGGGCAAGACCTTCAGTTGGGTGCTCGCCGGCGGCGGCCTCAAGACCGGTCAGGCCATCGGCGAAACCGACGAGCTGTCGAAAAAGCCCGTCTCCAACCCCATGTCCATCCCCGATGTCCACGCCACCATCTGCTGCGCGCTCGGCATCAACCCCGCCAAGAACCTCTTCGATGGTCCGCGTCCCGTGCCTATCACGGATCGCGGCGAGCCGGCGCGGCAGTTGTTCAGTTGAGTGGAGCGCGGCGTTCACACCGCATAAAGCTGGGCAGCAAATGCGACAGGAAGTCTATCGCTTCACGCACGCTTCTGCGGCCTGAGCGCCGCGTTCCTCGCCCTCGGCACCCGCTCGATTTCGGAGTCCGGAATTATTTGTTCGGCGCTGGCGCGGGCACCAAGGTGACGGTGCCATCGCGCTGAAGTTCCACCACCAGCAGTGAGGGCGCGTTGGTGCTGGAGGTTTTAGTGGCCGGCGTGGCGGGTTTGCGGGTGCTGCTGTTCAGGAGCTCAGCGCCTTTGCGGTCGTCTTGCCCGAGTCCCAGCCGGGCCCAGGCAAAGCGACGGGCGGTGGCCTGCTCGGCTTTGAGGTGCGCCACCTGCTCCTTGAGGAAGTTCAAGTCGTGCAACTGCCGCTCCAGTTCATCGCGCTTGGCCATGAGCGTCTTCAACTCCCGCGTGAGCAAATCGCGTTCGCCACGGGCATTGAGTAGGTCCGCCTCCTTGCTGGCGATCTGACCGTTCAGGGTTTTGAGCGAAACCTGTTGCTTGGTGATTTCGGCATTCAACTGCTCCGCCTGCTTGGCCATCTGCTCGTTGGCCTGGCTGAGATTGGCCATCACCGCATCACGGTCCTTCACGGCCCTTTGGTAGTCCGCGATGGCCTTCTCGAACTGGGCCCGCTCGGCGGCGGCGCGGTTCTCGACGGCACGTGTCTCGTTCTGAACGGCAACGACCGAGGCCTTCACGGTTTCAACCGCAGCGTTCGCCTGGATGAGGGCTTGCTTCGTCTGCGCCAATTCGGCGGTGATGGTCTGCACCTTGTTGGACAGTGCGTTCGCCTCGCCGGTCCGATCCTTGAGGCGCTCCGTGATGAGGTCGGCCTCGCCGCGCAAGGAGGTGCCCTGCGCTTCAAGGACCTTCAGGGCGCCGACGAGCTTCTCCTCCCGTTCGGCGGCCACCTTCTGCGCCTGGGTGGCGGAGTCGTGGCGGAGGTAAAGACCGAAGGCCAGCAGCAAGCTGATGCCGACGAGGCCGTAACTGGCAATTTTGTTGTCCATATCAGGAAGGGTTGGCGGTTGCGGACTCAGTCACGCTTGGCGCTCTTGGTGACCGGCTGGTTCGGCGGCGCCGGCGGGGCTTGATAGTATTTCAGCAGGTAGCTCTTGAACTCGCTGATGCTCGCGCGGGCGAGGCGCTTCTCCAGCACGTTGGAAGTGCCTTTCAGCCGCAGCTCCACGTTGCGGGCGTTGGCGATCTCCACGAAGACCTGTGGCTCGGTGCGAAAGGTCAACGTGGCGAAACCCGGCCGGCTCACGATGGCGGCGGGTGAGTTGGTGGGGGCGAAGGTGTGGCGCGTGCCGTCCACCAGCAGCGTGAACGACTGGCCGGGAGCGAGGGTGAACTCCGGAATGGGCGTGTGTTCCAGCAGCAGAAAGTGTTCGGCGGAACCGTCGGCGCGGACTTCCCGGCGGGCGTTGAGGCAGACGACGACTTTCTCAAACCAGCTGCGCGAGACGTTGTTCGCCTCCATCTGCTGGATGCGGACGTTGTCGAAGCGGTCCACCCGCTGCGTGGTGTTCTGGCAGGCGACCAGCAGCGCGGCTGCGGCCGTGGCGGTGAGCAACAATTCTTTCTTCATCTCTCTTCTTCTCACCAGCCGGAGGCGGGTTGTCAAAGACGAGTTGATCAAATACGTGAAATGTCACGCGGCCGTAACGCGATGGTGACAAAGCGGGCGATGAACAGCGCAGCCGTGTGCCAGTAGCTCGCCATTCCCAATGTCGAGAACCACCCAGTTTGTCAGCGCATACGGACTCGACATTGGAAGGTCGAGCCACCTTTGTCGTGAAACTCCGCCCGCCAGTGTTTCGGAATCGTAACCTTGCCGCCGTTTGTCTGTAGCACAGCGCAGAGAAGGTGCGGCCATGTTGTCACAACAACCTGCCATCCACCGCGCTTGCTGCGCCCGCTGAACATGGAAGATTTCTACACGCCCATCCTCGCCAACGCCCTGTCCTTCGCTTTCGAGAAGGCCACCATCGAGGGCAAGATCACCATCGGACTGCTGGCCATCTGTTCGCTGGTTAGCTGGACGGTCATCATCAACAAGTCGCGCCAGCTCTCGAAGGCCGGCAAGCAGAGCAAGGCCTTCTACGCCGCGTTCCGGGAGACACGCGATCCGCTGGAGCTGTTCCGCGCGAAGCAGGAGTTCGAGGGTTCGCCCGCCTATGAAGTCTATCTGGCTGGCGCGGAGGAGGTCGCGTTCCACCTGGAGAAAAACCCGGTGAAAGTAAAGGGCGAGACGCGCATCAGCGGCGCCTCCTTCGAGTCCGTCCTCGTGGGGATGGACCGCACGGGCGGCGCGGAGGCGCTGGCCTTGGAGAAGGGGATGATCGTGCTGTCCACGGCGGTCGCGGGCGGGCCGTTCATCGGCCTGCTCGGCACGGTGTGGGGCGTGATGGAGACGTTCTCCGGCATCGCGATTGCGAAGGCCGCGAGCCTTACGGCCATGGCTCCCGGCGTTGCGGGCGCGCTCATTGCGACGGTGGTTGGGCTGTTCGTCGCCATCCCGGCGATGTTCGCGTTCAACTTCATGGTCACGACCATCCGCCACATGACGCAGGAGTTGGACAACTTCAACGCCGAGCTGTCCACCTCCATCGAACACAAATACGTGGACAACCGCGCGCTCGCCGATGAAGTCGCCGAGGCCATCCGCTCGCTGGGAATTGGGCGGCAGGAACCCGTCGCCAAGTAGGCTGCCATGCGCACGCGTCGCCGGAAGAAGCTCTCGCAGTCCGCTCATCACACGATGAGCGAATTGAACATCACGCCGCTGCTGGACTTGGCGTTTGTGCTGCTGGTCATCTTCATCATCACCACGGCCCCGGCAGTCAACGACATCGCCATCAACCTGCCGTCGGCAGCCAACAATCCGAAAGATCCGCCGCCGAAAATCAACAACCTCACCGTGGACGAGAAGGGGAACATCTTCCTCAACTCGCGCCCCATGCAAGTGAAGGAGCTGCGCGATGTGCTCATCGAACTGCGCAAGTCTGACCCCGATCTCAGCATCGTCGTGCGCGGTGACCTCACGGTGCAATACCAGAAGGTCATCACCGTGCTCGACATCCTCACGCAGGCCAACGTGAACAAGGTGGGCTTGGCCACGGAGGCGGCGGGACCGTGAGTCACTGCGTGAAAAGCAAAGGGCAAAAGGTAAAAGGCAAAAACGCCACGACCTCGCCCGTTTGCCTCGGCCTTTGAGCTATGCGTCCCGAGCGGAAGAAAAAGGCCGACAAGACGAGCGTCGCGATTTCCATCGCCGTGCACGCGGCGCTCATTGGTGGCGTGACCTACTGGGCGGCGAAGTCCGGCAAGTTTGATCCGGTGTTGAAGTGGATGGATCTGGTCGCCACGAAGAAGGAAGAGAAGCCGAAAGAGGAGCCCAAGCCGCCGGAACCCAACCAGCCGCAGCAACCGCAACCCAACGTCCCCCCGCCGCCCGGTGGTCCGGCCCGATCCGCTACTGTCTCTGCCGCTGCCCCCGGTGCGCCGCCATCGATGGGGGGGAGTTTCTTCCAAGCGCCGAAGCGTCCGCCCGGTCAGGGCATCACGGGCGGCGGCGTTTTTGGCGGCACCGGCACCAATGCCGCGCTCACCGCGTCAGCCACGACCGGGCCGAAGATAGCCCCCACGGCCGCGCCCACCGCTGCGATGGCCACGCCCGTGGCCGCGCCTGCGCCCACCAAGCTGCCTCCGCCTCCCCCCCCGCTGGCCATCGTCAAGCCCACGACCATCGCGGCCGTGCTGGAGGAGCGGAAGAAAGCCGCCGCCGTGACGGACGCCATCGGCTCGGAGCAGATTTCCAAGGGCACCAGTTCCGACGCGGGCGACATTGTCTCGAAGGTCACGGGCACGAGTATTGTGGATGGCAAGTTCGTCGTCGTGCGTGGCCTGGCGGACCGCTACACGAGCACGACGCTCAACGGCGCGGACATTCCCAGCGCGGACCCGTATCGCAAGTCGGTCCAGCTCGATCTCTTTCCGGCGGCCATCATCGACAGCATCGTGGTCAGCAAGACCTTCACGCCAAACCTCTCCGGCGCGTTCACCGGTGGCGCGGTGGACATCGTGACGAAGTCCATTCCCGCGCGGTATTTTTTCAAGATGTCGCTGGGGGCCAGCTACAACACGCAGGCCAATCTCAACAACAGCTTCCAAAGCTACAACGGCGGCGCGCTGGATTGGACCGGCATTGAGGATGGCACGCGCGCCCTGCCGGAATCGTTTGCCAACCCGAATCTGGTCATCCCTGGTCGGGTCGGCGTCAGCGCCACGGCTCCGGCCAATGCGACGCTCGTGCGCCTCACGCGTGATTTGGGGCCGGCCCAGTTCGGTCCCGTGAGCGGCTCCTCACCGCTCAACAACAGCTTCGCGCTCTCCACGGGCGACCAGTTTTACCTGCTGGGCAAGCCGGCCGGCTATTTCGTCGGCCTGAACTACAACCGCTCCTTTTCCTCCTATGAGGACGGCGTGCGGGATCGCTTCCGCAACAACGCGGGCACCTCAGAGAAAAGCCTGGAATCCAAGGACTCGCGCGGTGTGATGGAGGCCTCGTGGGTGACGTCGGTGAGCTTGGGCCTCAAGCCCGCCGAGGGTCACGAGTTCGGCTTTAGCTTCCTCTACAACCAGTTCGCGGAGGACACGGCCCGCAAGTCGGACGGTGCCTTGATCTTCACCGATGGCACACGGCGTAACATCGAGCAGACGCAGTTGAACTTCGTCGAGCGGCATCTGCACACCTTCCAGCTCAAAGGTGGCCACGAGTTGCCCCGGCACAATGAGCCGCGCTTTGACTGGCTTGCCACCTTGTCCGAAACCACGCAGGAAGAGCCGGATTCGCGTTTCTTCAATGCCTTCAAGGAAGCGGGCCCGGGCGGGACCACGGTTTATACGATCAATGACAATGCCGCCCCCCAGCCCGTGCTGCCCACGCGCTTTTTCCGGACGCTGGAGGATGTAAATTTCAATCTCAAGGGGGACTTCAAGTGGCCGTTCATGAATTGGGCCGGGCGTGACACTGAGTTCAAGGCGGGCGGGTATTTCAGCGCCTCTAAGCGTGAGTTTCGGGAGCGCACCTTCCAATATCTGATGACCGGTCCGTTCGGAAATGTGAACGACTTCACCGGCACGCCGAACACGTTCCTGGACGACACCAGCCTTCAGTTCGCCAGCGGGCGGTTGGAGCGGTATCTGGTGAACGATCTGGGCAACAGCCGTTACACCGGCCGGCAGGATGTCACCGCCGCCTACTCAATGCTTGATCTCCCGGTGGGCGAGCGCACGCGGATCATCGGTGGTGCTCGGCTGGAAATGACCGATCTCAGCATTGAGGGGCAGGGCGGCAGCGGCTTGGGCACGGGCGTGGGCAGCGTGCAGGCCGCTCACTGGCTGCCATCGCTGAACTTGGTCTTCAACCTGGCCAAGGACATGAACATCCG
>CAMCFN010000121.1 GCA_945874145.1 Akkermansia muciniphila
CAATTCGCTGGGCGGACAGTTCAGCCGCTGGCGGGCCGCAGCCTGCTGCCGGTGCTTAAGGGCGGACAGCGCGAGGGCCACGCCTCCCTGTGCTGGGCCACCTCCGGTGCCCGCGCGGTGCGCGTCGGCTCGTGGAAGCTCGTCTCGCTCAAGAGCGGACCTTGGGAGCTCTACGACCTCGCCACCGACCGCACGGAGCTGAACGACCTTGCATCGCAGCAACCTCAGCGGGTGCAGACGATGGCGAAGGTCTTTGAGGAATGGCAGCGCACGGGTGAGGAGAAGTAGCAACTTCGGCGTGTTCAATTCCGCTCCGGCTTGGCAGTCTCGCCGCCATGAAAACCGGTTTTGCCATCGCTGCTGCGCTTTGTCTTCCTTTCGCCACAACCACTTTCCCCGCTGACGCACCGGCGAAGAAACCGGCCGACGCGACCAAGGCCAAAGCCGATGCCGCCAAGAAAGCCGAACCCGTGCCGCAACCCAAGCCGTTTGCCGCCAACATCCCTTACGGCAAGCACGAGCGGCAGGTGCTCGATTTTTGGAAGGCCGAGTCCACCACGCCCACGCCCCTGCTCTTCTACATCCACGGTGGCGGCTGGCAGGGCGGGGACAAGAACCGCACGGGCGGCATCGAGGGCTACCTAAAGGCGGGCATCTCGGTCGTGGCCATCAACTACCGTTATATCCCGCAGGCCACGGCCGACGGCGTGGTGCCGCCCGTGAAAGGGCCGCTGCATGACGCCGCGCGGGCGCTCCAGTTCGTCCGCAGCAAGGCGAAGGAGTGGAACATTGACAAGCAGCGCATCGGCGCGAGCGGCGGCAGCGCCGGGGCGTGCTCGAGCTTGTGGCTCGCCTTCCATTCCGACCTGGCTGACCCGAAGAGCAGCGACCTCATCGCGCGCGAATCCACGCGGCTCTGGTGCGCGGCGGTCAACGGTGCACAGACCACGCTCGACCCGGCGCAGATGAAGGAGTGGACGCCCAACAGCAAATACGGCGGCCACGCCTTCGGCTTCAAGGGCGACCCGGCCAAGAACCTCTCGCAGTTCGATGAGTTCCTCGCCAAGCGCGACACCATCCTTCCGTGGATTGCCGAGTATTCCCCCTACGCGCTCGTCACGTCCGATGACCCGCCCATCTACCTCTCCTTCTCCGCCCCGCCCGCGCTCGGCCAGGACCAGAAAGACCCGACGCACACCTCGAACTTCGGCGTGAAGCTCCAGGAGCATTGCCAGAAGAACGGCGTGGCCTGTGAACTGGTTTATCCCGGCGCACCGAACGTGAAGCACACGACCACGCAGGACTACCTCATCGCGACGTTGAAGGCTCCGAAGAAGTAATCGCCGTCGCCGCGTCCGCCTCAAGTTTCCCGGGAAACTCGCCATGAGACTCGCTTCGTTCGCCCACGTGGGGTGCTTCCTCGCAACGGTGCTTCAACTCACCGCCGCTGACGTTCCGCAGTCCGTGACCGAGTTGTGGGCGGACTTCGACCCGCGCAAGGAGCCGCTGGAGACCGAGGTCGTTCGCGAATGGAAGACCAACGGCATGGTGCTGCGCGCCGTGCGGTTCCGCGTCGGCACGTTCAAGGGCCAGCCCGCGCGGCTCGCAGCCTTCTACGGCTTTCCCGAAGGCGCGAAGACGAAGCTGCCTGCGGTCATGCACATCCACGGCGGCGGGCAGCGCGCGAGCCTCGACGAGGTGAAGGCGCTCGTCGGGCGTGGCTACGCCGCGTTGTCCGTCAACTGGGGCGGGCGTGAGATGGAGCACGCGCTGCCCGGCGACGCGAACACTGACTGGGGCGCGGTGGACCCGACGCAACAGAACGTGCCCGGCTATAACTCCATGCTACCGGGGCCGAAGCAGTTCTTCGCGGACCGCGAGCATCCGAAGAACAACAACTGGTATCTGCTCACCCTCGGTTGCCGGCGCGGGCTGACCTTCCTCGAACAACAGCCCGAGGTGGACCCGCAGCGGCTGGGCATTCACGGCTTCTCCATGGGCGGCAATCTCACGATGTATGTCGCCGGCACCGATGCGCGCGTGAAGGCCGCTGTGCCCGCGGTCGGCGGTCAGGGCTGGCGCTGGGAGAAGCACGAGTTCCTCGGCGGAGCGGTCTCGCAGGAGCCGGTTAGAGGTGACCTGGAAGTCTTCCGTCGCACGTTGAGCTTCGAGAGCTACGCGCCGCTCATCCGCTGCCCGGTGCTGCACCGCAGCGCGGCCAACGACTTCCACGGCTGGATGGACGATGTGTATCGCACCGACGCGCTCATCCCGAACCAGCCCGTGCGTCACGCGTGGTCACCGCACTTCAACCACCGGCTCACGCCCGAGGTCGCCATCACGATGCCGCTGTGGCTTGACCACTTCATCAAGGGCGGCCCCGCGCTGCCCGAAACGCCCGCGAGCCAACTCCTGCTCCAGTCCGCCAACGGCATCCCGCAGTTCCGCGTCACAGCCCGGGCCGACCGGCCTATCACCCGCTGCGACATCTACTACAGCCTCGACCCCGACCCGCGCGCCCGGTTCTGGCGCAGCACGGACGCGTCGCGCGCCGGCGACACCTTCACGGCGAAGCTACCACTGCCTTCGCCCGACGGCCCGGTCTTCGCGTTTGCGAATGTGTTCTACCTGTTGCCCAAGCCGGAGTCCTTCGTGCTCCCGGGCTTGCCCAAGGAGATTCGCGAAGTCTGCCTCAGCACGACGCTGCATCGTGCCACTCCGGCGGAACTGCGCGCTGCCGGCGTGAAGCCCGACGATGCACCAAGCCTGCTCCTCGACGACTTCACCCACGGCTGGCGCGACTGGTATCAACTCAACGCCGGCAACCACGACCATTGGCAGCACTGGACGCGCAAGGTCACGGACCCCAAGTGGCGCGGTCCCGACGGCACGCGGCTCGCGCTCACGCTGCGGGTCGCCGAGCCGAACCGCATGACCATCGTCGCCATCGAGAACGAGTGGCGCAGCTATCGCGGCCCGCGCCGAACCTACAAGGCGGAAGTAACGTTGCGCGGGACCAACGAGGCGCAGACCCGCACCTTCGCGCCCGGCAATTTCAAAGACGCCGACGGCACGCCGCTGAAGTCCTGGAGCCAACTCGATCAGTTCGGCTTCTGCGCGCAATCCGAGGGCGGCACCACCCCCCCCGCCTTCCGCCGCTGGGCAGGCAAAGAACCGGAGTTCCTGCGGCTGGAGTGGAAGTAAGCGTCTCACTTGCCTATGAACTACAAATTGCTCACCTGTCTGCTGCTGCTCGCCGTGGCCGCGTCCGCCGCTGACAAGCCCGCGCTCCGAGCCGGGGCCGCCGCCGTAGACATTACGCCCCGCGAGTTCCCGCTGAACATGCCCGGCGGCTTCAGCGCGAACATGGCGACCAATGCGCACGACCCGCTTCACGCCCGCGCACTCGTTCTCGACGACGGCACGACGAAGCTCGCGATGGTCGTGGTGGACAACCTCGGCGCGTCGCCCGAGCTGATTGAGGAAGCGAAGGAACTCGCTACCCAGCGCACCAAGATTCCCCGCGAGCGGATGCTTGTCGCCTCCACGCACACGCACAGCGCACCTTCTTCGAACACCAAGACCGGCCCGGCTCCGGCGGTGGCGTATCGGCAGGTAATTCTCAACGGCATCGCGGAAGCCATCGTTCGCGCGGACGCGGCGTTGCGGTCGGCGTCGGTCGGCGCGGCGGTGCATCCGCTGCCCGACGAAGTCTTCAACCGTCGGTGGTTCCTCAAGCCCGGCCAGATGCCCCTCAATCCCTACGGCAATCTCGACACGGTGAAGATGAACCCCGGCACCAGCCCCGACGTGCTCGACCGCCCCGCCGGCCCCACCGACCCCGCCGTCACCATCATCTCCGTGCAGGACGCGCGCCGTCGCCCGCTCGCGCTCTTCGCGAACTACTCACTGCACTACGTCGGCGGGATGCCTCCGGCGCAGGTCTCCTCTGATTACTTCGGCGAGTTCGCGCGCGTGATGCCGTCGCGCTTCCGGGCGGATATGAACTTCGTCGCGATGCTGTCCAACGGCACTTCCGGCGACATCAACAACATCCCCTTCGGCGTCAACCGCCCGCCGCGCGAACCCTTCGAGCAAATCCGCCTCGTCGCCGCGAAGACCGCTGATGCCGCGTGGCACGCCGCTCGGAAGATTGAAGTGTATCAGCCCAACGCACGCCTTGGCATGGTGCAACGCGAGGTCACGCTGAAATACCGCCGACCCACGGCGGAACAGCTCGCCGCCGCGCGCAAGGTGGTCGCCGTGAAAGACCCGGCAGAGAAGGAAAAACTCCCGCGCCTCGCCGAGAATTACGCACGCAGCACCATCGCCGCCGCCGAGCGGCAGGAGGAAACGCTCACCGTGAAGCTCCAAGTCGTTCGCATCGGCGACCTCGGCGTCTGCGCCATCCCATTCGAGACGTTTGTCGAGATTGGCCTCGAACTGAAGCAGCGCAGCCCGTTCCCGCTCACGATGGTCATCGGCCTCGCCAACGGCCGCCACGGCTACCTGCCCACGCCCGAACAGCACAAGCTGGGCGGCTACGAAACCTGGCTGGGAACCAACATCGTGCAGGAGGACACCTCCGTTATTCTCACGAAGCACCTGTTGGAAATGCTGGCTGAATTGCACCGAGCCAAATGAGTCTTTTCCTGACACCATGAAAATCACCACCCTCCTGTTCGCGTCGCTCGGCCTCCTTGCTTGTGGCTCTGCCTGCGCCGCCGACGCGCCCACCATCAAGGCCACCGCCGCGAACTTGCCTTACGGCGACCCAGCCAACCCGCGCCAGAAGGTGGACATCTACGCGCCGTCGGGCGCGAAGAATTTGCCGGTCGTCTTCTGGATTCACGGCGGCGGCTGGCAGGCGGGCGACCGGACGGCCATCCAACTCAAGCCGGAGGCTTTCGTGACCAAGGGCTTCGTCTTCGTCTCCACCGGTTATCGCCTCCTGCCCGAGGTGGACATGGTCACCATCTTCCGCGACATCGCCAAATCACTCGCCTGGGTGCATGCGAACATCGCCAAGCACGGCGGCGACCCTAAGCGCATCATCGTCGGCGGCCATTCCGCCGGCGCGCAACTCGCGGCCTTGATTTGCATCGATGACCGCTACCTCAAGGCCGAGGGCGTGCCCTTCTCGGTGCTGAAGGGCTGCTTCCCCGTGGACGGCGACACCTACGACGTGCCCGCGATGATTGAAACCGCCGAGACCCGGCTGCGCGTCCACGGCTTCCCGATGCCCAAGCAAGGCCATCGCGTGAAATTCGGCAACACGCCGGAACTGCATCGCGATTACTCCGCCGTCACGCACGTGGCGAAGGGCAAGGGCATCCCACCCTTCCTCATCCTCCACGTCGCCGACCACCCGGATAACACCATGCAAGCCCGGCGGCTCGAAGCCGTGCTCAAGGACGCCGGCATTCCCGCCAAAGCTTTCGGCGCACGCGAAACCAACCACACGCGCATCAACGAAAACCTCGGCGTGCCGGAAGATCCGTCCACCAAGGCGATGTTCGAATTCGTGGCCGAGGCACTGAAGAAGTGAAGAAAAGGTCGTTTCACCTTCACCACCTTTAGGGTCTTCGCGCGACCTCTGCGAGCTGAAAGCCTGACCAAAGGTGACTGGATTTGACTAGGTCCAGCGAACCTTTCAAGTTCGAGCCATAACTCAGCCCTCCATGCAGTCGGCAACCACACTGACCGTCGTCCCGTCAGGAGCGCTCTGGTGCTTGAGAAGCATCCGTTGCTGGCTCTGGATGCTTGGGCTGGTCACTGGCCTGCTGCCGCTGTCTGCCGCGACCAACTCACCGAGCGAGCAGCTCTTTGTGCGCCGCGTCGCCCCGTTGCTGATGGAGAGATGCCTGGCCTGTCACGGCAAGGAGGGCGCAAAAGTCAAAGGCGCTTTTGACCTGAGTTCACGGGCCTCCACGCTGCGGGGTGGCGAAAGCGGGAAACCCGGGCTGGTCGCTGGTCAACCGGACCAAAGTCCGCTTTATCTGGCTGTGACCCGGATGCACGCGGATTGGGAGCCCATGCCGCCAAAAGAGGCCGACCGGCTCACGGCTGATCAAACCGCCTGGATCAAGGACTGGATTGCCGGCGGTGCACCGTGGCCTGACGCAGCACGCGCCAAGGAAATTGCCGTGGCGAACGCCGCCAAGTGGTCCGCCGAGGACGGTATCACGGTGAAAACTTCCGGTGGCTTGGCAGAGGATTGGAGCCAGCGCAAATACAAGCCGGAAGGATTGTGGGGCTATCAGCCAGTAAAGAAGCCTGCCATTGTCAGGCAGGGTGCGATCGCCAGCGCGGCAATTGATGCGCTTGTCGCCGCGAAAATGCCACCAGGCCTTCGCCCTGCACCGCCGGCTGATCGAACAACACTGATCCGCCGCGCGACGTTTGACCTCACCGGGCTGCCACCCAAACCCGAGGAAGTTGCGGCGTTTTTGCAGGATGCGCAGCCGGACCATGCAGCCTTTGCGAACGTCGTCGAGCGCCTGCTCGCTTCGCCGCACTACGGCGAGCGCATGGCGCAGCACTGGCTCGATGTGGTGCGCTACGCGGATTCCTCCGGCTTCGCCAATGACTACGAGCGTGGCAACGCCTGGCGCTACCGGGATTACGTGGTGCGGTCGTTCAATGCCGACCAGCGCTACGACCAGTTTGTGAGGGAGCAAATCGCGGGCGACGAGATCGACCCGGGCAATCCCGAACGGCTGGTCGCCACCGGCTTCCTGCGCATGGGGCCGTGGGAGCTCACCGGCATGGAGGTGGCCAAGGTGGCCCGCCAACGCTTCCTCGATGACGTGGTGAACAGCGTCGGCGAAACCTTCCTCGCCCACTCGCTCCAGTGTGCCCGCTGCCACGATCACAAGTTCGATCCCGTGCCGACCCGTGACTACTACTCCATCCAGGCGGTGTTCGCGACGACACAGCTTGCCGAGCGTCCGGCGGCATTTCTGCCGGGCGAGAACACGTCGGGTTTTGAGGAGAAGCGTCATCTGGAGGCGCGTTCGGCGGAACATCAGACCACCCTGCGAGCGCTGGATGAAAAACTGCTCCGCAATGCCGGACAGTGGTTTGCCGAGCGGAAACTCGACTCCACGACGTGGGACAAGACCGTGGCCTCGGCACGGGAACAAGTGAAGACCGGCCGGGGTCTCGGCGCGCGAATGCGGAACTTTGCCGGCATCTTCGATCTGGCCCGCGTAAACCTTCAGAAGCAGGGCGTGCCGGAGGCGAACTATCCGCCGAAGCTCGTGGGTTTCACTCCCGAGGACTACGGCAACGAGCGCGTTGCCCGCAAGGGCTTGGAGCGCCTGCGGTGGGAGCTGGAGCGCTACGAGCCTTTCGCGCTGAGTGTTTACAACGGCCGCACTCCACAGGTCACCGCGGTCTTTGCGCCGCTGCGCGTGCCGTCGGATCGCTTGGAGAAAGGCGAACTGGAACAGACCTGCATCCTCACCGGAGGCGATCCGTTTGGCTCGGGAGAGAAGGTGAAGCCCGGAGTGTTGAGCGTGATCGCCGGCGCTGCCTCACCGCAGATTCCCGAGACAATCGAAGGACGGCGGAAGGCCTTCGCCGAGTGGGTGGCCAGCGCGAACAACCCGCTGACCATGCGCGCCATCGTGAATCGCGTCTGGCTCTGGCACTTCGGGCAGCCGCTGGCCGGCAATCCCAACAACTTCGGCGGCACTGGAAAGCGGCCCACGCATCCGGAACTGCTCGACTGGCTGGCGGCGACGTTCGTGGAGCAAGGCTGGTCGTTCAAGGCTATGCACCGGCTCATCATGAACTCCGAAGCCTACCGCCGCAGCTCCTCGCATCCAGATCGCCAGATCCTCGCCGCCAAAGATCCCGCCGGCACCAGTTACGCCGTCTTCCAGCCGCGCCGGCTGAGCGCCGAGGAGTTCCGCGATGCCATGCTCGCCATCACGGGCGAGCTCAACCCTGCGCTCGGCGGCATTCCCAACCGCCCCGAGATCAATCTCGAAGCCGCGCTGCAACCACGACAGGTCATGGGAACATTCGCCAGCGCGTGGGTGCCGAATCCCAGGCCCGAACAGCGCCACCGCCGTTCACTCTACGCCCTGAAACTGCGCGGCCTGACCGACCCCATGCAGGAGGTGTTCAATGCCCCCACGCCGGACTTCTCGTGCGAGCGCCGTGAGGTCAGCACCGTCACGCCGCAAGTGTTCAGCCTGTTCAACAGCCAAGCCAGCCACGCCCGCGCGCTGGCGCTGGCAAATCGGGCGGTGAAGGAAACCCGCAGCGACGGCGAAGCGGTTGCCCGGTGCTTCCAGCTCGCCTTCTCGCGTCCGCCACGCGCGGAGGAACTGCAAGCCTGCCTGGCTCACTGGCGCGAAATCGAAGCGCTGATCGGCAACGCACTGCCCGCCACGCCGAA
>CAMCFN010000122.1 GCA_945874145.1 Akkermansia muciniphila
CCGCCCACGAACAACTACGTGGACTCACTGGTCTTCACCCGCCTGCGTGAGATGCAAATCCTCCCCTCGCCAACGGCCTCGGATGAAGCCTTTGTCCGGCGGGTCTTCCTGGATGTCATCGGGTTGCTCCCCACCGTCGCGGAGGTGGAGGCGTTCCTGGCCGACCCACGGACCGACAAGCGGGCGCGCCTCGTGGACACGCTGCTGGAACGGCCGGAGTTTGCGACCTTCTGGGCGCTGCGCTGGGGCGACCTGCTGCGGCTGAGTCCAACGCAAGTGGGCTTGCGGACGGTCCCGAAATTTCATCAATGGCTGGTGCGCAGTTTTGCGGAGAACTGGCCTTACGACCGTTTCGCGCGCGCGCTGCTGACCGGTGAAGGCAGCACCCACGAACAGCCGGCCGCCAATTACTGGCGCGCGGCGAAGGACACGGACGACGCCACCGAAACGACCGCGCAGCTTTTCCTTGGCGTGCGCATCGCCTGCGCCCGCTGCCACAATCATCCGCAGGAGCGCTGGACCCAGAATGACTACTACGGCATGAGCGCGATCTTCGACCGCGTGCGGCGGCGGCCCGTGGCGCGCACGGATGCCACCTTCGTCTGGCTCGCGCAGGAGGGCGAAGTCACCCAGCCCCGCACCGGTCGCGTAATGAAGCCGGCGGTGCCCGATGGCGGCGAACTGCCCGTGCCCGCCGACGCCGACCGGCGCGTGGCGTTCGCGGACTGGCTGGCGGACCCGGCGAATCCCTTCTTCGCCAAAGCCGAGGTGAACCGCTTGTGGGCGCAGGTCATGGGCGCGGGCATTGTCGAGCCAATGGATGATTTCCGGGCGTCGAATCCGCCCTCCCACCCCGCGTTGCTGGACGCGCTCGCAGCGGATTTCCGCAAGCACGGCTTCGACCGCAAGCATGTCCTGCGCGTGATCTTGAACAGCCGCGTGTATCAGGCCTCCGCGCAGGCCAACGAGTTCAACGCCGATGACCGCCAGTTCTTCTCGCGCTATCGCCGCCGGGTGCTGACGGCGGAGCAACTGCTCGACGCCGTCTCGCAGGTCACGGGCGTGGCGGACCGCTTTGCCAACGCCCCCGCCGGCACGCGCGCCACCGCCCTGCCCTCGCCGGAGGCGAACAACGCCTTTCTGAGCACCTTCGGCCAGCCGCCCCGGGCCACCGCCTGCGCGTGCGAACGCTCCTCCACCGCCACGCTTGGACAATCGCTCCAGCTCTTCAACGGCCCGTTGCTCCAATCGAAGCTGAAGGCCCCCGACAATCGCCTCCGCGCGCTGGCCACCGCGAGCCGGCCCGACCCGGAAATCATTCAGGAGCTTTACCTCGCCGCGCTTAGCCGCCGTCCGACGCCGAAGGAACTCACCACCACGTTGAACTACCTGAAGGCGCAGCCCGACCGCACGCAGGCGCTGGAGGACATCTGCTGGACCGTGCTGAATCTGGACGAGTTCCTTTTCCAGCACTGAGCCGGAACCATTCATTTCAACCACGAATGGACACCAATGAACACGAATGCAGACCGGCTCGCACAAGCGGTTTGCCAGGGTGAATCGGCTCCCTGAACAGTGAGTGCTGGCAAGCCACGCCACGCCGTCCTCAGCGCTTCCGATTCGTGTCCCTTGGTGTTCGTGCGTGGTTTCTTGCGGCATCGCTCCGGCTAGGGAAACGCTGGGGAATCCTTTCAACCACGAAGGGACACGCATAGATAACCAAAGCCCCCCGGCTCTACGCCGACTCATACCCATTACTGGAATACACTGGCCCAATTCCCGTCGTGGGCCGTTGAATGCGCCCTCCCTCACCCCGCCCCTCTCCCGCTGGGAGAGGGCGGCCGCAGTTCCTCCCTCTCCCAGCGGGAGAGGGGCGGGGTGAGGGAGAACGGCCACGTAGTTCACCTGCCATCCAGCCCGCGCAGGTAGGCGAGGATAAGTTCGGGCAAGTCGTTGCTGTAGCCGCCTTCAAGCACGCTGACCACGGGCACACCCAAGGCTCGGAAGGACTGGCCGAGCCAGTGGTAGTCCTCCGCCTCCAGCGTTTCCTGCGCCAGCGGGTCGCGCGCGTAGGCGTCGAAGCCCGCACTCACCACCACCACCTCGGGTCGCTGCGCTTTCAAGGCGTCCAGGGCGCGCACGAACACCTTGCGGTATTCCTCGCGCGGCGTGCGCGGGGCGACGGGGTAGTTGAAGCAGTTGTCGCCGACGTTCTTCGTGCCGGTGCCGGGATAGCACGGGTGCTGGTGGATGGAGTGGAAGAACGCGCCGGGCTTGCCGAGCAGGATGGCCTCCGTGCCGTTGCCGTGATGCACATCGAAGTCATAGACCGCCACGCGCTTCGCTCCGGTGGCGAGCGCTTCCAGCACCGTGATGGCCACTTGGTTCAAGTAGCAAAAACCCATCGCGCGGGTGCTGGTGGCGTGGTGACCGGGCGGACGCAAGAGGCTGAAAGGCAGCCCGCCCTTGCGCGCCAGCGCGAGCGCGCGCAATCCACCGCCGATGGAACGAAGCGCGTGGTCGTGGATGCCGGGGTGGTTCGGCGTGTCGCCGTCAAAGGCATCGGCCGCGGCCTTGATGCGCGCGAGGTGTTCCTTCGTGTGCGCGCGGAGGATGGTTTCCTCCGGCACGGCAGCGGGTTGGTCCCACGCCAGCTTGAGTTCCGGCTGGCCGCGGAGTTTCTCCAGCGTCTTCGTGATGCGCTGGGGCCGCTCCGGGTGGCCGGGCGAGTGGTAGTTGACGCAACGTTCGTCGGTGATTAGGTGCAGCGGCATGGCTTTGGGATAAGGCAGGCGCGGCGGATTGGCAACGGGACGTTGTGTTTCGCAAAAGATCCGGGGAAAGTTTTTGACAAACCGCCGGTCGCTTCCTACCGTGCGCGCCGCACTGACTGGTTGGGGTCGTAGCTCAGTTGGTAGAGCACCACAATGGCATTGTGGGGGTCGCACGTTCGAATCGTGTCGGCTCCACCATCAGCGCGGGGGTAGTGAGATTGCCAGTTGCTGGGCAGTCAGCCACGCTTTCCGACGCTTCCACGCGGTGAACTTCCCTTCGCTGCAACTCGCCGTCCGCTGGTAGTGCTGCGTCTGCGGTGCGATTCGAATCAAAGGATCAACAACCCGCCGTTGCTTTTCCCGACCGGTTGGCAGGAAAAACGGAACGGCCACCGGACAGAACAAGAGTAACCTTTTCCTCGCTGGTTTCATCTGTTCTGACGTCGAAGTTCCTATGACTGCCAAAATTCTCCTCCTTACCACCGCCTTTGGGGGCTTGGCCGCCGTGGCCGCCCCGCCTGCCGCCGAGAAAATCTCCCCCGAGAACCTTCAGTTCTTCGAGAAGAAAATCCGCCCCGTGCTCGCCGAGCACTGCTATAGCTGCCACTCCACCAAGGCGGAGAAGCTGCGCGCCGCGCTGTTGCTCGACAGCAAGCAGGGCCTGCTCACCGGCGGCACCAGCGGTCCGGCCATCGTGCCTGGCAAGCCCGAGAAAAGCCTCCTCATTAATTCCCTGAAAACCACGGACAAGGACGACATGATGCCGCCCAAGGGCGACCGGTTATCCGCCGCCGTCATCGCCGACTTTGAACTGTGGATCAAGATTGGAGCTCCCGACCCACGAACCGAAAACGCCAGCGCCGTGGCCGCGCTCAAAGTGGATTGGGAGAAGGCCAAGACTCATTGGGCCTATCAGCCGGTGCAAGCCCCGGCGCTCCCGACCGTCAAGGACAAGACCAAGTGGGCCAAGACCGCCCTCGACAAGCATGTGCTGGCCAAACTGGAAAGCAAAGGCCTTGAACCCACGCCCGCCGCCGACAAGCGCACGCTCATCCGCCGCGCCGCCTACGATCTCACCGGCCTGCCCCCCGCACCGCAGGAAGTCAGCGACTTTCTCGCCGACAGCTCGCCGGATGCCTTCGCCAAAGTAGTGGACCGCCTGCTCGCCTCGCCCGCCTACGGAGAGCGCTGGGGTCGCCACTGGCTGGATGTGGCCCGCTATGCCGACACCACCGGCGACCGCAACGTCAACGCCAAGCGCCCCGCCAATTATGCCTTCGCCTGGACTTACCGGGATTACGTCATCAAGGCCTTCAACGAAGACGTGCCCTACGACCGGTTCATCACCGAACAAATCGCCGCCGACCGGGTGGCGGCCGATGACCGGACCAAGCTGGCCGCGATGGGCTTCCTCACCGTGGGCAAGCGATTCATGGGCAATGTGAACGAGGTGATTGACGACCGCATCGACGTCATCACGCAGGGACTTATGGGCGTCACGGCCGCCTGTGCCCGCTGCCACGACCACAAGTTCGACCCCGTCTCGCAGAAGGATTATTACGCCCTGCACGGCATCTTCGCCTCCTCCGAAGAACCCGAGGAGGAGCCCATCATCATGAAGCGCGGCACCGAGAAGGACTTCGCCGACTATCAGGAGAAGATTCAAGCCATCGAGGAGCGCATCGCCGGCATCACGGAAGTGGAGCATGGCAAGGTTCTCGTCGGCTTCCGCGGGCAGGTGGACAAGTATCTCGCCGTCGCGCATCAAGTGGCGAACTCGCCCGGCAAGAAAGCCCCCATCGTCCGCGACAAAGGCCTGGACCCGGACATCTTCGACCATTGGCAGGATTACCTGAAAACGGCAGCCAAAGAGCATGATCCTATCTTCGCCCCGTGGCTCGCTTTTGCCGCTTTGAAGCAGGGTGAATTCGCCTCCCAAGCCGCAACATTGGCGAAACAGTTCGCCACCAATGCTGACAAGGACAAGCCCGTGAATCCGCTCGTGGCCAAAGCTCTGGCTAGCGTGAAGCTCGATGGCATCGCTGACGTGGCCGAACTCTACGGCAAGCTCTTCAAAGACGCCGCCAAAGCCAAGGAAAAGCCCGAGGGCGACGCCGGGGCGCTCTACGCGGTCCTGCACGGCAAAGACTCCCCCATCAATCTCAACAAGGCCGGCTTCAACCGCGTCATCGGCGTTCGCATCCGCAACGCCGAGGCCGCTGAGAAAACCAAGCTCGACGAAGTCCGCCGCACTCATCCCGGCAGCCCCGTCCGAGCGATGGCCCTCTCGGACCGCAACAACCCGAAGGATTCGTTCGTGATGATTCGCGGCGAGCCCAACAACCGCGGCCCCGTGGTCAAGCGACGCTTCATGGAAATTCTCGGCGGATCGGATGACAAGGCCTTCAAGAACGGTTCCGGCCGCCTCGATCTCGCCAGGGAGTTGACGAGCAAAGAAAATCCGCTCACCGCCCGGGTCTTTGTGAACCGTGTCTGGAATTGGCACTTCGGCGACGCCATCGTCCGCTCCCTCGGAGATTTCGGCCTGCGCTCCGAACCCCCTTCCAATCAAGCCTTGCTGGACTACCTCGCCTGGCAATTCATGGCGGACGGCTGGAGCATCAAGAAGCTGCACCGCTCCATCATGCTCTCCGCCACTTGGCAGCAGGCGGTCCGCGACAATGATCGGAACTACCGCATTGATCCCGGCAACGCCTACTTCTGGCGGCAGAACCTCCAGCGCCTCGACTTTGAAAGCCTCCGCGACACGCTCCTCGTGCTGGGCGGAAAGGCTGAATTCGATCAGCGCGGCGGACCGAGCATTGACCTCTCCTCCGAATCCGCCCGGCGCACGATCTATGGCACCGTGGACCGCGCCAAGATTCCCGACGCCTACCGCATCTTTGATTTTGCGAATCCCGACATGACCGCGCCGAACCGCGTGCTCACCACGGTGCCGTTGCAAGCGCTCTACCTCATGAACAACCCTTTCGTCGTCGTGCAGTCGCGCAACATCAGCTCCCGTCCCGAACTGCTCTCCGGGACGAAGGACGAGGAGAAGATCAGCTTCCTCTACCAGCTTTTCTTCCAACGCGAACCGAAAGCCGTCGAAATGCAGCTCGCCCTCGCCTACCTGCATGACCAGAAGACAAAACCCGCCACCGGCGGCAGCGACCTTGCCGTCTGGCGCTATGGCTACGGCGATTACGATGAGGAGGCCAAGAAGCTCGTGGACTTCCACCCGTTCCCCGGCTTCATCCGGGATTCCTGGGTCATTGCCGACAAGCAGGATCTCAAGCGAGCAGCCGTGCCGGAGAAGAAGGGCAAGAACGTCGCCCCCGACCGCGCGGCCATGCGGGGTGGCTTCTTCTCCGTCAGCCTCAATGCCGTAGGTGGCACTCCGGGCGATGACAAGCACTCCGTAATCCGCCGGTGGACCGCCCCGCGCGACGGCGTGGTCAGCATTGAGGGCAAGTTGGAACACGACGCCAAGACCGGCGATGGCGTGGAGGCTTTCCTCTACGCCGCCAACGGAGGCGGCCAAATCGCTTCGTGGAAAGCAGCCGGGACCGACGTGGCCACCAACATCAAGAGCGTCGCCGTCAAGAAGGGTGACACCTTGGACTTCGTCGTAACCAGCCGGGGCACGAGCGAGGACGATTCGTTCCGCTGGGTGCCAGTGCTCCACATGCCGGGCAGCCGCCGGGGCGAAGAGTTCGTCTGGAACGCCCAGCAGGAGTTCAGCGGCCCGGTGAAGCAAAAGCTGGAAGCCCAACCCTTCAGCCACTGGGAACGCCTCACTCAGGCATTGCTCCTGAGCAACGAAATCATCTACGTGAACTGAACCGCCCTCTCCCAATCAAAACGGCGCGGACGCAAAGTCCGCGCCGTTTTGCTTTGGTTGGGCCGGATGGGCAAGCAGCAGAACTACTGCCTGACGCACGCCCTGCGGCCTGAAGGCTGCGCTCCTCGCCGACGGCACCACCCACTTTCGGAAGCTCGGGCTAAACGCTACCTGCTGCCAGTAAACTCAAACGTGGCCGCCATGCAGCGGTGCTGGGAGCCCCGCCCCTCCTCGGCCTCGGCGTGAATCGGACGCAGCCCGGTCCGACTGCAATAGATGTTATCCAAGCGCAGCCAAGCCGGCAGATGCGCATCACCGGGGAACGTAGCCCCGACGCCCTGCCCCCGCTCGTTGAACGCTTCAATCCAATTCTCGCGAAAGTGCCGGTAGATTTTGCCGTGTGTCGGCACGTTGAAGTCGCCACAGACGATGAATGGCACCTTGGCTTGGCGGGTATAATCCACGATCTGGCGGCCGATGGCCTGCTGGGTCTTGAAGAAGGCTTCGTTGCTTTGACGGATTTTGTCGCCGTGCCCGCCCTCTTTGCCCGCCACCACTGAAAGAGCCCCCAAGCCCTTTAAGGCATTCAACTGATCGCGGGGCGTGGGCAAGTGGACGACGAACACGATGATGGTTTGGCCCTCGCAGTCCACCTCGAACCACGCCGCCACCTTTTGCCCGGGATCCTCGGGGTCGGGAATGGGCAAAGCCCCGGCCGCGCGCACCGGATACTTGCTGACCAGGACAAACTGGTCGCGACCCACTACATACCGGTCCGGAAATTGCCGGGCGATCTCGGGGCCACGAGCCTCGGCGTAGGCGTCCTGTAACGCGATGATGTCCGCCTTCTGCGCATCGGCGAAACCCTTGAAGCTGGTCTTGTGGTTCTGCCCGATGTTGTTGGTCACGATCCTCAGCGAAGCCTTCCCGGCTGGCGGCCAGTCGTGCCAGCGCAGATCCATGAATCCAAAAATTAGCACCGGCACGCAGGCAACCTGAACGATCAGCAGCCGCGCGTAAAAGAGCAGGGAGAGAAACGCCAGCGGCACCAACGGCACCAGCCAACCCCAAGGCGGCAGATACATGGCCGTGCTAAGCAAGGTGTAATCCTCCGCCTCAAACTCGAGGAGATAGAGGATGATCAGGAATGCGAGGCAATAAATCACCGTCAACCCCGTGAGCACCCAGCGGGTCCAGCGCGCCAGCTTCTGCAAGAACGTCTCGGCACTTGGCGCTGCCCCATGCTCGCGTGGAGCCGCAGACGGACGTCCGAAGGGCGTCTCATCGGGATTGTCCTGAGGGTAGTTTGGGGCTGCCATGTTGGTGATTCTCAACGGACCATGCACCCATCGTGCCGCTCCAGTTGCTGGCAGAAAGGAGTAGTCGCCACCCGAGCCAAATGCACGAAAAAACCCATCGGGTGTCGGCGGGAGTTCAAAAGGGGATTGCTGCGCGAGTTCAAAAGGGGACAGTTTTTACAGGGAGAATTTTCCGAGGATTTCGGGCCAGTTGTTGAGGGGTGGGCTGGGTGGTTGCGTGACGGCCCAGAATTGTCTGCGGGGGTGATG
>CAMCFN010000123.1 GCA_945874145.1 Akkermansia muciniphila
CAAGGGTTCACCGTGTTCACGCTGCCCGCCGCCCACCAGCAACGGATGCGCACCTCCAATGCGCTGGAACGCGTCAACCAAGAACTCAAGCGCCGCACCCGTGTGGCCCGCGTCTTCCCCAATGAAAAATCCCTCCTGCGCTTAATCGCAGCCCTCCTGGCCGAGACCAGCGACGACTGGGAAACCGGAAAAATCTACCTCAACATGGAACCAGTGACCCAACCCGCAACCTGATGATCGCTGCTTTTACAGAAAAGAAATTGCGCCGCCTTGAAGGCCGCGCTTCAACGTCCAGAGTCGCTTCCATTAGGTGGTTTGGGGTCTCCATGTTAGCCACTAAAGTCCCCGAACAGCACTTTCTTCGGGGAGTTGGAGTGCCGGGAGGACTTTGATGATTTCCTCGGGTGCCAGAGTGTTAGGCATGAGTTGTGTCACACCGTCAAAGGGTCGTCTGGGTGAGTCTTTCTTGGGAAGACGCATATTCTTGGGAGGATACGCGAGCCGTGTGAATTGAGCAAGTGCGGCCCCTGGCAAGCTGGCTGGTGTGGTTTGTAAAGCGGTTGATTTCGCGTTTGCCATTATGGCTTTGCAAGGATGATGCATTTGCAAGCTTGCCGGGTTGGATTTTCAACGTAGTTGGACTGGTTTTCCAACCGTCAAGTGCGTTGGGGTAGCGCGCACGACGAGTTTCTGAAGAAATCTTCACCAGTTGGCCCTTCTGACTAGCTCTTGTACGTGAGGGTCAGCGCTGGGAAAGCTGCGGCAGCGACTTTGTGGGATTAAGGCCTTGTTGGCGGACTGGGCAACCCACCCATGGCCGCAACGACTATTGTCCCGGGACGGGTCGTTTTCAGTGGTTTACGCGGACGTGAGGCAGCGACTTTAGTCCGTCAGTACAGTTGTTGTCCCCATCAATAAAGTCGCCAACGGTTAATAAAGTCGTCAATACTCCTTTGAGATGCGGGGTGCCAACTTAGCCACAGCAGGTGGCCAACAACTCCGATTGCCAGTAAGGCGATTGCAATGATAAGGGATGTAAGCATTTCGGGGAGGAGGCGATGAGGGCTTTGTTGGCGTGTTATTCGAGGTTGGCTTGACGCGCGTGCGTGCCATCGTTGCGGACTTTATTCGCGGGCCGGTGGGAATGGCCTGCTGGATTGCCGTGGAAATCAACAAGTGCCGTTGGCCACTTTATTAAGGGTGGACAGGGTCGATGTCCCCCTCAATAAAGTCGCCAACAGGTAGCAAAGTCATCCACTGGTAATAAAGTCGCCATCACTTGCAGTAGAACGTGAACCTCACGTCACGGTGGTCAGCCTGGAACTCTTGGCGCAGGGCGGCGGGCCACTTTGGGGGAGGGCGGCTGCGCGGCAGCAGAAAGCACCATCAGCGCGGCCAGCAACCCGACAGCAACGCGGAGCACGCGTTGCTCTGCGCGTGCTCAGTGAAGGCGGGACGGTAAGCGTCGCTACGGTGATTGCTGTTTCGCTGCCTCAAGGAACAGGCCCCACTCGCGCGGGCTGAGCGGACTCTGGCTGCGCCGCGATTGCTCAGAAACCAGCCGGCCCAGAACGTCGAGCGCGTCAGTCGTGAGCGACTCCCTCAGCATTTTCTTGTCCTCACTGAACCACCGGCTCACCAGCAGCAGCGACTCAATGGCTTTGTCTTTGTTCATCACCCCCTGAGTAACGATTTCTTGATTTCGGGCGCGCAGACCGAGCGTGAGCGCGCGGACCACTTCCGCGCGGGCAGGGTCCTCCCTGGGCAACACCGCAGCGAGCTGGCCCAGCGCGCGCAGCATGATGAAGTGATACGCGGGCCGCGCGTTGTGGGCGTCCATCCAGCGCCCGGCGCGCGGGCCATCCGTCAATTGCCCGGGGATGACGCCGAGCAGCGCCTGCTTGCGCGCCGCCTCCAAATAGATCTTCTCGCCCGTGACCGCGAACGCCTTGGCCAGCAGATACACGCTGAAGCTATTGTAATTCCAGTTCGGGCACAGCGTGCGCGCCGTCGCCCAATCCGCAGCTTTGCGTGCGGAGGTGAGATATTTCACTTCGCGGGTCAATTCATACAGCTCGAACAACGCCACGCCGCACTCACCGTTGTCAAATTGCAGGCCGCCATCGCCGAGGTCGTCGAAAGCCCAGCCATTGCGCACGATCTGGTCGAGCTTCCCCCGCTTCTCCGCCTGGTTCAAAAAACTCGTCGCCGCCTCCATCGCCCGAGCGCTCGACGTGCCGCGCGCCGCCGGAAAGGGGAACCCGCCGGTGCCCGCCTGCGCCTGCGCCCACACGAGAAACTCGGCCGCGTCCTTTGCAAGCGCCAAGGAACGCTCCGCGCCGTCAAGCTTCCCCCGGCACACGGCGACGCAACCCATGATCACCGACGCCGGCGCGCGCAAGGGCTGCACGAGCTTCGTCGGATCCAGACCGACGCGCCACCAAATGAGCCGTTCCAACTGGGCGAAGTGCGGTGTGAACCCGCGTTGAGCTTCGGTGGGTGAAAGCCATCGCCCGCCCTTGGGAACGGGCTGGAATTTGTCCGCGACCTCCGGAAGGCCCGCCTGCTCGCCCAAGGCGTGGCGCAGTGTGGCTGCGGCGGCGCGCACCGCAGCGAGGTCTTCCTTCGCCAGCGCCGACTGCAAGGCGGCCGCCGCCGCTTTTTTGGCCGGCGCCTCGGCCGCATGGAGGCCTGACGCGAGCAGAACCAACAGGAGGCGAAACAGTCTCATCGTGTTCAATTAAGTCGCTTACATCTACCACAACCGATCGGCGTGCGGCCATCTGGCAGGTGGCAGAACGGGCGGCGACCGGCCGTGGACATTCAGGAGGAATAGCGGGGCCAAGGCGCCGGCTCCAGTCGGAAGTCTGACTGGAGCGTCCCCCCACTGCGTCAGTCAGGACTCCCTCGGGCCAGTAGCCCAGAAAGCCGGGTGGCGTGCGAGCGTTCTTCATCGCCACCTTGAGCCAACTGCGGCGGCTGACGGGCATTCGTCACGGATCTGTGATGGAATGGGCAGGCTCAACACGGCCAGCGTGATAGGGCTTGCGCGCCGTGCCTTCGTTGGCTTGGATGGAAAGAGAACTTCACAATTCGCCTCGACCCCGTCACCGCGCAAATTTCACGATGAAACCCTCCCGCACGAAGGCGCAAGGCCGGCGCACTTCTGCCCCATCTGCACCCCGCATCGTGGCCAGTTGAAACTGAGAATCGAATGACAAAGTCCGGAGCTGTTCGCAGTGGGGTGATGGCCTTGACCTTCGTTGGCGTTGCGTTATCGATGCTCATGCCTTGCCAAGCATCGCCCGCTGACGCCGGGGATTTCGCCGCGCTGCAGGCCGATGCTCAGAAGTCCTTTCGCGACGGGGTCGCCCCCTTCGTAAAGACCTACTGCACGGAATGCCACGGGGAGAAGAAACGGAAAGGGGGCATCAACTTCCTGCCCGCGCTCAAGAACCTTGGCGACGCGGCCGCCAGCCGACGGTGGAAGCAGGCGATCGCCAGCGTGAGAACCCATGACATGCCGCCGGAAGAAGCGGACAAGCAGCCGACGGAGGAGGAGCGCAAGAAGTTCCTCGACTGGATTGCCAAGCTCAAGTTTCTCAGCCCGAAGGATCCGGGTCCGTTTGTGATCCGCCGTTTGACCAAGGTGGAATATGGCAACACGCTGCACGATCTCTTTGGGGTGGATCCGGCGGTCGCCCATGAACTGCCGGATGAAGTGTTTGGCGAGGGGTATCTGAACACGCTGTCGCCGCTCCAGTCGGAGCAGTATCTCGCGATCGCCAACGAGGTGCTGGACCGGGTTCTGGCCCCCAACGGTGCCCGGCCTACGGCGGTGCAAAAGCGTCTGTTCGGTGAACCCCCAGCGCCAGGGAGCGATCTCCGAGCGGCGGCGAGAAAAGTCGCCCACTCGCTGGCTCGAAGTGCCTACCGCCGGCCCCCCTCGGAGGCGGAATTGGAGGTCCTGCTCGGGGTGTTCGACCTGGCGCGCGAAAACCAACTCGCCTACCCGGCGGCCCTGCGCCTGATGCTCAAAGCAGTCCTGGTTTCCCCCCAGTTCCTCTTTATCACGCCAGCGAAGGAGCCTGAATCGGGCCACACGATTGTTCCCTTGGATGACCATCAACTGGCGTCCCGCCTGTCGTATCTCCTGTGGGCGACCATGCCCGATGCCGAGTTGTCCGCCTTGGCCGATGGCGGAAAACTTCACGAGCCAGCGGTGCTCAAGGCGCAGGTGAAACGCCTGCTGCTGGATCGGCGTTCTCGCGCGCTGTTTGATGGTTTTGGCGCGCAGTGGCTTGGGGTGGGAAGCCTGCAGAGCAAGACCTTCGACACCGCCAAGTTCCCCCAGATGACCAGCGCGATGCGCGCGGCGATGTATGACGAGGCCCGGCTGTTCTTCGACAGCATCGTGCGGGAAAATCGCAGCGTCGTCAGTTTCGTGGACAGTGATTACACCTTCCTCAACGGGACTCTGGCCACCCTGTATGGCCTGGAAAAAACCGTCACCGGACCGCAGATGCGCAAGGTTAGCCTGAAGGATGCGAATCGGGGCGGAATTTTGGGAATGCCCGGCATTCTGGCGACAACCTCTTTTCCCAACCGCACCAGCGCCGTCAAACGCGGAGTATGGGTGCTCGAACAAGTGCTGGGGGAACATGTGCCGCCGGCTCCGGCGAACGTTCCGGCGCTGGAGAAGCAGGACCAGAAGAAGGTCGCCAATCTGACCCTGCGTCAGCGCACGGAGCTGCACCGCACGAATCCCGTCTGTGCCAATTGCCACAAGATTCTCGATCCCATCGGCTTCGGCCTGGAGAACTTTGATGCCATTGGGCGCTGGCGTGATCAGGACGATGCGGGCGGGGCGATTGACGCGGCGGGTGAGCTTCCGGGAGGCAAACGCTTCACGGCACCCAAGGAACTGAAAACCATCATCGCCGCGCGGAAGAATGACCTGGCCCGCAACCTGACGGAGAAACTGCTGGCATATGCCTTATGCCGGCAGCTTGAAGGCTACGACGAAATCGTGGTGGATCATCTGATGGAAACGATCGCCAAGGATGGCTACCGCATGCAGACCCTTGTCACCGAAATCGTGACTAGTTATCCCTTTGTAAATCGTCACATCCAGCCACGAGTCACCGCCTTGTTTCATGAGAAAAAGCCTTCTAATTAATCGTCGCACCTGTCTGAAGGGAATCGGAGCTTCGCTCGCGCTGCCGCTGTTTGAATCCATGGGCTGGGCGGAGGCGGCCAAGGGCAAGCCCTTCAAACCACCAGTTCGCCTTGGCTTCATGTATATGCCCCACGGGGTCATCATGGATCAGTTTTGGCCTAAAGATGCGGAGAGTTTTCGGTCGGCACCGCCACCGGCTTTGGAATCGCTGCGTCCCGTGCTCGACCAGTGCCTGATGATGAAGGGCATCTCAGGTGTTCCGATCGCACCCTTCAATGGCGCGCCGCATGCGCTCGAACTCTCGACCTGGCTCACGGCGGTGCTGCCGGATGCGAACCGGCGCAATCAGATCCACATCGCGATCTCGGCCGATCAGATCGCCGCCAATTACGTGGGCGCGCTTACGTCCTTGCCGTCTTTGGAACTGGCCACGATGCCGCAGACGCACAAGGAAAACCAAGAGGGGCTCAACGAGGGGTATTACTCGCACTGCAGCTTCCGCTCGCCCACCCAGGCAGTGCCTGCTGAAATTAATCCCCGCAGTGTGCTGAACCGGCTCTTTGGCAAGACCGACCAGACCGGCCATGGCCGCAAACCCGGAGTAATCTCCCCGGCCGAGGTGCTGGATCGAAAGATGTTGGATTTAGTCCTCGGCGGCGCCCGAGACCTGCGGCGGAAGCTGCCCCAGGACGATCAGCACAAACTGGACGAATATCTGGACAGCGTGCGCTCCGTGGAACGCCGCATTGCCGCCATTGAACATCGCCAAAAGGAAGCCGCCTTGGAAAAGGCCGGGGTCAGCGTGAGCAAACGGAACGCTTCCGATTCCCCGCCCATCGAGGTTAAGATTCCCGAGGGCGACAAGCGCAGCGAGTATATGCAGGTGATGTGCGACCTCAACGTGCTCGCATTCCAGACCGACACGACCCGCGTCAGCACCTACATTGGCTCCACCCCGAACGGGGTTTCCTATCCGGAACTTGGCTTCAAGGACGAGCATCACTCTCAGACCCATCACAACAACAAGCCCGAGCAGCTCAACAAAGTCGCCGCGATCACCGCCTTCAACATCGCCCAATTCGCCTACATGGTGAAGAAGATGCAGAGCCTGCGGGAAGGCGACGGCACACTGCTCGACAACTGCATCATGATGTGGGGTTCTGGCCTGGAGGACGGTAATAAGCATTCCCGGGAAAACCTTCCGTTCATCGTTGCCGGACGGGGAGGCGGGGCCATCAACTCGGGAAGATTCCTGCCCGATACCCGGGGCAATCAAGGCGACCTGCTCACCACGCTGCTAGCGTGCGCCGGCATCCCGCTGGACCGCCCCGTTGGGATTGCCACCAAACAGCTAAAAGAGCTGGCTGCCAGTCTCTAAGCCGAGCGGGGCTTTTGTCCCCGCAAGGTTTTGGAGGTTCACGGCGGGGCGCGCGTTAACACTTTTGAGTTCCTTCTCGAAATCAAGTGACCGCATCCCGCAGCCCATCCTGCATCATGTGCCGGTGCATACCCGTGAACTCATCGCGGATACCCGCCCATGGGCGTCTTGTAGAGCAGTTGGTGGCCGGGGACGTTGCATCTGGGAACATCGTTGAGGTTGGTCCCTGGAGTGTAGGTGCCGCCCGACGGACAGATGGGGAGAACCGACCCTTTGGTGTATTGGAGCATCGTCGTGTCAGTGAGCGAGTAAGTGTCGGTCACCGCCTTTTTACTTTCCAAGGCCCACGCTTGGCTCACGCCATCAATCTGCATCAAGTTTGAAACGCACTCCATCTGCCTCCGGTTCTGCTTCGTATCCTCCGAATACAGCGCGCCGATGAAGAGGAGGATGCCGATTGTCGCCGCCACTCCGACTATGAAGAACGGAAACTTCGCCGACGCTGAAGGCGCCAGACTTCCACCGTCATTTTCCTCTCCACTCACGCCACAATGTCCCGCATCACCCGCCCATGCACATCCGTCAGCCGGAAGTCGCGCCCCGCGTAGCGATAGGTCAGCCGCTCGTGGTCGAAGCCGAGGCGGTCGAGCATCGTCGCGTGCAGGTCGTGGACTGAGGTGCGGTCTTGCACGGCCTTGAAGCCGAACTCGTCCGTCGCGCCGTGGACGGTGCCGCCCCGGATGCCGCCGCCCGCCATCCACACGCTGAAGCCGTAGTGGTTGTGGTCGCGGCCCAGCTTGGACTTGCCCGCGTCGGTCAGCTCCACCGTGGGTGTCCGGCCGAACTCGCCGCCCCAGAGGATGAGCGTGTCCTCGAACATCCCGCGCTGCTTGAGATCCGCGATGAGCGCGGCGATGGGCTGGTCAATCTGCGCGGCGAGCTTGCGGACGTTGCCCTCGATGTTGTCGTGGTTATCCCACGGCTGGCCCGCGCCGTGCCAGAGTTGCACGAAGCGCACGCCGCGCTCCAGCAGCCGCCGCGCGATGAGCGTCTGCCGCCCGTGGACGTGCTCGCCGTAGAGCGACCGCAGATGCTCTGGTTCCTTGCTGAGATCAAACGCATCGCTCGCCTCCATCTGCATGCGGAAGGCGAGTTCAAAGGACTGGATGCGCGCGTCGAGCCGCGAGTCGGTGGCGCGCGCGGCCTGGTGCTCGGCGTTCAACTGGCGGAGCAAACCGAGTTGCCGCTGCTGCATCTCGGCGGTCGCGTGCGGGCTGCGGATGTTCTCGATGAGCTTGTC
>CAMCFN010000124.1 GCA_945874145.1 Akkermansia muciniphila
GGCACAGCCGTGCGCGACGCGCTGTTCGGATCGCCGGAGCAGATTGGGCGGGAGATCATCCCCGTCGGCGAGTTCGTGAACATCAACAACCAGCGGTTCAAGATCATCGGGATGTTCGAGCACTACGAAAGCGACCAGGACAAGAAACGTCGCGAGCTGCAAACCGCCAAGCCCCCGGAGCCCAAGGGCACCGGGCCAGAGCGGAGCCGGGGCTACGGCAGCATGGGCAGCAAAGGCGGCAGCCGCAGCATGGGCGGGTTCGTCTTCGACATGAAGAACAACTCCGTTTACATCCCCCTCAACACCATGTGGCTGCGCTTCCGGGCGGCTAGTGGCACCTCGGGCAGCGGCAGCGGCAGCTACGGCAGCCGGAGCAGCTCCGCCAGTGTCTCCGGCAGCACCGCCGAGTTTGTCCCCGACCCGCGCCTCTCCACGCTGTCCATTAAAATTGCCGACATCGAAAAGATGGACGAGGCCTTGCAGCAGGCGAAGAACGTGATGCTGCACACGCATAAGGGCATTGAAGATTTCTCCTTCCGCACGCAGGAGAACTGGTCCGAAGGCATCACGCAGGCCATTCAGAACGCGCGCATGAGCGGGGGCATCATCGCGGCCATCAGCCTGCTGGTGGGCGGCATCGGCATCATGAACATCATGCTGGCCAGCATCACCGAGCGCGTCCGCGAGATTGGCATCCGCAAGGCCATCGGGGCCACGTTCTTCGATGTGTTCACCCAGATCCTGGTCGAGAGCGTCGTCATCGCCATTCTAGGCGGCGTGGCTGGCCTGTTCACCTCGAACATGCTGGTGAAGCTGCTCATCATCCTGTCCCCCACGGAGAACACGCCGGTGATCACCGTGGAGAGCATGTTCCTCGCCTTTGCCTTCAGCGTTGCGGTGGGGATCTTGGCCGGCCTTTTCCCGGCGCTAAAAGCAGCCAAGCTCAATCCCATCCAAGCCCTGCGGTATGAGTAGGCCGCAGCTCGATGCGCCAGCGCTTCGACAAGTGATTTGAGCGCTGCCCGGTTTCCAACAGCCCGTTATAAGTCCCCCCCGGTTGTTGCCTGTGAACGCAGCGTTTGGGGCATGAGGTCAGGCTTTGCGCGTCGGCAATTCACCATCGCTTCTATCGGTCGAATGGCTTCGCCCATCATGCCGCGTCTCACGGCCCGCCTGACGTTTAGGGCACCTGCACGCGGGTGCGGAAGTAGAAGCGCTGCAAACTGCGCAGCGGTGTCTGCGCGCGGAGGGTGATGCGTTCCGTGCCGTCGCCGAGGTCTTCGGGTTGGCCAACTTGCGTGGTGGCCGCCGCGCTGCCGAAGGGGATGCTGGTGAAGGCGTCCACCACGACGTTCGCGCCGTTGAGGTTCTTGCGCCGGATGAAGGAGAGCGCCGGGTAATTTTCTCCGCCCTCGGAGTGGGTCCGGTTGGCGGGCAGCACGCGGGATTGCGACTGCATGGGGTGCGTGCCAAAGGCGAACTCGGCGAGGTTGGCCAGACCGTCGCCATCCGGATCGTCGCCGGGGCCGTCCTGGCCGACGGGCAAGCCTTTGTCGGCCTTCCACTCAGCGAAGGTGGGCGAAGGTCCGGCGAGTTGGCCGGGGTCGTTGTTCAGCTTGGCGATGCGGTTGCGCGTGGTGCCGTTGTAAGTGGTGAAACTGCCGGCAATGTAGAGGTCGCCGTTCTGGGCCAAGGCGGCGGCATAGATATAGGTCGTGGTGCCGATGCCCGTGCCGGCGATGAAGCTGGTGTCCGGGGTGCCATCGGGGTTGAAGCGGTAGATGCCGATGCCGTTCGAGGTGTTCCGGCCCACGAGGATCACCTTGCCGTCGTTCTGCACCAAGAGGTCCCGCATGTCGCCCACGTTGGGCTTGAACGTGGCGTCGCCCACGCCCGCTGAACTCAGCCGGGCCACGCCCGTGACGGAGGTGACGCCGCCGATGTAGGTCATGCCGCCTGCCACCAGGACGTTGTTCTGCGGGTCGAGCGCCAGGGCGTAGATGTTCGCGGAGTGGCCGGTGCTGACGGTGAAGCTGGCATCCCGTGTGCCGTTGGCGTTCAACCGCGCCACGAACGGACTGAAGATGCTGTCCACGTTTTGGAAGTAGCCGCCCACGATGTATTTGCCGTCCGGCTGACGAATGATGCGGTCCACCGTGATGCCGTTGAAGGTCGGGCCAGTGAAGGTGGCGTCCTGCAACCAGGTGGTTCCGTTGAAGGCGAAGCGGCGAACGGAAGTGCTGCCGGTGACGATGATATGGGTGTTGTCTTCGACCAACATGTCCGTCGTCAGTCCCGACGGGAAGAACAGCGCAGTGCGGACGCCGTTGGTATCGTAGGCATAGACCCCGCCGGCGGTGCCGTTATGGGCGGACAGGAGAATCCTGCCATCCGGCAACAAGGCGAGCCGGCGGCTGTTGCTGACGATGCTGGTCAAGGTGGCGGTGGCGGCGAAGTTCGTGTTCAGCGTTCCGTTGGTGTTCAGCATGGCCACCTGGCTGCGGGCGACTCCGCCCACCAAGGTGAACGTGCCGGCGATGACAATTTTGCCATCCGGCAGGAGCAGCAGATCCTCGATCTGGTTGTTGATGGTCGCTGGCACCCATGCGGCATCCAGTGAGCCGGACTGGATGGCGACGGTGACTTGGGCGACCGCCGAGGTGACAGTGCCGACGCTGTCCGTGATGACGACCTCATACGCCCCGGAGTTGGCCGTCTGAGCGTTGGTGATGCTAAGGCTGGACGTGGTGGCTCCGTTCGTGGTGCCGCCGTTGACGAGCGGTGTGCCGTCCTTGCGCCATTGGTAAGTGAGCGTGCCATTGCCGACGGCGATGACGCTCAGGCTCAACGTGGATGTGGTGATGACATTTTTGCTGGCCGGCGGAATGACCACCACGGGGCCGCTCATCGGCGTGAGGCTGACCGCCGCACTGGTTTGCGAACCGGCTCCGTTCGAGATCACCACGTCATACGACCCCGCGTCGCCCGCCGCGACTCCCGTGATGACCAGTGTGGCCGTGGTGGCCCCGGAGATACTGCCGCCGTTCACCAAGTTTGTGCCCTGCTTCCGCCACTGATAGCTGATGGCGTTCGTGCCGGTAGCAGAGACTGAAAGCCGCAGCGTGCTCCCCACGGCGGGGGTGCTGCTGGCGGGTTGCGCGAGGAAGGCCAGGGCGGGCTGCTCGTTCAGCACCTTGGTCACATACCAGCGCGGCTGCTCGCTGAAGTCCTTGAACGTGCCGGCGGCCGCCAGCTTGCCATCTCCCAGCAAGGCCAGTCGGTTCACGCGCGTGTTCTGGCGCGCGCCGAGGCCCTGATTGGCGGCAAAGTTCGAGTCGAGCGATCCGTTGGCATTGAGCCGGGCCATCCCGTTGACGACCGTGCCCGGCTGTGAGTTGGTGTAAGCAGTGAAGTCACCGGCCACGGCGATCTTGCCATCCGGCAGCACCAAAGCATGCCGGATGAGGCCGTTGAACTGGTTGCTCGATTGGAAGGAGGGGTCCACGGAACCATCCTGGTTGAGCCTGGTAATGGTGTTTCCCACAACGATTACGCGGCCATCCGATTGCACCGCCACGCCCTCCACGGTCCCGTTCACCAGCGTCGTGGGGTTGAAGACTGCGTCGCGGACGCCGTTGGCATTGAGGCGGATGACGGGCGGAGCGTTTGATCCCTGATACGAAGTGAACTGTCCGCCCACGATCAATTTGCCGTCCGGCATGAGCGCGAGGGAGCGGAGATTATCGAAGCTGCCAATGCTGAAGCCGCTCCCCACGTAGAACGTATTGTCCACCGACCCGTTGACGTTCAGCCGCAGGATCATCTCGTAGGGGTCGCCGTTCGCTGATGTGAAGCTCCGGCCCACAATCACCTTCCCGTCCGGCTGAAGCAGCAGCGCGCTGTTGTCGCCGTCAATCGGCGGCACGAACGAGCTGTCCACCGAGCCGTTCGAGTTCAGACGCTTGAACCCGATGCCACCCGAGACGATTACCTTGCCATCCGGCTGCACCACCAACCGATCGACCGTGTTGCCGTTGTTGCCAAACCCGGTGTCGAGGCTGCCGTCCGCGTTCAGGCGCACGATGCCGTCCTTGGTATTGTCGCCGTTCCAGCTCGAAAAATAGCCGGCGACGTAAACCTTGCCGCCGCCTGCATCCGCCACGTCGGCCATTTCAGTGGCATTCGGCCCGGTGCCGCTGAGGCGGAAGATGTTTTCCACACTGCCGGGCAGCTCCGACACGACCAGCACAGCGGGATCGCTGGTGGCGCTGCCGGAGCCATTTTGAACGCGGACCGTATAGGCGGCGGCGTCCGTGCCGACCGTGGGTCCGAGCGTGAAGCTCGCGTTAGTCGCCCCGGGAATATCGGTGTTGTCCTTGCGCCATTGATACGTCAGCGGGTCCAAGCCGCGCGCGGCGACATTGAACGTGTAGGTATTTCCGCGACCCGCCGTGCCGCCCAAAGGATGCGCCTCCACAACCGGAGCCGCGTTCACCAGCAAGGCGGCCGGGCTGCTGGTGAGATTGCCGGAGCCGTTGCTGACCACGACATCGTAGCTGTCCTCCTGCCCCAAGGTCACACCCGTCAGCGTGAGCACGGGACCGCTGGCACCACTGATGCCCGCGCCATCGGAAAGGTTCATCAGGTTGCGCCGCCATTGGTAGGTAATTGCCGTGGTGCCGGTCGCTGCCACCCGGAAGGTGGCGGTGCCGCCGGCGTCCGCCCGTTGCGTGGTCGGGTGGCCAACGATGGCCAGCGGAACTGGCTGCCCGAACAGCCGCACCAGGCCAGCCGCCGGGGCCCCACCCACGGTGGTGAATTGCCCGCCCACCAGCACATGGCCGTCGGGCTGCAGGTTCAGGGAGAACACGTTGTTGTCCAACTGTGCGTCGGGATATGCCGGGTCGAGCGCGCCGGTCGGGGTGAGCCGCGCAAAGCGGGCCCGCGCCGTGTCTGCCACCAGCGAGAAGCTTCCGCCGACATACACGGAACCATCCGCCGCGATGGTCAGGTCGCGGACGGTCGCGTTCGGTCCGGTGCCGGGATTGAAGCCTGAGTCGAGCGCCCCGTTGCTGGTCAGCCGGGCCACGCGGGTCCGTCCGGTGCCGTTGAACGTGGTGAAGTTGCCCGCGATGACGACCGCGCCATCGGACTGGAGGGCCACGGCGTAAACGGTGGCGTTCGCGCCGGTCCCGACGGTGAAGGTGTTGTCCAGCGAGCCGTTCGCATTCAAACGTGCGACGCGGTTCACCGGCGCGGTGAACTCGCCAACCACCACGATTTTACCATCCGGCTGCACGGCGAAGTCCCGCACTGTGCCCAGGGTCGAAGTCCCCACGAACGAGCGGTCCACTGTGCCATTGGCATTCAGCCGCAACAGCCCGCCGGGGAAACGCCCGGCCACAAGAATTTTCCCATCGGTCAGGAGCGCTGCTTTGTAGATGCTGCTGCTGAGTTCCACTGGGGCAGGCCAGCCCGCATCCACGCTGCCGTCCGCCCGGTAACGCCGCCAGAGTTGTCCGCCGCCGGTGTCCGTGCCACCGCCCACCAGCAACTCGCCGTTGGCGAGCGGCAGGACCGCAAAGACCTCCACCGTCGGCCCGGAACCGATGTTCAGGCCAGTGCCAGTAACGAACGACGGGTCCAGTCGGCCAGTCGGATCGACCTTGGCCAGCCTTACCCGGTAGTTGGACTGCACGGCGTTGAAGCCCGCGCCGCCGAACGCAACTCCGCCGCCCGATTCCTGCGCCGCCGCGTAGATCGTTCCGCTGATGTTGGTGGTGAAGATGGGGAAAACCACCGAGCTTACGAGTTGCGGCGTAGCCGGCCTGAAGGCGTAGTCCAAGGTTCCTGCCGTGGCCGGGGAGTAATACAAGTTCACCGCCGTGCTCGTGGCCGTTCCTCGTCCGCCGGTCACTTCAACGGTGTAGGCCCCGGCGGCGGCGCTGGTGGCTCCAGTGATGGGGTAGGTCGCACTGTTCGGCGCACCTCCGATGGGCGAGCCATCCCTTTTCCAGACATACGTGAACGGCCCTGCGCCCACGGCTTCGACGCTGAAGGTGAAGTTTCCGCCCTCGTTCACGCCCCCACCCACCGGTTGCCGTGTGATGACCGTGGTGGGCAGGAGGTTTAGGGAAGCCGCATCTCCGCGATAGAGCCGCCCCTGACCCGTGACGAAGAACTGTCCGCCAACGCGCACCACGCGATTGATCGCGTTCGTGATGCCGGCCGTGGAGAGGGTGTCCCACGTCGTCCCGCCCGTGCCCGTGAAGTAAAGCACCGGGCCGCTGCCACCATTGCCCGCCGCGTAGCCCAGCGTGCCGTCCGTGGTCAGGTCGTATTGATTCGGAATCTGCTGGGTGAAGCTCCACGTCACGCCCAGATCGTCGGAGTAATACAGTCCGTCTTGCAGCGTGTTGTTGCCCACGGTCGCGATGAGCAGGCGATTGCCCAGTCGCAACAGCGTGCCAGAACCTGGCCCCGGAATGCCCCCCGTCGGAGTCCAGTTCAACCCCTGGTCCACCGAGCGGTTGACGCCGCCCAGCGGCCGCACCGCGAAGGCCGTGCCATTAAACGCCTCCACCGTCGCCGGCAGGCCGAGGCCGCCATTCCCGTTGTTGCGCGACTCCCAGCTCACCCCGTCCGAGGACACGAACACCCCGCCAATCGCGCCAATCGCATAATACTTTCCCGTGCTGGCGTCGTAAGCGATGTCATCCGCCTGATTCCCTGTCGTGCCCACGGGAAATCCCGTGCTGCTCTTCTGCCACGTCGTCTGTCCGGGGGTGAGCCGGTGCAGCGTGGCCAGCCCGTCATTGAGTGCCGCGCTGCCGGGATCGGTGCCCACCCACACGAGACCGTTGGCCACCCCGACGAAGCGGTGGCCATACTGTCCGAGGCTGTAGCCCGCGCCTTGGACCGTGTTGATGGCAGTGAAAGTTGCGCCTCCGTCTTCGCTCACGAAGACGCCTGTCTGTCCCAACACATACAAACGTGTGCCGTCCGTGGCCATCGGCCCGATGTTTCCCGTGGTGACGGCACCGGGAACATTGGCGGAGATGTCGGTCCAGACTTGCGCCTGCGCCAAGGTGACAAAGGAACAAAGACAGACCCAAGCAAGGTGGTGGCGGAAGTTGGCAAAGCTCATAGAAGTAGGCGACGGACAGCGATCACGACGAGGTTAGATTTGTTTAAGCGGCGGCTGGGATGGGCGTCCGGTAAAGCAGCATCCATCGGACGCGATGCGCCCGTTCCGTTGCTGCACTGTCCGATTCATCCCGCACCATTTGCATGACCCACAGGGTTCAAACTAAGAAGTCAGGAGGTTTCCCTTTCCACTTTCAAGGAAAGCTCTAGCAAAAAGCCTCGCTCTTGTCAGGTGAGAAAGCACTTTTTCGCTGCGGGGTGTCTCCTGAATTGTCAGCCCGCTCGCTTTCCGTCAAGGTGTCCGCCTCCA
>CAMCFN010000125.1 GCA_945874145.1 Akkermansia muciniphila
GGCGGCATCAGTCAGATGCGGAAGATTGCCGCCCTCGCGGAAACCTTCTTTGTCCCGCTGGCGCCGCATTGCACCGCCAGCAACCTCGGCATCTCGGCCAGCATCCACGCCATCGCGGCCACGCCGCTCTTCCTCATCCACGAATTCTATCCTACCAACTTCGGCTTCAACCCCAAGGGCATTGCCACGATGGACTGGCAGGTGGACAAGGAAGGCTACGTCGCACTGCCTACCGGCGTCGGCCTCGGCGTCGAGATGGACGAGCAGATCATTGCGGAGGCGGCGAAGAAGCCGCAGACCTACAAGTGGCCAGGGGCCACGTTGAAGGATGGCTCCATCGCCGATTACTGATGCCACCGCGATGGCGGTGCCCTACGCTGCCTGCCATCTTGTGTTTAGAATCCCCCAGCCTTGCTTTTCGTCCGATCGTCCGTTGAAAATCATCCAAACATGAAACTCACCAAGCCACTATTTGCTCTCGTCACTTTGAGTGCTGCGACTTCCTTCGCTGCCGCCAAGCCTGATTTCGCCAAGGATATCGGCCCCATCCTCGCCAAAACCTGCTTGGAATGTCACGGGCCCGAGAAGCAAAAGGGCAAGCTCCGCCTCGATTCCAAGGAAGCCGCCTTCAAGGGCGGTGACAGCGGCCTCGCGGGCATCGTTCCCGGCAAGTCCGCCGACAGCCGTCTCTACAAGGTCATCACGCTCGCCAAGGGGCACGACGACATCATGCCCCCGAAGGGCGAGCCGCTCTCCAAGGCCACCACCGACCTCATCAAGGCGTGGATTGACGCCGGCGCTGACTGGCCGTCCGGCTTGAAGCTGTCTGCGGCTGCCGCAGCAGGCGGTAAAAAAGAAGCCGACCTCCCGCCCGCCCCCAAGGCCAGCGCCGCCGAAACCAAGGCCGTCGCCGAACTGACGAAGGCCGGCATCACCGCCCGCGAAATCGCGCAGGGCAGCAACTGGCGCTACATCAACCTCCGCGTTGTCGGCAAGAAGTTCGACGCCAAGGTGTGGGACCAGATCAAGGACGTGAGCAACCTCATTGAGCTGAACGCCGCCGGAGTGGAAGTCACCGACGCAGACCTCGCCAAACTGGGCAAAATCACCAACCTCCGCCGCCTCAACCTTGCCAATGCCACGGTCAAGGACTCCAGCCTCGCAGGTCTCAAGGGCCTCGCGAACCTCGAATACCTTAACCTAGTTGGCACGCAGGTCACGGACGCCGGCCTCAAGCAGCTCGCCGGTTTGAAGAAGCTACAGAGCGTCTATCTCTTCGAGTCCAAGGTGACGGATGCCGGTGTCGCTGAGTTGAAAAAAGCACTGCCCACGGCGCGCATTGACAACGGCGCGGATCTGAAAGCCTTCGCCGCCGTCGCCGCTGCCGCCAAGGCCGAGGCGGACAAGAAGGCCGAGGAAGCCAAGAAAGCTGCCGCCGAGAAAAAAGCCGAGCCGCCCAAGCCTGCCGAGAAGAAGGACGAGAAAAAAGACGACAAGAAGGAAGATGCGAAGAAGAAGGCCAAGAAGGCGGACGACAAGAAGAAGTAGTCTCCGTCAAATTAACCAGCTCACCAAACGGGCCGACCAATCAGGTCGGCCCGTCTACTTTTGGAGCCCGGACGCCCACGTCCGGCTGCGGGACTCGTTATCTGTTACCCATTCGGGCTGGAGAATGCGCTGCGGACGTGGGCGTCCGCGCTCCTATCCCAACGCCTCAATCGCGCTTTTCGTCTGCGCCAGCTTCGCCTGCCAGTCGGCGAGACGCTGCCGGTGCTCCTCCAGCACGGCGGGCGGGACTTTCTGCGCGAAGCTCGGGTTGGCGAGCTTCTGCTCCACTTTCCCGATCTCAGCCTCGATCTTCACGACCTCCTTCGTCAGGCGGGCGCGCTCGGCTTCCGTGTCCACCAGGCCGTCCAGTGGCAGGTAAAGCTCGCCGAGCTTGGTCAGCGTAGTGGGCGTGCCTTTCCTCGGCGCGTAGTTCGGGTCGAGGTCGAGCGACTCCGCGCTCAGGAGCAGGCGAAGAACCTCAGCCTCGCTCGGGTCGAGTTGGCCGGCGGGCTTGAGGGTGAACTTGCCCTTCTTGCCTGCGCCGATGTTGAACTGCGTCTTAAGATTCCGGCCCTGCGTGACCAACTCGAACTTCGCGTTCGCAAACGTCTCCACCGTGTCGTCGAGGCCCCAGGCTTCCTTCTCGTCGTCGGAGAGCGGCTTGGGCCAGCGGGCGAACATGATGGTCTTGCCGCCCTGGTCCTCCGGCATGTCCGCCGAGTAACCCATCCCGTGCCACAGCTCCTCGGTGATGAAGGGCAGCAGCGGGTGGAACATCCGCAGCAAGTGCGAGAGGACGAAGTCGATGACAGCGACCTTGTTCGCCTTCAGCGCGGCGTCCTCGCCGAAGAACGCGGCTTTCGACGCCTCCACATACCAGTCGCAATACTCGCTCCAGAAGAAGCGGTAGAGCGTCTGCACGGCGGTCGCGAAGTTGTAGCTCGCCAGCGCGTCGGTGACTTCGCGGATGGCGAGGTCGAGGCGGAGGAGAATCCAACGGTCGTCGCTGGAGAGGAGCTTCGCGTCCATCTCGCCCTGCACCTCGCCGCCCTGCATCTGGCGGAAACGACAGGCGTTCCAGAGCTTGTTGCAAAAGTTGCGGCCCAGTTCCACGTCCTTCTCGTCGAAGAGCACGTCCTGGCCGAGCGGCGCGCTGCGCATCGTGCCGAAGCGGAGGGCGTCCGCGCCATATTGGGCGATGAGCACGAGCGGGTCGGGCGAATTGCCGAGCGTCTTCGACATCTTGCGGCCCTGCTTGTCGCGGATGATGCCGGTGAAATAGACATTCTTGAACGGCAGGTCGCCCATGAACTCGTAGCCCGCCATAATCATGCGCGCGACCCAGAAGAAGATGATGTCCGGCCCGGTGACGAGGTCGGTGGTGGGGTAGAAGGCGCGGAGGGTTGCGGCGTTGGCGTCGTTGGCCTTGTCGCCAGCCCAGCCCATCGTGGCGAAGGGCCAGAGCCAGGAGCTGAACCAGGTGTCGAGAACGTCGGGGTCTTGTTCCCAGCCTTGGGCTTCCATTCGCTGGATCAATCGCTCATCTGTGGTGCAGATAGACATCTGAATTTCACGATCATCATTATGGGCATCGAAAAGACGAAGTGATTCCTCCATTAGCCACTTCGCGTCGGACGACACAACTTTGCCATCAATAGTGATACCCAATTCAGGCGAATCCTTGCCGATGATGCGCAAGTCATCAGGAAGCGACAAAAGATCCGAAACATCGACATAGGCTGATCCAATCCCAGTCGGGCTTGTTTTACGCCACACCGGAATCCGATGCCCCCACCACACTTGGCGGCTGATGCACCAGTCCTGAAGGCCGGTCATCCAGTGGTCATAGACCTTCGCCCAGCGGTCGGGGTGGAATTTCATCTCGCCATTCGCCACGACGGCCTGGCTCTCCTTCACGCTCGGGTATTTGAGGAACCACTGCTCGCTCAAGCGGCTCTCGATGGGCACATCGGCACGCTCGGAGTAGCCGAGGTTGTTCTGATACGGCTCCTCTTTGACGAGGCTGCCGATTTCCGCGAGCAACTCGGCGGCGCGTTTGCGGGCGGCGAAGCGCTCCATGCCGGCGAGGTCTTTGCCCGCGAGCTCGTTGAGCACGCCGTTCGGATGCATGACATCGACAGCGGCCAGGTTGTGACGCTGCGCGATCTCAAAGTCGGCCTTGTCATGCGCGGGCGTGACCTTCAGCACGCCGGTGCCGAAGGTGAAATCGACATGCTCGTCGGCGATGATCGGCAGCAGCGCCTGATCTTCGACCGGCAGCGGACGGCGCACATGTTTGCCGATGAGATGCGCGTAGCGCTCGTCCTTCGGATTCACGGCAATTGCTTGGTCGCCAGGGATCACTTCGGGGCGCGTGGTGGCGATGGTGAGCCAGGTGCCGGGTTCCTCGACGACTTCGACTTTGAATTGATACATGATGGCGTTTTGCGCCTTCATGACGACCTCCTCATCGCTGAGCGCGGTGAGGGATGACGGGCACCAGTTCACCATGCGCTTGCCACGGTAGATGAGGCCCTTCTTATACAGGTCCACGAACACGCGCATGACGCAGGCGTTGTAGTCGGGATCAAAGGTGAAGCGCTGGCGGCTCCAGTCGCAGGAGGAGCCGAGCTTCTTGAGCTGCTTGATGATGATGTCGCCCTGCGTCTCCTTCCACTCCCAGATTTTTTCGACGAGCTTCTCACGCCCGAGGTCGTCGCGGTGCTTGATGACGCCCTGCTTTTTCAGCGTCTTCTCCACCACGTTTTGCGTGGAGAGACCGGCGTGATCCGTGCCTGGGAGCCAGAGCACTTCTTTCCCGGCCATGCGGGCGCGGCGGCAGAGGATGTCCTGGATGGTGTTGTTCAGCACATGCCCCATGTGCAGCACGCCCGTGACGTTCGGCGGCGGGATGACGATGGAGTAAGCCGGGCGCTTCTCGCTGACGCGAGCGGGATCGGCTTCAAAGCATTTGTCATCCAGCCAGCGCTGATACCAGCGGGCTTCGACATCGGCTGGCGTGTAGGTCTTATCGAGTTCGGGCATAAAAGGGGCGCGAAGATGGGGGAAAGTGGGCGCTTTGCAAACGCCGAGGCGCATGTAAGCATGCCGCCACATGAGCGCAGCGACCTCTCCCGGCACAGCACCCCAAGGCGACACCTTTCGCCAAGGCATGATGTTCGTCGTCGCCCTGACCTTTCTCACCTCCGTCGGCCTCGTGCTGCCGCATGGCGACAGCGGCGAGGCGTTTCGCGACTGGTTGCTGGGGCAGGCCGCGTTTTGCGTGGTGGTCGCCGTACTTTGGGCCGTGGTGGTCATGGAAGGTCTGCTCGGGCTGTTTTTCGCCCACGATGCTTGGCCTGCTCGGCTGAAACGCCTGCTGCTCACGTCCTTGGTGCCACCGCTGCGCATGATCACCGCCAGCAGCACGTCACGCGGCTGGCTCTGGCTGCCTGGAGCCGGTTGGAAGCCCACGGGCGAGGAAACGTCCGAAAAACTCGAGCAAAAACTCGCCCTGCCGATGGTCGTGCTCACGTTGCTCGTCCTTCCCGTGCTCGGCGCGGAACTCACCGGCGGCGAGACTTTGGACAATCACCCGCGCCTTGCTCTGGCGACGCATCTGATCACCTGCGTCATCTGGATCGGCTTCACTGCCGAATTTCTCTGGATGGTGGCCGCCGCGCCAAACAAGCTGACCTACTGCCTCAAGCACTGGATCAATCTTGTCATCATCCTGCTGCCGCTGGTGGCCTTCCTGCGCGTGCTGAACGCCTTCCGCTTCGCTCGCATGATCCGCGCTGGCAAACTTCTCCGCGCCTATCGCCTGCGTGGCCTTTGGACGCGGCTTTGGCGGCTAGCGCTGCTGTTCAACCTCTTCGAGCGTCTCCAGCAGCGCGATCCAGCGAAATACTGCGCTGCCTTGGAGAAGAAGATCGCGGATATTGAGGAAGAGCTGGCAGAGCTGCGCATCAAACTGGCAACGCACCGAAGCAAGACGTCGGTTAACTCACTCGATCCCGAAGGGATCAAAGAGGGTGGCCAGGGGCAAGGCTGAGGCACGAAGCCGCCGCCCCTGCTCACTGCCCCAGGCTCAAATACTCCCGCACGGTGTGGTTCATCGCGCGTCGCGCAGGTGGGAAGCACTCGGCCACTTTCTCAAAGGTCTCCTGCAGCGCGAACTCCTCTGCCAGCACATGCTTGCGCGCGGAGTCGAGATGGCTGACGACCACCTGCTCGTAGTAGTCCACATCCGGTGCGCCACGACGTTCCGCCCGGCGATGCAGGAAATCAGGATACAGACAGGTCAGCACGAGGAACTGGTTCGCGCATTGCACATGCAGGAAGAACTTGTGATGGCGGCTCGCGCTCTCAATCGCCTCCAGATAATCGACGCTGTACATGCTGTCCACGCTGTGGTTGATGTATTCCGGCCCCTTCGTCGGCGTGCAGCCGAAATCCGCGCACACCACCGCCATGTAGTCCGCCACCGCCAGTTCCTTGATGCCGAATTCCTTCAGCGAATGGCGCACCACGATGAAGAAGAACAACTCCGGCGAGAGCAGCGTCGCTTTGCGCGAGACAACGACGGCGTCGAACAGCTTGTCGTTGTCGAGGATGATTGGAACCGCGTCCGGGTCGTCCATCATTGCTTTGAAGCCCTCCTTGCCGCGCTCGGTCAGGGCCAGCGTGTCACGGATGAAAGTCCAATCCGTTGGGGTAAAACGGAACCAGCAGCCAGGGCGAGGGAAGCGCGTCATGGAGATCAGATTTGTGCTGTCTTCAGTTAAAAGCATATCAGATGCCAGTTTGTTTTGTCATTTGGAAAAGGCCGTGGCCTCGGGTGTTCAATCACCTTCGACGCACCTTTGTAAGCAGGTCTTCACGAAATCTCTTGGCCCCCCCGCGCTCCGTGCTAAGCACGCCCATGCCCAGAACCGACGGACGCGCCCCAGACCAGCTTCGCAAAATTGAATACATCCTTGATGTCGCCCCGCACGCCGCAGGCTCGGTGCTCATCGCCTTTGGCAATACTCGCGTCATCTGCACCGCCTGCATCAACGAGGAAGTGCCGCGCTGGATGAAGGTGCAGGGCGTCAAAGGCGGCTGGCTCACCGCTGAGTACTCGATGCTGCCGTATTCCACGCTGGAGCGCAAGGACCGCGAAAGCTCACGCGGCAAGCCGGATGGCCGCAGCACCGAAATCCAGCGCCTCATCGGCCGCAGCCTCCGCGCTGTCGTTGATCTCGAAAAACTCGGCCCCCGCACCCTTTACGTCGATTGCGACGTGCTCCAGGCCGATGGCGGCACCCGCACCGCTGCCATCACCGGTGCCTGCATCGCCGTTTCCGTCGCATTCAACCGCCTGCTCGAAAAAGGCAAGATCACCCGCCAGCCGCTCAAGAAAAAGCTCGCCGCCGTCAGCGTCGGCATTCTCAAAGGCGAGACACTACTCGACCTCTGCTATGAAGAGGACGCCGCCGCCG
>CAMCFN010000126.1 GCA_945874145.1 Akkermansia muciniphila
TGCAAGCGCGGCGGGCCACCCAGCACAGCGTAAAGTTCGTCCGCTGGCTGCGCCAGTCACTGCGCGATCAACTCACGGAAACCACCGCTGTGCTCCAACTAACCCTGCTGTATGCGAAATTATAGCACCTCGGAGTTAACACCGTTCCCTGGCCAGAGTGCTTGGGACTACATCGTGGCCAATGGCATGCAGGGTGGGATTATCAACGCACAGGCAACCAGCAGCTATGTGGACGCGCAATTACTCCAAGGTGCACGGGATGCCAATATGGGGGCAGCACCGCACTATACGTTGATTCTCAATGATTGCCGGAATTGGGCCAACCGCTGGTTGTGGCACGCACAACAGTTGAACAATAGCCAACCTTTTGTCTTGCCCTAGCAATCAATGCACCTTCGACGGCCCATTATGGTGACTGGCGTTGCCTTGCTTGGCGTGTGCATCTTAATCTCGTTTCTGATTGCCTTGGAAAGGGGAGGTGAAGATGTGGCGCTCAAGGTCGAAGGACTGACTCTCACTACGGTGTGGCGTGCCTGGATCAAGGATGGCAAACCGACAGACATTGATTTGAGCCGCTACATCGGTGAAACCTCGGTGCAGCTATCCGTCCTGACTAACCAGTTCCGCGTCTCGGACATTTCTTACCAAGCGAGATTTGGCCTTCGTTCAGCGCGGTTCAGCCGTCCGGGCCTTTTGGTCATAACGGAAGGCGGAGAATTTATCTGGGCGGATGACAAGGACAGTCCCCGCTTGGTTAATGCCAGTGTTAAGTTCGATTGACCCTCCAAAATGATTGGGCAGAGAGAATCGAACGAGTGGGGCTGCCCCAACTGTCTCAATTGTAATCGTGACAACAGCCAGAGCCAAACCATGGCAAACTTCTCTCCCTCGCTGGCTTCGGTTCGCGGCAGTTGGGTTGCTTGGCTTGGCTATTTTCGGATGGGTAGCCCGAACCCATTACTATCCGCATGGCATTCGGACCGCGTGGCTGCAGGTTGTTCAGAGCGCCTTGTTAAACTACGCCGATGAACACGGCGGCTGGCTGCCCGACAAGGAACAGAACGGGGTTGCATCATTGCAGTTGCTGACGCCGGAGTTCTTATCCAAACCGGACTTTCTCGCCGGGCTTACCGGAGCCGCCGCTCTAGCGAGGGAGATTTGTGCTACAAACGGTTCTCTTACCGCGCAACATTGCACGTGGGTATATCGGGCTGGCTTGCGAAAAGACGACGATCCTGGCTTGGCAATCCTCTGGGAAAGCTCCCTGGGTTATCGCTGGGACGGCAGGCGTTCAGCGGCCCAGACGGTTGCGCTGCTGGATGGGTCAGTCCGCTCTGTGCCGACAAACCACTGGGAGTATTTCATTGCCGAACAGCAGCGCCTGTTTGAACAGGCATTGCTGAGGCGAACAACCAAAGAGCAAAAACGCTGACAAGCGTTCGTGCCCATCACCGTGGAGAGGCCAAGGCTGCTAGGAGCACGCGCGGTTGACAGGCCCGCCCACGGTGGTAGAAATTATCCCAGCCACCAAAACCAAGCCATGAAAGCTCCCCCTTCTTCCCTTCACGCTCTGAGCCTCGCGGTGCTTCTCTGCGCGGTGTCCGACGCAAGCGCGTTCTACAACCCGACGGTGGGCCGGTTTGCGTCTCGTGATCCGATTGAGGAAGAAGGAGGTTCCAATTTATTCGCAATAGCACGTAATGACCCAGTTGCTCATTTCGATTTGCTAGGCCTCTGTGCCCCTGGATGCGATGTGAAGTCGTTCAAAATTACTAACCGAAAATGGATCGGAAGCTGGCCCGGCCTCTCATTCAGTGGTTGGCGCTACGAGAAGCGTTTGGCGGTTACGTTTGAGCTTGTGCTCAAACCGGGCTCAGACAAAAAGTTTTGCCGAATCCGGCAAGATAAGCAGGGACGAACGACTTTCGGAGGGGGATTAGGAGACGTCTACAAGGGGTGGACTAGCGATTTGGGGAACTGGTGGGACGGCTCCAACTGGAACACCCAAGCTGGTGGAAGCTGGAGCGGCCTCACACTGACATTTAAGGATGAGCCGGGCTTCATTGGTTTGAAAGAGTCCGAATTCCCAGTTTACTTTGGTAGCGTCATCGGTCCAGGCCACTTTGATTTCAAAACTTTCGTCCTTGATGCAAGCAAGTCCGGTTCACCAAAAGTGGCCGAGGTGAATTGGGGCATATACATCGAATATTCAACCCCAACCAAGGGAACGCAGTCCTACTACTGAAAACATGTCCGCAAGATTCGCAAACGTGCTTTTGGCGATTGCGACCGTGGTCGTTCTGACGGGCCTGACGTTGTTTCCACCGTGGGCCACGCCTGTCGCAGGCAATGGCTATCCGAACGTGAATTATCGTTGGCTGTTTTCCCCTCCGGAGAATATCGGTCGTTTGGAATATCGAGTGGATGTTATGCGGCTACAGACTCGTTGGTTCTGGGTTGTATCTGCATCGGCAACCCTGCTCGTCGCGATGCATCTTTGGCGGAAGCGCGGCCGGGAATTGAAACATCTCTCGTGTGAGGATGCCTGCAAGGGAACAGAAGGCTAATCGTGGCCTTTCGTCAGTCAACTTGGCTCTTGCTCGTCATGGGGTCCGCTTTGCTCGGTTGCGGCCTGAACGACATCAAGCACCGGAGAAACATTCTTAGCTCGTTGCAAGCCACGAACGCTCCGTTGAGCGTGGTCGAGACAACGCTAGGGGTGCGTTTCACGATTGAGCGGCTTGGTTCAGCGGCCAATTCAGTTCCCCTGAAAACTACCGCGACAAACTGGAATGAACGGCTCGCGCAGAAGCGCAGTCGGGCGTTTGCGGCCGGGCATACTTCGACCATCTCAATGCAGACGTGGATATTCTTGGATCAGAGAGATAGGCTGATTGATTTCGAGGTGGGGGCGCAGTGATTCACTGCCATGAAGTCGGTGACGAGAGGCAGGAAGGGCGAAATGGTGACACTTCATGACCGCTCACATCTACTGCGCCCTCTCCGAGGACCGGGAGAGTAATTTCACCAACGACCGAACCTGTTCCTCCGTCAGCCTCCCGCCTGCCTTTTGACTAAACCCCGGCATCAGCGTGTCCACCTTCCCGTGCGCAATCCATTGTAGCCAGTAGTCGCGGGCTGTCGGTTTCTTGAGCACCTTCAAGTCCGGCACCATCGAAGCCCGGTGTTCCGCCTCATGGCAAATGCCACAGGCGACGGCGAACAGTTCCTTGCCCAGCTTCCCCTTCGCCGGTTCAGCGTGGCACTTGGCGCACTCGCCCCGGAACACCGCCAGCCGGTCAGCCTTGGCGATGGATTGGTTCCGCGCTCGTTCCTCCGGCGTGGTCGGTTCCTGAATGTCCACTTGATACGTCAGCACCCGCGTCCCGGAACTGGCATACACGATGGCCGTCTTCACCAGTGACCCGCGCTTCCCGCGCACATCCGTCGTGACCGTCACCTGCCCATGCTCGCCCGGCTTCAGCGTCCACGGCTTCGCCGGCATACTGGCCGCGCTGCATCCGCAGGAGAGCGACACGTCGCGGATGACAATCGGAGCGGTGGAGACATTCGTGAGCATGAAGCTCACCACGACGTTGGTCTGCCCCACTCGGGCCACTACCTGCTTGTGCAGAGCATCAAACACGAGCGAGGGAGCCGCCGTTTGCGCCGCCAGAGCAAACGAAAAGCTGAGCCATCCGAAGAGGAGCCAGGCCATTCGTGTCATGCGGAGAGGATAAAGTATTGAGAGATCCAGCGAAGAAAAAAGTGACCGCGCGGCGATGCGCTTCGGAACGACTAAATGAGCCGGCTCTTGAGCAAGATCAGCCCGCTACTTCCACCCCCGACACTTCTCCACAAACTGAACGAAATCCTCATTCTGCAACGGAGCGAACATCTCCCACACCGCTTGCGGAATCGGCAGCGAGAAGAACCACGCCACATCGCGGCGCATGCCTTCCGGGCGCACAAACAATCCATCCTGCATGGCGTCGAAGACTGCGCTCAAATGTCTGTTACGAACTTTTTTGACATCGTAAGAACGACCGATTTGGCGTCGCAGGGTTTCCGGGAACTGGGCCACACTCGCATCGTATTCTGTAGCCCAATAGCCGCGCTCTGATCGTAAGCCTACGACGACGTTGGTTAATTTCCTAGTTGGACATCGGCTCGTGGATTTTTCACCGCGCTGGCATCGTAAAGCAGGGGTTGGGACAGCACTCCGGCCGGCTGGCCGCACTGGCATCGCAAGACCGAGTTTTTGACCTTGCCCCGCTGAGCTGGCCGCACTCGGGTCGTAGCGTTACGATCCCGGCGGTGTTTTAGGTGCCGGTGATCTGGCGCATGGACTTCGTGAAAGGAGAAACCGAGGACGCGCATGCAGAAGTCAATGGTGTCGCCGGCCAGGTCACGCTCGGGCCAGCGCCGGTAACTGTCTTTGACGGTGAGGCCGGGATAGTCGGGTAACGCAAAGTTGCCCACCTCGCCGGCGACGAGCTGAAGCCCGCGTTGCTGGAGCAGTGGCAAGAGCGGCGCCAGGCGGGCGGCACGGATTTGCTCCCGCGTCCACCGCGTGCGGTTAAGCGAGGGGTTGGTCACAGTCTTTCCTCCAGTGGGGTGTGATGGCCGAAGCCGTCCATGCCGGTGATTTAGCGAGAGCAGTGTGAGCAGAGCGGCGATGGTAAGCCGAGTTTGGCCTGACAGGTAAAAGGAAGCCCGCCTCGCAGCGGATTCCCTCCTGCTCACGCTGCCAGCTTCCGGAGCCTGCGCTCCGGCACCGCAGGTGACGTGGCCAGTCGCGCCCGGCCCTTGGCCCACTGGCGCAGGCCGGTGATCTGTTCCGCCATCTGCTTGGCCAGCGGCACGAACTCGTTGAGCACCCCGGCGATGTCCAGGTTCGTCGGCTCGCGGTCCCGCTCGAAGCCCAGGAACAGCGCCTCCGTGAACGCGGCCTCAATCTCACTCCCGGTGAACCCGTCGGTGATCCTGGCGAGCTGCGCCACGTCGAACTGCTCCGGGTCGCGGCCATGCCGATCGATGACCAGCTTCCAGATGGATTCGCGTTCCCGCTCATTGGGCAGGTCCACGAACCACAGCTCGTCGAAGCGCCCCTTGCGGAGCAGCTCCGGCGGCAACTGGGTCACGTCATTGGCCGTGGCGACCACGAACACTGGCTTGGTCTTCTCCTGCAACCAGGTTAGGAACGAAGCGAACACCCGGGAGGTCGTGCCGCCATCCGTGCTGCCACTGGACTTCGTCCCGCTGAACGCCTTCTCCAGCTCCTCGCACCAGAGCACGCAAGGCGCGATGGCCTCGGCGGTCTGGATCACAGAACGGAGGTTCCCTTCGCTCTGCCCGACCAGCCCGGCGAAGATCCGCCCGGCGTCCAGCTTGAGCAGCGGGACACCCAGGGATTGCGCGGTGGCCTTGGCCGTCAGGCTCTTGCCCGTGCCGGGCAGGCCCACGATGAGCACGCCCTTGGGCACCGGCAGGCCATACTCCCGCGCTCGGCGCCCGAAGGCGTGCCGACGCTGGAGCAGCCATTCCTTGAGCTGGTCCAGCCCGCCGATGTCATCCAAAGACTCGCGGGCCTCGATGACTTCGAGCAGCCCGGTCTTCTTGACCGCCTGGGCCTTCTCCCGCGCCACGATGGCGGGTCGCACGCATCCGGCCTCCACGACGGACAACGCGAAGGCGTTCTCCGCTTCCATCGTCGTCAGGCCCGAGGCAGCGGCGAGCACCGCCTCTCCCGCCTCGCCTGTAAGCGGTTCGAGCTTGGCCGAGAGCAGGATGTTATCGAGCACCGGGCGCAATGCGTCGCTGCCCGGCAACGGGAACTCGACCACCGTGAACTCCCGTTCCAGTTCCGGTGGCAGGCACAGCCGGCAGGCCGGAATGGCGAGATGCTTCTGCTGCGTCTTGGCGAGCAGCAGCGTGTCCTTGAGCTTGCGGAGCAGCAGCGAACTCGGGTCCTGGAGGAACAGGTGGTAGTCCTTGAGCAGGACGACCGACTGCTCCGGCAGCCCGGCGAGCGCGTCCAAGGCCGCCAGCGGGTCCGGCGCATCCACGGCCTGGTTGCTCGTGGTGTTGACCAGTCCGTCCGCGACGGACCAGAAGCAGAGGCTGTAGCCGAGCTGCCCGGCGATGGCCTTGAACTCGGCCTCGACGCGCTGCTCCTCGTGCGAGAGCAGGTAGAGGCCGGGGTAACCGGCGCGGAGATAATGAACGAGCTTGGCCCCGGTATCAGACACTGGGCTTGCGCTGGCCGAGCTGGGGGGCGGGGATGATGTTACGTTGGGCATGATTGGGTGGTGGGGTTGAGGGTTGGTAGTGGTGGGTGGTTCATTGGTTGAAGCGGAGATGTTCCCACGCCAGGCAGCGGGAGCGTGACGCATCGCTGAAGAGGATGGCTCCCCCGGCGTCCGTCACGTCCCACGCTTGAGTGGCTGGGTTGAACTCGATGTTGGTGGCGCGAACCACGGCGAGCGAGCCGAGCTGGTGCAGGTCAATGGCCTCGGTGTAGAGACAGTGACCCCGGCCATCGGGGTCGAACGTCAGCACGGTCGGCGCGGTCATGACGTGAGGTGCTGCTTTGCGGCCCGGGTGCAGGCCTGATGATACTCGGGCTTGCGGGTCTTGGCGGTGAGCACGCCGAGCGCCTCCTCCAGGAACCGGGTGGCCGCTTCGCAGTCCGCGCCCTTGAACCCGACGGCTTCGATGACGATGTCTCCCGTGGGAGACACGACGACTTCAATGGTGGGTTTCATAGGGTGGCGAGGACGAGCTTGATGGCGCCGTTGGGTTG
>CAMCFN010000127.1 GCA_945874145.1 Akkermansia muciniphila
CTCATCATGGCGTGGTATCACCCCGAGTGGTATCACCGCGTGCTGACCTTCTCCGGCACCTTTGTGAACCAGCAGTGGCCCTTCAATCCCGAGACGCCGGATGGAGCCTGGGGTTTCCATAACAAGCTCATCCCGGAGAGCCCCAAGCAACCCCTGCGCATCTGGTGATCTGCCCTGGCGGCGGTTATGGCGAACGCGTCGTGGAGGGTGAAGACCACGGCAGCGCCGCAGAAGCTCCGCCACTTGCAGGCGCGCGGTTTCGCGCACCATGCCCAAGTGCTGATCGTTGCCGGCCCACTGCGAGATGCTCGGCGTCACTTCGCGGTGCAGTTCCCGGAGCAGCTCTTCCGGAGCGCACCGGCACCAGCCGCGCTCGGCGTGCGCCTCCATCTCGTCTGTGTGGATGGCGGCGGCAGCGATGCACGCAGCAGCGGCGCATGGACGATGAGATGACCGCCTTGCACCTCCAAGCGCCACGGGTCGGCGAGCCGCAGGTGGTAGCGGTAGGTCGCATCCACCAGCAGCAGTTCGAAGGGCAGGTGGCCCAACTGGCCGTCCGGGCAGACGGTTAGGTGCGCGACGTTGGTGAGGTGGCGGGCCAGCGGTGCGTAAAGGAGCGCGCCCAGCCGCTGGGGTGCGATGCGCCGCCCGGCGAACAACTGGTGCAATTCCGCCACGGCGGCATTGATGGGCGCGGCCTCGCCCAGGTCCACGCGCTCCACCGCGAAATTGGTGGTGCCGGCGGCGGGCGGGAAGGTGACGTAGGCGTCGCAGCGCGCCTCCTTCCACAGGTTCGTCTTCGCGGTGAAGTCATAGCGGCGGTAGTGAACGAAATCCACCAGCGCGGACTGCGGCGGCAGGCTGCGCGCGATGGGCGGGAAGGATTGCCGTGCTATCGCACTAAATCCAAACCCTCCGCCATGGCCGCAATCGTCTCCAGCGCGTTCCCCTCCAGCCGGTTGTTGACGTAGATGAATGCCTGCTTGCCCTGCTGCTTCGCCCCGCCAATGAGTTTTCTCCCTGCTGCCCGCGCCTCATCGTTGACCTCCTTGACCGACTTGTAGGGGCTGAACTCCTTCACGGCTTCCTCGTATTTGCGCCCGGGCTTCAACAGGAACCTCGCCGCCACCATTGAGTCGCTCGTCTCGCTGCCTGGAACCACCCTCTGCTCCCCAACCGTAGGCATCATCGACCAGTTGTTGAAGACGTGGACGACTCCATGCCGCCGGAGCAGGGCGAAGTAGTCAGGTTGGAGCCAGTCCTTGTTCCGCAGCTCTACACCGTAGTTCCACCCCTTCGGCAGCTTCGCGAGGAAGGCGTCCAGGCACGCCGTGAACTCGCCCAGATGCTGGAAGTCCACCGGGTAGAACCGGGAGAACTCGAAGATGAGCAAGCCGACCTTGGGACGGATTCCCTCACACGCCGAAAGGAACGAGTGCTCAAGGAGCTCCGCGTTCAGGAAGTGCTCATTCGGCAGCCCGGCATTCGCGCCGAACTTGGCGATGCTGGGGAACCGCTTGATTGTAATGTCCTCCGTCACCTTGAGCGTGAATCGGAAATCTTCCGGCACTTGAGAGGCCAACCCGCTCAGGAATTCCTTCGACGGAAACCGGTGGTAAGCGGCATCAACACAAACCGTCTTAAACACCGCGGCGTATTCCGCTAGGCAATCCCGCTCAAACCTCGTTTCGGCAAACTTCCCGCGATACACGTAGCGCTCCCGGTCGTAGATCTGCCCGCACCAGGCCGAGTATTTCCACGAGGACGTGCCAATGAAGATGTTGTCAGCGGCGAGCCTTTGGACCGCCTGGCGAAGCCTGGTTTTAACTATCGGCTCGGCTTGCTCGAAGAGGTCATTCACGAAAGCCTTCCTAGCACTGACTTGTCGTCGCTACCACCCGGTTCTTACGGCGGCACCGAACATGACTTTGCGACGGTCGAGGGGCTTCGGTTGGACCCGGGCAGTCAGTTTCGGAACTTACATACGCCTTCAAAGGGCTTGGACGATGCCCCTCCACCGTTCCAAATGCAGGATTCAAAGGGGTTTCTGGTGTAATTTGGCTGTAATCCATTCCAGTTTTTCGTGAGAAAAAAGGGCTGATTCCAGTCAATTTGACCGTGCCATTCCAGTTTTCCGTGAGAAAATGCCGTTTCTATTCCAGTTTTCTGTGAGAAATGACACGTAGCTGTTGTAGCTCGTCTGGATCTGCGGGTTGGACTGTGCGCCAATCTGCTGGGCGTGCAGGAGCAGGAGGCAAAGCAGTTGCAGGTAACGCATTGCATTTTGTTCGACCTGCTTTCCAGCCCTAAAGATTTTGCAAAAATCTTCGCTAACCCGCCCTTCTGACTAGCTCTTGTACATGAGGGCCTGTGCCACGTCGGGCCGGGCGCACGTTCCTTCAAAAGATTTCTGCTGAAACCCGCAACAAACTTTCCGGCTGGCTAGCTCTCTTTGGTTGACCGGATCGTGCTGCACCAACGCAGCACCGGCCGGTCGGACCAAAAACTATGAAGAATGACACGCTTAAATCGGTGCTGGCCACGGGGGCCTACATGCGCCTGACGCAGGCCGGCGCGCGGGACCCGTTGTGCGGGTTCACCCGCAGTTACCTGAACACGTTGATCCTCCCGTGCCGGGAGAACAACTACATGCCCCCGGTGCGGAACTTCTCGCTCTGCCGGCCGGGCCTCAAGCGGGGTGTACGCCTAGTTGATGTGGCGTCCCTGCGGGCGTTCGTGGAGCAGCAGTCGTCCCAGCCGCCCGTGCCCCAACCCGTCCCGGCAACCCCGCCCGTCGGCGCGTCAAACGTGCCTTCGGTATCCTCCATCACCCCCACCAACGAAGCCTATCTGCCTGCGTGGTTGTATTGCGACAACAGTGCTCTCGTATAACAGCGACAGCGGGGCGATTGCCGAAGGCTCCACCGGCGGTCTGCGCGCGAAGAAAGGTTCTATCTACGAAGGCGGTCTGCGCGTGCCCGGCCTCATGGAATGGCCCGCGCGACTCAAGCAGCCACGCGTCGTCACCATCCCCTGTGGCACGGTGGACATTTACCCGACGCTCATTGAGATCGCCGGGCGAAGGTTACAAAGCAGCCCACTCTGGACGGGGTCAGCCTAGTCCCGTTGCTTGATGGCAAGATGACTTCGCGCCCACGCCCGCTCGGATTCTGGGACCACACAATCGGCGGCTTGGGGGTCAAGAGCGGCGATTTGCTGGAGAAGCTCGCTACCGAGCAGGCAGCGGGGAAGATTCAGCCCGCGAGCGAAGTCGAGCCGATTCCCGCCGCGCAACTCCGCACGGACTACCCCGACACCACCTTCGGCAAACACGCCGCCTGGCTGGACAACGACTGGAAGCTCCACCGCATCGAGACCAAGGCCGGCGGCGTTAAATGGGAACTCTACAACCTCGCCATTGACCGCGCCGAGTCGAAGGACATGCTGGCCGCCGAACCGCAGCGCGCCGGGAGAATGCAGAGCGAACTGACCGTCTGGCTCAAAAGCGTGGTCAATAGTCTGAACGGTAAAGACTACCGGTAATCCCGTGCCGGCGACTTGGAGTCGCCGCGTTGCGCGTGCACTGCTCTTGGTCGCTACGAACGGCCCCTTCCCACGGACGACGGTTGCAAACTGCAGTCAAAGGCCCCGTTTCCGACTCATCGATTGGCAGATTGCACGAACTACTTTCCCCGCGTCAAACTGGCCACCGCAATGAAGTTCTCGTCATTCGCCTTCACCAGCAAACTGCTTTTCGCCGCGCTGTCAGCGCTCGCCGCCGACTTTCCCCTGCCCTTCAACTCCGAGCCGGATACGAACTCCGCCGCGCTGCCTGCCGCCCAAGTCGCCGCGCAGATGAAGCTGCCGCCGGGCTTCAAGGCCACGGTCTTCGCCGCCGAGCCGGACGTGCAGAACCCCATCGCGCTCGCCTGGGACGCGCGCGGGCGGCTCTGGGTCGCCGAGAACTACACCTACGCCGAGCGCACGCGGAAGTTCGAACTGCGCCTGCGCGACCGCGTGCTCATCTTCGAGGACAAGGACGGCGACGGGCGCTTCGACTCGCGCAAGGTCTTCACCGACGACGTGCAGATGCTCACGAGCGTCGAGGTCGGGCGCGGCGGCGTGTGGCTGATGTGCCCGCCGCAGTTGCTCTTCATCCCCACCGCGAACGGCGGCGATACGCCGACCGGCCCCGCCGAGGTCGTGCTCGATGGTTTCACACCGCCCGCCGAAAACTACCACAACTACGCCAACGGCCTGCGCTTCGGCCCGGACGGCTGGCTCTACGGTCGCTGCGGCGCGTCGGCTCCCGGCGAGATTGGTCTGCCCGGCGCGCCGAAGGACGCGCGCATTCCGCTGCGCGGCACCATCTGGCGCTATCACCCGACGCGGAAGGTCTTCGAAGCGCTGAGCTCCGGCTGCACAAACCCGTGGGGCCACGACTGGGACGCGCACGGCGAGCTCTTTTTCATCAACACGGTCAACGGCCACCTCTGGCACGGCATCACCGGCGCGCACTACGTCCGTCCGCACACGATTGACCCGAACCCGCGCACCTACGCGCTGATTGACCAGCACGCGGACCACTGGCACTTCGACACCGCGAGCGACTGGACCAAATCCCGCGACGGCGCGGCGGACGCGTTCGGTGGCGGGCACGCGCACATCGGCATGATGATTTACCAGGGCGACAACTGGCCCGTCGAGTATCGCCGCCGCCTCTTCACGCTGAACATGCACGGTCGCCGCGTGAACCAGGAAATCCTCGAACGCAAGGGTTCCGGCTACGTCGGCAAGCATGGCCCGGACTTCCTCATCGCCACAGACAAGTGGTTTCGCGGCATGGAACTCACCTACGGCCCCGACGGCGGCGTGTATGTGGCCGACTGGAGCGACACCGGCGAGTGCCATGACAACACCGGGGTCCACCGCACCAGTGGGCGCATTTACAAAATCACTTACGGTGAGCCGAAACGGCCAGCGGTCACAGACCTCACGAAACTCTCCTTCCCCGAACTCGTCCGGCTGCACACGCACACAAACGAGTGGTTTGTCCGCCAAGCCCGGCTGCAACTGATAGAACGCGCCGTGATGCCCGCCGACTTGACTGCCGCCACAAAGGAACTCCGCGTGCTCGTGGCCTACGACACGAATGTCGTTCACCAACTCCGTGCCATGTGGTCGCTCTATGCCCTTGGTGCAGCGGATGAAAATGTCCTCCTCGCCCAACTTCGCCACGGAAACGAGCACGTCCGCGCTTGGGCAGTGCGCCTGCTCACCGACGCTTGGCCGCTCGACACCGTGATGAGCCAGCGCCCATCGTCACCGGTAGGAGCCGACATGAGGAGGCTCACTTCAAATTCGGATGCCAACGCGCGAAACAGTCAGAGCCTCCTCATGTCGGCTGCTACCGCGCGCGAGTTGAGCCACCTCGCCCGCGAGGATGGCTCGGGCTTGGTGCGGCTCGCACTGGCCACGGCTTTGAAGCGACTGCCCGTCAGCCAGCGCGCCGAACTCGCCATGCCACTCGTCGCGCACCGAGAAGACGCCGCCGACCACAATCTCCCCGCGCTCATCTGGTATGGCCTCATCCCGGCGGCTGAAGCCCACCCTGACGCTTTGCCGAAGATCGCAAACGTCTGCGAACTTCCACTCACCCGCCGGCTCATTGCCCGCCGTCTCGCTGAGGACATCGAGAAGCAGCCGGCACACGTGAACAACCTGCTGCTCCTCGCCGCCGCGAAGGGTGAAGCCTTCCAAAGCGACATTCTCTCCGGCCTTGCCGACGGCCTCGCCGGCTGGCGCAAGGCTACGAAGCCGAGTGCTTGGGATGCTTTCGCGAAGTTCATCGAGAAGTCCGCCAACACCCCACTCCGCGACCGCGTGCGTGACCTCAGTGTCGTCTTCGGCGATGGCCGCGCGCTCGACGAGGTGAAGCGAGTCGCCCTCGCGAAGGACGCCGACATGAACGCGCGGAAAGCCGCGCTGCAAACTCTCATCGATAGCCGCCCGCCGGACTTGCGTGCGGTCTGTGAGCAGTTGCTCGGTGTGCGCTTCCTCAACACCGTCGCCGTGCGCGGCCTCGCGCAGTTCGATGACCCGGTCATCGGCGAGAAGCTCGCAAAGAGTTACCGCAGCTTCCACCCGAGCGAGCGCCCCGCCGTGATGGACACGCTGGTCTCACGTCCGACCTTCGCGAAGGCGCTGCTGGCCGAGGTGGCAGGTGGCAGGCTGCCGCGTGCAGACGTATCCGCCTTCCACGCCCGCCAGATTCGCAGCTTCAACGACGCGGAATTGAACGCACAGTTGGCCAAGGCCTGGGGCGAGTTGCGCGAGGCGG
>CAMCFN010000128.1 GCA_945874145.1 Akkermansia muciniphila
GCGAAGGTCCACGCGGGCGTGACTTTCTCGCCAGGGTGCAAGGTGACTTGAATGCGCTTGCCCACGACGATGTTCGCGTTGGCCGGGATGGAGCTGCTCTTGGGCACGTCCTGCGCATCGCGCTTGAGCATGGCGGCGAGGCTGAAGAGGTCGCGCTGCTTGAAATCGTGATACGGTGCGTCGTGGCAGCGGGCGCAGGCGAGGTTCATCGCGAGGAAGGCCTGCGAGAGGATTTGCGCGCGGTCCGCCATTGGCACGTCGTTTTGCGTGGCGAGGCCGAAGCCCGCCGGGCCGCCGTGATACACGCTGCCTTCCATCGTGATGAGTTCCGTGGCGAAGCGATCCATCGGCTTGTTGTCGGCGAAGGACTCGTGAATCCACCAGCGGAACGGGCCGGTGTTGTTGAGCGTGGGCTTGAGGATGGCGGGGTTCTCGGCCAGCACGTCCTGCCAGTAGCCGACCCAGTTGTCCGCCCAGCCGGGCAGCGCAAGGAAGCGGTCAATGGCGGTGGCGCGCTTGTTCGACGACTGGTCCGCGAGGAAGGCGCGCAACTGCTCGGGCGTGGGCGGCACGCCGATGGTGTCGAGCGCGAGGCGGCGGAGGAAGGTGGGGTCGTCGGTCAGCGGCGCGGGCGCGACCTTCGCAGCCGCAAGGCGCGCGGCGATGAAGCGGTCAATCTCCGTGCGCGGCGACGGGCTGGTGCCGATAGCGATGGGGGGAATGCCCGGGCCGGGCTTGGCAGCCAGCAGCTTCTGCACGGCGGCATGGCGGTCGGCCCAGAACTTGGTTTCGGCGGCATTTGCCTCGCGTCGGCGCTGAGCGTCGGCGCTGGCAAGCCGAGCGAGTTGCTGCGCAGAATAGCTTTCCCATGCGAGGTCGTCGTGGGCGACACGCGCGGCGGGAGCGAGGAGCTGGAAGGACTTTCCGGCCGCACCCTTGCCAAGGCTCGCGAGTTGTGCCGGCTGCTCCAAACTCACTGTGAGTTCACCGACCTCGGGCCGCAGCCCCTTGCCGCCGATGATGGCTTCGAGCACGAAGAGCTGGACCTTGCCCGTGGACTTCACCGTCGCCCAGCTTTCCTGATGGCCCATGAGCGGGAAGCGCAGGCTCGCGGGATAATCCTCGCCGGGCGCGGGCGGAACCTTCGAGTGTCCGCCGCCGCCGGGGCTGATAAATTTGGTCTGCGCCACGAGCTTGCCGTCCAGGTGGAGCTTCGCGCCCTGGAGCGAACGCAGGAGGACGCGATGCTCGCCCGCCGGCAGCTTCACCAGCGCCGACGCGCGGAGCAGAAACGGGTTCGAGCGGTCCGCGCGCACGCCGCGCTCGGAGTATTTCTGCGGCAAGCCCACGAAGCCAAACGCCGGCTCGGTGTAAGTCTCGACTGGCGCACCGGGCGTGAAGTTCCAGTTCGCCGTGGTGCCGATGCCCTCGAAGAGTTCCACCTGCACGGCGTCCTTAGGCAGCTTGGCGAGGTCGAGCTTCGCAACGGGCGGCACGAAGTTAAAACGCGTCGCGATGACCTTCGCGTCCAGCGCGCGGCGGTGAATGGCGACCTCGTTGATGAGGCCGTTGAAGGTGCTGCCCGCCTGCGCGCCCATCGAGGAGCCAATCCAGACCTCGTCATCGTCCACGACCGGCGCGGCGTCGGACTGGCCGCCCATGTCCCACTTGCCCTTCACCTCGACGCCGTCAAGATAGCCCTTCACCGAGCCGCCCTTGCCGAAGGTGTAAGTGACTGCAACGTGGTGCCAGCCGGAGCCGGGTGTGAAGCCGTCGTTCGCCGTCCAGCGGTGCCAGTTCTTTTCGGATTCCTCCTTCGTCGCCTTGGCCTTGGCGTTGCCCGCGGCCTTCTCGGCGTCACGGAACAGGAAGCTCACGCAAGCCGCGCCGCCCGTGCCGTGCAAACGCAGCGCGTAGTTCTGGTTGTTCGCCTCGAAGCCCTTGTTCCCCGTGCGGCCCTTGCCGACGACATAGACATACTGCCCGTCCTTGAGGCTGTTCACGAACACCCACGCTTCCATCGTCATGGCGTCGCCCTTCGCGAAGTCCAGCGGGCTGTTCGCGCCGGGGTCCGTCACGCGGATGAACTCGCCTTTGCCGCTGAAACCCGCCGCCGTGCTGTCCGGCTCGAACTCGGGGAACTGCTCGCTCGACTGCGCGCGCTGGCCCACGGCGACCTTGCCCTCGACGGTGCCATTGAGCAGCGCGGGCTTCGCGCCGGGCGCGGAGTTGAGCGCGGTCGTGGACGTGTCGTTGAGCCGCCAGTAGGCCGCCGGCTGGTCGGCGATGACGAGATCGGCGTAACGGGAAGGCTTGGCAGCCGCCACTGTGTCCCACGCGAGAACAACGGTCAGCAGCAGGACGGAGACAAGGGGCAGTGCGTTCATGATCTTGAAATAGACTAACCACTGACGATGGCGGCACAATGTGGAATCACCAACAACGGGAAAAGTTCAAAGGCGAGCCCGCCCAGCCCACGTGAAACAAGCAGCCCAACCGGATGCGTGGGTCTAGCTTCAAGGCCGCCGTGGGTGACCCGCTGAGCCGCCGCAACAAGCAGATCGCAGACGACCTGTAACCCTCCGCAAAAGCAGCCGCTGGCGTTTCGCGGCGGGTTCGCTATCATCCCACTTATGTCCAGCTCTTCGCCATCCCGGCCCCAGCCGTTGTTGCGTTCTGCCACGCCAGCGGCGAGCCCAGCCGGCTTCACCCTCATTGAACTGCTCGTGGTCATCGCCATCATCGCCATCTTGGCGGGACTGCTGCTGCCCGCGCTGGGCAATGCCAAGAAGAAGGCACACGGCATCAAATGCCTGAGCAACAACCGCCAGATCTCCCTTGCCAACCAATTGTATACCGACGAATACGACGGCGAATTCCTGCGGCTGTGGCGCAACCGCATCGCGAGTGACCCGGCGACAGCCGGGTGCATCGTGCCTTCGGCCACGGCGATATGGTGGGTGGACGCGCTGTATCTGCTGCATCGGCTGGTGCCTGATCCTAAGCTGTTCAATTGCCCGGCGCTCAAAGTGGATTCCACCACCGTGGCCAGCTCCACCACGCCGGGGGCCAGTGGTTACCCGCTGGGCATTGGCATGAGTTATCGTCAAGGCGCCGGCGGCCTCACCTACACCGCCACCGATCCATCCAAGTCTCGGCTTTCTGACGTCGCCAGACCGACCGATACCCTCATGTTTGCCGATGCGGGCACCATTCGGACCCCCGCACCCACCGACCCTGACCAGTGGGTTGAGGTCCCGCTGGCCTCGTCGGTCTATTTTCGGTCGCCGCCGGATACCACCTACGTCACCACCCCGGCACGCGTCGTGGGACGGCACATGATCCGCACGCCCGCCGGCTTCGTGGACGGCCACGCGGACCTGATCAAGCCCAGCGCAATCGGATTCCAGTATGCAGCGGGCAACCCGTTGGCGCTGTGGGACCGGGATTAGCGATCCACCGCACGCTTGGCACCGGCGCGGGCCTTTGCCAAGCTCCGTGCCCATGAACACTTCGTCCCTGTCCCGCCGCGCGTTCGTTTCCACCGCCGCCGCTGCGGTCACGCTCGCGGCCTTGCCCGCCAACGCCGCTCCCGCCAAGAAGCGCCACCACAAGCTCGGCTTCGACAACTTCGCTGTGCGCGCCATGAAGTGGAATGCGCGGCAACTGATCGACCACTCCGAGAAGCTGCATTGCGACTCCCTCTTCATCACCGACTTCGGCCCGCTCGAAGGCAAGCACGACGACGCCTCGCTCGCCGAGGTCCGCAAATACGGTGCGGACAAAGGCATCACCCTCGAGCTGGGTTCGTGGAGCATCTGCCCGACCTCGAAATCCTTCAAAAAGGACTGGGGCACGGCGGAGGAGCACCTTGCGCTGGGCATCCGCATGAGCAAAGCGATTGGCTCCAAGGCCTTCCGCGTCATCCTCGGCAACCAGCAGGACCGCAGCACCGAAGGCGGCATCGAGGCGCGCATCGCCGACACGGTGAAGGTGCTCAAATCCCAGCGCAGCCGCGCGGTGGACGCGGGCATCAAAATCGCCGTGGAAAACCACGCCGGCGACATGCAGGCATGGGAGCTGCAACAGCTAGTCGAGGCTGCCGGCAAGGACTTCGTCGGCGTGAACTTCGACTCCGGCAACGCCGCTTGGACGCTCGAAGACCCGCTCGCCAGCCTCGAACTTCTCGCGCCCTACGTCCTCACCACCAGCCTGCGCGACGACATGGTCTGGGAGTCCGCCAACGGCATCACCGTGCAGTGGACCGCGATGGGCGAGGGCTGCCTGGACCTGCCCGCGTTCTTCGACATCTTCGAGAAACGCTGCCCTGGCGTGGCCGTCCACATCGAGACCATCTCCGGCTTCGCGCGCGAGTTCCCCACGTTGAAGCCGGATTTCTGGAAGACCTTTCCGAAGGCGAAGGCCAGCGACTTCGCGCGCTTCGTCGCCCTCGCCAAGAAGGGCAAGCGCATCGAGCCGTTCAAGGCTCCGGCTGGCGTGGACGGAGCCAAGGCCCAGCAGGACTACCAGCTCGGCGACATCGAGCGCAGCATCAAGCACTGCCGCGAAGTGCTGGGGCTTGGGCTGCGGGCGTGAAGGGAGAAAATTGTGCGAACATCCACCGACTTCACCCACACCGCCCCCGCCGACCCGAGCGGCAACGCCCTCGGCCCCTTCACCGTGGGCCAAGTGATGAAACTCCGCACCCGCGTAACGAACAGCAACGGCACGACGACGGGGAGCGTGCGGAAACTGACGATTTTGAGTCCGGCATCGTAAAGTCCCCCCCCTCGCGTTGGGCAGGGCGAGGATTACAGGTCAAAACGCACCTAAACAGTTTATCGCATTGGTTCCCTAGCCAGACTAGATTTCTACAAATGACGCCGCATTGGACATCTTTGCATGTGGAGCGGTTCCGCCGGCTGCGCGACCTCAAGCTGGATGATTTGGGTCCAATCAACCTGTTGGTCGGTAAGAATAATAGTGGCAAGACCAGCGTGCTGGAGGCGTTGTCGGTGCTTAGTCATCCGTTGAGCGCGTTCACTTGGATTGACACTGCCCGGGAGCGGGAACTGAAGTCTTCCCGCACGCCCGTGTTGGAAACATTGGGCTGGCTTTTTCCTCATGACCAACCTCGCAGCAACGGATTTGCGGGGGAAGTTTGCATCCGGGGTGTGAAGCGAGCGAACGGGGCAACCTGGCAGACAAAGGCCACTTACAAAGAGTATCGGCAAACCGGGCTGAACACTGTGGCGAATTCAGTGACTTCGATGGAAATAGAGGCTGAAGACGAGCAGTCTGAGTATGTTTCCCAACTTGATGTGGTGGCTGACGAGCTTTTGCGGGATGGCCGGCGTATCTTAGGAGGTCAGGAATCGTTTAAGTTCAGTGGCAGCGCCTATGCAGCAGCAACCAACGAATCCGCGCGTTTTCATCCTTGCCAACTGGTGACTCCCGTTTCGCATCGGACTAATTCAATTTTATTGCAGGCATTGGACCGCGTCATCCGCCAGGACTCAGATCAAAAACTAGTCCGCCTCCTCAAATTGCTGGCACCTGATGTGGAAGACATTGCAATCCTAGACCCGGAAGGCCGGCGGTCGGTTGTGGAAGTGAAGCATCAGGGAGTGGGATTCGTGCCTCTGGCCATGGAAGGAGATGGAATGCGGCGCACCTTGGCCATTGCCGCCGCAATCTCCTTGGCCAAAGACGGAGTGCTGTTGGTTGATGAAGTGGAAACAGCCTTACACCCGGAAGCAATCCGGGATGTGTTCGCGGCAGTCGTCCAGATGTGCCAGGTGGCGAACGTTCAGCTCTTCGTCACCACGCATAGTTTGGAAGCAGTAGATGCCATGCTTGCGAGTGTGGAAAATCCGGCAAATAGCCTCGTTGCCTATCATCTCCCGCCACGCAATAGCAGCCAGTCCGTGGTGCGGTTGGGCGGCAAAAGCATTCGTGATATGCGGCGGGTAGGCGGTCTCGACTTGAGGTAAGCCATGCCCACGCAGCACACCTTCCTGCTCGTCGAAGGCCGCCATGACGCGGAGTTCATGGCCCGACTGTTGGGGTTGCGGGGCTTCAAACAGAAAAAGCTCTTGCGGCAATTGCCCGACGAGTTGGTCAGGTTGATTCCCCGCGATTATCCGGCCGAGGAAACGATTCCGCTCACTGAGCCACAACGCGTGCCGAGCTTCTATCAAGCCAGTCAGAACTGGGTGAGCATCTTGGTCGGAGGCGGCGCATCTGCGGCCGTGACGCTGGGCAACGCGGT
>CAMCFN010000129.1 GCA_945874145.1 Akkermansia muciniphila
CAATCCGAGCCAGCGTGCGCGATCAAGCTTGCGCCTTGGCGATGGGGTTTCCTACAGTCTGCCCGCCTGTCCCGGCGGAGTAGCCAAGTGGTAAGGCAGGGCTCTGCAAAAGCCCCATTCGTCGGTTCGATTCCGACCTCCGCCTCCAAACCTCGAAACACCCAATGAAATCAAGGTGTTTGAGCGTTTTAGCCGATTTAGAAACCCCTCAGTGCTAACGCCCAGTGCTAACATTGCTACGGATTTCAGGGGTGTCCAAGGATGTTCACGGGGGGCAAGTGGAGTGAAATTGAAACGGTTTTCGCGGCCTTCAAACGGGCACACTCGGGGGCTCGAACACCCACCGATCTACCGATGGACTTGGACATGGTGGTTTTGAAAGTTGCTAGGGGCACACTCGGGGGCTCGAACACCCATCGAGGAATTTTTTGGATTAGTAGGTTTCCTCCGGCAGGAGGGTGGAGGGCGGTGTGTTGCTTAGGGAAAAGCCAGAATTTCTGTCGTTGGCTTGCCTTGGCGCGCTTGGAATCCCTCGCGTCCGGATCGCGTCCAAAGAACCTAAAATTCTGGCGGGCGTTGCTTGACCGGGTGGCCCTGCTCCTTGAAATCACCACGGACTGACAAACAGCCCGTCAGCCCGTCATCTGCCGGGATGGATGACGGACTGACAGGGTGTTTCTGAATTCGACCACAGATTACCGGGGCGGGTGGATGGTCCACTTGCGGCTGTCGGGCTTGTGGGTGTATTCGATGCGTTCCTGCATGCGCTTGGCCAGCCTGCCCAGATAGACACCGCAGGCCGTCGGCCATGACAGGAGCTTGCGAGCCTCGTGGGCGCATCGGCTGTCCATTCCGGTCAAACGGATTTCCAGCTCCGCCGCCGTGCCATGCCACGGGCCTGCCGCTGGCGTGGTGAAGAGTTCGCTTTCGAGCAGGAGCAAGAGCTTCTGTTCCGGGGCAAGGCTGTCAATGGCTTCGACCAGTTCGGGGTGGTGGTAGTGGGTGACACCGAAGCGGTTGCTCCGCAGCTCTGCGGGAATGGTCCACGTCATCAGGTAATGCACGAATGCCGGCAGTTCGCCCTGTAGCGTCGCCCAGAACGCGGTGCGGTCTTCGTTGCTATCCGTGGGCAGTGGCATGGGTCGCTTAAAGGCCCGCAGGAGCACGAGCTTGTCTTCAAGGCTGTCATCCAGCGGTGGCAGGACCATCAGGTTTTCCGGCTCATTGTTGACCGTGATGGACACCCGCCAGAACGGGGTGAGCGTGATGGCTGTCCGCCCCTTGGGGTGGCACCGCTGCGTCTCGTTCACACAGATGCTCTTGATGGCCGCGCCGAAGCTCCGCCGCGCACAGATGTTGGTGCTGCTCTGGTCGTCTTCGATCATCAGGTGTTCCGCTTCAAAGAGGTCCGAGTTGAACGTCGTCTGGCCGGCCATGAACTGGTAAGGCTTGGCCGCGCGTGCGCCCAGCAAGGTCGTGATGAGGTTTTGGAGCAGGGACTTGCCGCAATCGTGCGGGCCACAGAGTGCTAGGACTTGGCCGGGCCGACGTTGCCGTGCCTGTAGGGCTTCCAGAGCGATTTTCAGCCAGCCAAAGAGGTAGGGCCGCTGGTCGCATTCGCCGTCCACGAGCAAGCCTTGTAGCAGCTTGGCCAGCGTCGGCCATTCGCCCGGCATGGGGATTACAAGCCGGGGGGAATCGGTCACAAGGATGCGCTTCTCGCCGCAGGTGAAAACACCCGCATGATGGCCGGCCAGCGGTCCGGCATAGTGAACGTCAAACCGCTCCTGAATATCCAGCAGACGTTCGTCCAGCGGCGAGACGTGGCATCCGTCTGGGCGGTTTGGCGAGACACCCGACGCACGGAGCAACCGCTTGATCTGCGTCTCGTTCATCAGTATCCAGCCGCCGCGCTCGTTCCGTGTCCAATAGCTGCCCCGGTTGAAGTCGAAATAGACTTCGCGGGCTTGCTTTAGGGTGGTGCTCGTGGCTATTGTTTCGGTGTCAACATTCTCGGTTCCGCGCGGTCCGGCTGGCAGGCTGGCCGCGCTTTTTGTTTCAAGGGGTAGGGTCTTCATCGGGGAATGAGATCTTCGAGTTCGTGGGCTTGTTTGGGGTCAATGCGGGTGAGGTCGTTCAAGTCTTTTGCTGGCGTGCCGTCGGCCATGAGCAGGCCGGCGAAGTCGGCGGCGTCAACGTGCGCGCCTACCGTGTCGAGCTGAGCCTTCCACTTGGCAGCGGCAACGCGCCCGGCTTCGTCGGTGTGGGCCATTATTCTCACGCGTTTGCAAGCAAAGAGCGGCAGGGCGTCGGTTGGAATCAAGTTACTCGCACCCAGCATGGCAACGGCTGCGGTGTCCTCCGCGCGCGCATGGGCCGCGATGAAGTGGTGAGCCGCGATGGTGTCCACACCCTCGGTGAGCAGGACAAAGGGCATGGCGACGCTTTCCCGCGCGCCTACGGGCCATGCGGCACGAGAGCCGGGGAGCGTTTGGGCTTTCGCGGCGATGCCTTCCCATTGTCGGCCATCCATGCGGCGGGCTTGGGCGTTCACCCGTGCGGCATCCGTCACGATGAACGCGGGCTTATCCTTCCACCCGGCGAAGTAGAGCAGGCCGCGCGCGGCGGCGAGCTTCACGCCGTCAAGCGAGACGTGACGCAGTTTGGCGAGTTCGCCCATCGCGTGCTCGTGGTCGAATGGACTTTCAAGCGGGGGCCAGGTCTTGCGTTGCTCCGCCTTAGCCGCTTCCTCGTCGGCAGGCTTGGGCCGGGGTGGTCGTGGTGCAGCGGGCATCGGCGAGCCGCCAGCAAGGGCAATGAACGCGCGGCAGGCTTCGGCGTGCGGCAGTCCGGTGGCGAGTTGGTAGAAGTCCACGGCATCACCGCCGCCACAACCGGCGAAGCAGTTGAACAGCGCCGTCTTCGGTGACAGAGCAGGACGGGCCTTTGTCTTCGTGGAGTGGGCAGCGGCAGGACTTGGACGGCTCGCCTCCAAATCCGAAGTGCCGCCAAAGGTCGTGGATGGTGAGCCGGGTTTTGGCTTCGGCGAGTCTCACAAGGCGATTCCTTTCTCCGTCGCCGTGGCGTTCGCCTCTGCCTCGCAGCGGGCGATGAAATCCAAAATGCTGCCGAGGTGGAACAGGCGCGTCCCCTTAATTTGGCCGTGCCCGCCGCGGACACTCACAGAGCGAATTTTTCCGTCGCCGGCCAACTCGTAGAGTTTCGAACGGGAGAAGCCAGTGTAGTGCTCGGTGCCACTCTTGGGTGAACGCACCCAGCACGGCAGCAAGCCGTCGCGCTCCGCCTGCAATTCGGCGGCCGTGGTGGAGAGTTTGCGACGAACTGCCGAGGTCGTGTTCGGTGCAACGATTGTCTCGCCGTTGCTGCGGGTGTCAGGTGTTAAGTTCACACCTGACAGTTCGCGCCGCCGAAAAAGATTTGAGAAGGCTAAGTTGTTCAAAAGTTACAGAACTGCTCAGAGGGCTTTTTCCGAAGGAATTCGGCAAAAAGTGGTGAACAGCTTGTGAACAACTCTGGCGTTCTCGCAGAAAACCGGCACCCGTTCCGCGCTTTGTCGGCTTAGGCGGTGCCGTTACCGAGTCCCGGCAGCTTGTCCACCGTCTCGTGCAGAGCCTTGATCCAGTGCTCCTCGTTGACGATTGCCGGCGAAGCCCCACCGCGCTTGAGTGTAATGGCCTTTTCGATTTTGCGTCCGAAGCTGCTGTGCGCCCACTGCTCACTGCCGACGGAGCCAATGACAAGGAAGGCCAAGTCGCCGGTCACCGCGGAGACGCATTCTCCGCCGCGCGCCGCCGCCTCGCCTTCGCACCACGAGCGCGTGCCGCTGACAAATTTCCCGGTGAAACAAAAGCGCGAGCCGGCGAAGACAATCGGGGGAGCGGGTTCATCGAGCGGCAGCTTCGTTGGGGCCAGCACCGCCTTCGGGGATTCTTGGCCGGTGGCGTCTTGGAGCAATGCCAGCAAGTCTCCGCGTTCATCATCGGTGACAACTCCGTCGGCGTAAATCCTGCGGAGCCTTGCGGCGACTGCGGAGCCGGGGAAACTCGCGGCAGCAAGCGGGTGAGCCGTAAGCCATGTGTCGAGAAACTGGACTTCATCCGAGTTCACGATGCCGTCTGATATAACACCCCGGCAGATGCCCAGCATTTCGCTAATCTCCCTGTCGAGCGTCTGGTTTGCCCCCTGCAATGGAGGCGATGTTTTCAGGATGTAGGTCTTGGGTTCGCTCATGGAGTCAGGTTGTCGAAACAGTCGGCAGCGTCAATCCAGTTCGGCCGGGCCTTCACTTGCTCAGTCCCGGCAGCTTGCCGACGGCAGCGCGCAAGGTTTCCAGCTCGTGGTGCGTGTAGCCGGCGTGGACGGCTTCGCTCTTGTGTCCGGTAAGCTTCATCCGCAGTTCGGGCGCAACGCCCGCGTTCGCCAGCGCACTCGTGAAGGAATGGCGGAGGGCGTGAAAGGTGCGCCGTGAAATCATTCGCTTGCCGCTGCCTTGGACGGTCTGCAAATCCAGCCCGGCCTTGCGCATGATGCGCTTAAACCCTTCGGAGAGGCCGTGCCGCCCGCCGGTCTTCAAGTTCGCCATGCCGGGCATGATGAACGTCTCCGCCGTGTCCGTGCCGGCGAGGCATTCCAGATGGGCCAGCAAGTCGGGGTGAAGCGGGATGGTGAGCTTGTGGCCGGTCTTGCCTTGGGTGTAGGTGAGCGAGCCGCCCACGAGGTCCACGTCCGCCCATGCCATGCGGCAGCAATCGGAGAGCCGCGCGCCGGTGTAGTAGGCCGCCAGAATGAGTGCGCGCCATTCGCCCGTGGCCGTGTCCGTGATGATCTTCACCTCTGCCGGGGTGAACGTGCCGCGCTCCACGCCTTCCACGTCGGGGAGCTCCACGGCTTCGGCGGGGTTCGTGGTAATCAGTCCCGCGCGCCGGGCCGCGTTCAAAGCGGTGCGGACGATCTTCACGTCCAGAATGACGGTGCGCGGGGCCAGCCCTTCCTTCACGCGGCCATCAAGGAAGCGGTCCACGTCTCGCGCGGTCAACGCGGTGAGTGGTTTCTTAGCTCGTGGGCCAAGGCTGGCAAGGAAGCGGTCCACGACGGTCTGATAACGCTCCGCCGTCTTCACGGCCTTGCGGGCTTCCTTGCTGGTCATCCAAGCGGTGAAGTGATCGGCAACGGACACGCTCCGCAATGTCTCCCCGGTGTCGGCGCGGGCCATGATGCCTTTCAAGACTTCGCGGGCTTGGTTTTCCACGAGTTCGCCGCGCATGGCGAGCTTGGCAGCGCGCTCGAATTCAATGGCGACGGCGAGCGCGGAGTTGCGGTCGGTTTGTTTGGTGGAGCGGAGAATCAGCCGCCCGTCAGGGCCACGGAATGCGGCGTGAAAGTAGGGGGAACGAGGGCGACGGTGAACAGATGCCATAGCAGTGCTAACCTAAGTGCTAATGTCCACAGGTGTCAACGGTGTTCAGATATGGCTAAAACATTAGGGAAAACGTGTTTCAAGTATGCGGAATCGAATAGTCGGTTCGATTCCGACCTCCGCCTCCAAGCTAAAACCGCATCAGCGGCAAGGGTTTACGGTGCAAAGAGAGGTGGAACGAATACCAAAACGAATACCAGCCGGGGCTAGCCGGGCGTAGGCGTTGACTATTCGTTCGTAGCTGTCCACTAGCAGCTAACCAGGAATCGGCGGCGGTTTTAGGCTGGAACCGCTGAACTATGAAATCGCGATTCCGCATGGTCCGCTACGCCGCCCGGGGCGGCATCTACTACGCCATCGACAAGCAGACGGGCCGCCGCGAAAGCCTGGGCACAAGCAACAAGGCCGCCGCCGCCACCCTGCTCCACGCCAAGAATGAGGCCGCGCGCCAGCCCGGCCTCAACCGCCAGATGGCCCGCGTCTACATGGCGGGGGCCGACGAGTCGCTCACGACGCGCACCTGGGACATGGCCTTGCAGGCGGTCATCGCCAGCAAGGAGGAAGGCAGCGCAAACCAGCGGCGGTGGCGCACGTCTGCCAAGGACAAGGCCTTCGACCTGTTCCGCGACGAGGTGATCACGGAGACCCAACCCGAACGCCTGCTCCAAGTGCTCAAGGCCGGCACCGTCAGCACCAATGTCTTTCTCCGCAAGCTGCACAATCACTGTGTCGGCATGGGCTGGCTGCCATGGCCGATTCTGGCGAAGAAATTGTGGCCGCCGGTCCGTTACCGGGTTCGCCGCGCCATCACCAGTGCG
>CAMCFN010000130.1 GCA_945874145.1 Akkermansia muciniphila
CTTCAGGTCTAGCGCGAGCCCTAGGTTTTTGTACGCGCCCAAAATTGTATTCGCCAACTCCTTCATCCCCGATACCCACGTTTCCCGAGTGATCCGGTTACGGTAGGGTTCATCCTGAACCGTTGTGGTTACATAGTCGCTGGTAGTCCACCATTTCTGGTTGGAATGTTTGAGGGAAAGCAGTTTGGTGAGCTGGCCAACCACAAGGGTGATGTCATGGTGCTGGTCGGCCGCGTTTTCCGAGGCAGAGCTTCCCGAGGCGGAGCCGCCCCTATGAAAGGCCCGCAGAGTTCCCTGAGTTAAGGGTTCGCCGAGTGACTGAGCCGCGATCAAGCCGACAGCATCGCCAAGGCGGGCTGGCTGCGAGTCGTGCAGTCGGATTCCGTAGCACCGCGCGCAGACCCCTTCCTTGGCCCGACACCAAAGCACGGCAGGCTCGGTTTGTTGATTCCCGCGTGGGTAATGCAACGGATTTGTCTCGCCGCAAACGAGCTCGGTCACGACCACGTCTTGCATCAGTTGCACCAATTGCTGCGTATAGTGGCCGGCCTCCGCTACCCGCTTGGTCGAGTCGAACAAGCTAACCGCCCAACACTAACCAGGTAGTGCAACGATGAATCTCAACTCTGCTGCCACAACGATGAGCTCCCGGCAGAGGGACCACGCCGACGCGCTCAACGCGTAACGGTCTGGGATTCAGGTTGCCGGCCTGCTCGCCCCGGCTTTGTTCGCCGGCGGGACCTAGTTTCCTCCCTCCGGCAATGCGGCTGGCGACAGTTTCGCCAGCTGCCTTTGGCTGGCCGCCCACTCATGGCGGCCGGCAAATCCTCCAAGAATACAGCCGGGCAAAGTCCCGGCAGACAGATAATCAGTATGCCAACGGTAAAAATAACCGACAATAACCATGTTGCTGAGATCGCGTTGCACAATGCCGAAGTCAAACAAGAGTGCATCACCACCGGCCCGGAAGCCCCAGCCCGCCGCATCGTGTTGCGGGACGCTGAAACGGAAGTGCGGCTGCACCTGAGTTGGGCCTCGACCGCGCGGGAGCGCAAGCGGTTGGTCGAGCGGTTGAGTCGCAGGGACCACGCTGAGGTGAGTTTGGGTGGCCCTATCCTCGCGATAGATGCGATTCGGCGACCGGCTGCGTGGCCGGCTGATCAAGAGCCAACCCCGGTAGCCGTGCTTGCCGTGGCTCCTGATGGCCGATGGCTGGACCAGCCGATACCGACGCTTCGCGGAGAGCTTGAGCCCCGTCTACCCGACGACGTGTTGCGCATTCAGGTCACTCTGGCTGGGTATCCTTCACTGGATTTGCCCTACGAGCAGATTCAGTCCGTCGAGCAACCTCGCGACAATGTGGTCTTGGTCAAAGTCAAAGCCGACGCACCCAATCAGGCCCTCGGAGCGATGTTGGTCGGTGTGAGTGGCGAACGAGTCGCAACCGGACTTGCTGAAGGTTTGCGCAGTCAGCGAGTTCGACGGATCAGGGCCAGCCGTGAGACGCCAGCCATCTTTCTCCTGCCCCACATCTCCACCGCTTCCCAGGATCCCAGACTGGGCGGGCCGGAAGCATGGATAGAAACTGCCCGGGCCAACCTGCGTCGGTCGCTGATGTTCGCGGGTGATTACCTGACACGCGATCAAATCGAGGCGGAGTTGAAGCAAGGGTGGCCCGACTGGATCGAGGCCGAACTCGTGAAACTGGCCAACCCCATTGAATAGGAGGCCCAACGCTAACGAACCTGCCCTGCCGCTCCCCCCAACGGGAGCGGCAGGGCCACAACAATCAGCCTCCTCACATCGCTTTGTTCAATCGGCTGGTGGGCTGTTTGCCTACCAGCCAACTACTCCGCGCGCTTTAATGCGGCGGATCCCACAGAACGACAAATGTCCGAACAAAATTGTAATCAAACCAACTGTTCTCCGACCGACACGAGCGTGCTTTCGGTCGAATCCACTGTTACCACCAGCATCCCGGTGGTGATTAAGCCTGTTCCGGCTCCGGTCACCGCCCTGACGGAAGCGGTCATCCCAGCTCCTTCCCCGGAGGCTTCGGTAAGCCTCGCCGGCAAGTTCCCTGAAATCGAAAATGCCGACTCGCTTCTCAACGAAATGGTGGTGATGCCGGATCAACTCGTCGAGGGCGTGTTGCATCAGGGCAGCAAGATGGTCCTGGCCAGCAGCAGCAAGGCGGGCAAAACCTGGATGCTGCTGGATCTTGCGATGAGCGTGGCCACCGGCAAGCCGTGGATCAAGTTCGCTACCTGCCAAGGCCGGGTGCTGTTCCTCAACTTCGAGATCCAGCGGCCCTTCCTCAAAAGCCGCATCGAAGCGCTCCAACAGCACAAGCAAGCTGGCTGTCTGGGCAATCTCGACATCTGGAACCTGCGCGGTCACCTGATGGAGTTCGGTGACATGGCGGCGGAGATTGTGCGCCGGACCGCTGACCGGAGCTACTCGTTGATCATCCTCGACCCGATCTACAAGGCGATGGCCGGTTCAGACGAGAACGCTTCGGGCAACGTGGGCAGCCTGTGCAACCAACTGGAGCGCATCAGCCATCGCACCGGGGCCGCCGTGGTGTTCGCCCACCACTTCCCCAAGGGCAACCAGAGCAAGAAGTCGGCGATCGACCGGATGAGTGGTTCGGGAGTGTTCGCCCGGGACGCCGACTCCATCATCACGTTGACCGAGCAGGAAACTGATGATTGTTACGCGATGGAGTTCACGCTACGGAACTTCAAGGCCATGCCGCCGATTGTGGTGGGCTGGGATTTCCCGCTGCTGAAGTTCCGGGAAGCCCTCGACCCCAACAAGCTGCGGGGCAAGAAGGCGGAGAAGTGCGACCCCAACGAGTTGCTGGAGCTGTTGGCAGCAACAGGCATGAGCAGCAAACAATGGGAAGACGAGGCGCTGGCCAACGGTTGGGCGCGCTCCAGCTACTTCCGAATCCGCAAGGAGTTGCTGAAAGTTCCCGCGAAGGTGATTCAGGGAGACGACAAGAAGTATCGGAAAGCAGTCAGCGAACCGGTTGCAGCAACCGCAACCAACAGCGATGCGGTTCAACCTCCCTGTCCACCACCGCCCGCACCCCCGGCAAGCGCGCAACCCGCACGCGAAGTCGCGGAGCCGGCCGCGAAGTAATGGTTATGAAGGTTTGCAGTTTCAGTCTCAGTCTCAGTTTTTCTGGGATAAGACTCAGCGCAAGCGGCCTCGTCCCAACTCACCCCCGTAAGGGGGGATGAGATTGAGACTACGCCGGCCGCGAACCGTTGAGATGAGGGTTGAAACTGAAGCCTGAAAGGTGAGGGGTGATGGGTAAAAGGCCTCGCCGGGACTGGCACCGCCGCCGCCACCCCATCACCCCTTCATCGTCACCAAGTTGGTCGCACGAGACTGCCCGTGAGACCGAAACCACTTTTGTGCTGGCCGGCCTGATTCTCCGGCCAGCCCGTTCCGCTGAACCCAAACGGTTCAGCAGCATTGTTGGCCCTGCGGCGGTTTGCTTCAGGGCCGGTTCTCTGAAAGACAACAATGAACGAGCAAATAATTAGGCCGGCCTACCTGCCCGCCTGTCTCCAATCGATTTTCACCAGCCCGCTTTTTCGACCCAACAGTCTGCCTGCGGCCAACCTGCCAACCCAAAACATCGCGGCCCCCCAGCTGCAATGGTGGGAGTGGCGACGGTGGTTGGTCGAGGCCGTGGCGAATCGCTACCAGCCGATTGTTGAAAGACGGTTAAGACCCATGCGGCAAACCGCTGTCAGGCACCCCGTTGGCAGCTTCCTAGCCATCTGCACCAACGCGGGCCTGCACCGCACTCATTCGAACAACCAGCCGCTGCTGCGGATCGATTTCCACAGCGAAGCCGAGAGGATGCAGCGGGGCACCGGTCGGATTTCAGTCCACTTCACCGGACCGTTCACCATCAACCATGAAGTCTGGTGGTTCTTGGAAGGCTGGCTGGGCCGGCAGTTCACCGCCGCCCAGAAACGGCGGGGCGTGGATTGCGCCACGTTGGTTCACCGAGGAGCGATGCTGGAAGTGGGCAGGGTGTGGTATCCGGGCGGTGGAACTGCGGCCTGCATCCACCGCGCGCTTCCCTGCTCCCCGTTGAACGAATCGCACCTTCGCTACTGCCTGCTCCACACAGCCAGTTAACTCAACCGGGAGGATGGGCGCTGCCTCTATCCTCCCGTTTTCACCATCCGTGCTTTTAGGCGAGAAACCCGGCAAGCCTCAGGAGGACGATTCGGCGATGGGGGTGTGACGCACCCCGGATGTGGTTGAAGGAGAGACCTGAGAGCGCGCCATCATGCAGAAAACTGTAATTCAAATGACCGACACACTAACCGAAACGCCCATATCTATGGGCCGAAAACTCATCTTTGACGACGATCCCAGCCGAGCACCCGCGTGGGAGACCGCACTGCCACCACTGCCGGTGGAGAAGCCTTGGATTCAACTTCCCGGTGAGGGACGCCTTGTATCCGCCTTCGCGCAGGACTTGGGCGGGCAGCTCGCCCCGCATGGCCTCTACCGTTGGAACGAGCGCGTGCTCGTCGAAGACCGCGCAGCCAACCAGAGCGCCATCCTTGACGCTCCGCGATTCGTCACCTTCATCGAGGACTTTGTCCAATGCACCAAGCACCCGACACCCGCCGAAGGCGAGGAAGATAAGCGCGTCGTCACCTCGATGCGGCTCGGCGATGCCAAGCTGGTTCTGGCCTCGGACCGCTTCGTCAATCAGTTGCCGGCCATCGAGCACGTCAACCCCATCCGGCTGCCCGTGCTCGCTCCGCCCACCGGGCTGCGCGTGCTGCCCGAGGGCGTGGATGAGAAGACCCGCATCCTCACGGCACGCCGTTCACTGCCCTACCGGCTCGACCTGCCCATCGACAACGCCCGGACGGTGTTGGACGGCCTGCTGGCGGAGTTTCCCTTCGCCGACGCGACCTACGCGAAGGCGGTTCAAATCGCCGCGATGCTGACCGTGTATGGTCTGGACCTCCTCTCGCCTCACTGCCTGCTCCCGGCGTTCGCCTACACGGCCAACAATCCCGGGGCCGGCAAGGGCCTGCTGGTTCAACTGGCCGTGCTGCCGGTGTTCGGCGAGCTGCCCACCATGCCGCCACCGTCCAGCGAAGCCGACATGGCCAAGCTGCTGCTGGCGAGCGCGCGTAATCGCTCGCGCGTGCTCCTGCTCGACAATGTTGACCAGCTCCTCCAGAGCCGCGCGTTGGAGTCCTTCATCACCGCCACGCACTACAGCGGACGGTTGCTCGGCCAGACCCAGCAGGTAACGTATCTGAAGAAGACAGCCGTGTTCATCACCGGCAATCAGTTGCAGATGCGGGCCGACCTGCGGCGACGCACGCTGGTGGTGGAATGCTTTCAAACCGAGGCGCGGTCCGAGGACCGGGCCATCACGAACCCACTGGACGAGACGACGATCCTTGGACGCCGAACCGCCATCCTCGCGGCGCTCTACGCGCTGGTGCGGCACTGGAATGATGACGGGCGACGCGCTCCCTCGCGGGTGCAGCCGGGACTGCCCGAGTGGAGCCAGGTCATCGGCGGCATCGTCGAGCACGCCGGCTATGCGTGTCCGATCCCGCCGCCCACGGCACCGACCCTCGATCCCGTCATCGAAGGCATGGAGCGGCTGGTTGCGCTGCTGGCCGACCGGGTTGAGGCAGCGACTTTCCGAGACGTGGTTCGCGTGTGCCGAGTCCACGGGCTTTTCGAGCACTGCCTGCCCTTGGAACGGGAGCTGCGCGACGGTGAGAAGCGGAGTTTCAGCGCGCTGCTCAAGCGCTACCACGGAATGCGGTTCCGGGGTGGCATCACCTTCCAACTCCAAGGCCACGGCCATGCCCGCCGGTATCTGGCCACGCGGGAGACGACCACGGCGGCGGCGTAAACTCCAAGAATCGTGTTTATCGTGTCGGTCGTGCGGCTGGGTTGTCCACCGCACGACTGCACGATTTGCACGATTTCCTCCACCGGCCGACCATCCGACTGAAGAGCATCAGCCTCTTAACAACAAGCCACTCGGCCGTTTCT
>CAMCFN010000131.1 GCA_945874145.1 Akkermansia muciniphila
GTGTAACAGCAGCACATCTGGCAACTCCACCCTCGCTCCCTTGCCCGCTTCCCTTTCGATGGGCCGAAGTCGTGGATTATCGCGTGTTGTCGGTTCGAGTCCGATCTGCCCCGCCGGATGGGGCAGTAGCTCAATGGTAGAGCAGCCTCCGCAAGGAGTTTTCCACGGCGTCCCTTGCCCATCTGCAATCCCACCCCGGCGCTTGCCTGGGTGATTCAACCGCATCCCACAACCACGGAGGCCGTATGGCAAACCACACCCATGACACGGAAGACTCGCACTACGAAATCACCAGCAAGCGCCGCAAGGGCTTCCCCTCGGAGACGCAGGTGAAGCGCGGCGTACGCATCGTCCATGGGGACAAGGAGCTTCGCGAGAAGCTCGGCCGGAACGACCTGTGCCCGTGCGATTCGGGACACAGCTTTTAGGAACTGCTGTCTGCGCTCCGGGCGCTACGACGGCGTAAAGCGGAACCACTTTTTTCCGCGAATAGTCTGCACTCAATTACTGCGGGCCGAAGGACATGGGTTCTCTTCTCGAAAAGGACCAACCCCACGTTCACCAACTTGTCCGCAGTTCAGCCAACGCAATCCGTGCCGGGAGTTTGGCGGCACAGACAACGAAAGGAGGCCATCATGGCCATCAACTACGCAAAAATCTTCAACCGACGCGTGACGCCGCAGGCGCAGCCAATCCCGGGTTCGAGCCAGGTGCCGAACTCGGGCGGCGGCTACTCGTGGCCGGTGGATGACTGGACGCGGCTCGACCGCTTCCTGATCCTCGGGGCCGAGGGCGGCACCTACTACCTCGGCGAGCGCGAACTGGTGCAGCAGAACCACGACGCGCTCGTGCGCTGCATCCAGGCCGACGGCGTTGGCGCCGTGAACCGCATCGTCGAGATCAGCGAGACGGGCCGCGCGCCGAAGAACGACCCGGCCATCTTCGCTCTCGCGTTGGTGGCCGCTCACGGCAATGCCGAAGCCAAGGCGCTGGCCTTCCAGAGCCTCGGCCAGGTCTGTCGCATCGGCACGCACCTGTTCCACTTCGCAGAGTATGTGAATGCTCTGCGCGGCTGGGGCCGGGGACTGCGCAACGCCGTGGGTCGCTGGTATGTCAGCCGTGAGGCGGACGACCTGGCTCACCAGGCGGTGAAGTATCAGCAGCGCGACGGCTGGTCGCACTCCGACCTGCTCCGCCTCGCCCACCCGAAGGCTCCGAGCCGTGAGCACGAAGCGGTCTTCCGCTGGATGCTCACGGGTGCGGAGTCGCTCGGTGAACGCGAGGTGAAGCGCAAGGTTCGCGGTGAAGACCGGGTGGCGAAGTATGCCGCCGCCGGCGAGCTGCCGAAGCTCATCGCAGCGTTCGAGCAGGCCAAGCGGGCATCGAGCAAGGATGAGATCGTCAAGCTGATCACCGAGCATGACTTGCCGCGCGAGGCGGTTCCGACGCAGTGGCTCAATGAAGTCGCTGTTTGGGACGCTTTGCTCCAGCGCATGCCGATGACGGCGATGATCCGCAACCTGGGCAAGATGACGGCCATCGGCCTCATCAAGCCGCTCAGTGACGCGAAGAAGCTGGTGCTTCGCAAGCTGAAGGATGAGTCGGCGCTCAAGCGCGCCCGCATCCACCCGCTCGCCGTTCTCGTGGCGCAGAAAATCTACGCCCAGGGCCACGGTGACAAGGGTTCGCTCAAGTGGTCGCCGGTGCCGGCGATCGTGGACGCGCTGGACGAGGCGTTCTACGCGACGTTCAGCAACGTGGAACCGTGTGGAAAGCCAGTGCTGCTCGCGCTCGACGTGAGCGGTTCGATGGCGGCCTCGATGATCGCGGGTTCATGCATCAGCGCCCGCGAAGCAAGTGCGGCCATGGCGCTCATCACGGCAGCGACGGAGCCAGAGCACGAGATCATCGCGTTCTCGGCACCTACGGGCGGCGGTTACGGTGGCATGCATGGCGGCGGCGAATCTGGCATCACGCCGGTGAACCTCTCTCCGCGCATGCGCCTGGCCGACGTCATCAAGCGCATCGAAGCCATCCCGATGGGTGGAACCGACTGCGCCCTGCCGATGCTCTGGGCCGCTCGCAACAAGCTAAACGTGGCAGGCTTCATCACCTACACGGACAGCGAGACGTGGGCGGGCAACGTCCACCCAGCGCAGGCACTCCGTCAGTATCGCAGCGAGTTCGTCGGCGACGCGAAGGCAATCGTTGTAGGCATGACCTCCAGCGGCTTCACCCTCGCCGACCCGAACGACTGCGGCATGTTGGATGTGGTCGGCTTCGACACGTCGGTGCCGACCGTCATCGCGGACTTCGTCCGGTCCTAGCAAACGGTTCAAAGACGCCAAGTGAAGGTATCAACGCAGGCGGGGGCGCAAGCTCCCGCCTGCCCTTTCCAATTTGCATCCCGTTGGCCGAGTAGTTTTAGGCGGCGGCCTGCAAAGCCGCAGAGGCTGGTGCAACTCCAGCACGGGATTCCAGCTTTTCGGGCATAGGTGTTGATACACACACGCCGGTCTTCCAAACCGGAGTAGAGGGCGCACTACCCTCATGCCCGTCCATTTTCCCAAGTGAACCCCGCCTGCCGGCAGAGACCTCGCACGGTCGAAGTAATGGCCGGGGGCTGGGTTCGGTGCGCTTGGGATTCCTTCAGAGCGTAGCCTAAAAGTGAGGCACCTGCCTTGGGAGCAGGAGCAAGCGGGAGCGTTACCCGCCGCTCTGACCATTTCGCGCGACGCGGGTGCCGGTGACGGCCAGGACTTCACAGGCCTGGCCTCGGTGGTTCGACTCCACGCTCGCGTCGCGTTTGGGTTGCAAACTTTGACAGTGAAGTCCCGGCTCTTAACCGGCGAGAACTCGGTGCGAATCCGAGGCAACCCACCATTTCCGCATCCGTGGTGAAATCATTATCATCCTCCGCTTCGACCGGAGAGTTTGCAGGTGGGAGTCCTGCCGGATGCACCAATTCAGGCCGCGTTAGCCCAACTACCAGAGGCGCTCCGCTCAGAACGGAGAGGTTGGGGGTGGAAATCCCTCACGCGGCACCAATTTCAATCAGCTCCCGTAGCCCAACGCAGAGGCGGCGGACTTAAACCCCGCATAGTGTCAGTGCAACTCTGACCGGGAGCACCAACCGCGTGTGGCCCAATCAGCAGAGGCGTCCCGCTCAAGCCGGGAAGGTTGCAGGTGCGAGTCCTGCCACGCGGACCAATTTGGAATGTCAACCGGTCAAGCGAGCCGGGCCTGTTTGCTAAACAGTGCGCTCCTGGAAACGGGAGTGTGGTGCGAGTCCACGGCATTCCGCCATTCACGCGCGCGTAGCTCAAAGAGAGCCGGCGGCTTTATACCCCGCATCGCACTAGATGAGTGCCGGGATCCGGAGCGTTACCGGACGCGCGCACCATTTTGTCCCCATAGCTCAAAGCACAGAGCGGGCGCGTCCTAAGCGCCAGGTTGCCGGTGAGAGTCCGGCTGGGGACACCAATTTTCTGCGGGTGTGGTTCAACAGCAGAATGCGGCTTTGCCAAGGCCGAGACGACGGTGCGACTCCGTTCACCCGCTCCACTTGTCCCTGTGGTGTAGTCCAGCCAACACGCCTGCCTCTCATGCAGGAGATCACCGGAGCGAAGCCGGTCAGGGACGCCAGCTTCACCGCCCCGAAAGCATTGTCAGCGATGCGCTCGCTCGGTAAGCGAGTCAGCCCGGTGCAACTCCGGGTGGGGGCTCCATTTTGGTGGCCGTGCGTCAGCACCGCAGTCGAGCCAGCGCTCAAGTGGGTTTCATAAGCCCGCCGTGTCCGGGGCAGCACCGGGGACTGCGACCATTTCGCCTCCTGGCAGCAGCCTGCGGATTCCTTTTGTAAAGCAATCCTGCCGGGGCAGCACCGGCTGGAGGCTCCAGCCACTTTTGCTCACGTAGCCCAACGCAGAGGCACGACGTCGAGAGCGTCGCCAGTGCGGGTGCAAGTCCCGCCGTGAGCACCAATTTTAGGGAGTCGAAGCCACAGCAGACCGGCATCCGGTTTTTACCCGGACAAGGTGAGGTTGCAACTACCTCCGGCTCCACCAATTCACTGCCTCGTGGTGTAACAGCAGCATACCGGGTTTTGACCCCGACGGTCCTGGTGCGAACCCAGGCGAGGCAACCAATCAACGCCCGGTGGTGAAATAGCATCACGGCTGGCCTACACCCAGAAGTCGAGGGGGCAGAACCTTCCCGGGCGACCACTTTCCATTGCCTCGTGGCGTAATCAGGAGCGCGCCGGTCTCTGACACCGGAGGACCCGGAGCAAAACCGGGCGAGGCAGCCATTCTCCCCATTTCAACAAAGAGCAAACACCGACGACATTTTTTATGAACGACATCCTGAACAAGTCGCTCGTGCTGGTGCTCAACCGCAACTGGCAGGCGATCAACATCCGCACGCCAGCCGACGCGTTCTGCCAGATGGCCACGAACGTCGCTACCGCACTCGATATCGAGGGCGACGAGCACATCCGTCCCGTCCAGTGGGCCGAGTGGATCACCCTGCCGGTCCGGCCGCAGGACTACGCCGTGCAGACCGTGCGCGGCGCGATCCGCGTGCCGACGGTCATCGTGGCGGTGAACTTCGCCAAGGTGCCCAAAAAGCGCCCGCGCCTCTGCGCCAAGAGCATCCGCGAACGCGATGGCAACCGCTGCCAATACACGGGCCGCCCGCTCCACCCGGACGAGGGCAGCCTTGACCACGTCCTGCCGCGCTCGCGCGGCGGCGCGGACAGTTGGGAAAACCTCGTCTGGGCCGCGAAGGACGTGAACCAGCGCAAGGCCGACCGCCTCCCGCACGAGGCCGGTCTCAAGCTGCTCACCATCCCGCGCGCGCCGAAGGAGTTGCCGGCGACGGAGCTGATCCGCAACGCCCACGGCATCGCGGAATGGAACCTGTTCCTGCGGTCTTAGAACCATTAACTACAACCACACATGAGCGACACCATGCCGGTCCAAATCCAGGCCACGGGCGAGGCCACCGGCTTCCTCCCGACGCGCGGCAACCAGGGCAAGCCAATCACCGTCATCGGCACCGCGGCCATCCGCGATGCCTTTGACGCGCGCTGCCTCGAACAGGCCCTCAACTCGCGCGGCGCGCCGGGCGTGACCGATCTCGTGCTCAACCCCGACGCGCACGCAGGCTACGGCGCGCCGGTCGGCTGTGTGCTCGTCTCGCCGACGCATGTGTATCCCGGCCCCGTGGGCGTGGACATCAAGTGCTCCATGAGCCTGCTCCAGCTCGACCTGCCGGCAGACGCCGTGGTGGACAAATCCGTCCGCCGCGCGCTCATCAACGCCATCGTCGAGCGCACGCCCACCGGCGCGGGTCGCGGCCAGCATTCCGTGAAGAAAGGCCGCAACGTGAACGCCGAACTCGGCCGCCGCGTGGCGGTTGAGGGCGCTTCCACCAGCGTGTGCGAAGCCCTCGGCATCCCGCCCGCGTGGGCGCGCCACTGCGAAGACGCCTTTCACCTCGGCCACGATAATCAGCAGGACGACCTCGCCACGCGTCTGGACTTCCTCCTCGCCTCCGGCCGGTTCGCTCGCTTCGAGGACAAGGTCCGCCAGCTCGGCTCCTACGGGGGCGGCAACCACTTTGGCGAATGCGAAGTCGTGCAGGTCGCGGACAACGACCGTGCGCGCCGCGCCGCCGAGGTGTTCGGCCTGCGCGACGGCCGCGTGGCGTTTCTCTCGCACTGTGGTTCGCGCGGCTTTGGCTATCAGCTCGCGCAGGGCCAGTTCCGCACCTTGCAGGAGAAGTTTGCGGCCTGGAGCATCCCGCTTCCCGGTGGTGACCGCGAACTCGTTTACGCGCCGCTCGGCAGTGCGGAGGCAGACAACTACATTGATGACATGTCGCTCGGCGCGAACTTCGCGACCGTCAACCACATGCTCATCAACGCGCTCGTGCTTGAGGCGTTCCAGGAGATCATCCCGGGCACGCAGGGTTCGCTCGTGTATTTCATCAGCCACAACATCGCGCGCCG
>CAMCFN010000132.1 GCA_945874145.1 Akkermansia muciniphila
TGCTGGAGCGACGACTGGCGGGCAAGGCCGCCCCGTTCGACGAGCAGCGCCCTGCCCCGCTCATCGCAGCGGTGCCGTTGCCACTGCCCCCACCCGCAGTTCCGTTTGTGCAGCCGCCTGGTGGAGGCGATGTCCCGGCAGCCGCTCCCGCCGGACCATCGTGGGTCTTCCGCAACGGAGCCTTCTACTCCGTCGGCACCGGCACGCTCGGGCGCGAGTGCCATCTGCCCACCAAGGCACGGGTGGAGTTCGACCTCGCGTGGAAAGGCCAGCCTTACTTTCGTTTCCAGTTCTACACTCGTAGCGTGGAACACTTCGACTTCAGCGACGGCTGGCAGTTTTATTCCTCCGGCAGCGGTTTGCTTTATCCCATGCGCCGGGGCGGCGGGGCAGTCACACCGGCCCGGGTGCCGCAGATGGTGAGTAAAAGTTCCGTGCGGCTCACCTTTCTCCTCGATACGGAGAAGGAGTCCATCGTGGGTTTGGTGGATGGCGAGAAAGTGCAGGAGTGGAAGGCGCTCGGCCGCCCCGGCAATGGCACGGGGATCGTCTTCTACAACTACAACGCCAACTCCCGTGTCCGCCTCAGCAACATCCGCATCACGCCCTGGGACGGCACCCACGGGGAGCCGCCGCCGATCACCGAGCCAAAGGAAGCGGTGGTGCAGTTCGTCAACCAAGACCGAGCCACGGGCTCGGTTCAGGAAATCCGCAACGGCCGACTGGCCCTCGATGCCGCTGGGACACGGCTGGAGATTCCCCTCACGCGGATCGCCGCCGTGCTGCTGCCCACCCCTGTAACGCCGGCGCTCACCAACGCCAACCCCGTCCAGCTCTCCCTGCATCGCAACGAGCGGCTTTCGCTGGCCTTGGAAAAATGGGAAGCCGGCGAAGTCACGGCGACTAGTCCGGTCTTCGGGCAATTGCGGCTACAACCGGCCGCCGTTCGCACCTTGCGCTTCAATCCCACGGCCTCCCGCGCCGCCGCCGATGAATGGGGCGGGGTGACTGACAATCTATTCCCGCGCCCGTGAACCAGCATTCAGCCACCAGCATTCAGCCCGCGGTCCCCGCCGACCTCCCCCGACGGAGCGCGGCGTTCACGCCGCCGCATGCTGGGCTGAACAAGTGCGATTGGAGGTCGGTTGCCCGAAGTATTTTTCTGCGGCCTGAAGGCCGCGCGCCTCGGACTCGGTTGGCGTTCAACTTATCAGTTCGGATCGCGCCGTGCCGCCTGCTCTGCGCCCTGCTGCTGGTTGGTGCCGGCTCGCTCCGCGCCCAGCCAGCCGTGGACGTGCTGCAATTCCTCGATGGCTCCACGCTGCATGGCAGTCTGGCTGCGATTGACCCGCAGCAGGGCATTCGCTGGCAGCATCCCGCATCCACCGCGCCGCTTGAATTTCTTTCCCGCAACGCCCACCAGATCCGCTTCGCCCAGGCCGCCCCGCCGCCCACCCCGGCCAGCGCGCATCCCTCCTGCCGCTTCCGCTTCGTCAATGGCGATGAACTGACCGGCCACCTGCTGGGTCTCGACGCGGAGCACCTCGAGTTGGAGACTTGGTTCGCCGGCAAGCTCCGCGCCCCGCGCGCCGGGGTGCAGTCGCTCGCCTTCCTCGCCGCCGGCTCCGCGACGCTTTACAACGGACCGGACGGGCTGGAGGGCTGGAATGCCGGACCCACGCCGATTTCGTGGCAGTTCCGCGACGGCGTCCTCAGCGGCGGGGCCAACGCCTTCTTGGGCCGTGACTTCAAACTGCCACCGCAGGTGCGCGTGGAATTCGACGTGGCGGCGGCCAACTCGCTGAACCTCTACTTCAGCCTCTTCACCGACTCCGTCGCCCGCTTCAATTTCACCAGCAGCGGCTACCAGTTCAATTTTGGCCTTGGCTATGTGAACGCCATGCGCGGGCAAGGCAACTTTGGCATGCAGCACTTGGGGCAGGCGCAGTTCGCCGGCTTTGCCCCCGGCCGGAAAATGCACGTCGAGATCCGTGCGGATCTCCCAGCGGGCAACCTCACGCTGCTGTTGGACGACAAGCTCGTCCAGCAGTGGAACGATCCCAACGCGCTGAAGAACCAGCCCGCCCTGGACCCCAACCTGCCGCCGAAGGTGGCCGAGGCGGTGAAGGCCGGCCGGCCACCAGTGCCGCCGGGCACCGGCATCTCCTTCTTCTCGCTGAACAGCGGCGTGCAGGTGAGCGGCATCAAGATTTCCACCTGGGACGGACGGCCCATCGAGGACGCCCTCAGCGTGACAAATCTCACCGGCCACCTCGTGCGCTTCGCCAACCAGGATCACGCCACCGGGCAAGTCGAAGGCATCCGGGACGGGAAGCTCGCGCTAAACCTGCCCGCTGGTCGGCTCCAAATCCCGCTGACCCGCGTGACCCATGTCGTGTTCGCCCCCGTGCAACCGCCCGCCACGAACCGCCCGGCGGGTGAATTGCACGCCAGCCTCAGCAGCGGCGAAACCATCGCGCTTCTGCAAGCCCGCTGGGATGGTCGCCAGCTCGCCGGGACCAGCCCGCACTTTGGTGCGCTCCAGTTCGACAGCCGGTGGGTGCGCCAATTGCGCTTCAACCCCGGACGCGAACCCGCCGGGCCCGGCCTCCCGTTTTTCGGTGCGGACGCACAACAGCTTTTCGACCGATGATGAAGTCGCCCCCAATCGCCAACCGCTGGCGGTCCCGCTCCGTATTCCATGCGCTGCTGGCTTTGTTCAGCTCCGTCAGTGTTTCAACCGCCGCCCCGCACGCCCTGCTCTTCCGCAACGGCGATCTGCTGACCGGCCAACTGGAGTCCATCACGCCGACCAACGGGCTGCGCTGGCGGCACGCCGACGCACCAGCGGCAATGCAGTTCCAGCCGGGCGCGCTGGCCGAGCTGCATCTCGGCGCGCAACCACCGCCCACCACCACCGCAGCCAACTTCTGCTTCGTGCGCCTCACCAATGGCGATGAACTGTCCGGCAACCTCAAGCGCCTCAACGAACGGGAGTTGGTGCTGGAAACCTGGTTCGCCGGCACGCTCACCCTGCCCCGCCCGCGCGTCGCCGCGCTGCGGCCCGCCGGCGGGGCTCCGCGCGCGGTCTTCGCCGGTCCCGATGGCATGGACGGCTGGACGCATGGCAAGGGCCTGCCGGGTGTGATCAACGGCGGCGAATGGCATTTCCTCAACGGCGCGTTTGTCGCCGCCCAGTCCGCGTCCATTGCGCGCGATGTGAAGCTGCCGCCCGAATCGAGCATGGAGTTTGATCTCGCGTGGCGCGGCACCTTCGCGCTGGCCATCGCGCTTTATACGGATTCGCTTCAGCCCGTGCGGCTGGCCGACACCGACAAGGAACCGCCCTTCTGCCCGTTTTACAGCCTGCAAGTGAACAGCTATTCCACGCAGGTGCTGCTGGTTCAGCAGGGCAAGCCCACCCGTCAGATCGGCATGGCCATCATCCCCATGCTCCAGCAAACGAACCAAGCGCGCATCGCCATCAAGAGCAGCCGCGAGCAGAAAACTCTGACGCTGCTCATCAACGGCGTCGTGGCCAAGCAATGGATGGACCCCGAGGGCTTCGGCGCACGTGGCACCGGTATTCGCTTCGTGCATCAGGGGCAGGGGCCGCTGCGCTTGGCCAACCTCCGCATCACCGAGTGGGACGGCCGCTTGGATGAACACGTCGCCCCGCTGGTGGCCAACACGAAGGACGACGTCGCTCGCCTCGTCAACCGCGACTCCGTGGTCGGCCGCGTGCTGGAGTGGCAGGACGGAAAATTCCGCATCAGCACCGCCGGCGGCCCCATCGACGTGCCCATCGAACGCGTCGCCCAGTTGGATCTGGCCACGGAACGCAGCCAGCCCATGCCGCTGCGACCGGGCGACGTGCGCGTCTTCTTCGCCGGGCGCGGCAGCCTGACCTTTGCCTTGGAGAGCTGGACCGACAAAAGTGTGCGGGTGAACAGCTCCAGTTTCGGCAAGGCCGAGTTTGCCCCTCGTGCGTTCAGCCGGATTGTTTTTCAACCCCAGCCGTAAAACGCCGGCAGGCAATTCCGTGCTCGAACGACGGTAGCGGTTCCGCTCTCAACTTAACTCTGCTTTTTTCCACCTGATGCGACTCTACTTTCTCCGCCACGCGGCCGCACTGGATGGGATGGACGATGCCCTACGACCGCTCTCCGCCACCGGCCGGCAGCAGGCGCGCACGCTCGCGCGCTTCCTGCGCCGCAGCGGCATCACGTTCGACCTCGCCTTCGCCAGCCCATTGGTCCGCGCACGACAAACCGTGGATCTCGTGCTGCCCATCACCAACCAGTTGCAGCCCCTCCTGCCCCGGGAAACCAAACTACTTCTCAACGAGGCCACCCCCCGGGAGTTTGCCAACTGGCTCCTCTGCCTGCCTGCGGCCGGTCACATCCTCCTCGTGGGCCACGAACCCACCCTCTCCGAGCGCGTGCGCTGGCTCCTCAGCCTGCCCCGCGAGGAATCGCTCGAATTACGGAAAGGCGCACTCGCCTGCGTGCAGACGGAGGATCAGCGGACCGGCACCCTGAAGTTTCTGGTCACCCCGAAATCCCTCGGCCTGGGCCGCAAACGCGCATGAATCCCGAAGTGCAGACCGAACTGGCCCGACTCGCAACAGAACTCGGCCTCGGCACGTTCCGCCGCCACCTCTTCCTCTGTGCCGATCCGACCAAACCCAAGTGCAGCCCGCGCGAAGCGAGTCTGGAGTCCTGGGAATATCTGAAGCGCCGGCTCAAGGAACTCGAGCTGGTCGGCCCGCAGGCGCTGGCCTATCGGACCAAAGCGAATTGCCTGCAGATCTGTGCGCGCGGCCCCATCGCGGTCGTCTATCCCGAGGGCACTTGGTATCACTCCTGCACGCCACAGGTGCTGGAGCGCATCATTCAAGAACACCTCATCAACGGACACCCCGTGACGGAGTTCACCTTCGTCACGCATCCGCTTTGACCCAAGGCGCGGAATTTTTTCGTGACAATGCAGTAGCGGAACCGCCTAAATGACGCCCGTCCGAGGCCGACCCTATCGTCCAGCGGTTAGGACACTGCCCTTTCACGGCGGTAACCGGGGTTCGAATCCCCGTAGGGTCGCCATCTCTTCAAGGAATTTCCCGTCGGCTCAGGGGCAAATCACCCGGAGCATCTACACGTAGAAATACACGTAGACCGCAAACCCAATGGCCGCCAAACCCGCCAGGGCGGCCAGCGACCACAGCACGCTGCGTTGCCGGGTGGCGAGTGAGAAGGTGGAAATGATGACCGCCGCCTGCGCGGCCAGCATGCCGAAGAAGAACCGCTGGCTCCGCCGGTGATGGCGCTCGGCGGTGGAGTTGCTCTGGCGCACCAGCAGTTCATAAACATTCGCCACGGCCTGATTCGCGCGCGCCTCGGCATCATAGCGCAGCGCGGTATAACGCAGGCGGGCTGCGGTGAAGTCCCGGACCAAGGAGACGCTGTTGAGCGCACCGACCGAGTCGCCGGCCACCTTGGCCAGCAGTTTCTCCATCTGCTCCACGGCTTGGGAGACCGGTGTCAACGCGATGTCCAGGGCCGTCGCCCGGTCCTTCGCGTTGCCCAACGCGTCGTTTAGGAGCGGCACGGTGAGTGCGGCGATGAACGGAACCAGCTCCGCCTCGGCACGCGTGCTCTCCATGGCCTCGGCGGCGGCCTTCACGTTCGGATGCGGCGGCGGGCCGGCGGGGATGGTGGGCAATTCGCTCTTCGTCAACGCGGCCAGCGCGGACTGGCCAGCGGGCGTATCCAGCAGCGCGGTGAGTTCTCCCGCACCAGCTTGGCGCAAAACCGCCGCGTCCAACAGACGCAGGGGCACGGTGCTTTGCAGCAAGTCCAACGTGCCGCGCTGCATAGAACCACGCAGCCGCTTGGCTTGGAAAAAGTTCCACTGGTCCCCGGCCTTGGACTGCTGCTGGGC
>CAMCFN010000133.1 GCA_945874145.1 Akkermansia muciniphila
CCCTGTGAGGGGCGGAGCGCCGGCTGGTTCGCCCGGCCGGGGCCTTGGCTCCGGCGTGGACGGGTTGAGGTTGTGGTTGAGGGTGGAGCCAATGTTTGTTGATGTGTTCATCAACGTTTATTTCTGGCCGGTTTTCGGAGGCGCAGGTCGGGCGAGCGACGGAGAATCCGGCGGGCGGCGAGGCGCACCACGTGAGCGTTGAACGATTTTCCAGGGAGTCGGTCGAGGTGAGCGCCATCCCGCAGCCACTGGTCCAGCAGTTCGAGGAGGACAGGACGGTGCGCGAACTCGGATCGCAATTCCTGGATCAGCGCCGCCAGCCGCAAATGGAAGTCGACCTGTTCGCGCACGCTCGGCGCGGGACAGGCGAGCTCCCCGGCCAGAGACAATTCGGTGCGTCGTATGCTGGCGGCGAGGGCCACCCGCTGGTTGCTCACGAGGCTGTTCAGTGCGCTTTGAAGCCAATAGGTAAAGGCAGGGAGGTTGGCGAGATGCTGGCGTCCGGGATGCCGTCCCCGGTTGGGCGCCAGCGTGCCGATGAACGTCTCGGCCAGCGCCTGCTGGACAAAGTCATCCGCCGCGACCTGGTTCAGCGCATCAGCGGGCAGGCTGTGCCGGGCGCGTTCGAGGCGACGATGCGCATGAGCGCGCAGTTGCGCCATGGTGGTGGGCGAGTTGGCGACTTGGTCGAGGAGGTCACGGGTCCGCTGCGGAATGGGTGGAAGCACCAATTCGCGTTCGGCGTGGATTCAAGTCTGGCAGCAGGGAGTTGACCTGTGTATCATTCGTGATACACTGCCGTGCGAATGAAAGCCGAACGCCCGTTGAACGTGGTCTTCTTCAAGACCGAGGCGGGCAACGAGCCGGTGCGGGAATGGCTCAAATGCCTGCCGCGAGAGGAATGCCAGACCGTGGGCGTGGATATTCTAAAATTTCAGTATGCTTGGCCGATCGGCAAGCCGTTGGTGGACAATCTGGGTGACGGGGTCTGGGAAATCCGCTCGCGCCTGGGTAACCGCATCGCGCGGACGCTGTTCGTGGTGGTGGACGAGGAAATCGTCCTGCTGCACGGATTCATCAAGAAGACCCAGCGGACGCCGGCGGATGAGCTGAAGCTCGCGAAGCAACGTAAGCACCAATACCTGCAAACCTATGAAAAAGAACCCCCATCGCGGCAGTGACTTCCGGGACTTCCTGCGGGAGGAAGGAATGCTGGAGGCGGTCGAGGAGCGTGCCATGAAACAGGCGCTGGCGCTCCAACTCGCCAAGCTTCTCAAGGAGCAGGAACTCACCAAGGCCGAGATGGCCGTGCGCATGAAGACCAGCCGCGCCGCCGTGGACCGGCTGCTTGATGCCTCGAACACCTCCGTCACGTTGACCACGCTCGGCAAGGCGGCACGCGCACTGGGTCGCACCATCAAGATCGAACTGGCACCGGCGTAGGTTGTGCGCGCGGCGGCCCGGAGGCCCCTCAAACTAAAGCGGCGGCTGAGTAGCTCTGGGTTGGTGAATGACTGAACGCATCGGCGGGCAGGCTGTGCCGCGCGCGTTCGAGACGACGGTGCGCGTGGCCGCGTAGTTGCGCCATGGTCGCGGGCGAGTTGGCGACTTGGTCGAGGAGGTCACGCTTTCGTTGCGCAGTGGAAGCAATCACCACTTCGCGTTCGGCGGGGATTCGGCGGGGCTACGAACCGGTGGAGTCAAAATTCCTCACCGCGCTCACCGGCATCAGGGCCGAGCTCCGGTCCAGAGCCGGAATCGTCGCTGGATCGGGTGGTTGACACAAAGTAGCATAATGCTACCTTCGGTGCATGAGTCAACCAGTCAAACTGTCCGACGCCCTCGTGCTCGATGCCCGACTCGCGGGGGAAGTGCTCGAACGCTCCATCGCGGGGCAGGTCGAGTTCTGGGCCCGTCTGGGCCGAGCCGTTGAACCCCTGTTGCAAGGCACGCAAGCGGTCGCATTGAGCCGCAGCGCCGCCGCACGTCCGTTGTCGGAATGCCTTGCAGAGGTCGATTCACCCAAGGGCCGGGACCGGGTTGTCCAGTTCCTTCAAACCCAGCCCTACCCGCATTACGAAGCGGCCACGGATTCACCCGGGCTGCTGATTCGCATTGAGGCGAATGGCCAGCGCACCTTGGGCCGCTTCGTCAACCGCGAATTCGTGGCCGCCCAGCCCGGCCGGGCCAAGCGATGAACCTGCCGCTGGACCAGCGCCCCATCATCGTGGCGCTGGCCGGGTCCAATGGCGCGGGCAAGACCACCTTCTATCACGCCCACCTGCGGCCCGCCGGCTTGCGTTTCGTCAATGCCGACGTGCTGGCGCGGGAGTTGGAACTCGATGCCTATGCGGCCGCCAACGTGGCCGCTGCGCTCCGACGCGAGTTGGTGCAGCAACGTGAGAGCTTCGTATTTGAAACCGTCTTCTCCGATCTCGCGGGCGACAAACTCGCGTTTCTCAAGGAGACCGCACAGGCGGGCTACACCGTCGTGCTGTGCTTCATCGGGATTTCCAGCCCGAAGGTGTCCGAGACGCGCGTGGCCATGCGGGTTTCCCAAGGCGGCCACGATGTGCCCAGCGACAAGCTGCGGGCGCGTTTTCCCCGCACGCTGACCAATCTCCGGAAGGCCGTCCGGGAACTGCCGCACGTTCTGATTTTTGATAATGAAGATTTGAGTCAACCCTTCCGGCAGGTCGCTGAGTTTCAAAATGGTGTGCGAGTCACGCTGCGGCGACCGGTGCCCCCGTGGCTCAAGCTCATCCTCCCGTAATTCGTAGTGTCGCGAACCTCCTGCGGCAACTTCACACGGTCGCGTAGGTCGGCCAGCGATGCGTGGGAAACCCATTTGGCGGAAGCTCAAGGTAATCCCAAACCGCACGGGCCCGGGCCGCTGCGGCGGGAAACCCAAGATGCGCCTGCATCGCCATCGTCTGGAGAAAGAGCCATTCGCCGCTCATGAACGTCAGCATGTCCGACTTATGGTAGGCGATACGCTGTCGGCGTTCGCCGTCGCGCTCCACGAAGAGGAGATTGGGCAGGCATGCCAGCGTCATGCGGCGTGCGACTTCCTCACTCAGATCGGCGAAGAAGAACCACGCCGGCCAGGCGTGGTGCCAATCTTGCAAAAACGTCCGCATGACCGGGAGGCGCTCGAAGCCCGCCGGATCTTGCGTGAAGAACTCGAAACGGAACCGCACGCGGCCATGCAGCCGCCGCAGGAGCGCCGGGTCGTGCAGGCGTTCCCACGAAAAGGTTTTGAGGAAACCAGTGAAGTCATTGTGAGTGATGGTGTGGTAGGGAAAGGTCACCTCGACGAAGGAATCGTCGGCGGGAGCCTCGATCAGGAACTGAAACGGATTGGTGGCTGTCATAGTTTTTGGGAGGGCTAATGGATTCGTCTTTTGCTTCGAGGTGGATTCGGCGGTGCGGCGCAGCCGGAGGTAGCGCATCAAAGGAAAAGGGAGGCGGATTAGCTCTGGGGTGGTGAATGACTGAACCACTCTTCTGCGTCGTGCTGCACAGCGATCCGCTGGCACAGCTCCACCTCTGCGTTTACGTCCATGCCCACACGCTGTGTCGGGTGGTGGGCATTCCGCGCAGCCGCGCGGAGTTGGAGGCGGTGTTTACGAAGACGCGCGTGGACCTGGTCATCTGCGGCGGCGCGTTTCGACTGGCGGAAGCCAAGTCCTTGCGAGCGGAGTTGCGGGGACGCGGCCTGCCCGTCGTTCTACTCCGGCATCAATCGTGTGCGGCGGCCATTTGGCCGCCGCACACGGATAACCGGGCTCTTTAGCGCTGCGCCAGCGCGCGCAGGAACTCCTCAGGATTTGAGCCGGGACTGCGCCAGCGGAGCCGCAGGTCCTCGCGCTCCGCCTCCGGCCGGCCGGCCCACCAGGCAGCCACCCACTCTTTCATCGGCTCCGGGTCCAGGTCAGTCGGAGTGTAGAGGCGGACGCGCGGCTCACCCTGGGGACCGAACGCCAGGAAGCCGCAGACATCGTCCTCTCGGCAACAGACTAACTCACCGTTCGGGAACTGATAGGTCACCGGCCACGGGGCCAAGCAGACCAGCATCAGTGCGCCGTTGGCTTCCGCCAGCACGATGTCCCCGAGCGGGGACTCCGCGTGCACGCGAAGCTGGACCGGGAATCCCGGCGGGTTTGGCAGCGAGCCCTGCAGGCCGCTGGCACTCGTGTCAGGGAAGGCGAACGGGCGCAATTGCGTCGCCACCGTTCCGTCGCAGGGAACCGACTCATTGTGTTTTGTCTTCATGTGCGGATGTGTTTTTTGTGTGTTTTTGTTGTCTACTTGGCCCACCACAATCGAAGTGATTGTGAGCATTGTTTTGTTGGGCCGGCTTTCGGCCGGCCCACTCCACCGTTTGCGAGTCAGAGGGATGCCCCTGACTTCGGGCCTGCGTGATTTGGTTAGGCTGGCAATGGGAGACTTTTAGCCCCCAAAAACCGGGCAGTTGACCAGGGCGTGGCCGCCACGGGTTTTTCGCGGGCGAAGATCTACCGCTGGATCAAGCAGGGGAAGCTCATCTGGGAACCCGTGAAGCGACGCGGGGGTGATCGCTGGCGACTAAAGCTAACTTGCGTGGGCAAACCCAATTCGGATCGGATTCCCACCTGGCGACGGTTCAACCGCGCTTGCGACCGGCAGGGACTGGATCCCGGACGGGTGCTCGCGGCAATTCTCCGGGGTGCCATCACCGAAGCGATCGACGGCGACTATGTGTTCGTCGACGTGGACAAGGTGGCGGTTGGCGTGAGGCTGGTGTTGGCAGACTCCGGGGAATTGTCTTCCGCCTTGCAGGGGGTCCAACCCGCAGCCCCTTGCGAATCCTTTCCCGCCTGGCTGGGAGAGAAACTCCGCCCGCCCGAGGGCATAACGCTTGCCCCCGGAGACGTTCGGCAACTCGGCCGGAAAGAGCCCGCGCAGTTTCGGATCGCAGTTTCAGTGGTTTGCCCAGTCGGGACTTTTTCACATAGTCTCGCCAGCTTCGGCATGCACATTGGGGGCGTGTCAAAGCGGTTCAAGCAAGTTGGCCTTCCGGGTAACGCCAGCGCGCTGGGGGCAATGCATCGGATTTAGCCCTTCAATTTGAACTGCTCCTGCGCTCGCTGGAGTATGGCGATGTAACGTCGGAGGCGTGCGACGCTCGCGGTGGTGGGCGAGTTCTTCGTCGCATCCCACTCGACGATGAAACCCTCGTTGGTGGCCGGCACTTCCGCTATCCGGCTTCCGTCGCACGCAATGCGCCGCGCGCCGAAGCTGGCGGTGGCGTCATGGCTCGCCAGAAACGGAACGTCCGTCGGCAGGCGATTCGCGTGGCCGTAGTCCGCACCTGTGTCGATCAGTTCGACGACGGGGCCGTCGGCCGGCGTGTCTGTGAACTCCGGGTGGAACCCGAGCGCTTCAAACCGGCTGATATCCTGCCGACGGCAGGTGACTTGCATGTGACAACGATCGCTCACGATTTGTTGGTGTGATGATTTTGAGTGTGATCCAACGCGATCCAACGCACTTGGCGATGGCGGGCCCTAGTCCGGCGTGAGGCTGAAGAAACGCTCCGCTTCCGCCTGGCTCACGGGCGCGCGCAGTCCGATGGGGGCGAGTTCATGGCCGAGGGCGGCCATGCTGTCATTGGCGAAGAGCGCTAATGTGAAGAGCAGGCAACTGGTCCGCAAGGCGTGCAGACTAACCCGCAAGTTCAACTTGCGCAGCAGCGCCTTCACCTTGCGACGCGCAGCCTTCGTCACGACGGGGCCACTGGCCGGTTCGGGCACCTGTAGCCACTTGATGAGATT
>CAMCFN010000134.1 GCA_945874145.1 Akkermansia muciniphila
AGCCACGTAGTTCCGCACGCTCTGAGCCTGTTCCAGATCAAGGGCAACCAGCCGCACCTGCACCAGCACGCGCAGACCCTGGACGCCACCCCCGGCACCCCCTTTTTGTCCAGCCCGAGAGCGGCCACGGCCGGGTCGAAGCGCGGGCCCTGCACGCCTTCGCCCTGGAACCGCTGACGGCGGACTTCCCCTTTGCCCGCAGCCTGATCGTCGTGCGCAGCCAGCGGACGATCAAGCGCACCGGCCAGACCCGTTGCGAAAGCCGCTACTACGTGTCGAGCCGCCTGCCCGAGGAGCACACGCCCACGCCATGGCTGGGGTTCATCCGCGGGCACTGGGGCGGGGTGGAAGTGCGCAACCATTGGAAACGCGACGCGGTGCTGGGCGAGGACGGTTCGCGGAGCCGCCATCCCAACCTGCTGGCCACCGTGGCGCGGCTGCGCAGTGCGGTGCTGGCGGTGCTGGCCGAGCACCATCCCGAACAGTCCCTGCCCCCGTTGCTGGAACATTTTCATGCCCACCCCCACCACGGCCTCCGCCTCCTCCGCGCATGATCACCAACTCAAAACAAAAGACCCTGAACCGGCGGCAGGCGGGGTGCGTCTGTCCGCAGCGCGCCGTTGGCGGTTGACCACGTCAGCCGGCGCGGGGAGGACCCCGCGCCCTACCTTTGCGGGTCAGTGGCTTTCCCGGACGCCCTAAACTACAACTCTGGATCTCCGGCTCGCTTGCAATCGGTTGATCACCATCTGGGCAATTCGCCGCATCAGATCGTAGCCGAATTCAGGGTTTTCTTCGGCGGCGACGAGCAGGTGGCCGCCATCCAAGACCACCGTGCGGGTCGGCTCCGTAGCTCGGGCCTGGAAGTGCCAAGTGAAGGGCGGGAACAACCAAGACCACCCGATGACCTCGCCAGGGCCGAGCGTTTGAACCAAAACCAGCTTACCCTCGGGAGTATGCCAGCCCAAAGCGACCCGGCCTGATTCAATCAGGAAAAAACGGTCGGCTGGTTCGTTTTCACGAAAAATAATCTGGTCGGTTTCAAACTCGGCTGCCCTAGCACTTTTCGTCACCAATCCCAAATGTGCTGATGCCATGCTGCGAAAGAATGGGTGCTCGGAAATTCGCGTCTCAATGTCGTTCATGCGTTGATTTAGGGGTTGAATGATGCCAATCAAAAGAAAATTTGCTTTTCCTAGAATTCGCTCTTCCTCGGCCAGCCGCCTCCGCCGGCCTGAATGAGGGTTTGGCAGGCCTGGAGGGTGCCGTCGATCCACCTGCCGGCACGGCGCTGCCGGTGCTCGAAACCGACACGCAGGCGTCGCCCATTCCGGCCGACATGGAGGCCGCCATCCGGCTGCGGCATTTCAAGGGCACGAATCCGGAAACGCTGCCCGCCACCATCGTCTGCGGCGGGCGGTGGGACGTGCTTGGCGCGCCGATGAACCGCACCTAGCTGAGGCTTTGCCTCGCCTGCCAAGTGGTTCAACCCGACAAGGGTGAAGCCCACGGCCAACAGCCAGAGTGCCGCGGTGCGCCGGTTGGCGGAGTAAGAGCTTGAAACACAATCTCTGCTCACAGTTTGAGCAGTGCAGCCAGCCGGGGCTCCACGTTTGCCAACCCTTTCAGGACGAGTTCGGCCATCGCCTTCGCGCCCTTCTCCGAGAAATGCGTGCGGTCGGTCGCGGAGCAGCTCAGGTCCGCGCTGCCGGCGTCACCAATCTTTTGGAAAAGCTCCCCACTGGCAGCATGCAGACTCACCAACGCGACCTGCTTCTCCTTTGCCACGGCCTTCATCGCGTCCGCGTAGGGCAACAATTCCTGCGTCACCTTGCCTTCCTTATCAAAGCTCCGCCGGTGCATCGGCGTGACCAGCACGGGCGTTGCGCCGGCAGTCCGCGCCTCGTCCACATAGCGGCGCAGGAAGTCTCGGTAATCCGTCGCGGCGTCCGTGGATTCGGGACGCTCCCTGGCATGGGAATCGTTATGGCCAAACTGAATGAGCACGAAGTCCGGTTTCTCGGTGAGCGTCTTTGTCCAAAGTCCCTCCTTGATGAAGGTTTTCGTGCTGCGTCCGCTCTTCGCCAGATTGATGACGCGCACGTGTGCTTGAAACGACGGCGCGAGGAAGTGTCCCCAGCCTCGGATGTTCGAGGTGGCTGGATACTCACACACAGTTGAGTCGCCGATGACTGCGATGCGAACCTCGCATGACGCATCCCCACCATCCGAAATCTGCGCGACGCAGAGCAGGATGCCGATGAGTGCGGCGGGGCAGATGGAGCGGCATTGCATGCGCCCGATCCTACATGGAGCTCCCCCCAGAACTCCACTCCGCCGCGGCCATTGCTCCGCCCTCCGCCAGCGGCGCGTCCGAAATCCGTCCACCCCGCGAAGTCATTTCGGCCCGAGGCACACGGCTTCCTTGATGCTGCGGTGGTAAGCACGTCCCTCGGCGAAGGAAAGCGAATTGAGGCTCCAAGTCTGGCCGGGATGACCAAGATCGTTGACCGCGAGAAGCGCCCGTTGGTCGAGCACGGCGGCGCGACCGTCAATGACGTAGGTGATGCCCAGCATCGTCGTGAAAAACACTTTGCCACTGCTCGCTGTCGGGCTGCCGAGATAGCCCCACCACCAGCCGTCGCCCTGAGAGCGCTTGTCCGTGGCGACCTCAATGCCCCGAGCGTTGACGGTCGAGGAAGTCTGCGGGCGGTTCCAGACGAACTGGTCGGACCGGCCAGCTTCGCGCACGACGGACACGGGCACTTCGAGGTATTCCACCCGGCCGGTCTCCAGATGCACGCGACCTACACAGTAGGGCGGGCCGAGGTGCTTGCTGGCTTCCGTGTAGCATAGGAAATAGTGCCAGTCGCCGACGAGGAGGTTGCAGAACTGCGCGGGGAAGACTTTCAACGGCGGGGTCTGCTTCGTTAGATCAACGCCCGCCAGCAGCTCGTGCTTGCCGGTGGCGGGATTGAAACGCCGCCAGTCCACCTGTTTCACAAGCGACTGCGTGCGCAGCAGCCTGCCCGTCACGGCGTCGAGCACCTGGTGTTCAGAGGCATCAATGTCAAACCACGCGGCGTATTTCGGGTTCCAGTGCATCGTATAACACGCCTTGCTGCGGTTGGGCTCGTAGCGCCAGATGGTCTTACCCTGCTGGCCCGCCGCGAGGCTCGTGAGGCTCAAACCGATCGGCAGCTCAGGCACGCCATGATAAGCGCCCCGCCCTTGCAGCACGGCGGGCGTGCCGTCCGCGAGCCGGCCGAACACAGGCGTGTTGTAGTGCGTCATCGCATCCTCGGCCACCCACAGCGTGCGGCCCGTGCGCTTGTCCAAGGCGCGGAGGTAGTTCCACGGGTCTTTGCCTTCGCGTTTCGGATCGTCCGCGTCACGCGGCTCCATGTTGATCAAACTGTCGTTGAGGAGGATTGGCTCGAACTGCTTGTTGAAGGGCCGACCTCCAGTCGGCTGCCATTCGCGGAGCCAGACCAGCTTGCCCGTGAAGTCGTAACAGCCGACCGAGCCGCAGGCATTGAAGAACCACACGTGGTGCCCATCCGTGATGGGCGAGGGCGAGGTCGCATCGCTGAAGAAGTAAGCCGGCACGCTGGTCTCTCGGCCCGGCAGCGTCACGGTCCAGAGAATCTTGCCGGTCTTCGCGTCGAGGCAATGGCCGATGACGTCCTTGCCCAGCGGGGGCTTTCCCTCCTCGGGCCTGAGCGTCGTGAGGAACACGCGATTGCCCCAGACCGCGAGGCCGCCCTGACCAGTCTCGGGCAGGGTGGTGCGCCAGAGGACGCCCTCGCCCCGTGCGACGCTCCACTTGAGCGGCGCGGCGTCTGCCTCCACCGCCCACGTGCCATGCGGCCCGCCGGCTTGGGGCCATTGCCGTTCCCCGCCCGTGACCGGCAAACGGCTGGCGGCGGCGATCGCGTCCGATGCCAGCACGAGCAGCAGAACCACGCGGCGGAGGAAAGTCATGTAGGAGATTGGACAGCCCGGCTCGGAAGTCCACAGCGCAAATTACATGCGCTCCGAGGTGGGCCATGCCGGCTGCGGCGGTCGGCTGGCGCGGCGTTGCCAGCGCAGCCGCAGTTGATTCGGAATCGTCTCCGCCGTGTAGCCGCTGCGTGCCGCATCACCCCGGTAAGTGGGCCAGTCAGCCGGGTGCGCCCGAGGCGGACTCAGCACAAGGTGAGGCGTGATAACGGCAAATGCCATGAGCTTGGCAGCGAGAGGGGTTCGACGTGCCACGGATAAAACGGCGACCGGACGCCCGGCGGAGTTCACGTTCATCGACCTGATCGGTATTTTTCTGGCGCTCCACCATTCAGGGCAAGTTGTGCGTGCGGCGGATTTGCTTACGATTACTCTGCAGCCATGTCCGCGGGCAGCCAGGGTTCACTTAGCGGATTTCGCGAGCCCCGGTGCAATCCGCACCAGGAGTTTGCATTGATGGGACACCGGCTATTCCGCGCGCCCGCAGCCCACGCCACACACCTTCCCCCGCACCAACCAGTCGCTCGGCTCCAGGTCCGAAGTGCGAGTTTCATGGAGCGACTGGAACCTCAGTTGATCAGCAGATGAAACACCCGCAGCGCCGTGCCGCTGCCTTTGGGGTCGTGACCGGGGGCGATTCGGACCTTGGCGGTGTGTCGGCCAGGTTTGAGCTGGTCATCAAGGATCAACACCCAGGGCAGATACAGACCAGCACTCCAATGCGTGAAGGTTTCGAGCGAGCGATAGGCGCCTCCGTCGAGGCTGAACTCGATGCGGCCCGCGTCGGGTCCGGCGGCGATGAAAAGGCCGCAGCCGTTGCCTTCAAAGCTGAACTCAAACTCAGCGCCCGGTTCCGTGCCGACGAGGGCGGGAACACCGACGAAGCCGGCGCGGGTGCCTTTCTGATCGGTGGGCTTCCAAGCCGGCTCCAAGCTGAAACCTTTAAGGCTCCGGGCTTCCGCGATTTTACCAAGCCGTCCTTTGGCGTAGCTTTGAGCATCGACGAATGCGGGCAGCGCGTGTGGCTTCGCGGCAGCCGCCGGCAGTTTGATAAACGCGGCATCCAGCATGCGGGCAATGCTGTTGGCGTAGAGCTGATGGCCGAAAGGCGAGGGATGCAGGCCCTTGAAATCCGTGTTCCAAGTGAACTCGCCTGCGTTGATGCGGTCGGTGACTTCCATCGCGAGATTCAGCGACGGATTGCCATAAGCGACGGCCACTTTCTCGTGCTGGCCGATGGAGGCTGGCACCCTGCCCTGGTTGTAGTCGTCCATGTGCGGTGGCATGACGAAGTGCAAGTGGATGATGTCCGTCAGCGGATTCGCCGCCCGCGCATGGCGCACCACGCCCTCCATGCCGCGCAGCATCTGCTCGGGATTATCGGGAATGTTCGAGCTGTCATTCACTGCCGCCTCGACGAAGAGCAGATCGACCGGCCCTTTCGACAACACATCGCGCTCCAGCCGAAAGGCGTGCGGGACGGAGCCCATCGAGCTGATGCCCGCGCCGATGAACTCGAACTTCGTCTGCGGAAACTTCGCCTGGAAATACTTCATCGTGTGCTCCCGCCATCCACCACCGGCCGTGATCGAACCGCCGAGAAAAGCGATGCACCCGGTCTTCTCGCGCTGGAACTTCCGATGCGCATTCGCAATCCCATCGCGCAGCTCAAAGTATTCGCGGCCCTTCGGGAGCACCTTGGGATCGTATTTCGTCTGTGCGACGAGC
>CAMCFN010000135.1 GCA_945874145.1 Akkermansia muciniphila
CATGAGCTTTCGGTATGGTTGTTTCGTTATCATTGGGCCACCGCCCTCCCTCGGGGCCACACGGCCACGCAGAAAACGGCTGCCTCATCATCCCGAAACCTCCGGCTCCCTAAACGCCGCTGATGAAAGTTCTAATTGTCGCTAGCCAGAGACCCGCACGCGCCCCGTCGAGGGCGCATCCCCGGCTCAACGAGCAAGCAAAGGCTACCGCCCACCTCATTTGTCCGATTCCCTGTGAGGGTTCGTATGCGTCGTTTACGTCACTGACAACTCGATGCGCCGCCGGAATTCACGGCACGCGGCGGCGATGTCCGGCGAGTTTAGAATGGCGGAGACGACGCAAATCCGTCGCGCACCCGCCGCTAGGACGGAGTCGAGCGTGTCTAGGTTGATGCCGCCGATGGCGAACCACGGGAGGGTCACATTCGTCGCCGCCCAGCGCACGTAGTCGAGCGTGACGGCAGCGCGGCCGGGCTTGGTGCCGGTGGGGAAGACGGGGCCGATGGCGATGTAGTCCGGCACGGCGCGGAGGGCGCGCTGGGCTTCGGCCGGGGCGTGGGTGCTAAGACCCAGCTTCATCTGTGGCGGGCAGCCGGTGACTTGCGCGGCCAGGCGATAGCCGGCGTCGAAGAAGTCCTCCTGGCCGAGATGGCAGCAGGGCGCGCCGAGTTGCAGGGCGAGCTTGGGGTGATCGTTGAGGACGAACCAGACGCCCGCTTGTTCGCAGGCGGGCAGGACGGCGTCGGCCAGGCGGCGGACTTCATCGAGAGGGGCGTCTTTGGCGCGGAGTTGGATGAGATCAGAGCCGCCGTCGCAAAGCTGCCGGGCGACTTCCGCCGGGTCGCGGCCGTGCAGATAGGCCGTGTCCACGAAGGTGTAGAGGCGGGAGGAGGAAAGAGGTTTCAGCACGGCCGGAGCTTACCCAAACTCAACCAGCGGGGCCAACGCGCTTACGCTTAGCCCCGGCCTGTTGGGCTCGGGTAATGGAAAGGTGCTCAATCGTCGAATCCGCAGTTAACAGGCCGCCCAGCTTTGAACGACACTCGGTGGACGACGTAGGCATCTTCGTCCGAAAGTTCCAGCACGAACTCTTCACGTTGGGTCGCGTCATCGTCACCGATCTGCACTGAGTAGGTGGAGAGCTGATCAACAGGCACCGACGGTTCAGCGCACGATGCGATGTAATCCCGGGCCAAGCTTTCAAATTGAGGCAGTTCCGCGCGCACTCGGCTGAAAAGGGACCGCTGTTGTCCGGATGGGCCAGCTTCGGGTGCATACACGCCGATCAAAACCCCGTCAGTGGGCTCCTTGGGAAGGAAGGTCCAGATGCCTTGAGCATAGTTGAGGGAGCCGAATACTGGGTCTTGCAACTCAAGCATTGGCTGCCTCTTGAACAGTTTGCCGAGCCAAGCCATAGCATGTATTTCAAGCCCAAGCTATTGACGGTCTATTTTGGCTGGCTGCGGCCAAAAACAAAGCTCAGGCCTTCTCCTGAATCAGCTCGCGCCGTCCGCCACCGAGGAGTTGCTCGATGAAGTTCGTGGAATAGACGCCGCGACGGAAGTTCGGATCCTGAAGGATGGCCTGTTCGAAGGGAATGGTGCTCTTCACCCCGGTGATCATGTATTCGCTCAGGGCGCGGGACATGCGCTCCATGGCTTCGCGGCGGTCTTTGCCCCAAGTGATCAGCTTGGCGATCATCGAGTCGTAGTAGGGCGGAATGGTGTAGCCAGCGTAGGCGTGGCTGTCGATCCGCACGCCGGGCCCGCCCGGGGCGTAATACATGTCAATCCGACCCGGCGATGGGCGGAAGTCGTCGAAAGGATCCTCCGCATTGATGCGGCACTCGATGGCGTGGCCATCCGGGGTGATGTCGCTTTGGTTGATGCGGAGCTGCTCTCCGGCGGCAATGAGGATCATTTGCTTCACCAGATCGACCCCCGTAATCTCCTCCGTGATCGGATGCTCAACCTGAATGCGCTTGTTCATCTCCAGAAAGTAAAAGTTCGCGTGGTCGTCCACGATGAACTCGACCGTGCCCGCGCTGGTATAGTTGGCAGCTTCGGCAATCTTGAGGGCCGCCTTGCCCATCTTCTTGCGGAGATCGCGGAATTCCTTGCGGTCAAAGAGCGGCGAAGGGCTCTCCTCAATAAGCTTCTGATTGCGGCGCTGGATGGAGCAGTCGCGCTCGCCAAGGTGGATAAGATTGCCGCGGTTGTCTCCAAGGATTTGAAACTCGATGTGGTGCGGATTCTCGATGAACTTCTCGATGTAAACGCCGGCGTTGCCAAAGGCCTTTTCCGCCTCGGAACGGCAGGTGTGGAAGCCCTTGACCATTGAAATATCGTTGTGGGCCACGCGCATCCCGCGCCCACCGCCACCGGCCACGGCCTTGATCATCACCGGGTAGCCGATCCTCTTGGCCACGGTCAGGGCTTCCTGCTCGTTCTCAACCACGCCCTCCGATCCGGGAGGGGGGGGGACGCCAGCCTTTTTGGCGAGCGAGCGGGACACTTGCTTGTCCTCCAAGGCGTTCATGGCCCGGGAGCTGGGGCCGATGAAGCGAATGTTGCAACTCTCGCAGACATCGGCGAAGTGCGCGTTCTCCGAAAGGAATCCGTAGCCAGGATGGATGGCATCCACGTCGGCGATTTCAGCGGCACTAATCAGTCGATCAATGCGCAAATAACTCTCCTTGCTCGGCCCTTTACCAATACAGATGGCTTCATCAGCCATTTGCACATGCATTGAGTTGGCGTCCGAATCGGAATAAACCGCCACGGTGCGGATGTTTAGATCCTTGCAGGCGCGAATGATCCGGACGGCTATCTCACCACGATTGGCAATGAGGACTTTCTCAAACATGGGGCGGAGGTCGGGTTGGTTGCTTCGGGTTTACGGGCTGCGGTTCCTTCAAATCGAAACCTACGACTCGAAACTCACCGGTTCAGAGCGGGCGGATTTTGAACAGGGTCTGGCCAAACTCGACCGGCTTAGAGTTCTCGGCGATGACAGCGGTGATGACTCCCCGGGCCTCGGCTTTGATCTCGTTCATCACTTTCATGGCCTCGATGATGCAAACCACGGTGTCCGGCCCCACTTCAGTGCCCACATCCACATAAGGGGCAGCTTCCGGGGAAGGCGAACGATACAGGGTGCCAATCATGGGCGATTTAATCTCCGCATCGCCTGAGCCAGCGACGGGCTGGACGAGGGCAGGTGCGGCCAGCACGGCGGTCTGCATGGGCGCAGCCAATTGCTGCATGGGAGGACCGTCTTCATAGGCCACCCCCCCCCCGATGTTGCCGCGCTTAAGCCGGACTTTGAAATCCTGCTTCTCCAGTTCAAACTCCGAGATGGAGTTCTTCTTCATCAAGTCGATGATGGCTTTGATGTCTTTTAGATCCACAGAGTCCTCCCGGTTGAGGGATTTGAGTTTGGTTGAGTGCGAAATCGCATTCGTAGTGAAGGAGATTCCGTCGGACTTGACCGGCGTTCCGTCCATCACTGGGACCGGAGGCTAAAGAGCAGCCACAAGCCCGTCAAGCTGTCATTCTGCGCCGAAAGCAGCCAGTGATAAAATGGCTTCCATCCCGGGAACCAACGCCTTGTGAAGCACTTCAAGTTGCCTGTAACAGTAAAGCTGCATCAAAAGCCAAATAGTATGAACCCGCCCCAAAGCCCGCGATTTGACCCCGGCAAACGGCCGCTATCAGTGATTGGTGCCGGAACTCCTCACGCGCATGGATGTTGGACAGGTGAATCTCAATCGTTGGGACCTCTGCGGCCGTGATGGCGTCTCGAAGGGCGATGCTCGTGTGCGTGTAAGCGGCCGCGTTAATTACGATAACGGATGATTTTCTACGGGCTTCTTGAATCCAAGTGACCAACTCGCCCTCAATGTTAGTTTGGCGAAAATCCATCTCCACCCCTGCTTGGGTGGCCTTTTCACGCAACCGGCCTTCGATGTCAGCCAAGGTGGTGCGCCCGTAAATTTCAGGTTGCCGTTGGCCCAGCAAATTGAGGTTCGGGCCATTCAAGAATAGAATCTTCATGGGAATGCGAGGTTAAGTTTGCAACCGAACCGTGTCGAATTCATTTCGCACCTTGGTCCACAGCCAGCCAAACAGGAAGAACGCCGTCCACGCCAGCGCCGGGATGTAGAGCCCGAACTCAACAAACTCCTGAAAAGCCCAGCCAACCAAGCCGAGCCAGACCGGGAAATGAGACCAATCCTTCGACGTTAACCGATACAGCCCTACCAGCGAACCCAAAATCAGGCCGCCGAAGGCCAGCATGCCGATCAATCCCGAATCCGCCGCCTGCTGGAGATAGTCATTGTGCGCCAAGCGGGCCATCTCGGCCTCGGGTGGCTTCGTTTGGCGATAGACGGCGTAGAAAGTGCCCGGCCCGCTGCCCAGCACTGGATGCCGCACGGCCGTGGCCCAACCGACCTTCCAATAATCAAAACGCGCCCCAGCGCTTTTGGCTCCGCCCGCGAAGTAACTCTGATACTTCCACACAAAACCCGCCGAACCGACCATGCTCAAGGCTAGCACCACCCCCAAACGGAACCGCCGGGACCAAGGCGCATGCAACAAGGCCACCACGCCAACCATCAACCCAATGAGCCAACCGGCCTTGGAGCCGGACCAATACAAGCACGCCAACCCCATGTAGGCGACCAACCCCACGAGCACCCCGCGCGTGACGTTTTGCAACCGCGTGGTCAGGCTCCACAGCGCACTTAACGCCCCCGGCAGCAAGAGCAGCACGACGCCGGCAAGGGCGTTCGGATACACCAGCGTCCCGAAGATTCGATGCTTCGACAGCTTGGCCAGCAAGTCAGGATTTCCAGTCAGGCTGCCATCCGGTTTGGGCACTAGGAGCCTGCTCGCGAGTAGCTCCCGGATGTGCTCCGCCGGTACCTCCCTCCAACCCGTCTTTTCGTTCTGCTCGAAGAACTCCCGGTCATTGGCCAAACCGCCGTATTGCTGGCGGAAGCCCGCGCCCAGCACCAGCAGCAGCCCAACGAGCAGTCCCACCCACGCAAACCGTGCGCCCCGAGCACCACCGGCGGACAAGCCCAGCCCGAAGCAAACGATCGTCGCGAGAAAGTGCGGCAGCACGGTCATCGTCAACCCTCGGTCCACCGTCGTGGTGGCAGCCGCCAATTGCCACGCCAACCAGACCAGTGGCAGGGCCAGCACCCACCAAGGCACTTGTCGGGGCCACCGCCAGTTCAGGAAACCCAACCCCGCAACAACCGCCAAAACTCCGTAACCCCATACCGCTGGCCAAGTTTCACGCACCGCCTCGCCGAGGTTTTGCGGCGGCAGAGCGATGTGGTCGAGGATGACGGGATTGCCCAGCTTCAGCAGCGCGAACCCCAGAAACACGCCCGTCAGCCAGGGCCACCAAGCCCCGCGCTCGGCCGGACGGCTGGCAGGTTGGGGCGGATGAGCGGACATGAGGCCGCACGTTACCAACCCCGTCGTTCCCAATCCAGCCTTCCAGTGCGGCGACGCAAACGCAGGCTACTTAGTGCCTGGCCGGAAACTCGTGTTTTTGGAAGTGGTGAGAGGTGCCAAGGGTGGCGGCGGGGTGGAGTGCGGCTGATTTTCCCAAGGGCTGCGTCATCAGGGAGCAAATTCTTCGCTCGTGCCGACACTGCTCCTGTCGGGCTTCGCGC
>CAMCFN010000136.1 GCA_945874145.1 Akkermansia muciniphila
ACCGGCACCTTGCGCTCGGCGGCCACGCGGAACATTGCCTCGATCTCGCTGGGTTCCGCCGCCGGCGTGTAGTTGATCCCAAAGCCAACGCCCAGGGCACCCTCGTCGAGTCCACGGCGGATCGCCTCGCCCATCGCTTTCAGTTCCGCCGCGCCTGCCGCCCGGTTAGCTCCCGCAGGAGCCACGCCCAAGCCGGCGACCACGGCCCGACGGGTCACCCAGTGTCCTATCTCAAGGCCGGGATGAAACGCGGTGAATCGTGCCGCGATGTGGCTCACGGTGGCTCCGTAGTTGAGCGGTGCCTTGCCGGCCCTCGACGCATACCACGTGGCCACCGGATACACGCCCACCTCCATGTCGAGCGCGGTGGTGACGCCGTCACGCGCCTGAATCTGCATGTCGCCGGTGGTTTGACCGTGCGCGTGGAGGTCGATGAAGCCGGGGGACACCGCCTGACCGGAAACCGCCACCACCTCGGTGCCGGTGAGCGGGGTTGCGGAGATCGCCATGATCTTGCCACCTCGGATGCCAATGTGCCGGACAGCATCCAATCCCGAGGCCGGGTCCATCACCCGCCCACCTGCGAGCACCAAGTCGTAGCGCGGAGCGGTTGAGCACCCTGCGAGTGCCAGCGTGACGGTCAGTGCGACGATGAGCAGGGTGGAGCGCGGCATGTGAAAGGTGTTGGGAACGTAGCGGGCGGCGCGTGTGCGTTTTCGTCATCGCCTCTACTTCGCGGGGCCGAAATACTTTTTAACGATCCACTCGGGTTGCCACTGGTCGGCTTTGCGGGCTTGGCCGGTTAGGTCAATCCTGGGCGGTGATTGGCTCGTCGGGTTGAGCGCGAGAGTGTCGCCAACTTTGGCCTGCCAGGTTTTCATGGTGGCGAAGAGGCGCGTGACGTGGGCGGCGTTGGCAGGCTCGTTGTAGACGCTGTTGGTTTCGTTCGGGTCGTTTTGCAGGTCGAAGAGCTGGCTGTAACCGAGCTTGGGGTAGCAGATGAGTTTCCAGCGGTCGTCGCGCACGGCGCGTTGGACCTGGATGTAGGGCAGGAACACGGTGTCACGGAGGCTTTGTCTGGCCCCGGTCCAGAGCGGGCGGACGCTCTCGCCGAAGACGCCGGCGGGCAGAGTGAGGCCGGTGAGTTCGCAGAGGGTCGGGAAAATATCGAAGAGGTAAGTGAAGGCTTGGACAGATTTACCCTTGGGGATGCCGGGGCCACCGATGATGAACGGTGTGCGCATCGAGTGCTCGAAGACGCTCTGTTTGCCGAGGAGTCCGTGGCTGCCCAGGGCGAGGCCGTTGTCGGCGGCGTAGACGATGATGGTGTTGTCGGCAAGGCCGCGGGTTTTGAGCGTGGTCAGGATGCGGCCAATCTGTGCATCAAGGTGTTCGACCATGGCGTAATATTCGGCGAGCTGGTCGCGGATCATCGCTTCGGTGCGCGGCCAGGCGCCGAGGTTTTCATCGCGGCCGCCGTTCATGGCACCGTTGTCGAAGGGAAGCTGTGGGAGGAAATTCTTGGGGAGCGGCGGGCGGGATGTGTAATTGGCGGGGAAGCCCGGCGGCGGCTGGCGCGGGTCGTGGGGGGCGGTGAAAGCCGTGTAGAGGAAGAAGGGCTTCGAGCCGTCCTGCTTTTCGAGGAAGCGGATCGTGGCGTCGGCGAAGAGTTCGCTGGAGAATTTTTCGCCGATGCGTTCGGCGGTGAGCTTGCCGTCGGGGCCGAGGTCCCGGAGGGGGACTTTTTCGTGGTTGGCCATCCCCCCGAACATTACGCACTCGCCGTGCTGAAAGGCGCGGAGCCACGAGGGCTGTCCATTGTGCCACTTGCCAGTGCCGAAGGTGGTGTAGCCGTTTTCACCGAAGAGCTCCGGCATGAGTTTCTCACCAGCGAGAGTCACGGTGTTGATGGCAAACCATGTCTTGCCGCTGTGCAGCATGGCGCGACTGGGCACGCAGACGGCGCCGCTGTTGCCGCCAAAGACGTAGTTGTTGCGGAAGCTGGTGCCGGCGCGAACCAAGCCATCGATGTTCGGCGTCTTGATGTGGGCGTTGCCGTGGGCGGCGATCGTGTCAGCCCGCTGGTCGTCGGCGAAGAGGAAAAGGATGTTGGGGCGCTCCGCCGCGAAGGCCGTCGCGCTGAGAGCAAGGGCGAAGAGGAGGATGAGTTTCATGGTCAGTCATTCTTCTTCTTGCCGGGTTTCTTTGCGCCTTTGGTGGCGGGGTCCAGGTAGGCCTTGTAGGCCCAGTAGTCTTTCCATTGCGGGAGCCATTTCTGGTAGCGCTCCGCGTCGAACCAGCTGATGGATTCCGGGTCGGGCGGAGTGACTTTGCCTTCGGGGTAATCCTTGCCCGCGAAGCTGGCATCCACGCTGGCATTGAAGAGCAGGAGCTGCTTTTTCAGCTTTTCGAACAGCTCCGGCTGCGCGGCGCTGAGATCCTTTGTCTCATTCGGGTCGGCTTCGAGATCGTAAAGCTCGAACGGGCCTTTCCTCAAGTCGTTGGCGAGCAGCTTGTGGCGGCTGTCCACGAGAGCGGTCTTCGCGCCGAAGCGAAAGCCGATGGGCTGCGCACGCGGGCCGGTCTCGCCGGTGAAGAGCGGCTTCAGACTCACGCCATCCACGGGCTGGATGAAGGAACTGGCGGGCAGGCCCACGATGTCCGCGACCGTGGGAAAGAGGTCCATCGTGCTGGCAGGATGGCTGGTGATGCGGGGCTTGATGACGGCGGGCCATTCCATGATGCCGGGCACCCGCAGCCCGCCTTCATAGACCTGGCCCTTGTTGCCGCGCAGCCCGCCAGTGGTGCCCGGTTTGATTTCGGGCAGGCCGCCGTTGTCGCTGTTGAAGACGAGCAGTGTGTTTTGGGCGAGGCCGAAGTCCCGCAGCTTCTTGCGCAGCGTGCCCATGCTGCGGTCCATGGCGACGAGTTCGCCGTGGTGATTCGCGGAGGCTTCATTGAGCTGCGCAAAGGGCGCCTTGTCCGCATCGCTGGCGCGGAAGGGCGAGTGCGGGGTGCCATACCAGATGACGGTGAACATCGGCTTCCCGCTGGCGCGGTGCTTTTCGAGGAACTTCACCGCCTCGCCGACGATGAGTTCGGAGGAATCGCCCGTGAGTTGTTCGGGCACACCGTTGCGACCGAGCCAGGGGTCCATGTCGATGAAGTTCGTGGCGGAGACCCATTCATCGAAACCGAATGCGCCGGGGTTGCGCGGGTCGTCGGCCAGCACGGGTGCCCCCGGGCCTTTGTAGCCGTTGAGGTGCCACTTGCCAAAGTGCGCCGTGTGATAGCCCGCGCCCTTGAGCGCCTGCGCGATGGTCTTCTCCTGCAACCGCAGCGCATAGCCATGGGTGAGCACGCCGGCGCGTTCATTCGACCGACCCGTGAGCACACTCGCACGAGTGGGCGAGCAGACGGGATTGCCCGCGTAGAACCGCTCGAACCGCAGCCCGTTCGCAGCCATTGCATCCAAGTTTGGCGTCTTGAGCACCGGATGTCCGCGATAACCGGTCTGCCCCCAGCCCATGTCATCGGCCATGACGAAGATGATGTTCGGCTTCGAGTCGGCGGCACTGGCAAGGCCGGCGAGAATACAGAAGGCAAGGAGCGTGAGCAGGGATTTCATAGGGGGAACTGGCTGGCGGTTGCTGGCTCTTCCGGCCTCTCCTTTCGCCAGGGGGTGCTGCTTGGCGTTGTTACAACTGCCGTTCGAATTCGGCCGGGCGAAGGTCATGGTTTAGAGGTGCGAGCGTATCGGGCGGCGGTTGGCCTGACAATGCCCATGGCCGTGCCCATGGCCGCGCATGACCGCGAGGAAGGTAATTGTCGCTCACCGTGGCTCATGGCGAGAACTCGCCGGGCGCAGCTACCGCAAAAAGAAGATAGGCCAACCGTCCATCACCGCTGCAACCGTCGGTGACGTTCCGCCTTGTCCAGCTTCCCCAGCGCTTCCACCTCACGATAGAACGCCTGTAGGTCGCTACCCTGCTCCTGCAACAGCCGGTGGAACGCCGGCACCAGCCGGTAATAGGCGTCCACGTCGTTCAGCCGTGCGTTGTTCAACGGCCGGCGGAACCAGCGCTGGTAGTCCGTGCGGCCGCCCCAGGTGGCCCGCAGGGTTTCGTAGTCGCGCCGGAGCTGGTCGAGGATGGCCTGCTTCCTCACGTGCAACCCAGCGGTCTCCTCGCCGGGCAGGGACGCTACTTCACGCGGGGACTTCTCGCCGGTGCCGACCGCGAGGAACAGCGCCGCCAGTTGGTCATGCGCCCCGGTGACGAGCCGGGTGAAGTCGGCCTTGCGCCGCAGGTGAGCCTCATACTCGCGCACACCAGCTTCCCCGTGTTTCGCCAATAACCAGCGGCGCGTGCCCTCCTCCCCGACCGCTTCGGCGAATGCCTCGTTGAAGTCAGTGTCGCCGCTCACGAACAACCGTTGGTGTGCGAGTTCATGGAACAACAGCTCGGCCAGCTCGGTTTCTGGCTCATGGATGAAGGTGTTCAGCACGGGGTCCCGGAACCACCCAAGCGTCGAGTAGGCCTGCACGCCGCCCACGTCCACGTCAAAGCCCTGCGCGGCTAGTTCAGCCGCGTGCCGCCGGGCTTCGCGCTCCACGAAGTAGCCGCGATAAGACAGCCGGCCGACGACGGGATACCACCAGTCCTTTGCTATCATCGAGAACTCCGGGGTGGCCGTGACGTTCCAGACCACGTTGCTGCGACCGAGGTCAGCGAAGCTCAGGTAATGTCCATTGACCGGGAGCCTGAGCTCATGGGCCGCGAACTCACGCAGGGAAAGGATCAGCCGGAGCTTGGCCTTGAGCGGCTCAGGTGTCCCCGGCTTCTGGAGCAGCTCCGCGATGGGCTGCTGGCGATGGACAATCTGGAGATGCCCGTGCACCGCCTGACCGTAGTAGCTGGCCGTCTGGCAGCCGGTGAGCAGCGTGACAACCAACGGCGCGAGGCTGAGAAGGGAGGCCGGGAGGCTGATTCGCATCCTGCTCCCAAACGAGTGGACATCTACCAGCCCCACGTCACTTGCCCTTCGTTGCCGCGTGGGAACTGAGAGCAGATGCGGTTTGCCTGAGCTTCTTGAGTTCGGCCTCGTTGGCTGGCAACGGCGCGGCGCGGAACGCAGGCAGGAGTTTTCCCCAGACGAGATCCAGCTCCGCCTGCATTTGGCCAGTCTGCGCGGTGATGGCGATGACGGC
>CAMCFN010000137.1 GCA_945874145.1 Akkermansia muciniphila
TGGACCGGCCCGGCACAGCCGGGAGGGCGGCATCGTGATCCACGTGGACTTCTCGGCGACCGAGTATGGCCGCGCCAGCTACTCGGTCCGACGCCACGGCAGCGAGTCGTTCCGCCTCGGAGCCGAGGATCTCATGGCGATGGTGCAGAGCGCCATCGACGACGGGGATGGCCGCGACAAGGTCGTCGAGGCGGTCGCTGACAAGGTCGAGGAGGACGCCTGGGGAGCATGCGACCCCAGCCTGAATGACTCCGGCGACCACGATTACAGCGAGCACCAGGAGAGCGAGACTGGCGACAACGAGACGAGCTGCGACCGGGCGGAGATCCGTCGGGCCGTGCTCGCCTTTGTCCGGGAGCGCCACCCCGAACTGGCGGCAGAACTGTAACCCCCTAGTCCGCCCTTGGAACCACGCTGGCTTGCGCACTGCGTGGTTCCTCCCCTTTTCAAACCCAACCCCAACCCAACATGAAACTCATCAAACTCAACCCAGCAGAAGTCAGTGAAACGAAGGAAGTGCCCGGCCTGCTCAACTGCCGGATCGATTACGAGGTCAAATCGGCTAAGGGCCGGCTCGACTACGCCGGGCCGAAGTTCACCCCGGAGCTGTGGCATCAGGTGATGTCCTTCTTCCGCTGGACGCACAAGGAGATGCAGAGCGAAAGCCAGGTGCGCCTGTATGTGAACCACCAGCTCGGCCGCTGGGGCGCGTGGGCCTTCCCACAGGAGGCTCGCACCGGCATGAACGCCCGGGAACTGCCCACGCAGGAAACACCCGAACAAGCGCGACAGCGCTTTGCCTCGTGGCAGTCCGAGCCGTCGGATGACTGGCTCTACTTCGGCACCGTGCATCATCACTGCTCGGCCAGCGCGTTCCAGTCGTCCACGGACGAGCAGAACGAGTGGAACCAGGACGGCCTGCACCTCACGGTGGGGCGCATGGACGCCGAGCAGCACGAGCTGCACGCCCGGCTGTATCTGGGCGGCCACTGCTTCGAGACGGACCTGAGCCGCTTCTGGCCGGTGGACCCCGCGCTGGCGGCGATGGTGCCGCCGGCCATGCGCGATGAGCTGGCGCGGTTCCAGATGGGCGCGAAGGTCACGGTGGACTTCCCGGACGCTTGGCGCACCAACCTCGTCGAAGTCAAAGTGGAACGCCGGCCGTTGCTGCCCGAACCCCGCTGGGACCTGGACCGGCTCGATATGGGCCGGCGCTCACGGTTCCGGCTGGACGAGGCTCTGGAGGAAATCCACCAGCAGTGCGCGGTGCTTGGCATCCCGGAACAGCAGTGGCTGGCGGAACTCACCACCTTGGCGGCGGATGACGTCAGCCAGGTCATCATCGAAGCCTGCCTCAAGCACGGCGTCCTGCCCGACGAACTCCTCGCCGAAATCACCCCGGGCAGCTTCGAAGGCGCCTGAACTATCACCTCCGGTCCTCTCAACCCTCAACTCCCAAACTCTCAACCCTCAACTCCCAAACTCTCAACCATCAACTCCCAAACTCTCAACCATCAATGTCCCACTTCACCACCATCACCACCCAGGTCCGCGATGTGGCCGCGCTCCGCGCTGCCGTCGCTGAACTGGGCCTGCAACTCGTCCCCGACGCCGATGCGCGGGGTTTCGCCAGTCAGACCCGCCGGGGCGATTACGTCATCCGGCTCAAAGGCCCCTACGACATCGCGCTCAACCGCCAGCCCAACGACCACTACGGCCTGACCACCGACTGGTGGAACGGTCACGTCGAGCGGGAGGTCGGCAAGGACTTCGGCCGCCTGCTGCAGCTCTACGGGGTCCACAAGACCACGCTGGAAGCGCGGAAGAAAGGCCTGTCCGTGCTGCGCCGCCATCAACCCAACGGCGCCATCAAGCTCGTCCTGGCCACCCTATGAAACCCACCATTGAAGTCGTCGTGTCTCCCATGGGAGACATCGTCATCGAAGCCGTCGGGTTCAAGGGCGCGGACTGCGAACAGGCCACCCGGTTCCTGGAGGAGGCGCTGGGCGTGCTCACGGCCAAGACCCGGAAACCCGAGTATCACCAGACCAGCACGCGGGCCACACAGCAGCACCTCACGTCATGACGGTGCTCACGTTCGACCCGGATGGCCGGGGTCACTGTCTCTACACCGAGGCCATTGACCTGCACCAACTCGGCGAGCTCGCCGTGGTTCGCGCCACGACCATCGAGTTCAACCCAGCCACTCAAGCATGGGACGTGACGGACGCCGGGGGAGCCATCCTCTTCAGCGATGCGTCACGCTCCCGCTGCCTGGCGTGGGAATTGGAAAACCTCCAGGTCAGTTGAAAGGGAGGGCCGCCCGCCGGAGATCGACCACGGAGAAAATCAACCCCATACGAAATCTCCCCAACGCAGCCACCAGCTCGGGGGCCAGGTAGTGCGCGTGCTGCTCAACGTCCTGGCTTGGCACCCCGAAGTCGAAAAGCTGGTTGTCCACCCCGCATTCTCTCATGCGAATGATTCGTTCCTCGTTTTGATTTAGGAACCGCAACGCATCGGAGATTTGACGGGACAAACCTGGCTCCTGGTCGCTGCTGACCTTCACGACAAATCCGGAGTCAGGCCGGGGCGGCAGCCCGCCTTTCCTGAAGATCAGGGCGACTTGGAACGGCTGCCCGCGCAGGTAGCTGTCCACGTCGAAGTTCAACCCGCTCGCACAAAACACGCATGAACCCATGAACGAAGCGTGAGTGTTTTCAGGCGGAAATCAACCCGCACCAAAACCAGCCGATGAACAAAACGATCAGCCAGGTCTGGACGTTCGCGTCGGACTCCAACCCCGACCGCGAATAGCAGACGCTGCGCTACCCCGACGACACCACGTCCTGCAACTGCCCGGCTGGCCCCGGCGCGTTGCGGGCGACGGCTCCCGTTCCTGCAAGCACACCCGTTGACCTCGGCCAGGCCGGGCGCCACTGCATCGCCACCCATAACTACCAAACCTCAACCCCACAACTCAATCATGCCCTACGTAAAATCATCCCCTCCCCCCACCTCGGCCAGCGCAAGCTCAGTGTCTGAGACCGGGGCCAAGCTCGTGCATTATCTCCGCGCCGGTTACCCCGGCCTCTACCTGCTCTCGCACGAGGAGCAGCGCGTCGAGGCCGAGTTCAAGGCCATCGCCGGGCAGCTCGGCTACAGCCTCTGCTTCTGGTCCGTCGCGGACGGACTGGTCAACACCACCAGCAACCAGGCCGTGGATGCGCCGGACCCGCTGGCGGCACTGGACGCGCTCGCCGGCCTGCCCGAGCAGTCGGTCGTCCTGCTCAAGGACTACCATTTGTTCCTCCAGGACCCGAATGCGCTGCTGCTGCGCAAGCTCACGGACACGCTGCTGATCGCCAAGACGCAGCAGAAGCATCTGGTCATCCCGGCCTGCCGCCTGTGCCTGCCGCCGGAGCTGGAACGCGAGTTCACCGTGGTCGAGTTCCCGCTGCCGGGGAGCGACGCATTGCGCCCGGTGCTCGATAACATCCTGCTCTCGGCCAAGCTCGAACCGCTGGCAGGTGAGGCGGGCGAGGCCGTGTTGGCCGCTGCCTCGGGCCTGACCACCATGGAGGCGGAGAACGCCTTCGCGTTGTCCGTCGTGGAGGCCGGGTGCGTGCGACCCGCCATCGTGGCGCGGGAGAAGGCGCAGGCGGTCAAGAAGACCGGGCTGCTCGAAGTCATCGCGGCCCGCGAGTCGCTGGATGACATCGGCGGGCTGGACCAGCTCAAGGAATGGCTGCTCCAGCGCCGACATGCCTTCGGGCGCAAGGCGCGGGAGTATGGCCTGCCGGTGCCCAAGGGCGTGCTCATCGTGGGCCTGCCCGGCACGGGCAAGAGCCTCACCGCCAAGGCCACCGCGCAGTCCCTGGGTGTCCCGCTGCTCAAGCTGGACGCCGGGCGCATCTTCGCCGGGCTGGTCGGCCAGAGCGAAGGCAACCTGCGCTCCGTCATCCAGACCGCCGAGGCCATCGCGCCCTGCGTGCTCTGGATCGAGGAGCTGGAAAAAGCGTTCAGCGGCACAAAGTCCTCGGGCAGCACGGATGGCGGCACAACCTCCCGGGTGTTCGGCGCGTTCCTTACCTGGTTGCAGGAGAAGACAAAGCCAGTGTTCGTGGTCGCCACCGCGAATGACGTGACGCAGTTGCCGCCGGAGCTGCTCCGCAAGGGGCGCTTCGACGAGCTGTGGTTCGTGGACCTGCCCAATGAGCGGGAACGCGAATCCATCTGGAACCTCGTCATCGAACGGCACAACCGGGACGCCGAGCAGTTCGACGTGGCGCAGCTCGCAAGGATCACCGACGGGTTCACCGGGAGTGAGATTGAGGCCGCGTTCACCGAGGCGCTGTTCCTGGGCTTCGAGCGGGACCGGGAGCCGACAAACTTGGACATTGCCGGGGTGCTCAACGAGTTCGTGCCGCTGTCGAAGCAGATGGCGGAACAGATCTCCGCCCTGCGCCAGTGGGCCAAGGGCCGGGCGCGATGGGCCACCTCACCTGGTGCACCGGAGCGAAGGCTTCGGAAGCTCGCAGCGTGAGGTGGGGAGAAGGAATCGGCCTACACCGATTTCTTTTCTTTAGCTATTAGCAGCGATGCGGAGCTGGTCCAACCTGCGCAAGAAATACATCTGAAGCAATTCAGCAGGCCCAGCCTGTCTCGCTCCGCTCGGCTCGCCCTCTGCGGTTGCTCCGATAAATGGCGCAGCGCCGGCATCTGCCAGCACCTCGGTTCAGGACGCTTGGTCAAGGCAGTGGCATCGGGTCCACCGCGAGTCTGGCCTTGGGATCGGCCCGGCGGATGACGACGGTGTGGAAGCCGTTGCCGCTCCCGCCCCGGTAGGCCCAGGCCACGGCCACCAGCGCGTCCTCGTTCCCGTCCCGGTCCAGATCGCCCCGGGCCAATTCCGTGAGCACAAAATGCTGCGTCGCGTCATCAAAATGTAGCTCGTGCCCCTTGAGCTGGAACTGCTTGAGCTTTCCCGCCTGCTGGTAGTCACCGAGGGTCTTGCCTTTGGCAGTGTCGGCCTTCAGGGCTTTGGCGGCAGCGGCGGGACCTTCAGCCCCCAGAATCTCGACCGGGAGCGCGGGCAGCAGCCGTTCGGGCAGGCGGGTGCGCTTGGACTCGATGCAACGGCTGACGAATTTCAGCACGGCGGTGGGCCGGACGGCCCAGCCATCCATGGCGATGTCGAAGGT
>CAMCFN010000138.1 GCA_945874145.1 Akkermansia muciniphila
GTGCCTCCACCCCGACGGCCACCACTCCGTGCTGGCCGCACCGCCAGACCCCCAGCAAAAACCCCTGCGCCTCTTCACCGATCGGCCGAAGTGAAACTGTCCTGCTTTGCTAACTACAAAAATGTCCTGCTTTGAAAACTACGCGACAGCCGAACAAATTCATTCTTCCCTTTTCGCCTGCTGATTTCTACCGTCTTCCGCTTTGTTCGCTAGTTGAACCTCTAGAACCCAACCCGACCGAACCCTATGGCCGCTGATAATTCCGTTGTCGCCAAGCTCGAAGCCCCCGCGCTGAAGCCGCTCACGCTCAAGTCCCGCCTCGCGCCCACCCCTTCCGCCGCGCCGAAATACTCCATCACCGTTAAGAACGCCGCCGGCCAACCCGCCGTCGTCGCCGACCCGCGCGCCACCCGCACGCTCGTCGCGCTGATGAACGTCCACGCCGTCGTCGGCGGCGCGGCCTGCCACTGGGGCGGCCCGGCGGCCTTTGCGGAAATCATGGCGGCGGTTCACGCGCAGATGTTCGCCATTCAAGGCCGCCAGTGGCACGAGGCCTTCAACTTCGTCAACGACGCCGGTCACACGGAGAACGGCATCTACGCCCTGCGCGCGATTTACGGCTTCGACGGCATGACCCTCGACACGCTCAAGGGTTTCCGCAGCATCGCCAGCAAGTTCACCGGCCACGGCGAGTCGCACCTCAATCCCGAGGGAGTGCTGGTCTCCAACGGCCCGCTCGGCTCCAGCCTCCCGCAGGCGCAGGGCCTCGCGATGGGCGACAAGACCGCCGGCCGCGACCGCGTCACCATCTGCACCGTGTCCGACGGCGCGGCGATGGAAGGCGAGGCCAAGGAAGCCTTCGCCGCCACCCCCGGCCTAGCTGCGAAGGACAAGGTGAACCCCTTCGTGCTCATCCTCTCCGACAACGACACCAAGCTCTCCGGCCGCATCACGAAGGATTCCTTCTCCATGCAGCCGAGCTTCAACGCGATGGCCACGCTGGGTTGGAACGTGATTTCCGTCCCGAACGGCCACGACTTGCAGGCCGTTTATCTCGCGGTCGAGCAAGGCATCGCTGCCGCCAAGGCGAACCCGAAGCAGCCCGTTTGCCTCTGGGTCAAGACCGTCAAGGGCGTCGGCATCAAGGCCACCGTCGAGAACTCCGCCGGCGGTCACGGCTTCCCACTGGCGAACGGCGAGAAGATTGGCGACTGGGTCACCGAGCTTTACGCTGGCGACACCGCGCCCGCCGAGTTTGTCGCGTGGGGCGCTGCGCTCCGTGCCGATTGGGAGAAGAGTGAAGCCGCGAAGAAGGCCAAGGCCGCTGCCGCTGCCGCCGCACCAGCTCTTGCTGCGCCCGCCGTGAAGAAGGACAAGGTTCAAGCCGGGCTCGCGAAAGGTGCCGTGCGCGCCGCGACCGAGGGCTTGCCGGTCTTCTCCATCTCCTGCGACGTGCAAGGCTCCACCGGCATCAGCGCGTTTCAGAAGGCCTTGCCCGACCGCTTCGTCGAGGTGGGCATCGCGGAGTCGAACATGATTAGCGTGGCCGCCGGCTACGCGAAGTCCGGCTACATCCCCATCGTGGACACCTTCGGCCAGTTCGGCGTCACGAAGGGCAACCTCCCGCTCACCATGGCCGCGCTCTCGCAGGCCCCGGTCATCGCGATGTTCAGCCACATCGGCTTCCAAGACGCGGCCGACGGTGCGAGCCACCAGGCGACGACTTACATCGCCGCTGTCAGTTCCATCCCGCACACCTGCGTCATCATGCCGAGCTGCCCGGACGAGGCGGAGTCGCTCATGTATCAAGCCATCACGCGCTACGCTGCCGACCGCGCGGCGGGCAAGGACGGCGAGAGCTACCTCTTCTTCGTGGGCCGTGAGAACTACCCGATGAGCTGGGTCCCCGGCGCGACCTATCCCTGGGGCAAGGCGCAAGTCCTCGCGGAAGGCACCGACGTTGTCCTCATCGGCTGCGGCGTGTTGCTCGACAAAGCCATCTCCGCCGGCAAGCAGCTCGCCGAACAAGGCGTAAAGGCGACCGTCATCAACAACCCCTTCATCAACCACGTGGACATCGAGACCATCGGCGCCGCCGTGAAGGCCGCAAATGGCCGCGTCGTGACCATCGAGGACCACCAAGTCGTCGGCGGCATGGGCGCGCAAGTCAGCCACGCCTTGAGCCGCGCGGGCATCGCGCACCGCATCACCTCGCTGGGCATCCCCGGTGAATTCGGCCAGAGCGCCTACCTCGCCGAGGAACTCTACAAACTGCACGGCCTCAGCGCCGACAAGCTGGTCGCGTCCGCGCTGGCTTTGCTGAAATAATTCGCCGATGAACCTTTCGCGAACGGCCAGGGCGGCGACGCTCTGGCCGTTTTGTCAGACGCGCACTCTTTCGACACCGGCATGAGCAAGATCGTCGGCATTGACCTCGGCACCACCAACTCGCTCGTTGCGACGGTGGACTCCGGCATCCCCTATGTGATCGCGGATGCCGATGGCCAGCGCCTCTGCCCGAGCGTCGTGCATTTCCCGGCCGCAGGTGGGGCCCCGGTCGTTGGGCACGCGGCGAACCGCGTGCGCGTTCTTCAGCCAGACGCGACGGTCTATTCCGTGAAGCGCTTCATGGGACGTCGCGGCGCGGACATTGGCCGCGAGGAAATGCTGGTGACCTACCCCGTGCGCGGCGAAGGCGCAGGACCGGTGACAATTCCGGTTCACGGACGCGATTTCACCCCGGAGGAAGTCTCTGCTGAAGTGCTTAAGAAGCTGAAGCTCGCGGCAGAAGCCGATCTTGGTGAGTCCGTCACCCGCGCCGTCATTACCGTCCCCGCCTACTTTAACGACGCGCAGCGCAACGCGACCAAGCGGGCTGGTGAGCTGGCCGGCTTCACCGTTGAACGCATCGTCAATGAACCCACCGCCGCTGCGCTCGCCTATGGCCTCGACCGGCTGAAGGAGCATTCCAGGATCGCCGTGTATGACCTTGGCGGCGGCACATTTGATCTCTCCATCCTCGAACTGAACAACGGGGTCTTCCAAGTCCTCGCCACGAATGGCAACACCCGCCTCGGCGGCGACGACCTCGACAAACGGCTGGTGGACTTCCTCGCGGAGCGCATCAAAGCGGTTGGCGGCCCCGACCTCCATCCCGCAGGAGATGACGCGCGGGGGCTCACTTCAAACTCGCAAGCCAAGTCAGAGACTCCTCACGTCGTCTGCTACGCAGCGTTGCTCTCCCGCCTCCGCGAAGCCGCTGAGGCCGCGAAGATTCGCCTCTCCATCGAGGCGGAAATCGAAATCACCCTCCCCTTTCTCACGCCCGATTTCAGCTTCAGCCACAAGCTCACCCGCGAGGAGCTGGAGCGCCTGACCCGCGACATCATCGAGCGCACGCGCCAGCATTGCCTCCGCTCGCTCGGCGACGCGAAGCTCGAAGCGAAGCAGCTTGACCAAATCATCCTCGTCGGCGGCCAAACGCGGATGCCACTGGTGCGCCGGCTCGTCAGCGAATGGTTTGGCTGCGCAGAGTTCGAGGAGGAGCGTGGCAGCTTGCGCCTCGGCGACAGCTTCCACGAACGCAACGGCCCAATGCTCAACACCTCGCAAAACCCGGACGAGGCCGTTGCGCTCGGCGCGGCCATTCAGGCAGAGATTCTCAACGGTGGCTTCAAGAACATGCTGCTGCTGGATGTGACACCGCTCTCACTCGGCATCGAAACCTTCGGCGGCTTGATGAACGCCATCATCCCGCGCAACAGCACCATCCCCATCAAGGCCGGCGAGGTCTTCACCACGGCGGTGGACCACCAGCGCGAAATGCTCATTCACGTGCTGCAGGGCGAACGCGAGCGCGCCGCTGACAACTGGAGCCTCGGTAAATTCCCGGTCGCCTTCGAGCGTGCCCCGCGCGGCGTGCCGCGTGTCGGCGTGCAGTTCGAGATCGATGCCAACGGAATCCTCCACGTCCTCGCCCGCGACCTCAAAACCGGCGCGCAGCAAGTCGTGGAGATGAAATCTGCCGTGGACGTGGCGGACACGGAGGTCCAGCGCATGGTGGAAGAATCCGTCGAACACGCGTTCGAGGATCTTGCCGCGCGTCGCTGGATTGAAGCGAAGCTGAAGGCCCAGGAAGTCCTGACCGCCGCGCAAGCCGGCCTCGCCGAGTGCGCCGCAGACCTTGAGCCTGCCTACCGGGCCCAAGTCGAAGCTGCGATTTACGAACTCTCTGCCTCCCTCGCGACCGAACAGGCCACCACGAAGACCGGTGACTTGAACCGCCTGAAGTCCGCCCACACAGTTCTCGACGCCGAAACCCAACCACTCGCCGAACTGCTCATGGACAAGGCGATGGAAGCGATGCTCCGCCAGCGCGGGGCAATTGGCTGAACTTCTGAGGCGGGGGCTTACTGCCCCGGTTGCGCATTCGCATCCAAGCTGGCGAACGGGGCGTTGGCAAAACCCGACGGCTGTGACTTGGCGGCCTTAATCGGTCCGGGGCTGCTGGCACTGGCAGCCTGATCTGCCGATTCGGATTGTGCCGAATCTGGCACCACAGGAATCACGGCGCGCTCAGGCTTGGGCAGCAAGTTGCCAGCCTCATCCTCGCCCGGATGCTTGGCCCGCTTGTTCTTCGGCAGCGGACTGATCATGGCGTTGATGGTCTTCCCCATCGTTTTAGGCGGGAAATCCGGATGGCCCCAAGGGGCGATGTCCTTGATGAACTTGGCCACCACCTGCACGCCGATTTCCTGGTGTGCCATTTCGCGCCCACGGAAGCGCAGTAGCACCTTGACCTTCATGTCCTCACAGAGGAAGCCGACGGCATGTTCCAGCTTCACGCCGAAATCATGGGGATCGATGTTCGCACTGAGTTGCACCTCTTTCACCTTGTTGGCGTGCTGGTGCTTCTTGGAGTCTTTCTCCTTCTTGGACTGTTCGTAGCGAAACTTGCCAAAATCCACCAACCGACAGACCGGCGGAACGGCATTGGGAGCGATTTCAACCAAGTCCACGGCATGCTGCCGGGCCAAGTTAAGCGCTTCGGGAAGACCGATGACTCCGATCAGCTGACCTTCCGGACCGATGACACGGACTTCGCGGGCGCGAATCTTTCCGTTGATGCGGTAGGAAGGGCCGGCTGGGGCACGAGGGG
>CAMCFN010000139.1 GCA_945874145.1 Akkermansia muciniphila
CGCAGCACGCGTTGCGGACGTGGGCGTCCGCGCTCCAAAAACCCCGTGCCGGCGGCTTGCAGTCGCCGCCCGTTCTCTCCACACTCTGCCCGTCGCACAACTCAACTGAACAGACCTCGCATCATCATGCCTGACGCTTCCGCCAACCCCTTCTCCCTCGCCGGTCGCGTCGCGCTCGTCACCGGCAGCAGCACCGGCCTGGGCAAGGCCATGGCCATCGCGCTCGGCAAGGCCGGGGCGAAGGTCGCGCTGAACTACGCCAACAACACCGCCCGCGCCAAAAAGTCCTTCGCCGAGTTCCAGGCGCTCGGCCTCACCGGCGCGCTCTTCAAGGCCGACGTGACCAGCGAGGCGGACGTCGCGAAGATGCACCGCGCCATCACCAAGCAGCTCGGCCCAGTGGACATCGTCGTCCTCAACGCCACTTGCGACCAGCCGCAGAAGCCCATCGAGGACTACGACTGGGCGTTCTACCAGCGGATGATTGATTTCTTCATCAAGAGCCCGTTCCTCCTCACGCGCGCGTGCCTGCCGCACATGAAGGCGCAGCGCTGGGGCCGCATCATCAACATCGGCTCCGAGGTCGTCGCGCGCGGCGTGCCGAACTTCACGGCCTACGTCGCGGCCAAGGGCGGGCAGAACGGCTTCCATCGCAGCCTCGCCGGCGAGCTGGCGCCGCACGGCATCACGGTGAACATGATTGCGCCCGGCTGGATTCCCGTGGAGCGCCACGAGAAGGACCCGCAGGCGCTCAAGGACGGCTACCGCGCGCTCATCCCCGTGAACCGCTGGGGCATCCCCTCCGACCTCGACGGCTCGGTGGTCTTCCTCGCGAGCGAGGCGTCGTCCTTCGTCACCGGGCAGACGCTGCATGTGAATGGGGGGCTGACGGTGTGTTAGGCCATATCTGCGCGCCGCAACATGCTCAAACAATTCTCAGACTTCCAGACGACTGGCATGGTTTCCATCTGGGTTGGTGACTTCCGAACGGAGGACGAACTGGACGACTATCTTAAATCGCAATTTGAGTCAGACTTTGGCTTTGAGATTTACGACAGAGCCGTGCAGGAGATTGGCGTGGAGCCGCAGCCGGTTTCCATTGAGCGGCTGGTCGCGCCATTTTCGCGCTCACAGACTTTCGCGAGCGCTGTCGTGGTGGCGGCTCAAAAGATTGGCCGCACTTCGGCAACAGCCATGTTCATCATCTACTTTTTTGCATTTGACCCGTCGCAGGTTGCTGTGACTTCGCAAGCGCCCCTCACGTTTGTAGGAGCGGTGCCATTTTCAGGATTCACCTGATGTCCCTGCCCTAGCCCTTTTGGAATCCAACTCTTTCCCATGAACAAACGCATCCTCCTCACCCTTCCCACCGTTGCCGCGCTCTTGCTCGGCCTCACCGCTTGCAACAAACCCGCTGACCCTGCCGCCAAGCCGGGTGGTGACGCCTCGGCCAAGCCCGGCAAGAAACAGAAAATTGCCTTCGTCTCCAATGGCGTCGCGTCGTTCTGGACCATCGCCGCCGCGGGCGTGAAGGCCGCCGGCGAGAAGCTCGGCGTGGATGCGCAGACGCTCATGCCCGTCGAGGGCATCGGCGACCAGAAGCGGATGATTGAGGACCTGCTCACCAAGGGCGTGGATGGCATCGCCGTCAGCCCGATTGACCCGGCGAACCAGACCGACCTCCTCAACACCGCCGCCAAGCGCGCCAAGCTCATCACCCACGACTCCGACGCGCCCAACGCCGACCGCCTCGTTTACATCGGCATGGACAACTACAAGGCCGGGCGCATGTGCGGCGACCTCGTGCGCGAGGCCATGCCCAAGGGCGGCACGGTCATGATTTTCATCGGCCGCATGGAGCAGGACAACGCCAAGCGCCGCCGCCAAGGCACGATTGACGCCATCCTTGGCCGGCCCGAGAACCCGAGCAACTTCGACCCCGCCGACAAGGTGCTCGAAGGCGGCGGCTTCAAAATCCTCGGCACGCTCACCGACCAGTTCGACCAGGCCAAGGGCAAGGCCAACGCCGAGGACACGCTCGCGAAGTATCCCGACATCGGCGGCATGGTGGGCCTCTTCGCCTACAACCCGCCGCTCATGCTCGAGGCGCTCCAGCAGGCCGGCAAGCTGGGCAAGGTCAAGGTCATCGCCTTCGACGAGGCGGACGCGACGCTCGCGGGCATCCAGAAAGGCACCGTCCACGGCACCGTGGTGCAGAACCCCTACATGTATGGCTACAAGTCCGTCGAGGTGCTGAACGAGATTCTCAAGGGCAACGCCGCCGTGGTGCCCGCGAGCAAGTTCATCGACATCCCGGCCCGGCAGATTCGGAAGGACAACGTGGATGAGTTTTGGACGGACCTGAAGGCGAAGGTTGGCGGAAAATAGGCTGGAGCGCGGACGCCCACGTCCGCAGCCACTTTCACCAACGACACTCGCTCTTGCGGACGTAGGCGTCCGCGCTCCATGACAGCACTGCTCGAAGCCCGCTCGCTGACCAAGTCCTTCCCGGGCGTTCGTGCGCTCAAGGGCGTGAGCCTCACCGTCGAGCGCGGCGAGGTGCTCGCGGTCATCGGCGAGAACGGCGCGGGCAAGAGCACGTTGATGAAAATCCTCGCCGGCGTGCAGACCGCCGACTCCGGCGAAATCCTCCTCGACGGCCAGCCCGTCGCGCTCCGCTCGGTCCACGACGCCCTCGCGCACGGCATCGCGCTCATCCACCAAGAGCTGAACCTCGCCGACAACCTCGACGTGGCAGCGAACATCTTCCTCGGTCGCGAGCCGCGCCGCTTCGGGCTGATTGACACCGCGCGCACCCACCGCGAGGCGAAGCAGTTCCTCGCCGCCGTCGGCTTGGACGTGAAGCCCGACACGCTCGTCAGCACGCTCGCCATCGGGCAGCAACAGTTGGTGGAGATAGCCAAAGCCCTCTCCACCAACGCCCGCGTGCTCATCATGGACGAGCCGACCTCCAGCCTGTCCGCCGGCGAGGCCGAGAACTTGTTCAAGGTCATCCGCGACCTCCGCACGCGCGGGGTGAGCATCGTTTACATCTCGCACCGGCTCGGCGAAGTGAAGCTCCTCGCGGACCGCGTGACCGTCCTGCGCGACGGCGAAAACAGCGGCGGCCTCGCGCGCGAGGAAATCAGCCACGCCGCGATGGTGAAGCTCATGGTGGGCCGCGACCTCTCGCAGTTCTACCCGCACGCCCCGCACCGGGCTGGGGAGGTGGCGCTCCATGTGGACCGTCTCCGCACGCCCATGTATCCGCGCCACGAGGTAAGCTTCACGGTGCGGGCCGGTGAGATCGTCGGCCTCGCGGGACTGGTCGGCGCGGGGCGGACGGAGGTGTTGCTTTCCCTCTTCGGCGTCACGCCCGCGCTGGGCGGGACCATTCACGTCGGCGGCAAGGAAGTTTCCCCCGCCTCGCCTCAGGAAGCCATCGAGGCCGGCTTGGCGCTCGTGCCCGAGGACCGCAAGAAGCAAGGCGTCGTGCTGGAGATGCCCGTGCGCGAGAACGTCAGCCTCGCCAGCCTGCGCCGCGACCAGCGCCAAGGCTTCCTCAACCAGCGCCGCGAGGCCGAACTCAGCGCCGAGATGATTGGCGCAATGCGCATCAAGACGCCGAGCGACCGGCAGGTGGTGCAGTTCCTCTCCGGCGGCAACCAGCAAAAGGTCGTGCTGGGCAAGTGGCTCGCCATCCAGCCGCGCGTGCTCTTCCTCGACGAGCCGACGCGCGGCATCGACGTCGGCGCGAAGCAGGAAATCTACAAGCTCATGGAGGAACTCGCGCGCAAAGGCGTGGCGATTCTCTTCGTCTCCAGCGAGATGGAGGAAATCCTCGGCATGAGCGACCGCGTCCTCGTGATGCACGAAGGCCGGCTGACAGGCGAACTCCAGCGCGATGAACTCAGCGAGGAGGCCGTGATGCATCTGGCGACGGGCGTCGAAACTTCCGCAACCGCATGAAAAAACTCCTCGGCATCTTCGGCCTGCTGCTCGCCGTCTGCCTCTTCGCCGCGTGGGCGAGCGAGAGCTTCCGCTCCGGCTACAACGTCGAGAACCTCATCCGCCGCACGGCGCTCTTCGGCGTCATCGGCATCGGCGTGACGTTTGTCATCGTGACCGGCGGCATTGACCTCTCCATCGGCTCGGTGATTTGCCTCGTGGGCTGTGGGCTGCCTTGGCTGCTCACGGTGCAGAAGTGGTCGTTGCCGGCGGCGCTGCTGATGGTCCTGGTCATGTCCGTGGGCATCGGCCTCATGCACGGCCTGCTCATCACGAAGCTGCGGCTGCAACCGTTCATCGTGACCTTGTGCGGTCTCATGCTCTATCGCGGCATCACGCGCGGTTTCACCAGCGATCAGACCGTAGGTTTCGGCGACGGCTACAAGGGCCTGCGCGTGCTGGCCACGGGCAAGATCAGCATCCCATTCGTGCAAGGATTCGAGATCCCCGCGCCGTGGGTGGTGCTGGTCATCGTGGGCGTGCTCGCCGCGATCTTCCTCAACCGCACCATCTACGGCCGCTACCTGCTCGCGCTGGGCCGCAACGAGGACGCCGCGCGCTACAGCGGCATCAACACTGGCGGCATGATCATCCTCGCCTACGTCATCTGCTCCACGCTGGCGGGGCTGGGCGGCGTGCTCTTCGTGCTGGATGTGAACTCCGCGCAGCCGGTGGACTTCGGGAACTTCTACGAGCTTTACGCCATCGCGGCGGCGGTGCTGGGCGGTTGCAGCCTGCGCGGCGGCGAAGGCTCGATCCTCGGCGTCATCATCGGCACCGCGCTGATTCTGGTGCTGCGAAACGTGGTCACGCTGGTGACCAACCACAGCAACATCGAGTTCGCCATCATCGGCACGGTCATCCTCATCGGCGTGATCGCGGACGAACTGGTGAAGCGTTACGCCGTGAAGCGCCGCGCCGCCCGGGCGCTGGCGGAAGAACCAACCCGCCCAAACGCATAAGCCTTCAACTCGCGCAGGAATAAGCCCAAGGGATTCGCGGTATCGGGGCGGGAACAAAAGGGGACGGCTGCGAGTTCAAAAGGGGACTGGTGGTTTGGTGGCTGGCACCGTCCCAGGGGCGAGGGCTTGCGGAGGCCGGAGCGTAGCGAAGGCC
>CAMCFN010000140.1 GCA_945874145.1 Akkermansia muciniphila
AAGGAAACCCGCAGCGACGGCGAAGCGGTTGCCCGGTGCTTCCAGCTCGCCTTCTCGCGTCCGCCACGCGCGGAGGAACTGCAAGCCTGCCTGGCTCACTGGCGCGAAATCGAAGCGCTGATCGGCAACGCACTGCCCGCCACGCCGAAGGTGCCCCTTGAAGTCCGGCGCGAGGCCGTCGAGGAAAACACCGGCGAGAAGTTCTCGTTCTCCGAAAAGCTGCACGCCTACGCGGAGTTTGTGCCGGACCTGCAACCGGGCGGGGTTCCCGCCCACACGCGCGCCCTCGCGGATGTCTGCCTTGCGCTGCTCAACGCCAATGAGTTCGCCTATGTTTACTGAACCCCGCTTCCCACGCGCCGGCAGTGGCGTGCTGCCGGGGCCCAACCGTCGCGAATTTCTTTACGGGCTGGGCACCAGCCTCGGCAGCGTGGCGTTCACCGCGCTGCTCGCCGCCGAGGCGAAACAGAACCCGCTCGCGCCCAAGCCGGGGCACTATCCCGCCCGGGCGAAGAGCGTGATCTTCCTCATGATGGAGGGCGGGCCGTCACATATCGACACATTCGACCCGAAGCCGAAGCTGGCGGAGCTGCACCTCCAGGAGTTCGTGCGCGAGGGCAGGCAGAAGTCCGCGATGGAGAGTGGCAAGCGCTACTACGTGCGCAGCCCATTCAAGTTCGCCAAGCACGGCCGGAGCGGCGCGGACATGGCGGAGAACTGGACACATCTCGCCAAGGTCGCCGACGACCTCTGCTTTTTCCGGGGCTGCACCGTGGACAGCGTGAATCATCCCACCGCGATGTATCAGATGAATTGCGGCAACCGCTTCGGCGGCGACCCCGGCCTCGGTGCCTGGGTTACCTACGGCCTCGGCACCGTGAACCAGGATCTGCCCGGCTTCATTGTGCTGCCCGAGGTGAGTTATCCGCAGGGCGGCGCGGCGAACTGGAGCAACGGCTACCTGCCCGCCAGCTTTCAAGGCACGCCGCTGCGCGCGAAGGGTTCGCCCATCCTTGATCTCACGCCGCCGGCCGGAGTCACGGAGGCACGGCAGCGGAAGAACCTCGATCTGCTTGCGAAGCTCAACACCGCGCACGCCGCCCAGCATCCCGGCCACGACGAACTCGCCGCCCGCATGGCCAACTACGAGCTGGCGTTCCGCATGCAGATGCAGGTGCCGGGGGTGCTGGACCTCTCGAAGGAGGATGCGAAGACGAAGGCGCTCTACGGCCTTGGCCAGGACGCGACGGATTCGTTCGGCCGCAAATGCCTCCTCGCGCGCAAGCTCGTCGAGCAGGGCGTGCGCTTCATCCAGCTCTACAACGGCACGTGGGACAGCCACGACTACATCGAACGCGCCCACGGCAATCTCGTCCGGGGCGTGGACCAGCCCATCGCCGCGCTGATCACCGACCTCAAGCAGCGCGGCCTGCTCGACAGCACGCTCCTCGTGTGGTGTGGCGAGTTCGGCCGCACGCCCGACAATGGGGTGCGCGGCGGCACCGCCTATGGCCGCGACCACAATCCCAACGCGATGACCATCTGGCTGGCCGGCGGTGGCTGCAACGCCGGCCACACCATCGGCGCAACCGACGAGCTCGGCATGACGGCGGTCGAAGGCAAGGCGCACGTCCGCGATTTCCATGTCACCCTGCTGCGGCTGCTGGGCCTGGATGACAACAGGCTTACGTTCTACCACGCCGGGCGCTTCAAGCAGCTCAGCCAGTTCGGCGGCACGGTGATCAAACCCCTCCTCGCGTAAGCAACTTCATGAAACCAACCACCCCCTGCCCCGCCCTGCTGGTCGCTGCCATCGTGCTATTCCTGAATGGCCTTTTGCTGAAAGCAGCGGAAAAGCCCGCAAGCACGACCTCGAATCTATTTACTCCGCTGCTGGTGGATGGGGCGGGCAAGGCCATCACTTCTCCCGCCGCCTGGATGCAGCGGCGGGCAGCTCTGCGTTCGGAGTGGCAGACCCTTCTCGGCGAGTTCCCGAAGGAGAAGGTGCCTTTGAAGGTCGAGGTGGTGGCCACTGAGACGCTGCCTGAATTCACGCGTCAACTCGTGAAGTATCAGATTGAGGACGGCGTTTTCACCGACGCCTATGTGCTCACGCCGCGAAAAGTCGCCGGCAAGCTCCCCGGCATCGTGGTCTTCCATCAAACCGTGAAATCGCAGGCACAGCAGGCTGCCGGCGTGGACGCTTCCAATCCCGAGCTCACGCACGGCGTGCAGCTCGTGAAGCGCGGCTACGTGGTCATCTGCCCGCGCTGCTTCATCTTCGCTGACGGTGCGGGCTACGCCGAGTGGGTGAAGCGCATGCAGCAGCTCCACCCGACCTGGACTGGCATGGCGCGCATGACGTGGGATGGCATCCGCGCGGCGGATTATCTGGAATCGCTGCCCCAGGTGGACCGCGAGCGCATCGGCTGTCTCGGCCATTCGCTCGGCGCGAAGGAAGTGCTCTACGCCGCCGCGTTCGACGAGCGGTTCAAGGTCGCCGTGTTCAGCGAAGGCGGCATCGGGCTGACCTTCAGCAACTGGGACGCACCGTGGTATCTCGGCCCGTGCATCCGCCAGCCCGGCTTTGCGCGCGAGCACCACGAACTTATCGCGCTCATCGCTCCGCGCCCATTCCTGCTGCTCGCGGGCAACTCGGCGGACAACGACAAGAGCGCCGCCTTCACCGAGGCCGCGCGGCCCGTCTATGAACTGCTCGGGGCCAGGGACAATGTCCGACTGCTGAACCATCGCCAGGGGCACCGCTACCCGGCGGAAGCGCAGGCTGCGGCGGAGGAACTGCTGGAGCGCCATTTAAAGCGCTGAAGCAAGGCCCTGCCAACTGGCTTGACGTTTTACGATTCCACGCCAGCTTCCGCCCCATGACACGCATCCTTGATTGTGAAAATCTCGACAGCGGCGAATGCCCCGGCGACTGGGAAAAACTCCCCCTCGCTGGCGAGCGGGACATCCGCGTCTGCGCCGTCTGCCTCAAGGCCGTTTACCGCTGCGCCAACGCCGAGGAAGCGCAGTTGCGCTTGGCAGCGGGCCATCGCGCGGCAGTGGCGGAGTGAGGCATTTGTGTTGTATAGAACCATCCCATCCACTTGAAACTTCAGGCTGGAATTAAACTACTGAACGAGATCGTCGGGCTCACTGAGCCGGTCAGAGACTCCGATCGGTTCGATGCAGTGCTCAAGTTTTACCGCAACAAAGGGGATCCGTTGGAGTTTGAGACTGTGCTTCAGGATCCGATCCCGTTCATCGGCGAAGCTGAGGGCAAACCGGTGATCGCCTGGAGTGCTCCCAAGGGCGGCGCACAAGTCAAACGTCATCTACGAACGCAGCAAAGTGCTCGCGAGACAGACTGGTGTCCTTCCCGGAATTTATTACTCCATCTTGGGCATGAGATGGATGGGTTACAGACACGTGGCGATTCCGCCTCACTTGTTTGCTCACACCATGCATCAAGTTTCCGGCATTGATCGTGAATCTGTCGTCAAGGTAGAGGTGTTTCTTACAATGATCTATCCGAAGGCAGCGTGAGTGGGAGTGCCACGGTTCACCAGCGTCACAAATCCGTGTCCATTCGTGTCCATCCGTGGATAACCTCCAGCCCATGAATCATGCCCGTTCGCTCGCCCTTGGTTTTACGCTCCTTGTATCCTTTTGCGGCCAAGCCTCCGCCGCCGATGCGCCGCTGACCTTCACCGACCCCGCGCCCAAGCGTTACGAACTGACCGCCCGGGTCAGCCAGCTTGATCCTCGCGCCAAGCCGCACCCGGAGATCGGGTTCCTCTTCGAGAAGGATGGCAAGCCACAGGACACGCAGCACGCGTCGGTGGACACGCGGGTGAAGCCACAGGGCAAGTTGGTCATCTGGCTGATGGGCCACAGCGCGCCGCTCTTCGAGCGAGTGAACAGCTACGGTTTGCACGCCATCCGCGTCCATTATGCGAACGGCTGGTTTGGCAAGTTTGGCAGCGCCGCGCCACCGGACGACGACAAGTTCCTCGGCAAAATCCGACTCGAAGCCGCGACGGGCGAAGACTTCAGCCCCGTGGTTAGCATCCCCAAGCCCGACGGCATGATGGAGCGGGCGTTGCAGTTCGTGAAATGGCTCGCGAAGGAAAACCCGGCGGGCCGATGGGACTACTTCCTCACGGACGACAAGGCCGGCCTGCGCTGGGACCGTGTCATCATCTCCGGCAGCTCGCACGGCTCGACCACGGCGGCGCGCTTCGCCAAGCACCAACGCGTGGACCGCGTGGTGATGTTCTGCGGACCGCGCGACCAGACCGAGACGTGGCAAGCGCTGCCATCGGCCACGCCCAACAACCGCTACTTCGGCTTCAGCCACGTGCTCGACGGCGGTTGGTCCGGTGACCACTACTGCCGCTCGTGGGAGTTGCTCGGCCTGCACCAGTTCGGCCCCATCGTGAACGTGGACCAGACGAAGCCGCCCTACGGTAACACGCGCCGCCTCATCACCGACGCGAACGTGAAGGACGATGCAAAGCGCGCGCACAGCTCGGTCGTGCCCGGCGGCGCGGCGGTGAAAGACGCCGCGGGCAAGTTCATCCACGAGGACCTCTGGCGGTATCTCTTCAACCAGCCCGTCGAGCAGACCGGCCCCGCCGTCTCGCGCGACCCGGACTGCAAGGTTGAAACCAAGCCCGCCGCGAAGAAGTCTGCCAAGTGAGTGTTGCCAACCGCTCTCACGCCATGAAGCAAGCTCGTCTCCTCCTCTTTGCGCTCTTTGCGTTCTCTTGCGGCCAAGTTTCTTCTCCCGCAGCGCCCACCAAACCGAACATACTCATCATCCTCGCCGACGACCTCGGCTACGGCGATGTGCAGTGCTACAACCCGCAGCGCGGCAAGATTCCCACGCCGAACATTGACCGCCTCGCTGCGCAGGGAATGCGCTTCACCGACGCGCACACCAGCAGCGGTGTTTGCTCGCCCACGCGCTACACGCTGCTCACGGGCCGTTACCATTGGCGCTCGCGCTTGCAGTCGGGAATTGTCGGCTATCTGGAGCGACCGCTCATTGCACCGGATCGGCTGACGCTCGCGGGCCTGCTCAAGCAGCACGGCTACCGCACCGCCGC
>CAMCFN010000141.1 GCA_945874145.1 Akkermansia muciniphila
CGCGCAGTCAATCAGCCGCCAGCCCAGCGGAATCCCGCGCAACTCGCCAAACGCCAGCGCCCACGGCACCACCGCCACGCACGCAATCATGCCAAACTGAAACAGCCACTTGTTCCGCACCGGGTCGCGCCACGCGCCGATGAACGCGAGGGCGATGACGACATGCCCGAACGCCAGCCAGTCCGTGCCGTAGGCGAGGAAGGGAAACTTCGCGTTCGTCTCGCGCAGCGCGTCGGCCACGCGATGAATCCAGCCCGCGAAGCCATCGGTCCCTTGCCCTGCCAGCCGCTCCAGCACCGCCAGCTCCGTCTCCAGCGGAATCGCCGTCAGCCCGCTGACCACGAGGCCGAAGATGAAGAACGCCGTCCACGCGCGGAGCCGGCGGAGCAGTTGCGCTTCAGTGAGGGGCATGAATCCGATGCGCTCAGGTCATCGCCGCCAGCTAATCACCCCGGTCTTCGTCCAGCAATTGCTCCACCGTCGGCCCCGCCTTGCCAGTGCCGAGCCGGGCACGGAGCCGCGCAAGCCGCGCGAGCACAACATCGTTGGTGGTCCTGACTTCAAACTGGCGGGAGGGCTTGACCGCCCCGCACTCAATCGCGGCGGCTTCCTCCACGCTTTGCAGCAGTTCGCTGAACGGTTCTTTGTTCACGGCTTAATCAGGCGATAGAACTTCTTCGTGCCAGTCATGGGCAGGGCAATGCTGATGGACCCGCCATTGGTTTGAAACGTGCCGGTCACGGTGTTCCAGGTGACGGCAGGCGTGAAACTCAATGCCGATTCAAGCCGATACCCCGTGGCCGTATCGGGCCAGAGCAGGGTCAGGTTGTTCCCGGACGAGAGGGCTGTGACTGTGGGGCCAACAACTCCTGTGCCGACGAGCGCCACGCTGTTCCGCCCGCCCGCCGCAATGGCTGTCACGCCGGTCAAGGTGGCAGCAACCGTCGCCAGACCCGAGACGCTTTCTCCCCACGCCACCAGCGTGCCGTCACTCTTCAACGCCAGCGCATGATTTCCGCCCGCCGCGATGGCCACCACGCCGGTCAAGCCGGCCGGCACGTTCGTTTGACCAAATTCGTTCCTTCCCCAGGCCACCACTGTGCCATCCACCTTCAATGCCACGGTGTGATAGAGACCTGCCGCAATTGCCGTCATCCCGCTCAAGCCATTCGGCACATTCGTTTGACCGTAGCTGTTGTCTCCCCACGCGACAGCTGTGCCATCGCTCTTCAACGCCACGGTGTGGCGAGCACCACCCGCAATTGCCGCCACCCCGTTCAAGCCGGCCGGAACATTCGTTTGACCGTAGCCGTTCCATCCCCATGCCACCATCAAGCCATCGCTCTTTAGGACGACGGTGTGATAGAAACCGGCCGCAATGGCCGTCACCCCGCTCAAGCCGGCCGGAACATTCGTTTGACCAAAGATGTTGTATCCCCACGCCACCACCGTGCCGTCGCTCTTCAAGGCCACGGTGTGAGCAGACCCCGCCGCAATGGCCATCACCCCGCTCAAGCCAGCCGGAACGTTTGTTTGACCATTGAAGTTATATCCCCACGCCACCACCGAGCCACCGATTTGCAAGGCCACTGTGTGATCTCCACCAGTCGCAATGGCTGTCACCCCGCTCAAGCCGGCCGGAACATTCGTCTGGCCGTAGGCGTTGTCTCCCCACGCCACGACCGTGCCGGATGAGGTCGCCGCTTCGACCCTCAGCGTGAAGCTGGGCGACAAGTCACCCAAGACCAAGAGCGTGAAGAGGAGAGAGGTTTGCTTTTTCATGGTGTGGTTTGGACACTTCACTCTTGAGTTCGGATTGCAAGCGGCGAAACGGGCGGAGAAAGCTTGGGGCCGCATCGCAATTTATTGCAAGCTGGTTGGGCGTTGGTGGCCGTTCTCCCTCACCCCGGCCCTCCCGTTGGGAGAGGGAGAAACCTCGGCAGCTCCCGGCGAATCAAAACGTTCAGATGTTCGTGCGACGGACGAACTGCCCCCTCGCCCAGCGGGATGGGGTGAGGGAGAACGGCGGCATTTCTCCAACACGCTTCCCATCAAGCACAGCGCCCGTTCATCGCCGACCCGCACCACCTCCCGACGACTTGAGGCTGTCCGTCCAGTGGCTGACGAAGAACTTTTTCTCCCCCGGCAGGAAGGCGTCGCTGGTGCCGAGGATGGGGCGGAGCGCCGCCGTCATTTGCAGCAGCACGAGCACGAAGATGATAGTCCACACGCGCAGGCCGCCGCCGAACCGCGCGTTGAGCTGCTCGAAGCCGCGCGCGAGGAACTTCATGCCGAAGCCCACCGCGATGGCCGCGAACGCCAGGTGCAGCGCGCCCATCGCCGCCACGGACTCGGTGCTTTGCGAGAAGACCCACGCCACCGGCGCGAAGCCGATGAGCAGCACGGTGGTGAGCGCGAGCAGGCCCGCCACGAGGCCGCACACCTCCGCCAGCCGCGTGTGCGCGCCGCTCAGGCACGCAAAGATATAGAGGCTCGGCAGGCAGATGAGGCCGGAGATGAGCAGCCCGCCCGCAATTTTCACCGGCGCGGCCCAAAGCTGGTCGCCACCCGTGAACGTCCCGACGACCAGCCCGTAGGCCAGCGCGCCCAGGATGGCGATGCCCAGCAGCACGAGGATAAGCTGCAATTGCCCGGCCTGCGTGAGCTGGAACCAGACGCGTTGCGGCTGGCGCAGGATGGCCTCGCTCGCGCCGAACATGCCCGCGATGGGCACGCGCTCGGCGGGGTCGGTGCCCGGCGCGCCGGGGAGCGGCGGCGGCGGGGCGGCGGTGGGAGCCGGTTGAGTTGGAGTGGTGGTAGAGCCGGGGGTCGGCTGTTCCGGTGGGAGCGGTGAAGTGTTTAGCATACGTGTGTGGGGTTGATGTTCAGTCGAGAAAGAGGCGGCGCAGTGAGTAGAAGACCGCTTCGTAGAAACTGCCCTTGAGCGGTTCGTCGCGGAGGAATTGCACGGGCAAACCGGGCGAGCCGACGAAGGGGCGCAGAATCCACGCGAGCTGGCTGCCGAGGAACAGGTTGATCGAGAGCCACGCGAAGAGGACGCGTCGCGCCACCGACGCGGTGCCGCCGAGCCGTTCCAACAGGCGGAGCAGACGCAGATTAGCCGCGATGCCCGCAAACGCGATGGCGGCGACGATGGTGAGCAGGATGAACGCGTGCGTCGTGCCCGCGCTCGCGCTCTGCGCCAGCGGCGGCGCGTTCCAGATGACGAACGCCAGCAGCGGCGCGACCCCGCCGAGGATGGCCCCCGCGATGGTGAAGCTCATCAGCACCGCGAGGAGCGACTGCCGCAGGCCGATGTTCACGCCGAGCAACGGCGCGAGCATGGCGTTGAGGAGCGCATTGCCGAGCGCGGTGAACAAGAGGACGAGCGGGAGCTTCACCGCCGTGAACAAAGCCTGTTCCGGAGCACGCCACCAGCCCATCGCCGCGCCAAACGCTGCCGAACCGCCGACGGTCACGGCCAGCCACGTCCCCACGCGAGCGGGCGAGGCGGTGTCCGTCCACGGTGCGACTGACTCCGTCTCGCCGCGCAGAAGGGTGGGGATTTGGCGGGCCAAGTTCATCGGCGGGTGAGCGTAAAGGCCGCGAGCCACTCAGCGGGCTTGAGGGCAAAGTAGGCGGCGTCGGCAAGCCAAGGGCTGCCGAGGCAACGGGCGAGGTGTCGGCCGACGACGTTGTAAACGCCACGGAACGCGCGGTGGCTCTGCGGTGCCCGCTCTTGCCAGCGCTCCTCAAGCGCCCAGAACGTGACCAACTGCCGGTTCGCCCATCGCACCACGCCGTTGCGCTCGTAGAGCTCGAATGGTCCCACTACCGCCGCATGACCGCGCGAAGCGGCGGTGACGACGAAGCAGCCTTGGGGCGGTTCCTCTGGAAGTTGGGAGAAGGTTTTCCACGAGTAGTAGAACGCTCCGGCCCAGAGTGGCAGTCCGGACAGCCAGGCTTTGAACAGTGTCCAGCCAGTCGTCTGCGAATCCCGCACTAACTGCGTGGTGCGCCAAGTTAGGTAGCTCGACACGTAGGCGGGCACCAACAGCCACCATACGATGCGGTCGTAGGGTTTGAGCAGCCACTCGTAACCAGACAGCAGACACACGCTCGCGACGACCGATCCTTGGAAGTAGCCGAGCACAATCCACGGGCGGTGGCGGTTGGTGACTTGGCAGACTTCCAGCGCGTAAAAGCTCGCCGTGGCCCAGAACACGAGCGGCAGAAGCATCAGCTTGCCCACACAGAAGCAGCTCAACCAGCCGAGCTTCGCTGCGCCTTTCCATTCAGGGGCGGCCACCGCCGAGAAGACAAACACCCCCAGCGGCATATAAACTCCAACGAACATTTTGGGGATGCCAAAGAAGAAACGCTTCCACGAGCGCGCTCGCCAGGCTGGTATCGCAGGAAGGGCAAGCAAAAGCCCATAGATGACCACTTTTAGGAGGGCAGGAATGAAGTCAGCGAGGTTCATTTCGGAAGGTCGTTCTTGAGGCTCACTTGCCGTCTGGCTTCGCTCCGCACTTTTCCCCCAACAACCAGAGCAGCGTGCCCGCGAAGCAACCGATGCCAATGAAGAGGGAGCCAAAGATGATTTGCCCCGTTTCAGCGTCGCCGCCGGCGTGCGCCATCAGCGCCAAACCGGGGACGGAGAAGAACCCGAAGGAGAGGACGGCACCAGTGCGGGCGAAGGCTTTCATGGGAATGATTTATTTCAAGCGGCCATGGGAGTGGGTGAAGTGACACGCGCATCGGACCGGGCAGCAATGCGCCAGAGCGCCTGCTCCACAGCGTCAATAAGGACGTCAGGCGTGCTGGTGCCGGCGGTGAGGCCGACAGTTTCCGCATCGGCAAACCACTCCGCACGCAGGTCTGCCGGGCCTTGCACATGATGCACGCGCGGGCAGTTTCGGGCGCAGGTGGCGACGAGTTCGCGGGTGTTGTTGCTGTGCGCGCCGCCGATGACGACGACCACTTCGCACTGGCGCGCGAGTTCCTCGGCGGCACTCTGGCGCTGCTTGGTGGGCTGGCAGACGGTGTCCACGAAGCGAACTTCCGACTGTG
>CAMCFN010000142.1 GCA_945874145.1 Akkermansia muciniphila
GCGCTGCTGCGCAGTGCGGTGCTGGCGGTGCTGGCCGAGCACCATCCCGAACAGCCCCTGCCCCCGTGGCTGGAACATTTTCATGCCCACCCCCACCACGGCCTCCGCCTCCTCCGCGCATGATCACCAACTCAAAACAAAAGACCCTGATGACCACGCCGATGTGCCTCTCGCCCGAGCGGCAGCGCAAGAACGACCGGCTCGACGCGCTCGCCCTGTGCGTGCGGCTGGCCCGCCACCTCGACGGGCACAAGCACGAGCTGCTGCCCATCCGCATCCCCAACGCGGCGGAGCGGGAGCGGCGCGAGCTCGGTCGGCAGCGGGAGTTCTGGAAGCGGGAGCTGCGCCGCTTGGAGAACCACGGGCGGGCGCTGCGCATGGAGTTCGAGCACGCGACGCTGCCGGGCAACTGGGCGGGCCCGCGCAAGTGGAAGGAGCTGGCGTTGGAATGCAGCGCCTTCGTGCGCGGGCAGCTCGATCCGGTGGTGGCACAGATACGGGCGTGCAAGGCAAACATGGACCAGCTCACGGCGCAGTTGGAGGCGTTGGTGAAGCCCGAGGAAATCCCCACCGGGCTGGGCGCGTTGACCACGGCGCTGCTGGACGGCGAGGTGTGCGACTGGCACCGGTTCAAGCGCCGCAAGGCCGTGGGCAGCTACACGGGCTGTTGTCCCAGCGAGCACAGCAGCGGCGGGGTGCAACGCTTCGGGCACATCGACCGGCATGGGAACAAGCACGTGCGGATGCTGCTGGTGGAGGCGGTATGGCGGCTGTTGCGCTGGCAACCGCAGTGGCACGCCCGGGTGAAGTATCGGGAGAAGCTCCTGCACGGCGCGTCGCTGAAGAAGAAGCTCGCCGTGGCGCTGGCGCGGCAACTGGCCATTGACCTGTGGCGCTGGCGCACGGGGAGGTGCACCGCGGCGGACTTGGGCTGGACGTGCGGCCCCAGCCAGCCGGCAGCGATCAGCATTGAGCGGCCAGCGGCCAGTGAAGCCGCTCCGTAAGGGCGCTCAACACTCAACCTTGAACTCTCAACAATTTGGAACGGACCTTCCGACGTGAAACGCTTTGGCCGCAGGGTGGAACGCAGCTCGGCGCTGCAGCTGGTGCCTGCGAGGCATCCTCGGTTAGATGGGGCGCGTTCCCCCTGCGGCTTCCCCAAGTCAGGCAAGACATCGTGGGCTGCCCGCGAGGGCATGCTCGAATAGGAGCTGGTGACCGGGACTCTACCGGGCACGACAAGGGAAGCTGCGCCCTGCCACGCCAGGCGAGCCACGAAGGAAGAACCGGGAAAGGAAAACCGCATTGAGGGAAAAGACCCGCGGCCCAGTGCCGTGAGCCAGCGCGGGCCGACTGGGAGCAAGACCCCGCCCCCGCTCCCGCGCCCGCCGTGGCTGCGCTGTCGCTGCGCCACGCGGAGTCAACGCCCCAAACCAAGAAAATCAACCGTCCCTACACGCAACTGTTGACAACCCTCATAGGCGCTGCAGCGCATGGTTAGACGGCGTCATGGTGCTCCTCATAACTAAAATCCAAAGCATCCTGCGCCCACAACTGATAAATCTGTCGAAGCACGTCCTTGGCGAGTGTAGTGATGAACTGCACGTCGGGCGGCAAGTAATAGTCGAGACACCGAGTAGCGTCTGAAACGCCGCCATTGCCGGCGAGATAGTCGTGATAAGTGGCAAGCTTGCGCTCGCCGAAAAACTGTCTAATGGCTTTCTCTCTGTCCGGCTCGGAACGCCACTCGACTGAAATGCTGAAATGTGGGATGCCGCCGCGCTGCCCAAGACTCACAGCCATCTGCTGGTCAGGTGTGGCGATGATAAGCGAGGTGTAACGCGCTGAGGACCGAAGCAGTCGGGAAACGTAGCTCTCAATCTGCGCAAAACCATCTGACGCAAAATGGTCAGGCTCGGGAATATCAACCCACTTGACATCTCCCAACTCTTTGCCGTTTTCGTCAACGGTTACGACCCGCATTTTTGTGGCACGTGGCATAGCCGTCTAACGACCCAAGCTCAGCGACCCGGCGCACGAGCGCGTTTGATTGCAACAGTGGTGCGCCCGCCGGGTTAGATGCCATGAAGGGTTGCGCGGCGTGAGCCCAAGGGGCACACGGCTGCGTGTATGAATCAACAATCCATCCAGCATCACCTCGCCACTACAACCGCAACCCTCGTCCCTGACAAGCCTGCACCCGCCCGTGCCCGCCACGTCTTCAAGCTGGGCCTGGACGTGGACATGCACTTCGCCGTCACGGCCATTCAGTGCGACCACGGCACGATCAAGCCCGCGCAGAAGCTCACGCGACCGCAGCTCCTGAAGTGGGTGCGGGAACAGGTGGCCGCCGGGCACACCGTCCACACCGTGTATGAAGCGTGCGGCTTCGGCTACCGGAACAACGACCCGAAGGCCATTACTGTGGATGGCCGGGTGGGCTTTACCGGGGTGCGGGCGAAGCGGTGTGTGGCGCGGGTCGTGGTGAGCGAGTGAACCGGCGGGCGGAATGGCTGGGGTCCTATCAGAGCAGGCTCCTGGGGCGGATTGCCGTGGGCTTGCGAAACCCGCCGCACGCACAACTCGTCCTGAATTGCGGAGCACCAAAACAATTCGGATCAGATCAATGAACGTGAACTCCGCCGGGCATCCTGATGCCGTCGCACCTGTGGCGCGGCGAACCGCGCTCGCAGCCCAATCCGTGGCTCCGCTTCGTTGCCGCTTCATGGTGTTCGCCGTTGTGGTGCTTCACCTCGTGATGAGTCCGCCTCGGGCGCACCCGGCTGACTGGCCCACTTACCGGGGTGATGCGGCCCGCAGCGGCTACACGGCGGAGACGATCCCGAATCAACTGCGGCTGCGCTGGCAACACCGCGCCAGCCGTCCGCCGCAGCCGGCGTGGCCTACCTCGGAGCGCATGGACTTCGACCTCGCGTTCCAACCCATCATTGTCGGGGACCTCGTGGTGTTTGGCAGCTCGGCTGATGATCAGGTCTATGCGTTGGATGCGAAGTCGGGGGCGATCCGCTGGCGCTTCTTTGCCGAGGGTCCCATTCGCTTCGCCCCTGCGGCGTGGCAGGATCGCGTGTTTGTCGCCAGCGATGATGGCTGGCTCTACGCGCTCGCACTGGCGGACGGGAAGGTGCTTTGGAAACAGCGGGGTGGACCGGGACCCGAGCAGGTTTTTGGCAACGAACGAATGATCTCCCACTGGCCGGCTCGCGGTGGCCCGGTGGTCTTGGGGGACCGGGTCTATTTTGCTGCCGGCATCTGGCCCAGCGATGGCGTTTTCATTCAGGCCCTAGATGCGGCGAGCGGCCGCCCGATCTGGGCCAACAGCGAAACCGGGCGGCTGCTCATGAAGCAGCCGCACGGCGGGGCCGAGGCGGTCAGTGGCGTGGCCCCGCAGGGCTATCTGCTCGCCACGGCGGATTCGCTCATCGTGCCCACGGGCAGGGCGGTGCCGGCGGTGTTCGATCTCGCGGATGGGAAGCTGCGTTATTACCACCTTCAGAAGAATCAGCAGCGGGGCGGCACCCGGGCACTGTTGACCGACGCCTGCTTCGTGAACGCCGGCTGTCTCTTCAATGTGGCGTCCGGCGAAATGACTTCGCCACTGGGCGTGGGGTGTGCGGTCGCGGTCCCCGGCGGCCTCGTGCGGGCCGATGGCCGCTCGCTGATGACCTACCGCTGGCGGGATGTGGAAAAGTTTGACCGCAAGGGGCAGGCGCAAAAAGTCCGTTCGCTGGAGCAGTCCCAAATTGTGGCCCTAGACCGTGAAGCGCTGGAGTTCATCATCACGGGCAGTGAGGCCGTGGTCGGCAGTGACGGACAGGTCAGCGCCATTGATTACAACGGCCAGCGCACGCAGTGGTGGAAGCACGCGGTGGAAGGCCGGGTGCTCGGCCTGGCCGCAGGGAACGGTTGCGTCGTCGCCACCACGGATCGCGGCATGGTCTATCTGTTCGATGGCAGCCCCGAGCCGCGTCCGGTGGTCGCCGCCGCCGTGTCCGTCCCGCCAGCGGATGCCGCAGCTGACCGAGAAGCCAAGGCGATCCTCGCGGCCAGCGGCATCACCGCCGGTTACGCGGTGGAGTTCGGCGCCGGCACCGGAGAGCTTGCGCTGGCCTTGGCCCGGCAATCGGAGCTGCACATCCTCGCTGTGGAGCCTGATCCCGCCCGCGCTTCACAAGCCCGCCAGCGGATCGCCGCCGCCGGCCTCTACGGCTCGCGCATCACCGTCCATGTTGCCTCGCTGACGGCCACCACGTTTCCAAAGCAGTGCGCCAATCTCGTGATCGCGCCCCGGCAGGCTTCATCACCGGCGGTGCTGGCTGAGATGCGCCGATTGCGCCGGCCTTACACTGGCGTCATCTGCCAGCGCCAGGCAGGGGAAATCACACTGGAGAAAGGCACCGCTCCCGTGGGCACCGGAAGCTGGACGCACCAGAACGGGAACGCCGCCAACACCCTTTGCTCCGACGATGAAGTCGTCAAAGGCCAGCTCTCCATGTTCTGGTTTCGGGACGTGGAGTTCGAAGTCGCCAACCGCCACGGCCAGGGCCCCGCACCGCTCGTGCACCAAGGCTTCATGGTGGTCGCTGGCGTCAACGGACTGTGCTGCCTCGACGCCTATAATGGGCGGAAGCTGTGGGAATTTGAGCTCCCGCAACTGCTCGCCGACTACGACGGCATTCATCACGACGTCGGCGTCGGCGATACCGGCGGGCC
>CAMCFN010000143.1 GCA_945874145.1 Akkermansia muciniphila
CAGACCGTCGTCTTCATGGGCATGGGCGAGCCGATGCTGAATCTCGACGCGGTGCTCATCGCCGTGCGCCGGATCGCTGACAACGCGCTCGGCGCGCTGGGCTGGCGGCAGATCACCGTCTCCACGGTCGGCATCGTCCCGGGCATCGAAGCACTCACGGCCACGGGCTTGAACGTCCATCTCGCTGTTTCGCTGCACGCGCCGGACGATGCCACGCGGGCGCGGCTGCTGCCGATGGGGAGGCGCTTCCCCATCGCGGACATCCTTGCGGCGGCGGATAGGTTTCAGGCGCGGCGCGGGAGGCCCGTGACAATCCAGTATTGTCTGCTGGCCGGGGTGAACGACTCGATCGAGCACGCGCGTCTCCTGGCCGAGTTGCTCGGCTCGCGGCGCATGCACATCAACCTGCTGCGCTACAACCCCACCGGCCTGAGCCTGCGCGGAATTACTTACGAGCCGTCGTCGGACGCTGCTGCTGCGGCCTTTGCCGCCGTGCTGCGCGCGCGGAAGCTGGTGGCGCACTTCCGCCGTTCACGCGGGCCGGACATTGACGCGGCGTGCGGCCAGTTGCGCCGGCGCACGAGCCAGTTGCGCCGGCGCGCGAGCCAGCAGGAAAGTTCCGTGACTTGACCTGACCGGGCACAACCAACTAAGAAACGCGGCGCTTATGAACACGACCGAGAAACATCACTTTCAGGCGGAAATCCAGCAGTTGCTGGACATCGTCATCCACTCCCTCTACACGGACAAAGAGATCTTTGTCCGCGAGCTGATTTCCAACGGCGCGGACGCGTGCGAGAAGCTGCGGTTCACGCAGGCTTCCGGCGCAGCCATTCACCAGCCGGACGTGGCGGCGGGCATCGCGCTGACGACGGATGAGGCGGCGGGCACGATCACCTTCATCGACACAGGCATCGGGATGACGCACGGCGAGCTGGTGGAGAACCTCGGCACCATCGCGCACTCGGGCACCAAGGCGTTCCTCAAGCAACTGGCGGAGGACAAGAAGCCGGACGCGAAACTGATCGGCCAGTTTGGCGTGGGTTTTTACTCGGCGTTCATGGCGGCGAAGCGGGTGACGGTCTTTAGCCGGTCGCTGGCGGTGGAGGAGCAGGGCTGGCAGTGGATCAGCGAGGGCACGGGCGGTTACGAGATCGCGCCGGCAGCGGACCTGCCGCGCGGCACGAAGATCGTGCTGGAGCTCAAGGACGACGCGAAGGAGTTCGCGCAGAAGGACACCATCGAGCGGATCGTCAAGCGCTATTCGAGCTTCGTGCCGTTCCCGATCGAGCTGAACGGCAGCCGAGTGAACACGGTGCAGGCCCTCTGGACGCGCAGCAAGAGCGAGATCAAGGAGGAGGAATACAGCGAGTTCTACCAGTTCATCGGCCACGATCACGAGCAGCCGCTGCTGCGGCTGCACTTCACGGCGGACGCGCCGCTGGCCATTCAGTCGCTGCTCTTTGTGCCGGCGCGCAATTTCGAGACGATGGGCATGGGGCGCATGGAGTCGGAGGTGAACCTCTACTGCAAGAAGGTGCTCATCCAGGCGAAGGCCAAGCATCTGTTCCCGGAATGGCTGCGCTTCCTCAAGGGCGTCGTGGACAGCGAGGACCTGCCGCTGAACATCTCGCGCGAGACGATGCAGGACTCGGCGCTCATGCAGAAGTTGAATAAGGTGCTGACCACGCGCTTCCTCAAGTTCCTCGATGAGCAGGCCGAGAAGGACCCCGCGACCTACGAGAAGTTTTACGCGGAGTATCAACGCTTCTTGAAGGAAGGCGTGGTCACGGATTTCACGCACAAGGAGGCGGTCGGCAAGCTGCTGCGCTACGAATCCTCCCTGCTGGAGAAGGGCAAGCTGACGTCGCTGGCGGACTACGTGAAGCGGATGGGCTCCGAGCAGAAGGAGATTTATTGCCTGATGGCTCCGAGCCGCGAGGCGGCGGAGAGCAGCCCTTACTACGAGGTCTTCCGCGAGCGAAAGTTCGAGGTGCTCTTCCTTTACGACGCGTGGGACGAGTTCGTGATGGAGCACCTGCACACGTTTGAGGGCAAGCCGTTGAAGGCAGCCGAGAAGGCGGAGCTAAACCTCACGGAGCCCAAGAAAGACGGGGCGCTCAGCGAGGATGCCGCGAAGGCGCTCGCGCAATGGCTCAAGGAAACGCTCGGCGACAAAGTTGGCGAAGTGCGCGTGTCGCAACGGCTCGTGGACAGCCCGGCGGTGGTTGTGGACGCCGACAAGTTCATGACGTCGAGCATGCGGCGGATGCTCAAGGCGATGAAGAAGGACGATCAGGAGCTGGGGCCGGAGAAGCAGGACTTCGAGATCAATGCGGCGCATCCGATCATTTCGCGCCTGGATCAAATGCGGCAAAAGGATGCGGCGTTGGCCAGCCAAGTCGCGGAGCAGATCCTCGACAATGCGCGGGTGGCGGCGGGCGTGCTGGAGGATCCGCGCACGATGCTCAAGCGGCTGAACCAGTTGCTGGAGAAGGTGCTGAATCAGTAGGGCTCCGGTGGTGAGGGGCATTCGCGGCGCGTCTGACTTGCGGTGAATGGCCGTTGGGCCTTCCCGTCCGAAACCCGTGCCACTGAAGCCTGCCTCCACCGCGCGCAAACCCGCGCTGGGCTTCATCTTTGTCACGCTGTTCCTGGACATCCTGGGCATCGGGTTGATCATTCCGATTCTGCCCAAGCTCATTGAGGAGTTTCAGGGCGGGCGGGTGGAGGTGGCGGCGCACACGTATGGCCTGCTCGCCGCGCTGTATTCGCTGATGCAGTTCGGGTGCGCGCCGCTGCTGGGGAGCTTGTCGGATCGCTTTGGGCGGCGGCCGGTGATTCTCGCGTCGCTGTTTGGTTCAGGGCTGGATTATCTGCTGCTGGCGTATGCGCCGTCGCTGGGCTGGTTCTTTGTGGGGCGTATTCTGGCGGGGATCACGGGGGCGAATTTCACGGCGGCCACGGCTTACATTGCGGACATCAGCCCGCCGGAGAAGCGCGCGGCGAACTTTGGCATCATCGGCGCGGCGTTTGGCTTGGGGTTCATCGCCGGGCCGGCGATGGGTGGTTTCCTCGGGGAGGTGAGCTTGCGGTTGCCGTTTTTGGTCGCGGCGGGACTGACACTGGTGAACTGGTTGTATGGCCTGCTCGTGCTGCCCGAATCGCTGGCGGTGGAGAACCGCCGGGCGTTTGCTTGGGGGCGGGCGAATCCGGTCGGGGCGTTGCTGGCATTGCGGCGTCATCCTGAGGTGTTCGGGCTGACGGGCACGTATTTTCTGATGAACCTGGCGCATCAAGTTTTCCCCAGCACCTGGGTGCTCTACACGAGTTACCGCTACGGCTGGACGCCGCGCCAGACCGGGGAGTCGCTGGCGTTGGTGGGGCTGATGGCAGCCGTGGTGCAAGGGGGGCTGACTCGCGTGGTGGTGCCGCGCTTGGGCGAGCGACGCGCGGCGGTGCTCGGGCTCACGTTGAGCGCGGCTGCCTTGCTGGCGTATGGCAGTGTGACGGCGGGGTGGATGATTTTTGTCGTCATCGTGTTTGGGTCGCTGTCCGGGATCGCTGGGCCGTCGGTGCAGGGGCTGATCTCGCGCGGAATCGCACCGGATGAACAAGGGGCGGTGCAAGGGGCGTTGACCAGTCTGGCGAGCGTGGCTGGTGTGCTCGGGCCGGCTTTGGCCACGTCGCTCTTTGGCTTCTTCATCAGCGCCGGTGCGCCGGTGCGGCTGCCGGGGGCGGCGTTCTACTTCAGCAGCGGGTTGACGGTGGTTGCGATGCTGCTGGCGCTACGGTCGTTCCGACGCGGGCCGGCCGGAAACGTCACGCCAGCACGGGGGTTGCATGCGGATTCCGCTGGTGGATAATCACCGCATGAAATCCGTCGCTGTCATTGGGGCTTCCGCCGACCGCAGCAAGTTTGGCAACAAGGCGGTGCGCGCCTACGTGCAGCAAGGCTTCACCGTCTGGCCGGTGAATCCGAAGGAAGCCACCATCGAGGGGCTGCCGGCGTTTGCCAGCATTGCTGCTGTCCCGGGACGACCGAACTTGGTGAGCGTGTATCTGCCGCCGCCGGCGACGCTCAAGGTGCTGCCAGCCATCGCGGCCAAGGGGTGTGACGAACTCTGGCTCAACCCGGGCACTGAATCCGCCGAAGTGCTCGCGGAAGCCGAGCGGCTGGGACTGAACGTGATTCAGGCGTGCAGCATTGTGAGCGTTGGGCTGTCGCCCGAGGCGATGTGAACGCGTTGCTCCAAAAAGGCCGTTGGATGGTTGCGCTCGGGCTTCAGCTCGTTGGGCTAGCCGCCGCCCAAGACTTCGACCTCGTGCTGAACCACGGGCGCGTGATCGACCCGGAATCCAAGCTGGACGCGGTGCGGCACATTGGCATCCGCGGCGGAGTCATCCGCGCGCTGTCCGAGCAGCCGTTGACCGGGCGCATGACGGTGGATGCTTCCGGCCTGGTCATTGCGCCGGGGTTCATCGACCTGCATCAGCATGGGCAAAAGCTGGAGGATTATGCCTTGAAGGCGCAGGACGGGGTAACGGCCGTCTTCGAATTGGAAGTCGGCACGGCTGA
>CAMCFN010000144.1 GCA_945874145.1 Akkermansia muciniphila
CCATCACCCCCGCAGACAATTCTGGGCCGTCACGCAACCACCCAGCCCACCCCTCAACAACTGGCCCGAAATCCTCGGAAAATTCTCCCTGTAAAAACTGTCCCCTTTTGAACTCGCGCAGCAATCCCCTTTTGAACTCCCGCCGACAGACGGCCTTATTGCTCTTGACCCGTTGAGCAGCCTAGGGCGAGCTTCGAGCCCGAATCCAACCAACCAACACCGCCGGTTTCTCAGCCATGAAACAACTACTTCCTCAGACCTGGTTCCCTGCCCTGCTGCTCGCCGTCGTGACAGCGTTCACTCAGGAAAAAGCCGCCAGCCTCCTGCCCGCATTTAGTGGGGAAGGCCGCGAGTTCACCGCCAAGGCGCAGGGCGGCAAGGCCATCAAGGGCTGGCTGCCCACCGGCTGGGAAGACAATTCAAACTGGGCGGCCCTCTCCGCGACTTACACGAAACTGAAGGACAGCCCCAAGGAAGGCGTGACCGCTGTGCGCATCGAGTTGAAGGATTTGGGCGACGGCCAGCTCCAGCTCACGAGCTTCGCCGGCAAGCGCGTGTTCAAAAAGGGCGTGAAACACGCCGTCGAAGGCTGGCTGCGCGGCAGCGGGGAATTCAAGGTCGGCGTGCGCCAACCCGGCGACCCGTATGAGTTTTACGCCGAGCACGAGCTGTCCGCTGGCAAGGAGTGGAAGCTATTCAAATTCGAGTTCGCGCTTGATGCCGATCGCGAAGGCATCATCATGTTCGCCATGCCCGCCAATGGTTCGGTGGACGTGGCAGGCATCGTGGTGAAGGAATTAAAGTGAGGTAGCGATGAAGCCGCCGCGCCCAGCCGCCCCCCTCCGTATTGAGCGTTCCGTGTGGAATGCCCGCCCCGGATGGCTGGTCCTGCTGACGGTGGTCCTCGGCCATGTCGCCTCCGCCCAGACGGCGACCAACCGCCCTACCCTCTCGGTCCGCTTCGCGGTCGAGCCGTTCATGCGTGTGACCAACGGTTTGACGGGAGCCGTCGAGCTGCAAGTCGCCGCCCGCAAGCTGGTGCCGACCAACGGGAGTGGGCCCGTGATCTGGCTCACCGGGGCCTCCCACATTGGCGAGACGAATTACTACCAGCAGCTTCAGCAGCATCTGGATGCGCAGAAACTTGTGTTGTTCGAGGGCATTCACGCTGGCCGCAAGAGCAGCCCGGCGACCAATGCCGCACCAGCCGAGAGCAAACCGCCGGCTGCGCAAGCAGCGGCACAACCCGGTGAGCGCACTTCGCTCCAAGCTGACTTGGCGAAATCACTTGGGCTGGTGTTCCAGTTGCAGGCGGTGGATTACACCCGCGCACACTTCCGGAACAGCGATCTCTCGGTCCAGCAGTTGCGTGAGTTAATGGACAAGGACGAAGAACCGGCCACCCCGGAGAGCCCGAAGGAGAAGCGGAAGAACGAAGCGCTCGAAGGCTTGCTCAAGGCGATGGAAGGCAATTCCTTTCTTGGCACCCTCCTCAAGGCCGGCTTCAAGCTCGTGGGGGACAACCCCAAGCTTCAGGCGATGGCCAAGCTCGCGCTCATCGAGGCGCTGGGCAACATCCGCGGCGATCTCTCCCGCATGCGCAGCCTGCCGGAGGACATGCAGCGACTGCTCGAAGTCTTGATCCAGTCCCGCAACGACGAGGTGCTGAAGGATCTCCGCAATGAACTGAAGTGTCCCGAGCCGGCGGCGAGCATCTCCATCTTCTACGGCGCGGGCCACATGGAGGATTTGGAGCGGCGCATCCGGCGCGAATTTGGCTATCGCGCGGACAGTGATCTGTGGCTGCCTGCGTTCACCGTGGATTACGCCAAGGCTGGGCTGAACATCATTGAGGCCACCTTGCTGCGTTCAATGGTGCAGAAGCAAATGCAGGAGTTTCTTCCTTTGGAGAAAGACGCTCCGAAAGAAAAGTGACGGCGGGGCGCTGTCGTTGAATGGCAGTTCACTTCGGTTCGCCCTTCGACTGAAAATTAACTGCCGTCTCGGCGATCTTCGCCTAAGCTCCGCCTGTTGAACGGTCGATAACCCCTTTGAGCTATGGAACGCGAAGTATTGGACACCCACCAGAAGGCGCTGCAAATCAATCTGGACCCGTCGAAATACGGGACGTTCGTCGAGATTGGCGCGGGGCAGGAAGTCGCGCGCTGGTTTTTCCGCGTGGGCGGAGCCGCTGGCACCATCGCCAAGACCATGTCGGCCTACGACATGACGGTGAGCGATGCGATTTACGGTCCCTGTGAGCGCTACGTCAGCCGGCAGCGCCTCACGGCCATGCTGGAGCGCGAGTATGGGTTGCTCATTGAGCGGCTGGGCGAGAAGCGCGGCGGCTCCACGAAGTTTTTCGCCTTCGCGGACACGGTGGCGGCCAAGAGTTATTCCCGCAAAGACGTCGAGGCGCACGGCTGGCTGGGCGTGCGGTTTCAGACGGAACCGCAGGCCGATCCCTCGCAGATCATCATCCACACCCGCCTGCTGGATCCGGAGAACGTGCAGCAGCAGGAGGCGCTCGGCATCATCGGCGTCAACCTCATGCACGGGGCGCTCTACCACCACGCAAACCCGGCCGCGCTCCTCGATGGCTTGCTCGACAACCTCACCCCCGACCGCGTGGAGGTGGACATGGTCAAGTTCACCGGCCCCGCCTTCAACGGCGTGGACAACCGCGTGATGGCGCTGCAACTGGTGCAACGCGGGCTGACCAAGGCGGCGTTGTTCCTCGCCAACGGCGAGGTCGTGCAGCCCGCCGATGTGCTCTACAAGAAGTCCATCCTCGTCGAGCGCGGCAGCTTCCGCCCGGTGACGCGGACCACGCTGGACATGCTGGAATGCGCCACGAGCCACTTCGTGCAGGAGCCCAAGGTGCAGGGCGAGGAGGTCACCGTGCTGATGGAGATGACCTTGAAGAACCTCATCGATGGCGACCGCATTGATCCCAAGGACTTCCTCGACCGCGTGGACATCCTCGGGGCGCTCGGCAAGAACGTGCTCATCTCCAACTACGGCGAATATCACCGGTTGGCAGCCTATCTTTTCCGGCACACGAAGAAGATGATCGGCATCGTCATGGGCGTGCCCACCTTGCGGGAGATTTTCGAGGAGAAGTATTACGCGGACCTCGAAGGCGGGATATTGGAGAGCTTTGGCCGGCTGTTCAAAAACGACCTCAAGCTCTTCGTCTATCCCTATCGCGAGCCGAAGACTGGTGCGCTCATCACCGCCGGGAATCTCCGGGTGGCCCCGCACCTGCGGCATCTGTATTCCTATCTGGTGGAGAACCGCCTCATCGAGAGCCTGCGCGACTTCGATGAGAGCTGCCTGCCCATCTTCTCGCGTGACGTGCTGGGCATGATCCGCACCGGCGACCCCGCGTGGGAAAGCATGGTGCCGCCCGCCGTGGGGCAGATGATCAAGGAGCGGAAGCTGTTCAACTACGGGGCGGCTGCCAAGCTGGAGACGCCCACGAAGCCGGAGTGAATCCGGGCGGCGGGCAACCCTGAATGAGGAGCGCGGCCTTCAGGCCGCAGAAACGTGCGTGGCTCGTAGTCTTCCGAACGCACTTTGCCTGAGTAAATCTCTGCGGCGTGAACGCCGCGACCCAGCCTTGGCTTGTCGCATGCGTTACCTTGGCGCCCCCATCTACACTTCGATCACCGACTCAAGAGCTCCCCGGCTCGAAAGCCTAGGAACACGGCGACGAGACAGAGCGCCACGGAAAGCAGGACATTCCACCCGGCCGCCGGCCAGTGACCGTCCCGTGCGAGTTGAAGCGTTTGCAAGCTAAACGCCGAGAAGGTCGTGTAGCCGCCGCAGATGCCCGCCATCAGAAACGCCCGCCCATGCTCACTGCCCCACCAGCCGGTGGACGGTTGCGCAGCGGACGCGATGACGCCGATGAGAAAGGAGCCGCTGACGTTCACGAGCAACGTCCCAAACGGAAAGCCCTTGCCCGCCAGTCGCACCACCCACTCGGCCAAACCGTAGCGGAGCATCCCGCCCAGCGCGCTGCCGAGGCCAATCCACAGGTAGATTCGCATGGCAGGAGGCTAAGAAGAGGACGGCTGACTGTCAGCGGAAATAGGCAAAGCCGAAGGCCAGCGCGAGTCCCACCGCCACCGCCCACCAAAGCCAACTTACGTCCTTCGCCTTCGCGCGGTTGGGCTTCTGCTCGCCGAACTCCTCCT
>CAMCFN010000145.1 GCA_945874145.1 Akkermansia muciniphila
TTCCTCGAATGGCGCGGTCATCAAAAGCAGCCGCGTCATAAAACCACTACCGACTTCGCCGCCTGGATGGCCGCCGAGCATGCCCGCCGCGTCCTGTTCACCGTCACCGCCCGCCAACCCAACCTCCGCTCCCCTTCGTGAATACGCCCTGCCCGGAGGAGAAGTAGATTGAGTTGAGATAGAGATTCGCGTAGGCAGGGCGCATGGGCCAGACCACTAACTACCTCGAATCCCTCTCGTCGCCCCTTTCTGCGGAGATCAGCAAGCTTGTCAACTTCATCATCCGCGACGCGATCGCGATGAAGGGGAGCGACATTCACTTCGACGGCTGGGAGGACTCCGTCGCCGTGCGCGTGCGGACCAGCGGGATGCTGACGGAGTTGGCGCACCTGCCGCTCGAATTCAAGGAACGCATCGCCGGTCGCGTGAAGGTGATGGCCAACTTGGTTTCCCATCTGTCCGGCGTGCCACAGGACGGCAAAGCCAGCCTCGGGCCAGACTTTGGCAACGTGCAGTTGCGCGTCTCCATCATGCCCACGATCCGGGGTGAGGCCATCGTCTGCCGTATCTTCGATCCCAACACCCGCGCCTTCGACATCAACTCGCTGGGCTTCGACGACGACACGCTCAAGACCTATATCAACCTCCTCAACAAGCCCAACGGCCTGATCCTGCTTACCGGGCCCACCGGCTCGGGCAAGACCACGGCGATCTACTCCTCGCTCTTCTACCTCATCAGCAAGCACGGCACGACCATCAACATCGCCTCCGTCGAAGACCCGGTGGAGGTCCCGCTCTCCACGGTCCGCCAGTCGCCGCTCAACGCCGCCAACGGTTACACTTACGCCGACGCGCTCAAGTCGCTCATGCGTCAGGACCCGCAGGTCATCATGCTCGGCGAGATCCGCGACCCCGAGACAGCCAACATCGCCGTGCAGGCCGGCCTCACCGGGCACCTCGTCATCAGCACGCTGCACAGCGGCACGACCCCGGGCTGTTTCGCGCGCCTCATCAACATGAACATCGAGCCGTTCCTGCTCGCCTCCAGCATCCTCGGGATCATGGGCGTGCGGCTCGTGCGGAAGAACTGTCCCCATTGCTCCGTGCCCTATCGCCCCGAGTCGGCGCTCTTGAAGACGCTGCTCAAGCCCGAACTCGACCGTGCCAACTTTCTGCGCGGCACCGGCTGCGCAGAGTGCAATCACACCGGTTGCTCAGGTCGCCTTTCCTTGTGCGAGCTGCTCGTCGTGAGCGAGGATCTACGTGACGCCGTGCTGGAGAAGAAGCCCACACGCCAACTCCAGGAGATCGCCGTCCTCGGCGGCATGAAGACGCTCTGGCAATCCGGCTTGGACAAAGCCCTCGCCGGCGAGTGCACGCTCGAGGAAGTCGCTCGCAAGGCCGCCGCCGACCAGATTTAGCGAATGTCAGCCACACCATGGCTTGACCCCACATAGCCGTTTCGTTACTCCATCCCCGACCCGGGACTCAATTAGCACCTCGCCATGGAACTCGACGACGGCCTGCAATCCATTCGCCCCAGCAAGGGCACCTCCGGCGGCGACGCTGCCACGCTCGCTCTGACCGCTGGCACCAAGGTTGGCCAAGGCCGCTACGCCCTCGAACGTGAGCTGGGCCGCGGCGGCATGGGCGTCGTCTGGCTCGCGCACGACACCGCCCTCAACGACCACGTCGCTCTCAAATTCCTCCCGCCCGAAATTCGCCGCGATGCCTCCGCGCTCGACGACCTCAAGCGCGAGACGATGAAGAGCCGCAAGCTCACCCACCCGAACATCATCCGCATCCACGACTTCTGCCAGTTCGAGGGCGAGCTGCCCTTTATCTCCATGGAGTTCGTCGAGGGCACCACGCTGGCCTCGCTCAAGGTCAAGGAAGAGGCCCGTTGCTTCCAGTGGGATGCCCTCAAGGTCTGGGCCAGCCAGCTCTGCGCCGCGCTTGATTACGCCCACGGCGAAGGCGTCGTCCACCGCGACCTCAAGCCGGCGAACATCATGCTCGACGGCCGGGGCCGCCTGAAGCTCGCCGACTTTGGCCTCGCCGCCACCATCAGCGACTCCATGGGCCGCGTCTCCATGAACATGGGCAACAGCGGCACGCCCTCCTACATGAGTCCGCAGCAGATGGACGGACGGCCGCCCAAGGCCACCGACGACGTTTACGCCTTCGGGGCGACGTTCTACGAACTGCTCACCAGCAAGCCGCCTTTTTACTCCGGCGACAACAACGCCCTGCAAAAGGCGGCCAGCACTGTCAGCACGCCCTTCGATGCCGAGGAAGGCGAGGGCGAGGACGAGGAACTCATCGAGCAGTGCATCGAGGTTATCCGCAGCGAGCAGAAAGCCAGCGTCTCGCTACTGCAACGCCGCCTCAAGATTGGCTACGGTCGCGCCGCCCGCATCATGGATGTTCTCGAAGAACGCGGCTACGTCGGCCCCAGCAAGGGCGCCGAACCGCGCGACATCCTGATAGACCTCGACGGCGAAGGTCACGACGGCGCGGGGCAACAAGCGGTGTGAAGGGATGCTGGGAAGTATCGTTGATGGACTCGCTTAGCTTCTCAGGGTTTGCTTTTGGCCGACTCGACTTTTCACACGATGTCGAAGTCGCTGACTCCCGGTGCAATCTCGATGCCGGCCGGAAATAACCGCTTCGCCAACGCCCCAACTTCATGGCCGTGATCGAAGATGGCCTGCGCCAATGTGCCGGGTTGCTCCAGCAGTTCCTTGGCGTTGTAGCGGTGCCAGAGGAGTTTCAGGCACTGCAAGCCTTGGACGCAGGTGGATTTGGAGAGAAGGCGCTTACTCATCAATTGGGCCTTCGAGCATGTCGGCTTTTGTAAGCGGCGGAACGGCTGGCCGCTCCCTCTGCCAAAATCGGGTTTTGCCAGCAACGCCTTGTATCTTGCCCCGGCTGAGGCCACTGAGGTTTGCTGTTAGCAGCCAATGCGAGACCGAATTTCGCTGTTGCCACTGACGGAAGAGAACAAGGGCTTCAGAACCGAGTCCGTGCCCGACCCACAACACCTCATGCCCCAAAATTTTTGTTTCATCCCCCCAGCTTCTCATCCCGCTCCACTCCCGCATAGATGGGTCCGCCGGTCGGATACGGATGATTGCCGGGGCGAAGAACCGCTGGGCGAAAGTGAACGCTGCAAAGAAGGCGGCGTAGGTTGCAGCAAGTAGGGCAGGGTCAAGGACAGTGTCTCCACAAAGGAGACAGTTGCATGGTTGGCGACAACGTGGGCTGGACGGGAAGCAGTCAGTGATTCTCGGCTTGGCATAGCGGAAGTCACCTTGCTCCACACCCACTGCTTGGATTCTCTCGTCACTGCGAGTCTTTGGGGCTTCGCAAGGCTTCCAGACTCTTGAGGTAGTTTTGTTTCGCGTAGGGATGGTTTGGATCACAGCGTTGGGCTTGGGCAAAAAACGGTAGTGCCAACAGCGTCTGGTTTAACAACATCAAACATCGTCCCGCGAGATTTGCTCCGTCCGCGGTCAAATCGCTCTCGAGTGAACGCAACGAATTGGTCAGGGCATATCCAAGATCCGGCGGACTATTGAAGAACGCGCTGGAAGCCTTTCGAAGAAACTCATTTGTCACTCCGGCATCGCGTGTCGGCAACTGGCCGAAACTGCTGACGACAGCCATTCCGGCTGGCCCAAGCATATCTGACTGCTTCCGGGCATTCTTCAGAATTGCGGCGTGATATTGAATTGGAATGCCTTCTCTGCTTCGCACGAAAAGAGTGTGCTTACTACGGAGTCATTTAGATAGACTACACTGATTGAGATTGATAGCGTTGTGGGGTGCCAAAGATTGATGGGCGAAAATTATCTCACAAGGCGCTGGCGCATCTGAGGGTGCTGGCGGTGCGGCGAGTCACGGAGGATGGGGAGCGG
>CAMCFN010000146.1 GCA_945874145.1 Akkermansia muciniphila
GAAGTGGATGGCCACGTTTGCGCCAGCCGCCAGCAAGCTTAAATACGCACCCAAAAGCAGGTAACTACCGCCGGGCTGGAGCAACCGATGCCCTTCAAGCCGGGCAACATTGACTGAATAACGGCCGGGCAGGAATTGCAGAAAAAATAAGAAGCCGAAAAACGAAGCCATCATCGGCAGCGAAGTCCTGACTTCGCCGACGCTGGGATTGATGGTTTTGGACCAAACCCACCAGCCAGCCAAAGCTTGCAAGGCCAGCAGCACGAGGCAGAAGGCCGGCACCAGCCATCGCTCAAACTGCTCCCGGGCACGGCGGGCGGGGAAGGCCTCGGCATCCGTGGTCTCGAACAACGCGGTGTTGCGTGCTGACTTGGCCAACTCGTCCAACTCCAGCTTTTCCAACCGCTCGCGGACCTCCATCCGCGCTTGGAAATAGCTGAACAAGGCCACGAGAAAGCCCAGCCCAAGGAAAACGCTGACCACCTCATCCGTCAGCGCTGCCGTCTGGCGCGCGATATAGGTGCCGCCACCCGCAGCAGCAAGCGAAATGAGGACATTGACCAGCCCGGTCGGTTGCAGATTGCGTTGCATCAGTTCAACTCAGCTCTCGATCTTCAAACAACATCAAGGCCACCGCTAAGGACGCACCCAGATAGCCTGCCACATACCCCGTCGCCTTGGCCACATAGCCCCAGACACCCGGAATGGCATGCGTCCGCGTGCCCTCGATGGCATCGGCCAGCCAGAACAACTGCCAGTTTGGCAAAACCGTGTGAAACACCGTCGCCCACATGACTCCAGCTTCTGCCGGTCGACCAAACAAGTAATCACTCATCAGCCCTAGCAAAAACAATGCCGAGCAGATGACCAAGGTGGGCACCGTGTCGTATCGGGTTGAGCACGCCAGCGCCAAGCCAGCTAGCAGCAGCAACGCCAGCAGCACAAGCACGCACGCCGGCAACAGCCGCCAGTCCACCTTATACATCCCGGGGTCCGCGCCCGCCTTCTTGTGCTCGGCTACAAACGCCAGCCAGATAAACGCCACCGTTGTGAGCACCGTCAGAAACAACACCCCGTCTGACACAAAGGGCCGCCGCAGGAAGTAGTTGGTAAAGCCGCCTAGGACAAACGCCAGTCCCACCGCCCCGAAGTAAAGCCCGGTGCCATACAAATCCGCCTCCCCGTAGGCATCAAACGCCATCCGGCTCGCCAGCAAGGTCGCCAGCGTATTTACATAGGCCAAAACCCCTAGCGCCGCCGCCAGCCCGCAATACTTGGCCAGCAGAAACTTGGCCCGCCCCACCGGCTTGGCCAGCACCGTCAGCGCCGTCCCCGTGCGGATCTCGTGGGCCACTGAGGCTGAGGCGCTCAACACCGCAACGAACAAACCCACCACCAGCATCGTCGCCAGCGCGCTGTCCTTCACCATCTTGCCATCCTCGCCCATAGCGAAATAGGGCACCGCCGCCAGAAACACGATGAACAGCGAGGAAATCGTCGCCAGCAAGAGGAAGATGGGCTGACGCACCAATTCCATGAAGGCATTGGTGGCGATGGTATGGAACTGCCGCATGAACGTCGGTTTGCTTGCGGCGGGATATTAAGGAGGAATCGTCTTTTGGCAATCCCCCCTTGCTGGAAAACCTGCTGGAAAACCTGCTTGCCTTCCAGCAGCCCCCAATTACGCTCTCGCCCCGTTCGGACGCTTAGCTCAGTGGTAGAGCATTACCTTCACACGGTAGGGGTCGCAGGTTCGAAACCTGCAGCGTCCACCACCCCAGACTTCCCACTGCCCTGTCCTTGAACTTGGTAGAGCCGAGCTGTGGTCGGCCTCGTCTTTCCAGTCAGAGTCACGAGGCCGCGCGCAGCGCGGCCCTACCGGGCTCATGGTCCCCATTTCCAGCTTTCGAACCGTAGCGACTAACCCAGAAGCGCCTTGTCCATCGCCGTGAACAGCGACTCGGCGGTGAAGGGCTTCGCCACCAGCGCGAGGCCAAGTCACGTGTCTCACACCGTGAAGCGCACCACATCCTTGGCCCACGCCGCCTCGTTCGCTCATCATTTCGGGTGCAGCGCGGCATCCAGCGCCAGCAGGAGGCTGGCGGCGGTGAAGGGCTTCGCAATGAAACCCTGCACGTTCAGGCCCGTGACTTTGAGCGCCTGCTCGTGCGCGGTGAGGCCGGAGGCCGCGATCACACGCAGGTCGGGCCGGATGTTCCGCAGCGCCCGGATCGTCGCCATGCCGTCCATGTGCGGCATCTGGATGTCCGTCAGCAGGAGCTGCACTTCCGACAAGTGCTCCACAAACCTGGCGACGGCCTGCGTGCCGTCGTCGGCCGTCACCACGCGGTAGCCGTTAGCTTCGAGTGTGGCCTTGACGATCTCGCGCACCGCCGCCTCGTCGTCCACCGCGAGGATCAACTCACCGTGGCCGGTGGGAAGCGTCAGAAACGTTGTGTCGCTGGCCGCTTCTTCACCGACAACCGCCGGGAGGTAGATCTTGAACTGCGTGCCCACGCCCACTTCGCTGTAGAGGTGGATGAAGCCGTTGTGGCGGGTTATGATGTCCTTCACCGTGGCCAGCCCGAGGCCGGTGCCTTTGCCCTCCCCCTTGGTGGTGAAGAACGCGTCGAAGATCTTCGCCTGAATCTCGGGCGGAATGCCGCTGCCGGTGTCCTCCACGGTGAGGACGACGTAATGGCCCGGCGGCGCTTCGTGGCTCAGGTGCGCGTAGGTTTCGTCCAGTAGGACGTTCGTCGCTGTGACGGTGATCGTGCCGCCGCCGGGCATGGCGTCGCGCGCGTTGACGCACAGATTGAGCAGCACCTGATACAGCTCCGTAGGCTCGCCTTGCACCAACGACAGCTTCTCATCCACGTGCAGCTCCGTCCGGATGTTGGGCGGAAAGGTGTCCTTCATCATCCTGCTGATGTCCTTGAGCAGATGCTTCACCTGCATGGACACCTTGTCCCCGGCCGTGCCCCGGGCGAAGGCGAGGATCTGCCGGATCATGCCCGCGCCGCGCTGCGAGTTGCTCTCGATCATGCCCAGCAACTCGCGCGTGCGCGGGTCGGTGGCCTGCATCCGGAGAAGCTCCGACGTCATGAGGATGGGCGCGAGCACGTTGTTCAAGTCATGCGCCACGCCGCCGGCCAGCGCGCCCAGACCTTCCAGCCGTTGCGCGCGCAGGAACTTCGCCTCCAGCAGTTTCTTCTCCGTGATGTCCTGCTTAATGGCGATGAAGTGCGTGATCGCGCCGTGCTCGGCCTTCACGGGCGAGATGGCAGCCTCCTCGGTGAAGATCGAGCCATCCTTCTTCCGGTTGACCATCTCGCAGCGAAACACCTCGCCGCGCAGGATGGTGGACCAGAGTTTGTGATAGAACTCCTTGTCATGCTTGCCCGACTTAAGGATGCGCGGATTCTGCCCGACCGCCTCCTCCAGCGTGTAGCCAGTGGACTTCGTGAAGGCCGGGTTGACCCACTGAATGATGCCGTGGCGGTCGGTGATGACGACCTCGTTCGCTGCGGCATCAAGGGCGGCGCTGGACAAGCTCTGCTTCGCCCCGGCCTCCCGACAGCCGGAACGGTGTTAGCAAGTTGATGTGAAATCATGTGGCTCAGAGGGGTGTTGCTGGGATTGGGTGGGCCTCCCGTGCGTCGTGTTTGCTGGGGTTCCGCGATGATTCGGAGAGCGGAAAAATCGCACAGTGAGGCGCTGGGGAGCAACCA
>CAMCFN010000147.1 GCA_945874145.1 Akkermansia muciniphila
CCATCCGCGACACCGGCAGTTTGTTTGGCCGGGGTGAATTCAGAGCTGACTTGGCCCTTGGGATCGACGAGGGCGAGGTAACTTCCTTGCGGGTCGAGTTTGAAGTTGGTGTGCAGGTGCGTGAGTTCCTTGCTCCGGTCCTTGGCCGAAGCGAACACGAGCAGAAACTTTTCCGGCAAGAGGACGACGCCGGGGAAACGCCACCGGGTTAAGTTGGTGGGGCTGTCGGTGAGGAACCAGCCAGCCAGATTCACTGGCGTAGTGCCGGCGTTGTGCAACTCGATCCAGCCGGAGGAGTCCCCGTCTTCGTCCAACATGCCCCGCTGATTGAGCGCAAGGAACTCCGACAGATAGACGCCAGTGAACCGATCGGCGGCGTGCAGCGCCGCCAACTGAGTCAGCAACAGGACGGCGATGGACCATGCAACTCGTGTCATGAATGTTCTGACGTGCGGTTTTCCCCGGCGATGGCAGCTTTGCGCTGGCGGCTGAATCTACCCGGCCCGCTTCCAAGTCGTGTCCCGCATCCCCTGCCACAACGGTTCCAGGTCAGGATCATCAATCCCCATCCGCTTCACCGTGTTCTCGTCCAATGCCATGGCAGCCTTGAACCATTGCTCGGCTTCCTTGATCTCCCCAAGCTGTGCGCAGTAGCAGGCGAGGTTGTAGGGAATTGCCCAGTCCTTCGGAAATTGCGGAGCCAAGCCCAACGAAAGTTCCTTCGCTTCCTGGGTTCTCCCCAGCCGGTAAAGGGCGACGGCTGCATGAACCCCGCCGTAGGGATCGGCCGGCAGCTGGCGATGAAGGCAGTTGGCAACCTCCAATGCCATGTCCCACTTCTTCGCGGCGGAGAAAATGGAGTAGCGGAGCTTTAGGACATCCGGATGTGCCCGCATGGCCGGTTGAATCTCATCCAGTTCCTCGTTGGCTTCCAAAGGCAGGCGGAGCTCCAGCCAGCCCTGCGCCCGTTGCAGCGCCATCCGGTCTTCGTGACTCAATTTCACGCCGCGAGTGTGCCCGGTGCGTCTGCCCGGCCAAGCACTTTTCAGTTGGTGGACGAGCTTGGACCTTGCCAAGCTTTCCGCGTCACCTTTTGGTCCGCCTGGCGATGGCAGGACAGTTTGCACCGGCCTTAATTGTCGTTGGATTGAGCCGGCGGTTGCCCTGCAGTATGAACTCCACCGCGACCTGTGCCGCCGACCACCCCACCACTTCCGCCCCAAGCGTTCGCCGAAAGCCTGTCCGGCCTGGTGGAGCGGGTGACCTTCTTCAACGACGACAACGGCTTCGCGGTCCTGAAGGTCAAGGCCAAGGGCCACCGCGATCACGTCACCGTGATCGGCTCCCTCCCATCCGTCAGCGCCGGTGAATGGGTCACGGCGCAAGGCCGCTGGATTCAGGACCGGGAGTTTGGGCTGCAGTTCCGGGCGGAGATGCTCAACAGCACCGCGCCGACGACCCGGGAGGGCATCGAAAAGTATCTGGGCAGCGGCATGGTCAAGGGCATCGGCCCGGTCTACGCCAAGAAGCTGGTGGAGCGGTTTGGGGAACAGATTTTCACCGTCATCGAGACTGAGTCCGCCCGGCTGGAGGAACTCGATGGCATCGGCCCCAAACGCCGCAAGCGCATCAAGGAAGCTTGGGCGGAGCAAAAGGTCATCCGCCAGATCATGCTCTTCCTGCACAGCCACGGGGTGAGCACCAGCCGGGCGGTGCGCATCTACAAGACCTACGGAGAGGACGCCATCGAGCGGGTCCGCACCAACCCCTACACGCTGGCCAAGGACATCCACGGCATCGGCTTCAAGACCGCCGACCAGATCGCCCAGAAGATCGGCATCCCGGTGGATTCACTGGTCCGGGCCTGCGCGGGCCTGAGCCACGTCCTGCTGGAGGCGACCGGCGAGGGCCATTGCGCCCTGCCGACGGAACTGCTCAAGGATGAGGCGGGCAAGCTCCTCCTGGTGGAGGACAAGATTGTGACCGAGGCCCTGGAGCGCACCTTGGCGAGCAAGGACCTGGTCCGGGAAACCATCGCCGGACAGGAGCTCATCTTCCTCCCGCCGCTGAAACGCGCCGAGGAGATCATCGCCGGCCGGATCAAGCATCTGGCGGGGGCACCGTCCGCCTTCCCAGCCATCGATTTCGACAAGGCGGTGGCCTGGTGTCAGGGGAAGACGGGCAAGGAGCTGGCCCCGAGCCAGCGGGAGGCGCTCCGGCTGGCGCTCGCCAGCCGGGTGCTGGTCATCACCGGCGGCCCCGGCGTGGGCAAGACAACCCTGGTCAACTCGATTCTGCTAATTCTGCGGGCCAAGCAGGTGCGCTGTCTGCTGTGTGCGCCCACCGGGCGGGCCGCCAAGCGGCTGGCGGAAACCACCGGCGGCGAAGCCAAGACCATCCACCGGCTGCTGGAGGTCCAGCCGGCCACGGGCGGCTTCACGCGCAACGAGGCCAACCCGCTCGACTGTGACCTGCTAGTCGTGGACGAAACCTCCATGGTGGACGTGAGCCTGATGGCCAACCTGCTGCGGGCACTGCCGGCCAAAGGGAGCCTGCTGCTCGTGGGGGACATCAATCAGCTGCCCTCCGTCGGCCCAGGCATGGTGCTGCGGCACCTGATCGAAAGCCAGGTGGTGCCGGTGGTGCGGTTGACCGAGGTGTTCCGGCAGGCCGCGCACAGCCGGATCATCACCAACGCCCACCGGATCAACGCGGGGCAGATGCCGGAGCTGCCGCTCAAGGGCGGGGAATCTGACTTCTTCTTTGTGGAGCGGGAGGAACCCGAGCAGATTGCGGCCACCCTGCTGGAGATGGTTCGAACGCGCATCCCCGCCAAGTTCAAGCTGGATGCCATCCGGGACATTCAGGTGCTGTGTCCGATGAACCGGGGTTCGCTGGGCATCCGCGAACTCAACGGGCAGCTCCAGCAGCAATTGAACCCGGCTCGGCCCGACGAACCCACCGTCGAAAAGTTCGGCTGGCAGTTCCGGCTGCGGGACAAAGTGATCCAGACGGAGAACAACTACGACAAGGACGTGTTCAACGGCGACATCGGGCAGATCGTGAAGCTCGATCCGGTGGAGCGGGAGGTGACAATCCGCTTCGACCAGCGGGAGGTGGCCTACGATTTCGGGGAGCTCGATGAAGTGTCGCTGGCCTACGCCATCACGATCCACAAGGCGCAGGGCTCGGAGTTCCCGGCCGTGGTGACGCCCCTGGCGATGCAGCAGTATCTGCTCCTGCAACGGAACCTGGTCTACACGGGCATCACCCGCGGCAAGCAATTGGTCGTCCTTATCGGGCAGCGCAAAGCCCTGGCGCTGGCGGTGAAGAACAATCGCACGGACAACCGGTTTTCCGGGTTGCTGGTGCGTTTGACGGGAGCGGCGGGCGTGAGATGAACGGCACCGCGCAGACTTCACGCTGGAGCCGGTCCCCGCTCTCCGGTATTCGTGTGGCATGTCCACGGACGGTCAATGCCCGTTCTGCCACCTGCCTGAGCGCCGGGTCTGGCTGACTTCGGCGACGTGCATCGCATTCTTCGACGGCTATCCTGTCGCCGAAGGCCACGCGCTGGTGATCCCTCGCCGCCATGTCGCCAGCCTGTTCGACCTGCCGCCCGAGGAGTTCGCGGACGCCTGGGCACTGGTGACCCGGGTGCG
>CAMCFN010000148.1 GCA_945874145.1 Akkermansia muciniphila
GGAGCTTGGACGAACACGAGCAACCTACAGGGTGCGCGCTTTACCCACACAGCGACGCGGCTCAACGACGGCCGTGTGCTCATCGCCGGTGGGCAACCTTCCCCCAATAGTCCCGTTGCGAGCACAGAACTCTTCACTGAGTCTGCGGCCCTCGCGACCCTGACGACTGGCCTCATGGCCTACTACCCGTTTAATGGGAACGCCAACGATGCGAGTGGGAATGGAAACAACGGCACCGTGTTGGAGGCTGTGCTTGCCAATGACCGTTTCACGCAAGCCAGCCGGGCCTACAGCTTCGATGGCGTGAATGACCAAATCGAGGTGGCTCATTCTGCCAGCCTCTCGCCGACCAACGCCGTCACGGTGGCAGCGTGGATTCGCCCGCTCGCCAATGAGGACAACAAGCACTGTGTCTCCAAAGGATCGCACGTGAATTACTTCAGTCGCAGCTATTCCCTCCAAGGCCCGTGGGCAGACGGCAACTGGCGCGCGGCCTTGAGCACTCCGACCGGGGAGGTCGTCGTCGCCAGCAGCACTGCGGCCGCCTTGGGAGCGTGGAGCCATGTGCTGATGACCTACGACGGCGCAGTGGTGAAGCTCTACATCAACGGGCAGTTGAGTGGCACGCAGCCAGCCACCGGCCTCATCACCCAGACGAGTGAGGGGCTGTTCCTAGGTAGCCACAAATTCTACGCGGCTTCAGATTACTGGTTCAACGGCGGCATTGACGACGTGCGCATATACAACCGTGCGTTGTCAGCGGCGGAAATCACAAAACTTCATGCCAGTGAAGCGGTCCTGCCGACCATCACCACACAGCCCGCCCCGATCTCCGCCAACGTAGGTGGCAGCGCCACCTTCAGCGTCACGGCGGCTTCCGGCAGCGAGCCGTTGAGCTACCAATGGTTGAAGAACGGGCTCACGGTGCCGGGAGCCAACGCGGCCACGCTGGTCTTTAACACGCTGCAAACCAATCAGGCCGGCAACTACACCGTGGCGATCACCAACGCTGCCGGGAGCATCACAAGCAGCGTAGCCGCGCTGACGGTGAATCAATTGAGCCAGACGATTACCTTCGGTGCCTTGGCGGGCAAGCGGGTGGATGACGGCCCGTTCACTTTGAGCGCAACGACGACCAGCGGGCTGCCGGTGAGCTTCAGCAGTTCCGATGCGGCAGTGGCCACAGTGGGCGGCAGCACGGTGACAATTACAGGCATCGGCAGCACAACCATCACGGCCAGCCAAGTGGGGGATGCGACCTATCTGGCCGCGACGAGCGTGAACCGCACGCTGGCCGTGGCCGGTATTCCACCCGGCATTTCCAGCCAACCGACAGCGCTCGTCATCAACGTGACCTCCAACGCTGCGTTCAGCGTCACCGGCACCGGGACTGCCCCGCTCACTTATCAATGGCGCAAGGAGGGCTTGGACATCGGCGGGGCAACCGGGTCCACGATGGGCTTGGTGAATGTGCAGACCAATCAGACAGGGAATTACTCGGTCGTCATCGCGAACGCGTGGGGCAGCATCACGAGCAGCGTGGTCGCGCTAACGGTGAACCGGCTGAGCCAGACCATCACGTTCGGGGCTTTGGCGGGCAAACGGGTGGATGACGGTCCGTTCACTCTGAGCGCAACGACGACCAGCGGGCTCCCTGTGAGCTTCAACAGTTCGGATTCAGCGGTGGCCTCGGTTGGCGGCACCACGGTGACAATCACTGGCGTCGGCAGCGCGACTATCACCGCCAGTCAAGCCGGAGACTCGATTTACCTCCCGGCGACGAGCGTGAACCGCACGCTGGCTGTGGCCGGGATTCCTCCGGGTATTTCCAGCCAGCCCACGGGGCTCACCGTCAATGTGACGGCCACTGCGGCCTTCGGAGTGACGGCCACTGGAACAGCCCCGCTGTCCTACCAGTGGCGCAAAGAGGGCGTGGACGTTGGCGGGGCGACCGGGGCCACATTGGGATTGGTCAATGTGCAGACTAATCAGGCTGGGAACTACTCCGTGGTCATCACGAATACTTGGGGCAGCATCACGAGCAGCGTGGTGGGCTTGTCGGTGAACCGCCTGGTTCAGACGATTACCTTCGGTGCCTTGGCGGGAAAGCGGGTGGATGACAGCCCGTTCAGTTTGTCCGCAACCGCCAACAGTGGTCTGCCAGTGAGCTTCAGTAGTTCCGTCACCTCGGTCGCAACCGTGAGTGGCAGCATCGTGACCATCACAGGCGTCGGAAGCACGACCATTACTGCAAGCCAAGGCGGTGATGCAACTTATTTGCCCGCCACCAGTGTCCCTCAGACGCTCGTCGTATCGGCCCCGCCGTCCATTGGCACGCCGCCGTCAGGCCAAGCTTTCACGCTAGGGAGCGCGGTGACACTTTCAGTTAGCGCCGGCGGCACAGGCCCGCTCTCCTACCAATGGCAGTTCAACGGGGTGAACATCGCAGGCGCAACCACCGCAACGCTTGCGCTATCAAACCTCAGCGCAACGAACGCAGGGGCGTATCGTGTGATCATCACCAATGCAGTCGGCACTATCACAAGCATTCCTGTGGACTTGTATTTCTACGGAGACTTGAAGTTCATCGCGGCAACCGTCCTCGCCGGATCCATAGGCCAACAGTATCGAGTAGATTTCGCGGACGTGGTGACCGTCGGCACGACGAACTGGCTGGTGCTCACGAACATCACTCTGCCTTCCAGCCCATTTCTGGTGATTGACCCCGCATCGTCGGGAAAGACCCAACGCTACTATCGCGCTGTGCCGTTGCCGTAAGCACTGCTTTGGGAGGGGAAGGGCGGGCAGGCTCCGAGGCAGGGCAGGAGATGCCCATACCATCCGAAGGTAAAACTCGAAGCTGCCCGCCCGAAAGTGTTCCCATCACCACGCTCCACGTTCCTGCAATCTTCTATGCCTGCACCAGAACCGCCTTCATCTCCATCAGATGCTTCGTCAGCACTTCCTTGTTCGTCACAATCGGGGCGTTGTGCGTTGGCTGGCCTTTGAACAGGATGTAGTGGACGAGTTTCTTGCCCAATTGCCCAATGCGGCAGGTCGTTTTGTTCATCTGCCAGACCTGTCCGTCCTCAATCGACGGCCAGGGAGTTTCGTGCTGGGGCTTCATGCTGACTTCGACAAGTGGTGGCAGCGAATGTTCAATCAGCGCCAGCCAGAGAGCCTTGTAATTGTCGTCACCGCTTCACAAGGGTAACCTTCCTAAACCTCAATCCAGTTCTCATCATTTTTGCCCGGATTGGAGGGTGAAACAATGTCACAAAAACCCCTTCCATGTGAATTTCACAGCCCGACGCTGGTGCGCATGAATACACAATCTGCTCAGAATAGAGGCGGCGCAATTTCTTTTCTGTAAAAGCAGCGATCATCAGGTTGCGGGTTGGGTCACTGGTTCCATGTTGAGGTAGATTTTTCCGGTTTCCCAGTCGTCGCTGGTCTCGGCCAGGAGGGCGGCGATTAAGCGCAGGAGGGATTTTTC
>CAMCFN010000149.1 GCA_945874145.1 Akkermansia muciniphila
GAGGCTGCTCTACCATTGAGCTACTGCCCCATCCGGCGGGGCAGATCGGACTCGAACCGACAACACGCGATAATCCACGACTTCGGCCCATCGAAAGGGAAGCGGGCAAGGGAGCGAGGGTGGAGTTGCCAGATGTGCTGCTGTTACACCACCGCGGCTTGCGCCACGGAGCGGAGTTGAACCGCTGCTGCTGGGTCCACGAGAACCCACCCTCTACGGCCCGCTCGAAAAACCGACGGATAAGAGACGAACTGGGAATACGTGCTCTACCACTGAGCTACCCCGGCATCTGGAGCCGGAGGCCGGACTCGAACCGGCGACCACGTCGTTATCAACGATAACCCAATCCTGCGACCCGTCGAAAACACTGCCATGAGCAACTGGGCAACGTCATGATGCTGCGCGAGCGGCGACTTGCGGAAACGGAGCCGGTTTGTGCTCGGTCCGTTAATTCGGCTTGCGCTGACCGAGGTCAGCCAACGCCTCCTGAATGCTCCTGACCGGCAAAAACAGTTCCAACACGTTCGAGGGCAGGGAAACAAACCCGAACTGTTCGTAGTAGCGCCGGGCTGCCTGATCCTTGGCGTCCACAAACAGACCGATCCCGCCCGCCGCATGGAAGATTTCCATGAACTTCGCCAGCGCGCCCACCAACAATGATCTGCCAATGCCTTGCCGTTGAAATTCCTTTGCCACGGCCAGGCGTCCCAGCCGAATCCCCGACACATCGCGCGGAAGCCGCTTGGCCTCCTCCGGGGTGAGTGAGTCCGACTTGATCTGGCAGAGGTTGAGCGAGAAAAACCCGAGGATTTGCTTCGGTTCAATCGCAGCTTCTTCGATCAGCACGAAGGTTCGCGAAATGCCCCGTTCCGCGTGCTGCCGCGCGGTTTGCTTGAGGAAGGAGTTTAGCGGCTCGCTGCCACAATCAAAGCCCGCCCGATCATGGGCCTTCGTCAACAGTTCGATTTTACGCACGCACTGAGCCCTTGAACGCCTTGACCGCCGCCTTCAGCCGCAGGTTTGGTTTGGGTGGATGATCGAGCAGGGAAAAGATCTTTCGCGCATCCTTCTGCGAGAGCCGGATGACCGATTCGCGCTCCAGCACGCGTTGCGCCTCTTGATAAGCCGTTTGCACGACGAACTGGTTCACTGTGGCACCCAAAAGCTCCGCCGCCTGCTCCAGCGTCGCGCGCACGTTGTCCGAAACGCGCGCCGTGATCCGCTTGCGAGGTTCTTCCAAGACGTGTTCCATGGGTTCAAAGGTGCCATTGTGGCACCAGCAGGTCAACTGAGGTTTTGAAGGCTTCCATCATTCCGATGAAAGAAACGACGGACAAAGGGCGAGTTGGGCATTCCTCAGTTGCCTGAGGGCGCGGGGTTTGAACCCGCTCACGGCATGAAGCCGCTTCACCGATAACCCAAACTCAACGGCCCGTCGAAAAGCTCGATGGACAAAAAGTGCTGTGGCTTAGAAACCGGACGGCAGGTCTCGAACCTGCATCTCCCGAACTTGCGGCCGGGGCTCTGTCGCTGTTGAGCTACATCCGCAATCGGTTTCAGTGTTTGGAGCGATAATCCACAACGAGCGGCCCATCGAAATTGGGGTGACCAACCGGATTTGCACCGGCACAAACGCCTTCACGGGGCGTGATGCTGCTCTTACATCATGATCACCATTGAACTGGAGCCCCTGGTCGGACTCGCACCGACGAATACGGGTTTACGAAACCCGCCCTGTGGCTGCTGAGGCACAGGGGCTTCTGAAACTGGCGCTCTCACGTGGACTTGCACCACGAACCTCCGCCTTCGCAAAGCGGCGTGCAGAATCTGCTTACACCTTGAGAGCAAAATGGCATCCGTGATCGGACTCGCACCGATTAGGCCCGGCTTGAAAGACCGGCTGCTCGAACTGCTTTGCATTCACGGACAGAAATGGTCCCCGAGGTTGGTAGTGCGCCAACGTCTCCTCCTCTTCAGGGAGGCGCTAATCTGCCTCAGCTACTCGGGGATGGTCGTCTCGGCAGGTAACGCTCCTGCGTCTGCCGGTTATCAGCCGGGCGCTCTGCTTTTGAGCTACGGGACGGGAAAGTGAATCGGAAGGCACCCGCGAGGAGCGTCTCCCGATTTTGGTTTAGTCCAGGAACGCCACGTTGGCCATCGTGCGGCTCTGGGTCTCGGTGTTCATCACCACCCGGTGCCAGACCGGCAGCGTGATGGTGGCGTGGTCGCTGTGGCGCACCGTGCCCCGGGCATAGACGCCCGGGTTGCGGCGCATCATCTGCCAGCCCCAGTGGGCGGCCTTCGGATTCACGCGCAGCAGCCCACGGTATTCCCTCTCGGTGATGCCGTTGGGGTGCTTGGAGCAAACGTGGACCGTCTCGCCGCCTGTGCGGTAGAGCTGTTCCACGAGGTGCGGCTTCCCGCTGCCGCGCCGGAGCGGTTCGTTGCGGAGAACAAGCTGCCCGTCCACCACCAACGTCGGTTCCGGCACGAAGAACCATTCGCCCTGCCGGCGAAACGCGCGGTTCTTGCGCTCGTAGCGCTTGCGGGACGAAACGTGATGGCGCGCGAGCGCCTCACGAACATTCCCCGGCTGGAGCGCATCCATAGCTTGGCGCACGCTCGACGCGCCGCCCGGCACGGCGGCAACGAACCATTCGCGTTCGTCGTGCCCGCACAGGAAGCGGTCAAGCTGCGGTGCCTCGCCCGGCTTGCGGATGAGCAGGAGCAGATGGCGCTGCTTGGGCTCACACTGGAGAACCGTGGTCTCCACCGACTCGCTCAGGTGCGTTGGCATGCGGAGTTCGAAGAACTCCCCGTCGCCATCGCGACGGATGTCCACGGCGTAGTCCACCGGGTCAATCCACTTGCGGTCTCCCAACTGCCAGCGCGACGCTATTTCGCGCACCTTCAGGCGCGCGCCCATCGCGGCGAACTTGGACTCAATGTGCTTCGCATTCATGGGTTTTGAGTTGTGGTTTCACTCCGAAGCGCACCGGGCGGAAGACGAAGTTCAACTTCGTCACCGGGTGGATGCGGAGGACACGACTTGGTTTGTAGCTCCGGCGAGGGAGCAACTGGCTTTGGTAACGAGTGGCGGGTTTCATGGGTTTTCCTTTCGTTGAGGGTGAAGTGGCGGAAGGCGTCGGTAATGCTCCGACCTCCGGTTGAACGGACCCTGTTTTCGGGACAGGTTCAGCCAGCTTGTATCTGCCTGCCTTCCAGAAGAGTTGAAGGTTGAAAGATGAAAGTTGAGCAAGGAGCAGCGGCGGATATTCCCCCTCTCAACCCTCAACTATGAACTCTCAACTGAACGTGGCTGCCAGGCTTGGACTCGCACCAGGACCGTGCGGTTTAACAAACCGTCGTGCTACTTTGACACCACCTGGCAATGGCGCTGCCGACAGGACTCCCACCTGCATCGTTCCGTTTAGAAGACGGATGCCTGATGTGTTCGGCCA
>CAMCFN010000150.1 GCA_945874145.1 Akkermansia muciniphila
TGGATCGCCGTGTGCGTCTATGTGCTGGTAGCCATCGTGCGCAAGCAACTGGCGGTGGAGATTAGCCTGGCCCATTTGCTACAGGTTTTGAGCGTGAACGCGTTTTCACAAGTGGCTCTGGCAGAGCTGGTTGCAAATACGCAAACCCAAGACGAGCCGGACGCATCTCATAACCAGTTGATGTTGTGGTAGTTATGGCCGGATGCTTATGATTCCCAATCAAGTCTAATATGCTTGGAACGCGCCTTTGTAGGCGAGTGGGAGCGCCAACTCCAATCTCTACAGGAAAAGGCTAGCCAGCACGGCGGCAGGTGCTTATCCAAGCGATATTTGGGCAGCAAGGTTAAGCTCAAGTTTGAATGCGCTCTCGGTCACACTTGGCCAGCCCTCCGGTCGCCCCTGCGGGGCTCTCTCCGGGCTGGACGCGCAGAGGTCCGTCTGCGAGCGTCCGCAACAGGCAAAAAGAACAGCAAACGAACAACCATTTCGGACCCCAAACCATAACTTAATTCCGACCAAAAGTGGTCCAACGATCGGGGTCCACCTTAGCGCTCTCCGGCATGGCAGCAGGTGCGGCCCTGCTTGAGATGCTTCACTAGAGCGATCGAAGCAACCCGTTCGGACCCGGTTAGCCGCGGTTCAAGCGCAAGGCGGGAAAACCCAGAGGGCGGGGCAGCCAACGTTGCAATGCACGGCACGCCCCAACAACGTGAGCGTGGCCCACGAGTAGTAGAGGTTGCTGCGCGCGAGATTTCCGGGAACAAATCCCGACAGTGGTTGCTCAAGCTGCCGCAGCCGCAACGCAGCCGATGGAATCGGGTAGAAGATGGTTTGCACGGCGGAGGTGGAACTGCCGTCTTCGCCGACCAATCTTGGAAACCGTTCAATCCAATGACGCGGATCGCAGCCGGAATCGGCAGCCGCGCGGTCGGCGGCGAACACCGCTTTGCGACTCAACGCTGGCAATAGCAGCAACCCGCCGAACGCCCAGAGCGTCATCCAGCAGACGTAGCCCAGCAGCGCCTCGGCGGGCGCGCGGTCGGCCAGCTTCAGCGCAAGTGACCCAAGAAAACCGCCCAGAAGATTCCAGCCCAGGACCAAAAGTAAAGCCCGTCCCGGCAGCCCGTTTTTCATCTGCCACTGACGCCGACTCAACTCGGCGGCGAGTTCCGACTTTGGCAAACTCTCCAACCAACTTGCCGGCAGCAGACTTCGTGCACGACGTCCAAACCCGACGATGCCACCGGTGAAGGCTGAGGTAGTTGAGCGCGCGGCCAGAATTACTCCACCCGCGTGTTGAATTTCCCGCGTTGAAACACCTGCCACGGCGCGGAGGAGATGGCGGCGGCCAACGGCTAGTCCTACCGTCCCAAGCAGGATGGAAGAACAGAACCCGCCGGTGAGCCGGAAACTGGCGTAGCTGAGGAGACCCACGCCGGTCAGCACGAGCGTGTGCACCAGCGCGCCGCGCGACCAACTTCGGAGAAAGGTCATCATCGAGGGCCGAGGTTCGGGCATCAGCGACACGCCGCCGATGAAATCAAATACCGACTGCGCGACGACCGCGGCGAAAAAAGTTAAAACGAGGCGATTCACTTCGAAGTCGCGGGTGTCTCCGTAAACCAACCACAACACGCCCACGGCACTCGTCAGCACCCAGAAGCCAACATTCGTGATGCCGAGCCACAGGCGGCGGCGGGCGAGTTCAATTTGCGCGGGTGTCATCGGCTTGCTCTGCGCCGCTCGCTCAGACGCGGCTGACTTTGATATGTTGATTTGCCGTCGGCCAATTGTCCAATTTCTCCGGGGCTGCCGTAGATCGATGCGCCCTCCAGCATTCCTGCCACCAACGCGGCTTCTTGACATGATTCAAACTTGCGCACCTTTGATTTCCGGACAGCTTGCGTTGTGATGTTTCCCTCGTCTCGCGCCGCAGCCCTCGCCAAACTCGAAAGGTTCATTCCCGTCGCCGAAGATTATGCGCGCGACCGGAATCACGTCATCCCCGGCCACCCATCGGTTTCCCGGCTTTCTCCTGCGATCCGCCACCGCTTGATCACCGAGGAAGAGGTGGTCTCCGCAGTTGTGCGCGTCCACGCTTTCAGCCGGGTGGAAAAATTCATTCAAGAAGTGTATTGGCGGCGTTACTGTAAATCGTGGCTGTCCCTGCGCCCCGAGGTGTGGAGCGACTTTCTGCGGGACCTTGATGCGATCGGGGAGAATCCGGCGGTCCGGCGCATTGAAGAATCCCAAACCGGAAACCGGGTGATCGACCATTTCGCGAACGAGTTGGTGACTACCGGGTATCTTCACAATCACGCGCGCATGTGGTTTGCCGCGTGGTGGGTGCATGAGGCGCGGCTGCCCTGGCAGTCCGGCGCCGCATTCTTTTTCCGACATCTGCTCGACGGCGACCCCGCGTCCAACACTCTGTCATGGCGGTGGGTTGCGGGCTTGCAAACTCCCGGGAAAACCTATCTCGCCCGCCGCGGCAATCTTGAGAAATACCTCGCTCCTGAACTTCGCGATTCGCTTTCCGACGGCCTGGCCGCATTCGAGAATCCGCAAGCTCTCGAACTGCAGACGTGCGCCAAACCACACGTCACGCGCAAGGAATTCCCGCCGGATAGCCTGTCTCCATCCATGGTGACCGGTCTTTGGATTCACGAGGAGGATCTCGCCGTGGAGACATCGCCCTTGGGACAGCAAACATTCGCCGCGATTGTTGTGACGGTCGATGCTGAAAGTTGGAATCGGCATCAGTTCCCATCCACAAAAAGGCAGTGAATCTCGGATGCCCTCCGGGATGCGGCCACTCGGGCCGAGTTGATTTGGAAGACTCCCACCTCCCTCGAAACCCGGCTCTCCCATGCCGACGCTCTCCCCGACTGGGCCAAATCCCTGAAACTCCAACAGGTGGTGGCCCTGCGTCCGGAGGTCGGGCCATTGGATGATTCGTTGCCATCGCTTCGAGCCGCCCTCGCCAAGGAGGGCATCCGCCTCGCGCTCATTGATCGGCCCGAGGATCTCCGCGTTCGCCCGTTCGCCACCGGCGGGTTCTTTCAGTTCTGGGAGCGACTCCGCAAGACACTCGTTGCCAACTCAGCGGGAAACGGTTTCGCGGAACAACAAAGTCTGATTGAATTCCGCCCATGAGCGCGGCGGAGAAAAAAGTGCTGATCGTGGGCGGCGGACTGGCCGGTCTGGCTTGCGCCCTCCGCCTGCATGAAGCCGGCGCCCGGCCCCTCATCTTCGAGCGAAGCGACGGCGTCGGCGGACGGGTGAAGACCGATCAGTTACTACCTAGTCAGTAGTATAGACTACAGTTTCGGCCAAAAAGAAGGAGGCCACGAGGATTGCATCCCTGCTGATGTTGGCCAAGTCCTGTTCTACCCGCGCGCGCAGGGATTCGTTCGTCTTGAGCGGCTTTTTGGATACTCCGGT
>CAMCFN010000151.1 GCA_945874145.1 Akkermansia muciniphila
TCGACCAGTTTTGCGCGTGCGGAGCAGCTTCACCCCTTTGGGGTTCGGCTGCGCTCGGCTCGCTACGCTCGCCTTCGCTCCGCCTCACCCCAAAGGGGTGAAGCTGGAGGGAAGAAAGACAAATTACAGAAGCAGGTTTACACCGGCCAACGACCATGAACCGCACTTTGCGCTTCAGCAAAATCTGCAGCAGGCGCAGTTCACTTTCTGAAAATGGCAGTGGCGCGGCCACGAATCAGGCTCCTTTGCAATCGTTCCAACGGCGGTTGCTCCAGTAGAATCAAAGTGTGCCGGACGTTGTCAGGATCGGCGTCAGGATGGGCGGCGAGAACTGTTCCCACGCGCCTAGTCAAACGCCGCGCCCAGCGTTGGGCCTGGGCGGCGTTGCCGATTGGTGTGCGTTGTTTCATCCGACAGCAGGAGGTTATGAGGCTTCTCAAAACTTGTCACCGGCATTTCCGAACCGCGCGCTGGCCTTCACCTTCACCGTTGCATCCATCTTGATGATCGGCGGCCCGGGACGTTTGAGGCCTTCGCCGGGCAGTTCCTCCATCGCGTCGCTACCTAGTTTGCTGGCGGAGTGCATTTCAAGCGCGGGAGAGGGCGTTTTCGCTCACGAAGAGATTGCGGGCGCGGAAGGCGGGCGGGCTTTCCAGCAGCAGCACGGCGCGCAGCGCGTCCAGTGGCGTGGCGAACCAGGGACGATGAAGTTGCCGGTCTTCTCCGACCGTCCAGTTGGGCTGCGGCAGGGAGAAGCGCCGGGCCAATTCCTCTGCCGTGGCGGCGAGGTAGGCATCCTGCACCCGGCCCAATTCGCCAAACTGTGGTGCGAGAAGCACCGGCGCGGCGGCATTCGGCCCGGCGTAGAATCCGTCTAGAAAGTTCGCCAGGCAGCGGTCGAAGGAATCGCCCTGTGCGGCGAGAGCGGCGACTTCAGCGAGGGTTTTCGGTCTCATAAGCGGAGTCTAACTGGAGCCAAATAGTTTCTCCACCTTCGCCTTCACAGCGGCATCCATCTTGATGAGCGGCGGCCAGGGGCGTTTGAAACCTTCGCCCGGCAGCTTCTTTGTCGCGTCGAAGCCTTGTTTGCTCCCGACGGCGATCTCGCTCGTCGCGTGGTCGAGCACGTCGGACGGGCCTTTGGTGAAGAGGCTGTCGCGTTGCGGATCGGTGTTGGCGAAGAGATGGAAGAGAACTTCGCTGGTGTTGTGCACGTTCACGTCGGCGTCCACCACCACAATGTATTTGGTGAACATCATCTGCCCCATGCCCCAGAGGCCGTGCATGATTTTGTAGGCCTGCATCGGGTAGGTCTTCTTGATGCTGACGAAAACGAGGTTGTGGAATGTCCCTTCCGCCGGCAGCGCGATGTCCACGATCTCCGGGAAGTTCATCTTGAAGATGGGCAGGAAGAGTTTCACGGACGCGCCGCCGATGTAGAAGTCTTCCATCGGCGGGATGCCGACGATGGTGGCGGGATAAACGGCGTCCTTGCGGTGCGTGATGGCGGTGACGTGGAAGACGGGATACGGCTCGGGCAAGGTGTAGTAGCCGGTGTGGTCGCCGAACGGACCTTCGTCGCGCAGCGGCTCGGTGGGATCGATGTAGCCTTCGATCACGAAGTCGGAATTTGCCGGAACCTCCAAGTCGTTCGTCTCGCACTTCACCAACTCCACCGACTTCTTCCGCAGGTAACCGGCGAGGAGGAATTCATCCAGTCCGTCCGGCATGGGCGCGGTGGCAGCGAAGGGGAACATCGGATCGCCGCCGAGGAAGATGGCGACGGGCATGCGCTCGCCCTTCTCGTAGTAACGACGTCCGTGGCGTGCGGCGACTTTCTGCAACTGCCAGTGCATCCCCGTCGTTTTGTCGTCGTAGATCTGAATGCGATACATGCCGACGTTGCGTTCGCCGGTGTTGGGATCTTTGGTGACGACGCACGGAAGCGTGATGAAACGCCCGCCGTCGAGCGGCCAGCATTTCAAGATTGGTAGATTTGCCAGCGTAGGTGGCGTTGGTGACGTGCCCTTCTGCCAATCAGGAGCGGGCGGCCAACTCTTGGCAGACGCCGGCGCATCTAACTTTTGAATTACATCTTTGCACGAGCCGCTTTTTACGGTCTTCGGCTTGGCATGGCGCAGGTCGAGTGCGAGCGACAGGAGCTTCATCGCTTCGCGCATGGAGGTCGGCGGCTTGGCCTTCATGAGTGCGCCAAGCTCTTGGGCGACTTCGTCCACTGAGTCCGCGCCCATGCTCATGGCCATGCGCTTGTGCGAGCCGAACGTGTTGATAGCGACGGGGAAGGGCGAGACGACGCCGTTCACGGTCGGCTTCTCGAATAGCAGCGCCTTCCCCCCACCAGGCTTTTTCATCTCGCGGTCGGCGAGCTCGGTGATTTCCAGCTCGGTCGCAACGGGCTGGCTGATGCGGGTCAGCTCCCCTGCCCTGTCTAGTGCGTGAATCCAGTCTCGGAATGAGTCGAACGCCATGCCGGAAGGCTAACAGGCGCAGGCGGGGATGCAAACCAGCGGCTTGCGGAGGCAAATGGCTCCCAAAGCCGTCCGCCCGCAAACATCACGTCACTTGCTTCCGGGTTTGGTCGCGGGGATGGCGGCGAGGTCAGGCGGAAGCTGGTCCGCCGGGAAGGTTTCCACGTCTAGCTTGATAAGGCTGAAGGTGGGCACGCCCAGATTCACGCCACCACCAGAACGGTCCACGACCATCGCCACCCCCGCCACAACGCCGGCATGGGCGCGGACGATCTCGATGGTTTCCTGCACACGTCCGCCCTTGGTGACGACGTCCTCAATGATTAGCAGCTTCTCGCCGGGAGCGATCTTGAAACCGCGGCGCAGGACGAGCCTGCCCTCTTCCTTTTCAACAAAGATAAATCGCAAGCCGAGCTGGCGGGCCACTTCCTGCCCGATGACGAGCCCGCCCATCGCAGGGGAAATCACCGTGATGGCACCAAGTGGACGCAGCTTGTCGGCCAGTGCGGCACCGAAGCGCTCAACAATGGGCATCTGCTGCAGCGCGAGGGCGCACTGGAAAAACTGGCGGCTGTGCAGGCCGCTGCGGAGGACAAAGTGGCCTTCAAGGAGCGCGCCGGTGTCACGGAAGAGGCGCAGAGCTTGGTCGTTCGTCATGACCCAAGCCTAAGGGTGTCCCGGTGCAGCTGGCAAGGATTCGACCGCACGGTTCTATGGCAAACAAAAAGCCCGCCGAGTCGGCGGGCTTTTCGTGAGGGCAACAGCCCAAGTCTATTTGTCGCCGCCGCCGAGGGAGTCCATCAGCTTGATGAGCGGCATGAACATCGCGATGACGATGCTGCCGACGACGACAGCGAGGAAGACGATCATGATCGGCTCCAGCAACGAGGTCATGGCGGAGACGGCGTTGTCCACCTCTTCCTCGTAGTTGTCGGC
>CAMCFN010000152.1 GCA_945874145.1 Akkermansia muciniphila
GTGATGCGAAACCAACAACCCAACGGCTCCATCAAGCTCATCCTCGCCACGCTATGAAACCCACCATTGAGATTATCGTTTCAACCACCGGCGAGTTCACCATCGAGGGCGTCGGGTTCAAAGGATGTGAGCGGTCGGTCAAAAGGGACCGGGGAGGAACGAAATAAACTCCCCCATGCTGAGGCATGTCAAACCACCTCAGCATGTCGAACCAACAGGCCATCATCGGATTGATTGAGCGGGGCTGGAGCCAGCACCGCATTGCGCGGGAGCTGGAGCTGGATCGCAAGACGGTCCGGCGGCACGTCCGTCTGAACCAAGCCGCAAAGTCCCCCATTCCGACCGCCGGGTCGGCGGAGCCAAACTCCCCCATTCCGACCGCCGGGTCGGCGGAGCCAAACTCCCCCATTTCGACCGCCGGGTCGGCAGCGCCAAACTCCCCCATTTCGACCGCCGGCTCCGGGCTCGGTCGCAAGAGCCATTGTGAGGCCGTGGCGGTGCAGATTCAGGAGGCCTTGGAAATGGGTTTGTCGGCCCAGCGGATTTATCAGGACCTGGTCACCGAGTCGCAGTTCGCCGGCAGCTACGAGTCGGTGAAGCGCTTCGTGCGCCGGCTGGGCGCGGTGACGCCCCTGCCGTTTCGCCGGATGGAATGTGAACCGGCGCAGCAGGTGCAGGTGGACTTCGGCAAGGGCGCGTGGGTGTTGGTGGAGGGCAAGCGCAAGCGGCCGCACCTGTTCCGCATCGTGCTCTCGCATTCGCGCAAGGCCTACAGCGAGGTGGTGTGGCGGCAGACGACCGAGAACTTCATCCGGTGTCTGGAGAATGCGTTCCGCCACTTCGGCGGCGTGACCCAGACGGTGGTCACGGACAACTTGAAGGCGGCGGTGATCAAGGCCGACTGGTTTGACCCGGAGCTCAACCCCAAGATCGTGTCCTTCGCCGAGCATTACCAGACCGTCATCCTGCCGACCAAGCCGCGCATGCCCCGGCACAAGGGCAAGATCGAGGCGGGGGTGAAGTATGCGCAGAACAACGCGCTCAAGGGCCGCACCTTCAACAGCCTGGGCGAACAGAACACGTTCCTCTCGGAGTGGGAGCGCACGGTGGCGGACACGCGCATTCACGGCACGATGCGCCAGCAGGTCAGCCATGTCTTCACCACGGTGGAGCAGGCGCAGCTGGCACCGCTGCCGGCCATGGTCTTCCCGGTCTTCAGCGAAGCGCCGCGCATTGTGCATCAGGACGGCCACGTGGAGGTGGACAAGACGTATTACTCCGTGCCGCCCGAATACGTGGGCCAGAAGGTGTGGGCGCGGTGGGAGTCGCGGCTGGTGCGAGTCTTCAACTCCCGCATGGAGCAGATCGCACTGCACGCCCGGCAGCAGCCCGGCCGCTTCAGCACCGACCCCGCGCACATCCACTCCCGCAAGCGCTGCGTCATTGAGAACGGCGCGGACTGGCTGCTGGACCGGGCGCGGCTCGTGGGCCGGCACTCCGGCGACTGGGCCGAGGCGATGATGAAACAGCGCGGCCTCCAGGGCATCCGCGTGTTGCAGGGCTTCCTGCAACTGGCCGCCAAGCACGCGCCGGTCAACGTCGAGGCCGCCAGCGAGCTGGCCCTCAAGCACGGCGTCTGGCGGCTGCACGAACTCAGGAGCCTGCTGCGCACGCCCACGGAGCAGAACCAGTTTGAGTTCGTGCAAACCCATCCCCTCATCCGCGACCTGAGCCATTACGAGGCGCTCGTGCCCGACTGCTTTGCTCCTGAACATCAACAAGCCACTGCAACCACACCATGAACCATCAGCACCTTGAACAAACCCTGCGCCAGCTCCGGCTCTCAGGCCTGAGCCAGACCCTGAACGTGCGCCTGCAAGAGGCCGCCGCCAACCGCTTGAGCCACGCCGAGTTCCTCGAACTCATCTGCCAGGACGAGCTGGCCGTGCGGCAGGAACGCCTGCTCAAGCGCCGCACGCAAGCCGCCGACTTCCACCACTTGAAGACGCTCGAAGACTTCGACTGGCAGTTCAACCCCGGCATCCACCGCAAGGTCATTTACGAACTGGCCGCCGGCGCGTTCATCCGCAAAACCACCGACGTTTTCTTCGTCGGCCCGCCCGGCGTGGGCAAAACCCACCTGGCGCAGGCCATCGGCTACGAAGCCATCAAGCAGGGCTTTCAGGTGCTCTACCGCTCCATCTTCGACCTGGTGCGCGACTTCCTCAAGGACGAGGCATTCAGCCAGCAGGAACGCACCGTGCGCAAATACCTCAAGCCCGATCTCCTGCTCATCGACGACATGGGCTTGAAAAACCTGCCCAAGCACTCGGCGGAATATCTGTTGGAGGTGATCATGCGCCGCTACGAGAACCGCTCGACGATCATGACCAGCAACCGGCCCATCGAGGAATGGGGCAAGCTGCTGGGCGACGTGCCCAGCGCGTCGGCCATCCTGGACCGCTTCCTGCACCACGCGCAGGTCATCGCCATCACGGGTCGAAGCTACCGGCTCAAGGACCAGCCGCTGGCGGGCCGGGAGGAAAAGAAGAAGCCCGCCAAGGCCAACGAACCTTCGACCGCAGAACCGGCGAGCTGAAGGGCTCGCTATCCGGTTCTGCTCGTTCTAACTCGCAACCCACCCAAATAGTTTGCTCACCGGGAAACAACTGCTATGAAATGACCGCCTCGCATGGGGGAGTTTGATTCGTTCTTCCTCGGTCCCTTTTGAACCGACCGGTGACACCAAACGAGCTTCAAACTTAGAAAGGTCAGATCAACCACTCTGGAAGGGCATCCTCGCTGTGTGTGGGTGCTATTGAGGCGTTTCCTCTTAAAACCGCTTCTTTCAAAAGTGCTTTCATTTGAGGTGCTTCTATTAAAGTCGAGAGGCAGTCGTTGCGCAGCTGTGCAACAGTCAAGCGGTCGTCGAGGCGCACGCATTGCGAATCTTGTCGGTCGCTTCCTGGTCGGCGCGTTTGCGGTTCCATTGGAAGCCGGCGCGATAGGATTTGCGCTCAACGATGGCAGCACGGAGTTCTTGGTCGTTCATCCTGTGTGAGTAGTAGGTGAGGCGGCGGGCCTGCGTGAATCGCGCGAACAATTTGCGCTCGTGGAGGCGGCCCAGGGTGCGCCGTAGCTGCCATTCGGTGAGCGGTAGAGCGCCGTCGGTGCGCCGACCAAGCTCCGCCTCCTGAACAGTCGGGGACTTGTAGCCAAGGGCACGGTGCCGGATGGTGGACTGGCAGATGAGCGGAGGACTTTTTTTGTCGCCGATGACGCTGTAGATGGCGGCGAGCACCGTGAATTCAGGGTAGCTCACTCCTTTGCCGTCGCGCGCCTCAAAGAAAAGG
>CAMCFN010000153.1 GCA_945874145.1 Akkermansia muciniphila
CCATCCGCGACACCGGCAGTTTGTTTGGCCGGGGTGAATTCAGAGCTGACTTGGCCCTTGGGATCGACGAGGGCGAGGTAACTTCCTTGCGGGTCGAGTTTGAAGTTGGTGTGCAGGTGCGTGAGTTCCTTGCTCCGGTCCTTGGCCGAGGCGTACACGAGCAGAAACTTTTCCGGCAAGAGGACGACGCCGGGGAAACGCCACCGGGTTAAGTTGGTGGGGCTGTCGGTGAGGAACCAGCCAGCCAGATTCACTGGCGCAGTGCCGGCGTTGTGCAACTCGATCCAGCCGGAGGAGTCCCCGTCTTCGTCCAACCTGCCCCGCTGATTGAGCGCAAGGAACTCCGACAGATAGACGCCAGTGAACCGATCGGCGGCGTGCAGCGCCGCCAACTGAGTCAGCCACAGGACGGCGATGGACCATGCAACTCGTGTCATGAATGTTCTGACGTGCGGTTTTCCCCGGCGATGGCAGCTTTGCGCTGGCGGCTGAATCTACCCGGCCCGCTTCCAAGTCGTGTCCCGCATCCCCTGCCACAAAGGTTCCAGATCCGGATCGTCAATCCCCATCCGCCTAACGATGTCCTCCTCCAATGCCATCGCGGCTTTGAACCATTCCTGCGCTTCCTGAATCTCGCTCAGCTGGGCGCAGTAGCAAGCCAGGTTGTAGGGGATCGACCAGTCCTTCGGAAATCGCGGAGCCAAGGCCAACGAAAGTTCCTTCGCTTCCTGGGTTCTCCCCAGCCGGTAAAGGGCGACGGCTGCATGAACCCCGCCGTAGGGATCGTCGGGCAATTCGCGGTGCAGGCAGTTGGCAATCTCCAACGCCATGTCCCACTTCTTCGCGGCGGAGAAAATGGAGTAGCGCAGCTTGAGCACTGCGGGATGTGCCCGCATGGTCGGTTGAATTTCCTCCAACTCCTCGTTGGCCTCCAAGGGCAGGTGCAACTCCAGCCAGCCCTGTGCCCGCTGCAATGCCATCCGGTCTTCGTGACTGAATTCCACGCGGTGAGATTGCCTGAGCAGAGGCCAGTGCCAAGTTGGAACTCCGCCGGCAAAATCTCAGAATGCGGTTTCGCCGACGGAATGGTTTCGGCTATCGTCGCGCCATGCAACCCATCCTCACTCTCCGCCGGTCATCAAGGGCGTTGGCTACGCTCGCAGCGATCACGTTCTCCATAGCAGCGGTCGTGGCGGGCGAACCTCTGCGCTTGTCCATCTGGCCCGACGAGGCTCCGCTCGGCGACGGGATGTCAGAAAAGGTCAAGGTGCCCATCACGGTTCATTTGCCTGAGCCTGGCCTGGCAACCGGTGCCGCCGTGGTGATCTGTCCCGGAGGCGGGTATGGCGGGCGAGTGGTGGAGGGCGAAGGCCACGGGATTGCCCGGTGGCTCAACGCTCATGGCATCGCCGGCGTGGTGCTGGAATACCGGCTGCCGGCCGGCAACTACCATCGCCCCATGCTGGATGCGCAGCGGGCCATCCGCGTGGTCCGGTCGCACGCCGCTGAGTGGAAGCTCGATCCGCACCGGATCGGGATCATTGGGTTCTCGGCCGGCGGGCACCTCGCCTCCACCGCGGGAACGCACTTCGACGCCGGCAACGACAAGTCGGCGGACCCGGTCGAGCGGCAGAGTTGCCGGCCCGATTTTATGGTGCTCGTCTATCCCGTGATCACCATGGGCGAGAAGACGCACGGCGGCTCCCGCAAGAATCTGCTCGGGGCATCACCAACGGCCGAGCTCATGGAGCTCTTCTCCAACGAAAAGCAGGTCACGGCCAAGACGCCGCCGGCCTTTCTGACCCATGCGCGGACGGACGCGGTCGTGCCGGTGGCCCATAGCCAGATGTTCTACGAAGCACTCAAGGCGAAGGGCGTGCCAGCCGAATTCCAAGAGTTCCCGAAGGGCAACCATGGTTACAACGGCTACAAGGGCGAGGAATGGGACGCCTGGCAGAAGCGCTCCTTGGAGTGGTTGGGTGAACGTGGGCTGCTGAAAGTATCGCGCTGAACCCTGGCCACCCGTTTCTGACGCTCAGGTTCGGCGCGATGGCAAGGGTCGTTGGATTGAGCCGGGCGCTGTCATTAAGTATCACCTCGCCCGCAACCAGTGACGCCGGCCACCCCACCACTTCCGCCCCAGGCCTTCGCCGAAAGCCTGTCCGGTCTGGTCGAGCGGGTGACCTTCTTCAACGAGGAGAACGGCTTCGCCGTGCTGAAGGTCAAGGCCAAGGGCCACCGCGATCACGTCACCGTGATCGGCTCTCTCCCGTCCGTCAGTGCCGGTGAATGGGTCACGGCGCAGGGCCGCTGGATTCAGGACCGGGAGTTCGGGCTGCAGTTCCGGGCGGAGATGCTCAACAGCACCGCGCCGACGACCCGGGAGGGCATCGAAAAGTATCTGGGCAGCGGCATGGTCAAGGGTATCGGCCCGGTGTACGCCAAGAAACTCGTGGAGCGGTTTGGCGAACAGATTTTCACCGTCATCGAAACCGAGTCCGCCCGGCTGGAGGAACTCGACGGCATCGGCCCCAAACGCCGCAAGCGGATCAAGGAGGCTTGGGCGGAGCAAAAGGTCATCCGCCAGATCATGCTCTTCCTTCACAGCCACGGGGTGAGCACCAGCCGGGCGGTGCGCATCTACAAGACCTACGGGGAGGACGCCATCGAGCGGGTCCGCACCAACCCCTACACGCTGGCCAAGGACATCCACGGCATCGGCTTCAAGACCGCCGACCAGATCGCGCAGAAGATCGGCATCCCGGTGGATTCACTGGTCCGGGCCTGCGCGGGCCTGAGCCATGTGCTGCTGGAGGCGACCGGCGAGGGCCATTGCGCCCTGCCGACGGAACTGCTCAAGGACGAGGCGGGCAAGCTTCTCCTGGTGGAGGACAAGATTGTGACCGAGGCCCTGGAGCGCACGTTGGCTAGCAAGGACCTGGTCCGGGAAACCATCGCCGGACAGGAACTCATCTTCCTGCCGCCCTTGAAACGCGCCGAGGAGATCATCGCCGGCCGGATCAAGCATCTGGCGGGTGCGCCGTCCGCGTTTCCGGCGATCGATTTCGACAAGGCGGTGACTTGGTGTCAGACGAAGACGGGCAAGGAGCTGGCCCCCAGCCAGCGGGAGGCGCTCCGGCTGGCGCTCGCCAGCCGGGTGCTGGTCATCACCGGCGGCCCCGGCGTGGGCAAGACGACCCTGGTCAACTCGATCCTGCTGATTCTGCGGGCCAAGCAGGTGCGCTGTCTGCTGTGTGCGCCCACCGG
>CAMCFN010000154.1 GCA_945874145.1 Akkermansia muciniphila
GGGGCTGCGCCGTTCAAGACCGTGCTCACCCACGGCTTCATGGTGGACGAGGACCGCGAGAAGATTTCCAAGAGCAAGCAGGGCCAGGGCGCTTACACCAAGCCCCAGACCGCCGACCGTTACGTGAACGAATACGGCGCGGACGTGCTACGCCTGTGGGTCGCCAGCCAAGACTACCGCACCGACATCACCGTGAGCGAGGAACGCCTCAAAAAGGTCAGCGAGACCTATCGCGGCATCCGCAACACCCTCCGCTACCAGCTCTCGAACCTCTACGACTTCGACCCCGCGCGGCACACCGTGCCCGACGCCCAGCTCACCGGCCTTGACCGCTGGGTGCTCGGCGAATTCGCGAAGTTGGACGCGGCGGTGGCGGCGGCCTACGACACCTACGAGTTCCACGTCGTCTATCAGAAACTCAGCCAGTTCGCCGCCGTGGAGCTGAGTTCCATCTATCACGATGTAGTGAAGGACCGCCTCTACACCGACCCCGCGAACTCCGCGCGCCGCCGCAGCACGCAGACCGCGCTGCACCGAATGGTCACGCGCCTCTGCCAGATGCTCGCCCCCGTCCTCGTCTTCACGGCGGACGAGGCGTGGGAATTCATCCCCGGCAAGCCCGCGCCCAGCGTGCATCTGAGCGAGTGGGAGCCTTCCTCGTTTCAACGCGCAGAGAAGGAAACGCTTGATTGGCATTCGCTGTTTGAATTGCGTCAGTTCCTGTTGCCCTTCTTGGAGAAGAGTCGGCAGGAGAAGGCCATTGGCAAGGCGCTGGACGCCAAACTCGAACTTACCGGACGTTGCGTCGGTGTTGATACTTGGCAGCGAGAAGCGGAACCCTTGCGTGAACTCCTGAATGTCTCCCAACTTCTTGGAAACGCCGAGGCCATCACGATTCTGGAAACCGACCTTGGTAAGCCGCTCTATGGAGAATTGTCAGTGCGCGTTGCGAAGGCTGACGGCCAGAAATGCGAGCGATGCTGGCACTGGGAAACCGCTGTCGGCGCGAATGCCGAACACTCCACCCTCTGCCCCCGGTGCGTCGAGGCGGTGAAGGAGTGTAAGGCATGAACAGATGAAGCTGCCCAACGCAGAGCAGGCCGTGGTGCCCGAGCGGAAAGTCACGCATTACCTACTCAACCCTGCGCATCCCGCCGGCGGCAGCAAGGCGTGGTTCTTCCTCCGGTTCGGTTTCACGGTGGCCGAATGGCAACAATTGGCGGAGGCGCTCCTGCGTCATGCGCGGGAGAATGAAGTCGTGGAAACGGAGGCGACGCCGCACGGTCGGCGATATGTGGTGGATGGCCCCCTGCGTGCGCCTGACGGCTCAGAGTTGAACATCCGCAGCGCTTGGTTTATTGATGCTGTCGGTGCCGCGCCGCGTTTTGTGACCGCACATCCATTGCCTAGACTATGAACACCATCAACGAACTGGACGCCGTGGCGTTGACCTGCGACCTGCCGGCGCACGGGCTGATGCGCGGCGACGTGGGCACCGCTGTGCTGGTGCATGGCAAAGGCAAGGCGTTTGAAGTGGAGTTTGTCGGCTACGACGGCCACACCGTCGCGTTGCTGACGTTGGAGCGTGCTCAAGTGCGCCCGCTCCAGACCCGCGACATCCCTCACGCCCGCGAACTGGAACTTGCGTGAGTGCCGAGTTTCCCACTCTCTGCCCCTCTGTCTTGAGGCGGTGAAGCAGTGCTCGGATTTCTAAGCTGCCCCTGCTTGCCAGCTCTGTTGGCTATGGTTTAGCCTCTCGAGCATGAAGGCCAGACTGACAGCGCTCTGCTTCTGCATCGTGTGCCTGCTCATCCACGCCTTGGCGGCGGACCCAGCGGAAGCCGAAATCAAGCTATTCCAGGAAATCTTCGCGAAGGCGGAAAAGGGCGTGGCAGAATCCCAATATGAGTTAGCAATGGCCTTTGACACTGGTCAATTGGGCGTGACGAAGGATGAGTATGCGGCTGCAAGATGGTATCGCAAGGCGGCGGAGCAGAACCATGCGCGTGCACAAACCAACCTCGGGTTCATGTATGAACAGGGCTGAGGAGTGGAGCAAAACTTCGCGGAAGATCTGAGATGGTGGCGAAAGGCGGCGGAGCAGAATATCGCTTTGGCGCAATACAACCTCGGCAGCATGTATAACACGGGGCAAGGCGTGGAACGCGATAAAGCTGAGGCATTAAGATGGTGGCGGATAGCGGCGGCGCAGAACCATCCGTGGGCACAATACAGTCTTGGCTTGATGTTTGGCACTGGCGATGGTGTGGAAAGGAGTTCAGCGGAGGCGCTGAAGTGGTATCGCAAGGCGGCAGACCAGGGCTACGTCCGCGCGCAAAACAATCTCGGGGCCATGTAGCGCCAAGGAGACGGCGTGGTGAAAGATGATGTGGAGGCCTATAAGTGGTATCTCTTGGCTGGAGCGCAGGGCTTTGAGGTCGCCAAACAAAACGCGAAGGGCATTGAGCGTGACTTGAGTCCCTCCCAGCGGGCAGAGGGGCAGCGGTTAGCGCGGGAGTGGCAAGCACAGAAGGTAAAACCATCGGCTGACGCGCCTATTTCCAGCGGCACAGGCTTCTTCATCACCGAGGACGGGTATTTCATCACGAATCATCATGTTGCAGGCGAGAGCGTGACGGTGCGCTTGGTCACGGCAGCCGGCCTCATTACCGCCAAGGTCGTGAAGGTGGACAAGGCGAACGACCTGGCGTTGCTCAAGGCGGAGGGGAAGTTCACGGCGTTGCCGGTCATCACCAGCCGGGGCGTGCGGCTCGGGGCCACCGCTGCTACCGTCGGCTTCCCCAACACCGGCTTGCAGGGCTTCGCGCCCAAGCTGGCCAGAGGGGAGATTGCCAGCCTCGCCGGGGCGCAGGATGACGCGCGGCATTTCCAAATCAGCGCGCCCATCCAGCCCGGCAACTCCGGGGGGCGCGCTGGTGGACGAGCGGGGCAACGTCATCGGCGTGGTGGTGGCGAAGTTGAGCCAGCGGGCCGCCCTCGCCACCAGCGGTGCGCTGGCCGAGAACGTGAACTACGCCGTGAAGAGCAGCTACCTCCTGAGCTTCCTCGAATCCGTGCCCGAAGTCGCCGCCAAGCTGAAGGAAGCCCACACCAAGGACCGCAAGTTCGAGGACGTGGTCCGGGCCGTTGAGCAGGCCACGGTGCTGGTTCTGGTGTATTGAGGCGGGGCATTTCTCGGCTCATCTTGCGTCTCTGCGTCGTTGCGCCTTGGCGTTAAGTTTCGACGGCCACCGCGCATGTG
>CAMCFN010000155.1 GCA_945874145.1 Akkermansia muciniphila
TGCCTACGAGGTGAACGACACGAACCTCGTCGCGCTTGCCAGCGGGCGGGAGAGTGGTCCGCCGGGCAATCGCCGCATGGTGCCCGAGGAGTATCTGCCCGAGAAGCACCTCGACCTCGCTGAGTTTTTCATCAGCTTCGGCAGCGTGCGCGAGTTTTGGGAGGTTCACCACGATTCAGCGAACCACTTGAACAATCTCGCCGTGGAGCTTCCGACCGCGGAGGCGCTCGCGAAGATTCCCAAGCCGTCCTACAAGGACGTGACCTTTCACCGGCAGCGCTTCGTGGGTGACGAGGGCACGTTCACCGTCGCGCGGGCGGTGCAGCTCAAGGCCAAGGTCGGAGGCAAGGTGGGCAAGGCTGCGAAGCTTGGGCAAGGGGACAACAGTGCCCCCGCCACGCTCTCGACCGTGAACGATCCGGCGGACCGCGACACCGGCTACACCGGCGAAATTCGTCTTCCCTGGGCCGGCCTTGGCGCACCGGCAGCGCAACGTCGTCCGGATGGCAGTTACGCGCTGGCGGGCACGCGCCTGCCCATTCTCGCCGCCTCGCTCAACGGCAACCGGGGTGAGGCTACCTACCATTCCACCGCCCCGCACCTGCCCCGGCTGATGTTTCACTTCTCCGTGGCGGTGTGGCCAAGGTATGTGCTGGTGGAGGAGATGAAGTAAGGAACCCGCCTTTGCCGAGCAACTATCAGCCGCTCGGGACGACGGTGGCGATCGAACTGGTCCGGGCAGCGCTAGCGTCTCGCCGTTCCGTTGGGCCGGTGGCCCGAAGGCACAGGCGGTAGCCTGTGCCTTCGCATTCAACTTCGGAGTTCAGGTTGATAGTTCGACCGGGACACCGAACAATCCCCCCGAAAGCCACCAGCTGAAACTACCTTTTCCGGCTGGCGACAAGGTAAGCGGGCTGGCAGCCCGCACTCCTTGGAGACGAAGTTGAGTTATTGTGGTCCAGCGGTTCGAGGATTCCAGCGGGCATTGAGCGCCCGGGCGATGTCTGGCGCATTGCCCGGGACGCCCCAATAGCTGTTGTCGCTGCGCTCCACAAAATCAACATGACCATCAGCAAAGCCTACTTGTGAGCGGTTATTGTGACGAAAGACGCGTGCAGCATTGGCCGCTGAAAGCCCGGGATTGACCCCTTGGGCATACCAGTCGGTATGGTTCATGTAGGGAGCCCACATCAGGTAGTAATCTGCGATCATGATGGTGTAGTCAGGGCGCTGGGCAGTTTCATTGAATGCCGGGGCACCCAGGCCCCCCGGATAACCCGCAGCCGTTCCGCCGATGTAGCGGCTGTAGCCGTAGTGCGCCCAGTCACCGCCGTTGGGCAGGGGAGCCCCTCCGCTCGTCGGGACTGTCTTTGGAACCAAACCACAGCGGAACATTTTAGTGTTCGACACCCCGTTGCTCATCAGCACATCCATCCAAGATACCAGTTGAAAGATTCCGTTGCCGGGAGAGATGCCGCTGCCATTGGGATCCTGCCAGAATTGATAGCCGGGCATGTCGGGATTGGTCTGGTTCAGATGAGCGGCCACGCCCAATTGCTGATTGACCCAGCTCACCGGAAACTGGCCGGTGTCTTCCGCCTGGAACCGCAGCAGCATTGTAATCTGCTTTTGGTTGTTGATGCACGTTGCGCCTGCGGCCTGCCGCTTGGCCTTGGACAAGGCAGGCAGCAGCATGGAGGCAAGCACCGCGATGATGGCGATGACTACGAGCAACTCGATCAGAGTGAACGCCAAGGGCCTTGAACGCCGGGAAGAGGTCTGGTTCATGGTGGTGGGGAAGTTTTGCCAGTCCCGCCTTTGACCTTGTCAACCATCTGTTTCTTCAAGAGGTTTCACCGCATGTTGTCACACCTTGACCAAGTATTGAGTGTCACCATGAAAAGCCCCTGCCATCCGATGCGCCCCGCGAGGTGCCCCTTTCACTTGTCTCTGCTGGCCATTTTGACCGCTGGCGGCTTGCTGATGTCTGGCTGCGGCTCGTCCGAGTTTAAGTCGGCCCATAAGCGGGCGCAGGCTGGGGAGATGCAGGCGCAATTCGATCTTTCCCAAATGTATATGTATGGGAAGGGGACCAAACAGAGCGAGGTGGAGGCGCGCAAATGGTGTGAGAAGGCAGCGAATCAGGGCTTGCCCGCCGCCATGCGAATCTACGGAACCATGCTCCGCGATGCCTATGGGGCGGACCATCGGAACATCGCCAAAGCGCGCGAGTGGCTGGCGAAGGCGGTGGCCAAAGGCGATACCTTGGCAAAGGCCGAGTTGGACAGCACGCCGGAGCCGGGCAAGTAAGCCTCGATTCGCCAGTAGAAGTTTACCGCAACGGAGCGAGGCGTTTAAGCCGCTTCACCGTCCGCAAGTCCACAGCCCCCAGTTTCGCTCTTGTTTGCTTGGTCGCTGAAGTGGCCTGAAGGCCGCCCCCCAGATTGCTCACGCGTTCCCGGCTGCGGAGTTCGGGTTCAAGGCACTGGCGCTGCACCGGGCAGCGGCACGCCTTTGGTCGGGCGCGCCGTGAGGCTTTCCACGAAGTAGCTCTGATAGCTTTCGTCGGGCAGCGGTTGGTAGGGGCGGCCCAGCAGCTTGGCGAGCGTGTCTGCCATGGTGGGCCGCAGTTCGCGAGGAATTTGTTCTTTGACGGCTGTCAGCAGCGCCGCGCCGGTGGTTTTGTCGCCCACGGCTGCGAGGAGTTGCAGCGCGGCCGCCCGGACGAAGGTTTCATCGAAACTGGGTCCGGCACCCGCGACCGCCGGGACGACGGTGGTGGCCACGATTTGGAGCGCGCGCGGCAGCGACGGCTTGTCGCCGAGGGCAGTCAAGGCCACCAGCGCGGCTTCGCGCGCCCGGGGCAGGTTGTTGATCGCTGGAATGTCCTGCAGCACCCGGCGCAGCGGCGGCAGGACGCGCTTGTCGGTAAGCTTGCCCAGCGCCAGCGCCACAGTGGTTTTCAAGGGCTCATCCTTGGTGGCGAGCCGCTCGATCAAGGCGGGCACGGCTTCAATGCTCTTCAACTCGCCCAGTGCCCAGGCGACGCGTTCCTGCACGAACGGGCTGCGGGTGAGCAGAGCTGCGAGCAGGGGAGCCTTCGAGCTGGGGTGCCGGAGTTGCCCCAAGGCGGCGGCGGCGGCGCGGACCACGAGTTCCTCGCGGTCGTGGAGCAGCGGATGCAAGGCGGAAGCCAA
>CAMCFN010000156.1 GCA_945874145.1 Akkermansia muciniphila
GCGATGGGCGGATCGTAAATTTGCCGGAGCGGCTCGGGATACTCGGCGTCCGCCTGCGTGAGCACATGACAGCCAAATTCGGTGATGCGCTTGAGTTCACCGCTCAGATCCACGCCGCTCTCCCAACCGCAAATGGCGTCCGCCGTCTCCTCCCCGATGCCACGGACTCGAAGCAGTTCCTGTTTATTGGCGGTGAGAATCGCGGGCGCGTCGCCGAAGTGATCCAGTAACTGCCGGACGCGCACGGGGCCGACGTGCTCGACCAGATTGAGGGCGATGAAGGCTTCTTGGGCGGTCATGAAAAATCGGGTGTAGAAGCGGTGGGCGCGGGATAATCCATAAGTCGCGCAGCGGGCATATCCATGGGCGGTTCAACCACTGCGCAGCGTCAGGCAGTGGCCCGGTTCAGCACCACCTCGACGCCTTCCCGGGCGGCTTCCACTTCTACGTTGCCGCCGTGGATGGCGACCAGCTCACGCGCCCATTCGGCCATGCTTTCCACCTTGGCATCGTCATGATCGGGATCGTGGTGGAAGAGGAATAGCTTCTTCACCTTCGCGATGACCGCGAGGGCCACGGCATCGTCCACGCAGGTGTGGCCCCATCCAATGTGTGAGCGGTATTCCGCCGCGTCGTATTGCGAGTCCATGATGACCACGTCGCAATCCCGGATGAACTCGATGAGTTTTTCGTCCTGCTTCTGCGCGAAGGCGAGCACCTCGTAGGACTGCGCGCTATCGGACACCGGGGCCATGCGCAGGCGGGAGTGCGGCTCGTTGTCCGGGAGGAAGGCGATGGAACCGCCGCTGGTTTCCAGCCGATAGCCCACACAGATGCCGGGGTGGTTCATGAAGGCGGCCCGCACCTTCACCTTGCCGATGTTGAACTCCATGTCCTTGAGTTCCTCGATTTGCAGGTAGCCGGGCATCTGCTGCATGGAGACGGGGAAGAACGGGCTTTCCATCTGGCTGCTGAGGACGCTCTGCAAGCCGACGCGCGCGCCTTCGTAGCCTTTGATCCGGACCTGATTCTGCGGGCTGTAGGCCGGAATGAAAAAGGGGAAGCCTTGAATGTGGTCCCAGTGCGTGTGGGAGATGAGAATGGATACCTCGATGGGTTGACCGCTGAATTCGGCGGCAAGCTTTCGCCCGAGGTTGCGGATTCCGGTGCCGGCGTCCAGCACGATGAGCTCGCCGTCCGCCCGCACCTCGATGCAGGTGGTGTTGCCGCCGTATTTGAGGGTCGAGTCTCCGGGCGTGGCGATGGAGCCGCGCACTCCCCAGAAGCGAACCATGGGCGGGGTCCCGATGGCACGGCGGAAAAACGTCGTGTCGGGCGGTGAAGCCCCCTTGCTCACGCCCGGGGTGCGGCGAATGAAAGTAGTGCCGCCTTCCAGCTCCAGCACGTGGAGCAGTTCGGCCGGCTTGATGGGCTTGAGTAGGAAATCATCCGCGCCCGCCTCAATAGAGTTGGTCCGATCAGCGGCGTAATTGCTGCTGGAGACGACGATGATACGCGGCTGCGGGAGGAAGGTCTGATTGGAGCGAATGGCTCGGCATACCTGATAGCCGTTGAACCGCGGCATCAGCAGGTCGGTCACGATGACCTCGGGCCGATGCTCCAGCGCCAGCTCCACGCCCGTGTCGCCCGCATCCGCCTCCACCACGGACCAGCCCGCATCCTGCAAGGTCCGGCACATCACGGACCGCACGATGGGATCGTCATCAATGACAAGGGCGGTTTTCACACGGCTCGGTCAAACGGATGTGACCAGCACACCACCAAAGCCAGGCAAAAGCAAGCGGTTGAAGCCCGCCGCGCGGAGCGCTGGGCTATTCAGCCTGTTTGCCAACGGGGATTTCCGCCTTGAATCGGCCGAGCAGCGCGAGTTCCAGCACGCCGGAAGCGTCGCCTGTCTTGCGCGCCGAAAGCGTCACCGGCGCGGCTCCTTTGGCCTTGTCCATCACGAGCGGCACACGCAGCACCGGCTGGCTGCCGCTGCCATAGATGGCGAGTTGGAACTCTCGCTTGCCAGCATGCTCAATGGCCAAAGTGAACACCGCCAGCTCTAGCTCCTTCTCCTTCGCGCTGACTTTGACGAGTTGCAACTTGTCGTTTGGCAGCACGGTGTCCTTGTCCTTCGGAGAGAGTTTTGAGGTCCACAACTGGCCGACGGGCATGGCCTCGCCCTTGTTTTTCTTCCGCGCTTCCTTGCCACGCTTCTCAAGCTTGCACCGTTTGTCGGGAATGAGGAGCGCGCCCACCTCGCCGCCCTTGAAGCCGACGGCTTGATCCGGGGCCAACTCCAGCTTGATCGGTGGCGCCGCCAACCGGGCATTTGCATCCATAAGCAACTGAGTGGCTTTGGCGAGTTCATCAGCCCCAAGCGGCTGCAACTCCTCAGCACAGAGCGTCAGGGTGGCGGCGAAAAGGAGGGAAAACAGAAGCTTGGTTTTCATAGTATCGAGGAGGAGACCTTGCTGAGCGTCTAGCGTTCAAACGAAGCGCGATCTGTTTGCGGCGGTCAGGGCCCCCACATGCCACCATCGTTACGAAGCCATTGCTCACGCGTCACAATCCGAGCCGAGCCGTCCGCAAAGCAAACGTTCCCCTTGTCGCTCGGCTTCATGTTGGCATTGAACGGCAGGTTGGGACTGGGCCGGTCGTGGTGGAAGATGAAGTTGTTGCAGGTGATGCGAGGTTGCGTGGTGGAGTTGAAGAGGGAGTTGTTGCTGTCCAATGTTCCATCGCCATCGCTGTCGAAATCAAAGGGGTAAATGGTCGGGGTGTAGATGACGATGTTGGTGGATTCACCCACCAAGAAGGTGCCCACCGGGATGTCGCCCAGCCGCATGGACCCCCCCGTGCCAGTCATGACCACATGGTAGCCGATAACCCGGCTGTAGTTGGGTGCGGTCGTGATGCCGCCCAGGGCCGGTTGCAGAATCGAGGGGCAACCCAGCTTGTTCTCGAAATCATTCGGGCTGGTCACGGCATTGGTGGAGACGTTGACATACTACCTAGTCAGTAGTATAGACTACAGTTTCGGCCAAAAAGAAGGAGGCCACGAGGATTGCATCCCTGCTGATGTTGGCCAAGTCCTGTTCTACCCGCGCGCGCAGGGATTCGTTCGTCTTGAGCGGCTTTTTGGATACTCCG
>CAMCFN010000157.1 GCA_945874145.1 Akkermansia muciniphila
TCCCCATCCTCCGTGACTCGCCGCACCGCCAGCACCCTCAGATGCGCCAGCGCCTTGTGAGATAATTTTCGCCCATCAATCTTTGGCACCCCACAACGCTATCAATCTCAATCAGTGTAGTCTATCTAAATGACTCCGTAGTAAGTGCCCTGGCGAAAGGCGATTTCCCTTCATGGCAGCGCGCACAGGCACCTGACAAAACTGTGAGGAGAATTTTGATGAGACTACGGTTTTGGACACCCTCCCAGAAATTCCCGAAGGTAATTCCTGCTGAGGTGCCCCCTATGGCTGAATGATGTGATGATGTGTTCATAATATTATTTACTCGGCGATTTTGCGCTACGGGGGAGTATAAAAGGAAATCGCTCCGTTTCAATGGGAGGTTTTGGCAACCGTGAGATTTATGTGTAAGTGCAGTTATAGGAGCCAACTAATTGTAATAACGACACTAAAGATGCGGTATGGGGCGCGGTGTTGCTCCGACACAACGTGGTATCAGTTAGAATGCCTCTTATCTTTTTGTCATAACGACACTAAAGATGCGGTATAGGACGCGGTGTTGCTCCGACACAACGTGGTATCAGTTAGAATGCCTCTTATCTTTTAGGGGCATATTATGTCGTTTGTTGCCGCTGGTGGCAGCTCGGAGTCTTCCTTTCTCAAGTCCGAGTTTCCGGGGAACCGCGCTGCGCGCAACCGTGCGAAGAACAGGAGTGTGAAAACGAACGACACAGAATCCGCACCACTCGCCGACGCACAAACCACTTATCAGCTCCTGCTGAACACCTACGGGCCGTGGCTCCGCCCGCGTGAGCTGATGTGCCTCTTCAAGAGCGAGAGCCTGGCCCGCCGCGTGGTCCGGGCCGGCTGGCTCCAGCCGGTGGTGCAGGGGAACCGCTTCACCGCCTATCGCCTGACGGATGCACTGGCCTGCATGGCACGCATGGAGGCGGGCCAGATGCCTTGAGGTCGCACCGATACCACGCCAGACATTTTCCAAACACCGGCCCTCGCTTGAAAACGCCCGTCCCCTACAAGCAAACCATCAACGGCACCACCTATTGGGTGGCGCGGTTGGGGCGTGGCTTGGCGGGCGGGAAGGAGCAGAAGCACTATTTCAGCGAGCGCCGCGAGGCGAAGGAGTTTATCGCGAGCAAGCTCACGGTGAAACGCCGCTTCGGCGACGAGGCAAAAGACATTCCCTTGAGCCTGCTCTCCGAGGCACTGGTCTGCGCCAAGAAGCTGGAACCGCACAAGGTTTCCCTGGCCACCGCGACGGACTACTACCTCAAGCACGCCATCCCTGCCGGCGGAGTGCGGGATTGCGCGACGTTGGGTGAGGAGTTTCTGGCGTCCCGCGAATCAAGGCTCTGTCGCGGCACCACGCTTGCCGAGTATCGCAGCAAGCTGCGCATATTCACGGGGGAGTTCGGCGACCAGCCGGCGAACGAGCTTGCCCAAGCGGACGTGGAGGACTGGCTGGACGACTTGGATGTGGTGGCTCGGACGAAGCAGGGCTACCTGAAAACCCTGCTCACGGTCTTTAACTACGGGTTGCGGAAGGGCTACGTGACCCGAAACGTCCTGCTGGGCATCGAGCCGCCCATCGTGGAGGACCGCCCGGTCGGCATCCTGGAGCCCGTCGGGGCCGAACGGTTCCTACGGGCGGCTTGGGAGTATCACCGCAAGCTCGTGCCCGCGCTGGTAATCAGCCTCTTCGGCGGCGCGCGTCGGCGTGAGGTGTTCGAGATGGACAGCCAGGAGATTCACCTCGACGAGCGGTTGATTGAAGTCCTCGCCGCCAAGGCGAAGACCCGCCAGCGCCGCCTGCTGACTGTGAACGACACGCTGCTCGCCTGGCTGACGCGCACGGGTTTGCCCGAAGGCCGGCTGGTGAAGTGCGAGAGCATCGACACCTTCGGCGAGCGCATCCGCGAGATCGCGGACCTCGCCGGCATCAAGCCCTGGCCGCACAACGCGCTGCGCCATTCGTTCGGCAGTTACTTCCTCAGCAAGACGAGCAACGAAAACGTGACCGCTGCCGAAATGGGCAACTCGCCGGCCGTGGTGATCCACCACTACCGGGCCGTGGTCCGGCCAGCGGCGACGCGGACGTTTTGGGAGATACTCCCTGACCCCAAGACGTTTCCGGTAATCGGTGGATCGGACTAAACGAAGTTTAGCCCCGCGCAGCGGGGCTGAATTTTTTCCGCTTGAGAACTCGACCTGCTTACGGCGCGCACCTTCGCGGCGCTTCTACGGTGCTCGGCTCCTTCGCCCCAAGGCGCTTCGCGCAACCAGAGCAAACCCAAGCCGAATGGCAGCCGAACTTCAGCTTTGAAATGATCAACACATCCACTCCCCAAAACTCCCACCTCCTCGTCATCACCTACTCCCGCGTCGAGGCGCTCGCCGATGGCGTGCTGCTCGATGTCTCCCCGCTCGCCAGGGAGGCGGGCTTCCAAATCCCGGTTGCGCTGACGGTCGGCCTCTGGGCCACCTACGGCGCACACGACAAAACTCCCGCCGGCGATCAGGGAACCGTCTGGGATTTGCTGTGGATGCTCCGCTGCGCAGCAATCGGCATCCTGCCCGCCAAGCTCGAACGCCATCCCCACGGCGAGACGCTCTGGTTCGAGCTCGAACTCACCCCGCGCGGCAAGACCCAGCCAGAGCTGGTACAGCTCAAGGCCATCTCCGGCGGCGGCGATGACGGCGAACCCGTCCTCACCATTCTGCTCCCGCACGAGGACTGAATTATCGGCAACAAATTTTCATATGAACTCTCCGCAACTCAATCTGCTCCTCCAACTGCCCACTGATGGCCAGCCCGTGGAAGTCTGCTTCTCGCGCACGGTCATTCTCCACAACGACCCCGCCAGTTTCATGGAGGTGTTCTCGTGGGAACGGCTGCATAACCCAGAACTCCTCCGCCAGCTCCACGGCCGCGTCCGGTTCACGTTCGAGGGCTACATGGACGACCCGCGCGGCCTCGAACAAATTTCCGAACTGCGCACCTTTCTACGGGACTGGCATCGC